>NZ_JBQFMM010000012.1:0-164991 GCF_056531845.1 Ruegeria sp. K3 | reverse complement strand
GCCATTATTCGCGCAAGAACGTTTCCTGCTCCAGCACTTCCATCGGCTGTACAAGGTCTTGCGCGGATAATGGCTGAGCTTGGTGCCGAATACGGCGCGCAAAAGGTTGTTATGATCGACGCGGCCTATCTAAAAGCACACTGTACCGCGACCAGAGTGGTTGCCAAAAAGGTGGCGTGATCGTCTGAATGGTCGAGCCAAGGGCGACATGAACTCCAAATCGCACACCATCTGCGATAGCTAAGGGCGCCCGTTCAACCTGCTTGTCACCGCTGGACAGGTGAGCGACGAAATTGGCGCACACACGCTGCCTGGCAGCCTTCCAAATGTCAAAAGATTGCTTGGGGAACGCGGCTACGATGCCGACAGGTTCCGGGAAGCACTGCGAGACAAAGGGATACGTGCTTGCAATCTGGTCCGAAAGTAGCGCAAGACCCCGTTCAAATATGACAAGCGCCGATTCAAGCGGCGAAACCGCATCGAGATCATGTTCGGCACGCTCTAGGGCCGGAGGCGCGTTGCGACGCGCTTTGACTGCTGTCCAAAGGTCTGCCTCGCAGCCATCGCTCTCGCGGAAACCGTAATCCAATAGTTGGGAAACCTGACGCTATGCATCAAATTGTAGCTTGATCATTGGTATTCGAATCCGACCGTAAGACCATTATCACTCTTTGCCTTCAGATTGTAGTTGACCTCATCTGAAGAGACTGATGTGAAACGAACACTCAGTAATCGGAGGTGTATTGTGGACATCGTACTAGTTGGCGCAGGCAACATGGCAATCGCCTACGCCAAGACTCTAAGATATCTGGGCATCTCCTTTCGTTGTTTGGGGCGAGGTGTTGACTCTGCAAAACGGTTTGAAGCGGAAACCGGTATAATAGCCGGAACAGGCCTGCTTACAGAGCAGCTCAAGAAAACGGATGTGCGCGGCGCGTCAGCAATTGTGGCGGTAAATTTGAACCAATTGTCTGCGGTTTGCGCCTCACTTCTTGACGCGGGCATAAAGTCAATCCTTGTCGAGAAACCCGGAGGCATAGACCTTGAGGATATGCAAGCCTTGGCAGAGCTTGATAGGCAAGACTGCATTCGCGTTGCGTACAACCGAAGATTCTTCAAATCAACCCAGCATGCATTAGATCTCATCAATGAAGATGGCGGTGCGCAATTGATCCACTTCGAGTTCACAGAACTACCAGACAGGCTCGAATCTTTGGGTGTGCACCCACCTGAGGTTTTGGCGAATCTTCCTTACGCAAATTCGTCACATGTTTTTGACATGGCCTTCTATCTCGGTCAGGCCTCCGAGAATTTAGGTGAGGTCTTAATTTCCGGGGCAGTAAGGCAAGGTGAAATCCCCTGGCATCCGGACGGATCACGGTTCGCTAGCTGCGGGTTAGTCGGAGATCAATCGCTCTTTAGTTGTTTTGCAGATTGGCGGTCTGGTGGAAACTGGAATGTCGAAATAGCTACTGCCAACAGGCGGCTGCGATTAAAGCCACTTGAAACGCTTACAGAGCAATGTCGGGAATCATTCCAAGTGAATCCAATCGAGATTGCGGCGGATCCAGAAGGACTAAAACCCGGGTTGCCTGATATGGTTTCCAACTTTATCTACCATGATGGTCACCGACTTCCCAGCATGCGCAATCAGGTATCGCGCATGAAGGTATTTGCCAAAATACTGTCGCGTGACCACTAGTGTCTCCACACTTTTGAAGGGTCGTTTTCCTATTGGGTGATTCCCAGAGCTTCCAATGCGTCCGAGTACGATTTCCTTGACTGCACTTTTCTAGATCTCTCACGCTCTATTCGTCGTGCCCATTCTAGTACTGCGTAAATCTTTTCATCACCCGCTATGCCGGATTTGATGGTGAGGAGTCCGTCGAGCTCACGCGCGTAGTCTGCCTCCAGAAGGCTAGCATAACTGCCGGTTGCCAACACCGCCACGCCTTTGAGGCATGCTTCGAGGATTACGGCAGAGTATCCCGTTATAACACCGTCAACTGCATCAAGAAGTGACGGAAGCGGTGTCTCAAATGCCAAGGAGCATCCCAGCGCCGCTAGTTGCGTCGCATCCACAAGTTTTTCGGTTTCGTCTTTTCGTAGAGGATGACAACGAAATAATATGTTGAGGCCGGATTGGTGCAATTTTTGGGCCAACAGAATGTCATCAGATTGTTGCGCTGCAAATAGCACTAATGGCCCGTTACGCGATTGAAAGTCGGAAAGGGTTCTGCGGTTGCGGTCAGATTGATCAGGCAAAAACTTGGCAAACTGTTCCCATGTCGGACCAACGACCGCAGCACGGCGTTTGGCGTTCTGCCTCATGAAGCTTTCGGCGTCTGACTCAGTCCAGCACATATGCGCTGTAGGACAAGTCGACCAATCCATTTTTGGCGTTTTTTTGAAATAGTAGGACCCGTTGAAACGTCCCTCGATGCCGTGCTGGATGTCAATGTACGGAATATCGTATAGCCGACAAACGTGTGCCAGTGCCCAACCATAAAACGACGCATAATTGCTGGTAATTATTGCATCCGGCCGCATGGAACGGAAAAGGTAAGTAAAGCAGTTTGCCGCGTGATCAACTCTCCCAATTACTGTGTCGACGAAAGCACACAGTTCGGTGTCACCATGGCCGGTCAGACTGACAACCGACTCTAGTGATTTGAAGTGCTTATACAAAAACGCGTGCGAAAGTTTCGGTACTCGTGCTGTTAGCGCTACATTTTTAATAAACGGGTCTAGCGAAGCATGAGGTCCATATTCCGAGCGAGCTGGCATAGCATCGGGATCGAACCCTGAGTACAGCCCGATGCTCCGGTGCCCATTTTCCATCAACGCGACGCGAAGCGCGTGGTGATGCTGGCTTGCCTTTTCACCATCCAAATCATAAAAACCTGATCCCGAACCAAGACACCAGTATTTGTGGTTCTTCAACTGTTCGATCGGCAGAGTGTCAACGGACCGAAGACTATCGGCTGGCTTTCTACTTAATAGCCTCGAATAAGCGGGTCGAAGCCGGTTGCGCTTGGCGAAATTCGGATATCGCTTGTACCGGTCGGAAGATGAGTAGTTGCGGTTCATCGCAAAAACCATCTGTTTCACAATTACATACTTGACGATTGGCCAGACATGAAAGCCACGATAGCGCCAGCGCGTTACTACACCTTGCTTTTCGAAGTCTTCTATCTTCTCTATCGCGCTGATGAAAAGCTCAAGGTTTTTATCAGATATTGGTGGCACTTAGACTAGATCCGCCCCAGAACAGACCGCACGGCTTCAATCACGCGTTCTTGTTCAAGATCCTCGAGATGGGTGGAGCAGGGCAATGGTTGAACACGTTCCCAGATGGCTTCTGATCTTCCGCTCAACATATGCGGACAGCTCTTATATGGGGCTTGCATGTGAATGGGCTTCCAGAAGGCCCTGCCTTCGATCCCATTGTGCGAAAGCGCTTCTCGCAACTGAGACATTAACGCAAGCGACGCATCCGGAAGATAAATACCCGACAGCCAATTTGAACCGTTGCTGTCATCGGGCGAGGGAAACGAAAGAACTCCATTCAAGTCCTCAAATTGGCTGGCATAAGTTGCGGCGATCTTGGCCTTGTTTCGAAGAAACTCATCAAGACGTTCAAGCTGGGCGACACCCACTGCGGCTTGTACATTTGTCATTCGGTAATTGAAGCCGATGATGTCGTGATCATATGCGGCACCGACACGCGCAGTCGACGTCAGGTGTTTGATCTCCGCTCCACCGACGTCTTTTCCCGAGACGATCGCACCTCCTCCTCCTGATGTCACCAGCTTGTTTCCGTTGAAGGACAATGCCGTCAGATCCGCACCCATCTGCGCAAGAGGTCGGTCTTTGTAAGTGGCGCCAATAGCAGCGGCAGCATCGGCGACGATGGGCAGTTTATGAGACTTAGCTACAGTAACAATCGCATCCATATCTGCGGGCAGCCCCATTGCGAAAACAGGCATGACTGCTTTGACTGCCCCACCTGTCTTAGAATAACGCAAAACTCCACTCGCATCGCGGGTACATTCGCGTGCCAACAACTCAGACAAGAGGCTTGCATCCATACCCCAACGTTCTTCGTCGACATCAATGATGATCGGCGCCGCATGGCAGTGCGAGACTGCGTTTGCCGTAGCAATAAATGTCAGTGAAGGAATGATCACATGATCTCCGGGGCCTACACCCAACGAATGCAAGGCGGTGTGCAAAGCCGTCGTGCCTGCCGAGGTTGCGACTGCCCAGGCTGCGCCGGTTACCTCTTTGGTTCTCGCTTCGAACTGGTCCACAAATGGGCCTACGGATGACACGAAAGTCGAGGACACGCACTCGGCGAGATATTTGCCTTCGTTGCCAGAAATATTCGGAATGCACAGGGGGATCATAGCTATACCCTTTGATCAAGGTTCATGCCAGTTTCCTTGTGGCTGTCGAGGAATGCTGGCTCCGCAAGGGCGATCAGAGCTTTCAGGGATTCCTTAGAGATCGCCTCGGATTCAGCCCTCTTGAATATTTCTTGCATTTCAGCAAGAAGTTGCCTCATGACGCCCGCGTCTTCGAGCGGTAGGTATTGAACGCCTAAAAGAGCATCGTATCCTAGCTCAACGCAGGTCTCGCCGTTGGCGACGAATTCCTCGTAAGGCTTCTCGCCCGAAGTCGACAATGGAGTTAGAAGTAAAGGCCAATGCCCTGTTGCTTTGTCGGCTAATACCGTAACGCAGGCCTGCGCCTCATCAGTGTAGTGCTTTGGCTGATAACCGTTCGCCATCAGAACATTTTCGGCAACGGATTGCATTTCTACAAGCGCAGTTTCTGGGTCGAGATCTGGTACCATAATATGCTTGTGCGGGGCGGTTGTCGCGGCCAATAGGCATAGCTGGCCGCTTTCCTTCAGCGACACAAAGTAACGCCGCGTGCCTTTAGGTGCGGCCAAAGGTTGGTCTTTTTGTAGGCGCTTCTCAAAGCTCTGAAGTAGAGATCCATTGGAGAAGGCGACATTTGCGAAACGGGCAGAAGTGATCGTGCAGTTAAGACCGTCGATCAATCCGTCATCGAACATCACATGTTCCATGACTCGCTTTGAGGCGCCCATCAAAGATGTTGGATTTGCAGCTTTATCCGTGGAGACACTGAAATATCTTCCGTCAAATCCGACATGTTTTAACAGCTCTACGAGGCGCGCCTGCTTCAGGATGTTTGTTTCAAACATCTGAAGCGTTGAGTAGCCGTCCTTCTCGGATCTTACATGTTTAATGGCAGCAAAATTCAGAACAAAGTTATAGGGTCCTTCATTTCTCACAAACGCTCGAAATGCGGGCGAACCATAGTCAAGTGGCAGCGTGCGGAAGTCATTTACGTCTATTGGCGATTCCGCCGACCGTAGATTGCGCACCAATTCTGCCAATTCGTTTTCATTCTGATCGATGACATGCAGTGCGGCCGGCCGAAACGGCAAAATCTCGTTGACTGTGGAACTGCCGATTGAGCCAGCACCGCCGATTACTAGAACGCGCGCGCCATTCATAACACGATGAATCTCGTCGCGTTTAGCCCAGAGATCACTTTGGAAAAGGCTTTCAACTCGCCCCGTTGCAAGGGGTGATAAATCCTTCTGCTCCATAGGACACTCCATTTCTAATGATGCGGCTTTTCCGGTAATTTTGGCCTCTGGTCAAGCAGCAAAAAAGTCTGCAAACAGGTGGCATGGCACGAGCGAATGAAATAGAAACCGAGCAGAAACAAGACATTTTCAGGAGCGACAGGTGCAAGATTCAGACCTCCATGTGACCTGCATCACGACAGGTCGTGCGGATTATTCACTACTACGTTGGCCTATGTACAAAATTGCTGACTGTGATGGGCTGAGGTTGAGTATTATCGCAGGGGGAGGGCACCTCGCAACGTCACAAGGCGCCACGATTTCAGAAATTGAACAAGACGGATTTCGAGTCGATCAGACAGTTGAGATGTACCTTGATAGCAGCACTGCAACTGGCCCGGCAGTCAGTGCAGGGCTTGCAACCATGGGCGTAGCTCAGGCTCTCGGGCGGTTGGCGCCCGATTGGGTCGTGCTTCTGGGCGATCGGTTCGAGGTTCTAGGGGCTGCCACAGCCGCGGCCCTTCATCGATTTCCCGTTTGCCATTTGTGCGGTGGTGATGTCACCGAAGAAGCCTATGACGACGCCTTCAGGCATGCGATTACAAAACTAAGCCATCTGCATTGTACGTCGACCGATGATGCGGCGCAGAATGTGCTTCAGATGGGAGAAGAACCCTGGCGCGTAGTAAATGTGGGCAGCCCGGGGCTTGATGCGTTGCACAACATACCACAGATGTCGCGAGCCGATGTTTTTGCAGCATTGGGCTTATCTGATGGTGTCTCTACTTACCTGATCACGTTGCATCCCACTACTTTGAAAGAAGATTTCGGTCGCTCAGAATTGCAGGCATTATTGGCGGCATTGGACGAGCTTCCAGACGCGCAGCTAATTTTCACTGGTGCCAATGCCGATACAGGCGGGGCAGAATTCAATGCCGCTTTACAAGCCTATGTTGCTCAGCGGCCAAGTTCCATTTTCAAAAAAAGCTTGGGTCAGACCCTCTACTTCAACACTGTTCGTCAAGTGCAGGCCGTCATCGGCAATTCGTCCAGCGGCCTCTACGAAATCCCTAGCTTGTCGGTCCCAACAATCAATATTGGGGACCGACAAAAAGGCCGATTGCGCGCAACAAGTGTCTTCGATTGCGCCGGTACAAAAGATGAGATCCTGGCATCTATTCACGCAACAACGGAGTATTCGGACAAAGACGTGGTCAATCCGTATGGGGATGGACACAGTGCGGCGAAAATCGTTGACGCTTTGCGATCAGTATCCCGCAATCGCTCGCGCCACGAAATACTGGCGAAGCGCTTCCACAGTCTGCGATAGAAAGTCGTAATCATGCTGAATAGCAAAATAACCCTCATTGCCGAAGCCGGTGTAAACCATAACGGGGAGCTGGACAAAGCCCTTGCGTTGGTCGATGCAGCCGCCGATGCCGGGGCTGACCTGATCAAGTTTCAAACCTTCTCTGCCAAAGCGATGGTATCAAAGTCTGCTGCGTTGGCCGACTATCAAGAGCAACAGATCGGTTCCAGTAAAACGCAGCTTGAAATGCTCATCGATCTGGAATTGAACGAAGCTGCGCATCACACCCTCATTCAGAAGTGTTCGGAACGCGGAATTGGTTTCCTATCGACACCTTTTGATATTGTGAGCCTCGAATTATTGACCAAGGGGCTTGGGCAACGCCTGTTAAAAATTGGTTCGGGTGATCTTAATAACGGGCCATTGCTTTATGCTGCGGCACAGACCGGATGCGATATTATTCTATCGACCGGAATGTCCGACTTGGGGGAAATTGAGCGCGCTCTGGGTCTTCTAGCGTTAGGATATTGTCTGGCACCACCTGCTGCCCCCAGTAGGCACGATATGAGTATGGCGTGGGCGGATCCGGAACTGCGCGCAGGTCTGCAAGACAAAGTGACCATCCTGCACTGCGTTTCAAATTATCCATCCAGCCCAGAAGCTACAAATTTGCATACAATCAACACCATCCGCTCAGCGTTTGGTTTGCGTGTCGGCTATTCTGACCATACGCTGGGTGGAACCGCTTCAATTGCGGCTGCCGCGCTTGGTGCGTGCTGCATAGAAAAACACCTTACACTCGACAATTCGCTAGAGGGTCCTGATCACGCGGCTTCAGCTGAGCCCGATGAAATTGCCGCTATTTTTTCTAGCGTCAGAGAAGTCGAAGCAATGCTCGGCTCTTCTGTCAAATGCTGTACGCCAGAAGAGCGCAGCACGATGAATGCGGCACGAAAACGTCTGGTAGCAAAGGCGGACATTTCCAAAGGAAATCCTTTCACGCTGGAAAATCTATCAACAAAGCGTGCGGCGTCTGGCAAGGACCCGCTGTTGTTTTGGGAGATGCTTGGTACATCAGCTTCAAAAGACTATCGTGAAGGTGACCCGATTAATGACTGAGAGGTTGTGCATCATCCCGGTTAGGGCGGGGTCCAAAGGTGTTCCACACAAGAACATCCGGGATTTTCGTGGCCAACCTTTGTTGGCCCATAGCGTCCAACATGCGGTCGCCGCTGGCATATTTACGGAAGTCGCGGTTTCCAGTGATAGCGACACCTATCTAGCGATCGCAAAGGAAACAGGCGCAACCAGATGTATCAAACGACCAGATGAGCTGGCATCAGATTTGGCTGGATCGATGGATGTTGTATTGCACGCACTTTCCGAATGCGAAGCCCTGTCTGCCAAGAAATACACTACCGTCGTGCTTTTGCAGGCAACATCTCCATTACGGCAAAGCCGACATATTCAGGAGGCGGTATCTAGGCTCGAAGACGATAAGCTCGATAGTGTGCTCAGTGTAGCGCGCGCCAAGAATTCTCCGTATTTCAATCTTCTTGAATTTGACGCCGACCAAGGAACTTACTCGCTGTCCAAGCCTCTTTGCGGCGATGTCAAGAGACGGCAAGATGCACCAGAAGTCTTTCAGTTGAATGGGTCTATCTATGCGTGGTCAAGGGAGGCATTGACTATTCAGCAAAGGGCAATTTGCCATAAAACAGATATATACGAGATGGACAGCTTATACTCGCTAGATATTGACACGGAAGACGATTGGAGCTTTGCCGAGTTGGCATTCGATCTTCTGGCAAAGCAAGATTTGCAAAATCCCGAGAATAAAGAGGTAAATGAGCATTGAAAGAAATTGCTTCAATTCTTGTCTCTCCGACGGATGATTTTCGCCAAGTTCTTAAGATCATAGATAACTCAGCCGTGGGGTTTGCCCTCGTAGTCGGGCCCGAAAACAAACTGCTGGGTACCGTGACCGACGGAGATCTTCGACGGGCGATGATTCAAGGTCCATTGGTCGACAAGACTGCAGAAGATTTGATGAATAAATCGCCGCGAACAATTGACGCTGGGGTAACTCGCTCGGATCAGCAAAAGTTCTTAATGCGCAACAAAATCACTTTTGCTCCGATCGTTGATCAGACAGGATCGGTCGTGTCGGTTGCTGTTTCCCCACATTTGCCAGGTAGTACACTGGACAATGTAGCTGTTGTAGTCATGGCTGGTGGCCTTGGCTCGCGCCTTGGGGAATTGACCAAAGACAAACCGAAGCCGCTTCTGGAAGTTGATGGCGAACCCATCCTTGAGAAAATTATCAAGCGGTTCAGAAACAACGGTTTGGAAAACTTCATCTTCTGCGTCAACTACAAGGCTGAGATGATCCGTAATCACTTCGGATCCGGCGACAAACTGGGTGTACGCATCGAATACGTAGAAGAGCAAGAACGCCTTGGGACCGGTGGTGCACTTTCCTTGGTCGATGCCGGTGTCTTTGATCAGTTCTTTGTCACCAACGCGGATATCTTGTGTTCGACAAACTACCGCGAGATGCTTGAATTCCACTTGGATCAGAAATCCTGTGCGACGATGGCAGTGCGAGAACATGAAATCGAAATTCCCTTCGGAGTCGTGGAGACCGAAGGTTTCGAAATAAAGTCTCTGAGCGAGAAACCCACCTATAAGTACTTCATAAATGCCGGGTATTATGTGCTAGATCGCACTGCCATTGATCACGTTCCAAGCGGAACATTCTTCGATCTGCCCTCATTGTTCGATGTTTTGCGCGAGCAAAAAATCAATACGCGCATTTTTCCGACAAGCGGAGATTGGATCGATATCGGTAGGCCCGAGGATTTGCAGCGCGCGCGCAAGATCGTGACAGATAGCGAAGGATAAAGATGACAAAGAGCTTTGGAGTAATTGGCCTGGGGCGCATGGGCTATCGCACTGTGCTTGCTGGGCGCGCAGCTGGCCTTGAACTTGCTACGGTTCTGGACAGTTCTGATGAGCCGTGGGGCGTGACACAAGACGCGACGCTAGTGTCGGTTCTAGTTAATTCGATGGATGCCTTTCTCGCTAACGTTCCAGACATCGTAGCAATTTCGACGACTGCCGATAGCCACGCTGATTTGTTCCGCGCTTTGGTCGATGCAGGCGTGAAAATGGTTCTGGTAGAAAAACCGGTCGCTTGTTCAGTTGCTGACGGTTTGGAGATGGTGCGGATCGCTAAGGAAAATAGTATCAATGCGTTGGTCAATCACAATCACCGGTGCTGGAATGTGCTTCGAACAATACGCCAGTTTGATGGGGATTCTCAATTCGGGAAATTGCAATCCTTTGTAATCACACAAGGTGCTGGTGGATTGGGAAACCTAGGCACACATTATTTTGATCTCGCAAATTGGATGTTCTCCGATACTCCCCTTTACGTTTCAGCGGTTGGTACTCAGCCAGAGTCAACAAACCCACGTGGCCCGCAATTCAAAGACGTGGGAGGTGCCGTTCTTGTAAGTTATCCCAAACAACGACGTTTGCTGTTGGAGATCGGTGATGATATCGGTGTCATCGGCGGATATGAGTTCCGATTTGAACGCGGGCGCGTGCTGATGCCATTCACTTCGGAACCTCCTCAAGTCTTTGTACGTAAACCAGAAACACAAGACCTCCCGAAGCATTTCTATGGTGCTGCCTTACAGGAGATTCCGTGGAAGGATTTTGTTCCCGGCGATGTAGTCAATCATACGCGTGACGTGTTTCTTGATCTGTTAAATGACCGCAGCGAAGGCGGCGCTTCGTTGATCGACGCGACATTAGCTCTGGAAGTTATGATTGCAGCTCGCAAGGCAATCGAGACGACTTCAGTCATTGCGTTGCCGTTAAGTGACGTTGATCGCGCAAGCGTTTATCCATTAGCCTGAAATGTCGATATCTGGTCAGGCGTATCTGCCCGCCTGATCTCGCACCAATGGCTGATAGGATCGTGAAAACCTGGGGTTTCGTTGATATGTTCACTTGTACCCAGAAATCTGTGAAGATCTTCCAAGTCATTACACAGGTGAATGTGTTGCGAAGCATCTGACAGGTTCAATCCCAAAAGATTTGGCACGGGTAGGCAGACAGCGGTTTTACCCACCAAAGCAGTTTGCAATGCAACGTTTGAAAACCCGGTTACAACCAGAGAAGTGTTTCGGATGAAGTCCACAAGTGTGCCGTCATCGATTTGGCCGTACCTCCCAAACTGGGCTTTGACCCGAGCCCGGTCTAACCTTGGATGTGGTCGACACAGAATATCGTACCCGGCGTCCCTAATTAGACGGCACGCGGCTTCGAATTCCTTATCATTGATCGGTTGCAGGGCAATACCTATTGGTTTAGGTGATTCTTCCTCGGGTTCTTTTGACAAAGAAACCGCGTAGTCTTTCATGAAATTTGCCATGCCAAAAGATGGTCCAAGCACAACTTTAGTCTCGTGGCCAACGCGGTCGATTTTCTCTTCGATAACCTTCATTGTTGCTGCATCCGAGCAGACAAAGAGATCCATATCAAGGACTTGATACCTGGGATGGGCGCTCCAGAAAAAAGCCTGATATTCTATGGTCTTGACGCCTTTTAGCTTCAGGCCCAAGGCGACGGGGACAAAAACTGCGGAACGGCTGGGTGAGCAAACGAGCGTTTCGATATTCTGAAACTGCGGATGGTTCATGAGGCAGTAATAGAACCCTGCTATCCTGGGCAGTCTGCTATTCGTTGCTGCGAGTGTTTCATTTAACAACAGAGCAAACCAATTCTCTGGGTTAAACCCAAATCTTTGTACCAAAAGCGGGTCGGATTTGGACAACTGCGCATGTACCGTTTTGCAGGTATTCTGTTCGGGTAGTGCCAGTCTTAGTTTTGCGTCACCAAGGGCCGGTTCCGGTGAATTCAGATAGAACTCCGAAGAGTGACAGACAAACTCATCACCCCAATGCAAAGGAGCTATCTTATTAGGGTGTCGAACTTCGAAAATCGCGTCAAAACGCTTTCCCATCTTTAGTTCGGCGTAGCCGATCGCTTCAGCGGATCGAAGATATGTCGGCTGCCCTGGGTTCCCTAAAAGGAGTGTCTGAGGCCGTGAATCTGGGAAATGCCCAAACCCTGAAGTTTCAATGTCAGGTCTAAAGAAGTTTGGTTCCTTTGCTACTAGATTAACGTGGGCCGGCCATTCCTGATAACGCCCTGGATAACAAAGGCTCTGGGCATTGAGATTTGTCAAAAGTGAATTCCCAAAGTCTTCCCAAAGATCGTTCTTATCGACCTTGCACTCATCAAATATCGCAAGAAACTGTCTGATTCTCGAATAGAGGTTATCGGCCAGCTGTAACTCTAAACCTGCAGACATATTGGATATGTCTATTCTGTCAAAACTGAACCCGGATTTCGATAGCATTGACGGGGCAATTTTTGACACGATGTACTTTGCCAAAAATTGAGTCTGGATGGCGATCTGAAAGTCCGTTTCGGAGTAGAAACCCGCCAGACCGTCAACCTGGAAAACTTCGATCAATCCCAAACGCTTGTACCGTTTGATCTGTTTTGCATGCTCCTTCGGTATCTGGGTTTGAAAGAACACCAATATCCTACGCCGTGCACGCAATCGAAAGGCAAACTTTCTTAGTTTCGTCCGAGACAATGTTGCCCGCGATGAAGATTGAAACCATATTGTGCAAGATAGTTTACGCATTTACCATTTCCGGTTTAAATAATCCTTTTTATGAGAGTGTTAGCGATCAGTGCGGTTTAGTGGGCGGGCCGGAGTGCCAGCGACTAACTGCTCCGCCGCGACCGTTTTGATCACCGTAGCGCCTGCGCCAACAACCGCTCCGGCCAGGATTGTAATTCCATTTCGCACGCTTGCCCCGACGCCTATGAATACCCGCTCACCCAAAGTAACATCTGCTGCGATCTGAGAACCGGGCGCTACATGGCAAAATGCGCCGACGCTGCTGTCATGGTCGATAATGGCATTTGTGTTTACGATTGTCCCGCGTTCAATCTTGCAGCCGATATTCACAACGGCACCGGCTGAAATCAAACAGCCTGGTGCAACGTCTGCATAACGAGACACGATTGCTTTGGGGTGCACCAAAGTGGCGATAGGCAGATTAAGATCTTCTAGTCGTTCTTGTAAAAATGCACGTTTCTTATTGTCACCTACTCCAACAAAGAAAAAGCTGTCATGAGGCTGACTCATCAGCACATCCGTGCGATCATCATCGACTACTGGCCAAATACCACTTTGGCGTTGGCTTTCCCAATTGGGGTCAAGAAACACAACTTGTTTCCATCCTGACAGCTCCGCAATTTCAGCGGCAACGCGCCCATTTCCCCCCGCGCCAAGAATAACTAATCGCTGCATTTTTTCTGATCCAAACATTTTTTCTGATTGCCAGAGGCGCAAGGTTGAGACTTCGAACTCGTCCAAACGATGGCTTATACGATCAACGTGCGCAACCGCTTCCATAATGGTGTGTCGCTAGCAGGGTCCGTTCGCTGGGTCGGGATGCCCCACAAGGTTGCTCCATCAAAGCTTGGTCATGACGGGTTTGGGTTTCTGCCGAACAGAAGCGGTTTAAGCCCAATCTTCTGTAGGTTTGAAGCGAATGATGACGCAGCATTGTCAAAACGTGAAGCGAGAAGTTTCCAATCTCTTAGTTTACGAGCGGGATCTCGATGCAGTTTCTGCGCCTGCTATGTCGATTGCGAGCTGCGATGCGGGTTGGAAATCAATGGTTTCTGGTTTTGGGTCCACTTGTTTCGATGCGGCGTTTGCCTCCGATGTTGTAATAGGGGATCTGGTCCAGATCGCAGAGAAATGTGCCTGGAGCGGCAACGGCTTTCACGTCGCTTGCGATGGGTTGGAAATCCGCCCGGAAATGTGTGGTGCTTTTGACACAGATCACTGAATAGGATGTGGGATTCAGGCCGATATGGGTGAAATGAGCGCGGTCTAGGCATTGGTTCCGCACACTGGTGACGACCAAGTCTATCTTCGCGCCAGACTCTATCATCCTCAGAGCGGCCGTTTTGCCAAGCGTCGCGATGCCGCCTCCGTACATCTCACCTGAGTATCGGCAGATGCCATCTCCGATCGCCAGAACTTCGAACTTTGCCACAACGGGGTGGTGTCCGGGCAGACCTGATTTTCCGCCGATGGCCAGGTTCAATTTTGCGCCTTGGCCTGCACGATGCGCTTTCTCTGCGCTTTCGGCGTCGTGGAAGAGACCCATCAACACCTTCTGCGCGTCCCCCTCTATCAAAGCGGCCAGAAGTCCGGTGGTATCGGATGTGCCGCCTGCGCCTGCGTTGTCCTGTACATCCGCTAACACGAGCGGTTTGTCGCGATGCCAACGACAGGCCAGAACGGCTTCGTCCAACGACAACATAGAGCAGTCCACATCAGGTTCTCGGGCCAGAAAAAGGTCGACAATTTGATCTACTGCGGCGGTCGCTTGCGCGGCACTGGTCGCGTAGGCAACGCAGGACGGACCAGTGTCGGGATAGTCGGCCGCTGTAAAACCCAGCGCGATTTCTGCATAGACATGGGCCTGTTCGAACCGGGTGGGCAACTGATAAATCTCATCAAACGGTGCGGCCCAGGTGTATTGCGCATGCAATGGGATCAGATAGGGCACCTGCCGGAAGGCTTTGTGCAGTTTCTCTCCGGCCAGTAGCCTTTGCAGAACCGGTACGCATCGTGCACCGGTTTCGCCCATATCGAGGTGCGGGTACGTGCGGAAAATTGCCAGATAGTCCGCCTGCGAGATCATCTGGTCAGAGATATTGGCATGCAGGTCCAGGCTCGCCACGACCGGAACGTCCTGCCCTACCAGATCACGTACTCGGCGCAACAGCTCTCCCTCACCATCGGCAAGGCTTTCAGTCACCATGGCACCGTGCAGGTCGAGATACACTCCGTCCAGCGGTCCCGCGCCGCGAAGGCCATCCAAGATCATAGTACATATCTTCTCGAACGCGTGATCCGTGACATGAGCGCTAGGTTCTGCCGCACACCACAGGATTGGGAAAAGCTCGAAACCTGCCTGGTTCGCGGCGGAAGAAAACCCGGCGATGGGTAGGTTCATGCCTTTGGTGTCTGCGATGACACGCGCGCCATGCAACATTTCGGGCCAGGAATCTGCCATCTCGAACTCGGGCAGACCCGCTTTGGTCGCTCCGAAGCAGTTGGTTTCGTGTTGAAATCCGGCAATGGCAATGCGTTTGGCTGTCATTCTAAAATTCCAGTTCTTTTCTGGATTTGGTGGTGCCAAACACAATCTGACCTCGCCGGATGGTTGCAACAATCGATGTGTCGAGTAGCCGTTCAGGATCATCTAGGGGATTGCGAGAAAGGATGGCGAAATCTGCCAGTTTTCCGGGCTCAATCGAACCGCGCTGATCTTCTTTGAACACTTGCCACGCCGCATCGATGGTTTGTGCCCGTAGCGCAGACAGTACGCTGACCTTTTCCTTTTCACCCAGTTGCCGGCCGGATGCAGTCAGTCGATTCACCGCGCAATGCGCCAGATGGATTGGCCGCGTTGGCGTAACCGACGCGTCATTGTGGATAGTATAGCGTACACCGTATCGTTCCGCAGTTGCGGCTGGCGAAATCCGTTCAGCGCGTTCCGGGCCGAGGAAGGTATCGTAATGTCGGTCCCCCCAGAAATGCACATGTGCTGAAAAGAAGCTGACAGTTATTCCAAGCCGCGCCATGCGGTCCAGTTGATCGTCGCGCAGAACCTGGCCGTGGATGATTGTATGGCGGTGATCGTCTCGCGGATGCGCTAGCAAGGCCTTGTCCACCGCATCGATGAACATCTCGGCCCCGGCATCCCCGTTGCAATGGCAATGGATCTGAAACCCCATAGCGTGTAGGCGGAGAACCTCGGAATCCATGTCGACCTGCGTGGCATAGATCATGCCACAGGGGTGATCGGGGTCCAGCGACTTGTGGTAGGGCGCAGACAGATAGGCAGTCTGTAACTGGAATGCACCATCGGTAAACAGCTTGCGCGCACCCAGCGTAAAATGTGGGTTGCCGGGCCAGTTATTGTCGATCCAGCCCTGGCTCAGAGCCGGTTCCAGATCGGCAATTGGCAACAATTCCAAATCAATGCCGGGATCCTGATCGGCAGGAAGGCTGGCAAAGTGGTCGAGCATAACCTGCGATGCCCAAGCGTTCTGTGCATAAGTTACACCGCGGGACAAATACTCATCACGGCAGGCGTTGAACCCTTGCCAGAACCTGTCCCGGTCGATCAGAAAATCAGTGTCGCCCATTTCGCCCATGGCCGACAGCCCTTCGACAAGTCCCGTCAGGGCACCGGTATCGGGGTCGCGGCCATAACGCCCTCCGGCCGGGTCCGGGGTGTCGCGATTGACGCCATGCAGCTTCAGCGCCATCGAATTGGCCGCGCCGTTGTGACCCGAAGCATGCAGAACCCAGATTGGATGCGCCGTTGAGACATCATCCAGTTCGGCCCGGGAGGGCATGCGGCCTTCTGAAATGGCGGTGTTGTCGAACAAAACGCCCATCACCCAATCGCCCTCGGGCGTCTCTTCGGCCCGGCAGCGCAGCTTTTCCAAAGCTTGCGCCATATCCATACACGCGCCGCGCGGAGGTGATGCAAGATCAACCCGAAACAGCTGGATGAAGCCGGGATCGGGGAAGTGGCCGTGCGAGTCGATGAAGGCCGGGATCAGGGTCTGGCCCGCCAGGTCACAAGCACCCGCATCGGATGACATCTGCCGCCGCAGCGTTGCTTCGTCCCCCACCGCATTGATGACTTCGTCCCGCACCAACACCGCCTCGGGTCGGGAATTGTCGGCGTCCATCGTCAGGATGGGACCGCCGAAATAGAGTGTTTCCCTCATCCTTTAGTGACCCGGAGCAGGCGCACCCGACAAGGGTGCGAGACAGCGCAGCCCGTGGCCCGCCGCAACCTCCCATTGCGGTGTCTGTGTGCAGATGTCTTTAGCAAACGGGCATCTTTCGCGGAACTCACAGCCCGACAGGCGTTGCAAGAGGCTGGGCGGCTCACCTTTGAGCGCGATCCGTTCAAGGCGCGCATCGGGGTCCGGCTCGGGGTTGGCGCTGAGCAGGCAGCGGGTATAGGGGTGGCGCGGATCGTCGAAGATCGCCTCTGTCGTGCCTTCCTCGACCAGTCGACCCAGATACATAATGCCCATGCGGTCTGCCACGTGGCGCACCACGTTCAGGTTGTGGGTGATGATCACCATCGCCAGGCCCAGGCGTTCCCGCAGGTCGTTGAGCAGGTTCAGCAGCTCACCCTGTACCGAAACATCCAACCCTGCCGTTGGTTCATCCGCCAGGATCAGTTTCGGCTCCAGCGCCAAAGCGCGGGCAACACCAACCCGTCGTGCCTGGCCACCGGACAATTGATAGGGGTAGCGGTCCGCGAAATGCACCGGCAGGTTCACCATTTCCAGCAGACGCTTGGCTTCGGCATCCAGATCGCGATCTTTCATGCCCTGAATGCGATAGGGTTCCGTGATCAGGCTTCGAATTGTCAGGCGTGGTGACAAGCTGCCCACAGGGTCCTGAAACATCATCGCCATGTCCTTGCGCAGCGGACGCATTACCCGTTCCGGCGCGCCTCGTATCTCTTGCGTGTCAAACACGACCGAACCGGCCTGCGCCGGGGCCAGGCCCGCAATCGCACGGATGACAGTTGTCTTGCCCGAACCGCTCTCGCCGACAAGCGCATAGGTTTCGCCAGCTTCGACCTCAAAACTGACGCCAGCCAGCACGTTGACAGGGCCATAGCTGGTTTGCAGGTCGTGGACGTTCAGCAGGCTCATTTCGCGGCCTCCTCATGGTTCAGCCAGCAGGCGGCGTGATGCCCTTCTTTCAGAAGATCCAAGGGGGGAACGTCCATTGCACAGCGCGGCATCGCCTGGTTGCAGCGGTCGCGGAAGATACATCCACCAGGCAGATTGGCCAGATCGGGTACTTCGCCCGGAATGGTTGGCAGGACCCGTGCGCGTTCCTTGATATGGCCCGGGTCACAGTCGATTAGACGGCGTGTGTAAGGGTGCTTGGGATTGTGAAAAATCTCGCGCACTTCACCGCTTTCGACAACGGCGCCTGCGTACATCACAACCACTCGGTCGCACAGTTCCGCGATCACACCCAGATGGTGCGAGATAAATAGGATGGCGCAATGGAATTCGCGCTGCAGCTCTTGCAGGCGTTCGATGATCTGCACCTCAAGCGTGGCGTCCAGCGCGGTGGTCGGCTCATCCGCGATCAGCAGGTCGGGTTCTGACATCAACGCCATGGCGATCGCGATCCGCTGTCGCATTCCGCCTGAAAACTCATGCGGGAACTGCTTTAGCCGTGCCTCTGGGTCCGGAATTCCGACAGCCCCCAGCATCTTTGCCGCATTGGCCAGTTTTTCCTGCTTACTAGCCTTGGACCGGTGCTGAATATCGACCATCTGCTGGCCAATGGTCAGAACCGGATTGTGGGTCTGCATCGGGTCCTGAAAGATGATCGAGATATCGGCCCCGCGCAGATCCCGCATCCTGCGTTCAGGCACTTGCAACAGGTCTTGCCCCTTAAAGCGTATTTCGCCTTGCCGGAACCGCGTGTTCGGTGCGGTCAGCCGCAGGATCGACGAGATCAAGGTTGATTTTCCGCAACCAGACTCACCGACAATACCCACGATCTCACCTTTGCGGATGTCAAAGGTGATATCCCGCAATGCCTTGAGATCTCCGCGTGCCGTTTCATAATCGACGCTGAGGTTCTCGATTTCCAGAAGAGTTTCGGTCATCGCTGTTTCCTCAGTTTGGGATCAACCACGTCGCGCAGGGATTCCCCTAAAAACGTAAAGCCCAGGGTTGCCAGAATGATCGGCAGACCGCCGCCCACCACCAGCCAAGGTGTCTGTCGGATCAGGGAATACCCGTCCTTCAGAAGTGCGCCCCAACTGGGGGTTGGGGGCTTCACGCCAAGCCCGAGAAAGGACAGCCCCGCCTCAAGCGCGATCACCGTCGGGATGTCCATAGCAGCCAGGACGGCCAGAACCCCCACGATATTTGGTAGCATGTGCACACCCAAGATGCGGGCCATGCTGGCCCCCATCGACCGCTCGGCCAGAATGAACTCGGAATTGCGCAACGTCAGGGTCTGCGTTCGCGCCACACGGCCATAGGTTGGGATCGAAGTCGCCATCACCACGAACACAACCGTTTGCAAACTGGGACCGACCAGGGCCACAACGGCCAGCGCGAACATCACGGTTGGGAAGGATCGGATGGTGTCAAAGAACAACATCAACAGGTTGTCGAGCCATTTTGGCCCATACCCCGCAATCATTCCCAAGGTTAGGCCAATTACCATCGCACCAAAGACCGCAGGCAAGGCGACTTTCAACGCAACCTGACCGCCGGCAATCACGCGGGAAAACGTATCGCGGCCAAGTTGGTCCGTACCCAGAAGGTGCTCGGCAGACGGGCCTTGCAACCGGGCTTTGATATCCATGGCCACAGGATCATAGGGCACAATCCAATAGGCGAAAATCGCACAGAAGACGATGGTGCCGACAATGACCAAACCAATCAGACCCAGAGGGTCGCGGGCGACGCCGACAATGATCTGACCAAGTTCAGAACGAGATTTTTCCATTTCGGCTTTCCTCAATGCGCTTGTCTAGCGCGTGGGTCGAGCCACGCATTGATCAGATCCGCCAGTGCGGTCGACACGACGAACAAACCGGTTGAGATCAGAACCGAGCCCATGACAATCGGGTAATTGCGGGTGGTTATGCTGTCGATCACCAGCTTGCCCAGACCCGGGCGCGCGAACACTATTTCGGCGAATACGGCCGAGCTCAGCAGGAAACCCATGCCGACGCCGATCACCGTGACAACCGGAAGAATGGCGATACGCAAGGCATAAACCATCACCACGCGGCGCTCTGCGATACCGAAGGCACGTGCGGTCCGAACGTGGTTTTCGCCTAAGACTTCCAACATCGAGGCGCGCACCAACCGCGCGATGTAGCCCACCCAGCTTAGCCCGATGGCAAAGGCGGGTAAAACGAGGTGATCAATGCGACCCCCGAAGCCTTCGCCCGCGCCGATGGCTGGAAACCACTGAAGATGCACGGCGAAGACCAATAGCGACAGAAGTGCTACGACAAAGGCGGGCGCTGCAACAAAACTGACCGAAATCGCCGCCGCAATTCGGTCGATCAGAGTGTTCGGATGGGCGGCGGCATATGCCCCAAGCGCAATTCCCAAAGTGGCGGACCACAGGATCGACGCAATGATCAGTTCCAGAGTGTAGGGTAGCTGCTGAAACACGATATCTGTCACGGACCGGCCCGAGAATACGTCGATTCCCAGATCGCCACGGACCAGGTTTCCATAGAATATGACCAGCTGTTTCCAGATTGGTTGATCCAGCGCCAACGCAGCGGTGAGCTGGGCCTGAAGCTCAGGTGTTGCGCGTGGCCCCAACATGATCTGGACCGGGTCCCCGGGGACGGCGCGGATCATCAGGAACATGACGGTAACCGCCACGAACAGGATAAGCAGCGCTAGCCCGAAGCGGCGGGTTGCAAACTTCAACATGAAAAGCTGGCTCCTTTTGGATGGGTGGCGAGCTGTTTTGTCCGGCGGGCGTCAAACCCCGCCGGACATAGCCGACCTTGGGGAGGTCAGGTCGCCTTGCTGAAGTACCGCAGCAGTGCCAGACCGTCGGGTCTTAGCGCGGGGGTGACACGCGCCGAATGAATCACCGGTGTCGCCTCGTGGGTGATAAAGCGGTAGGCACCACTTTCTTCCATCAGATCCTGCGCCCGCTGATACATCTCAGCGCGTTTGGCCACATCCGCTTCCTTGAATGCCGAGTTGTGAATTTCGTCAAATTCAGCGTTGCTGAACCGCTCCCAGTTCCAGATGCCGACCTGTTCGGTGGTGAACCAGGCCGTCGCATAATATGGATCGGGGGTCATCGAGAAGCGGTTCAGAACCAGTTGCAGGTTCTCGTTGTCTCCGCTTGCCCAGAATGCACCGGATTCCAGTACGTTGACTTCGACCGTGATCCCGATCTGCGCCAGAGTTGCCTGAATGATCTGAGCCGTCGTGGTGAAAGTGGTCTTGTTCAGCGTGTCCAACGTAAGCGTCACATTGGTCTCGCCAGATTCCGCCAGCAATTGCGCCGCTTTCTCGAAGTTTGCCGCCGGAGGGACCAGAGATTGCGGGCGGTGGCCCGCAAGGCCAGGTGCGATGATGCCTGTCGAGGGTTCAGCGGCTCCAAAATAGGCCGCCTCTAGGATGCTTGGTACGTCGACTGCATGTTGAATCGCCTGACGCAGTTTTGGGTTCTGAAGCTTGCGGTGATCCAGATTCATGCCCAACCAGACATAGAACAGTGAGGGTTTCTCGACCAAAGATCCGCCATTCGGAACACCGGCCCGATAGCGTTCGACCGATCCCAGCGAAACCCGAGTCATGTCCAGTTCGCCCGCCTCAAAGGCGATCTCGGCGGTGTTTTCGTCGTCGATCGGCAGGATTTCGATTGTGTCCCATGTTGGTGCGTCACCCTTCCAATCCGGGTTGCGCTTAAGCACGGTTTTTTCTTTGGGTGACCAGCTGTCCCGCAGATAAGGGCCGGATTCAGCGACCGGATCAGCCCCGATGCGGCCCCCTGCGGCCTCGACCGCAGCTTTCGAGACGATGTTGCCGGTGATGTAGGGCAGGGCGATCGACCAAATCGGAGCAAACGGCTCGTTCAGAACGATGGTACCTTCGCGTTCGCTGCTCACTTCGACATGGCTGAACGGACCCAAATCGGGCTTGTTTGGGCTTTCGGTCGCATCGTCCACGATGCGCTCCATGCTGAATTTCACGTCTTCAGCGGTCATCGCACCGAAGCCATTGGTGAAACCGATATCATCGCGTAAGGCGAACTTGATATGGGTCGGATCAACCTGCTCGATCATCGCCGCCGCATCCAGCTGCCAACCCCATTCCTCGCCGGGCTTGTATTGGATCAGCTTGTTGTAAATCGAGGCATGCACTTCTTCTTCGACAACACCGACGGAATGTGCGGGGTCCATGTTCTGGGCATCACCGTAGGCGCGCACCCGCAACACCCCGTCATCAGCGGCGAAGGCGCGATTGGCCCAGCTTGCAGGCAGCGCGGATGCCGCCCCAAGCGCAGTTGCCCCTTTCAAGAAGCCCCTGCGCCCGACATTTGCTTTTGTCCATTCGATTTTCATGATGTTCTCCCTTGGGTCAGATCGTTTACAGAAGCCTGCGCGGGATGGTTTCGTTCCATTCCTTTGTCAGAACTTCTGTTTTGTCCGCGCCTTCGGTGGCGCGCAGTTTTCGATGCAGATAGAAATTCTCGACGTCACAGGTCATCGCGTTTTCGGTGCTGATCTCGACCTGCCATTCGTCCCTCTCGAACGTGAAACGCCAGCCCGCCGTGAATTGCGCGGTCGCTGGGTCATCGGGATGGATCGCATAGCGCATGGCGACGTGGCTTCCGACGATCAGGCCGTGGCCGGGGTCCTGTGCTTTGCCGTAGTCGTCGAATGTCTCAAGTACGACGGTTCCGTCCGCTTCGATGCGCCGTTCGGATCGGCCCGACGGCGCGCGCAGCTCGGTGCTTTGCAAAGTCGGATAATCCTGCGCTGGTCCGGGATGTGCAGGATCAGCTTCCTCAGACATCGTCCGAACCGGCAAATACAGCGCCGAACCTTGCAGTTGCAACGTCACCTCTGCCGCTTCTGGCGCAGGCCAAACGATTGGCCAGTAAGCGGTAGACAGCGCAAGACGCAGGATATGACCGGGTTTCACGCGATGCGCGCACTCATTTAGTGCAATTTCCGCACTGTAGACCTGACCGGGAACCAACGCTTCAGGGGTCTCGTGGCTCTTGTAGTGCGTCAGGTTCAGCGCCCGATAGGTGATCCGCTGAGAAACCCCATCCGGGGCGACATCACACAATCGCGCAATCAGTTGGGCTACCGGTCTGTCCACGGTGAAGGATAGTTTCAGTCGCGCCCGTCCAAGCAGTTCAAGCGGCTTGTCCAGCGGTGCCGTATCGAAACAAAGCGACAGTGCGTCATCGGCTGCTTGATCTTCGGCCAACTCATTGTCGATCCGCATGCCCGGGCAGAAATACCCGCCAGCCTGTCCGATATGGGCCGGATTCGATACGGTTGTCTCGGCCGTAGTGGCGACGTCAGAGAACCCACCCAATCCCAAATGCCAGACTTCATCGCTGACATTGGGCGACGGCCATTCTGTCTCGGCGATCCAGCGGCCCTGCCTGGGTTTGTTCTTTTTGCTCGGGCCAAAATGATCCTGCATATAGGTTCGGTAGGCGGGCAGGTCTTCGGCGCCATTCTGCTGCCCCTTCAGCCAGCGATCAAACCAGCCGATCACCTCGGAGTGGAAATCCCCAGCCTCTAGTTTCGAGATATGCGGATAGCGGTGCTCCCACGGTCCGATCAGCGCTTTTGACGGCACGGCCAGATTTGCTGCCAGCGCTGGCGGAGCGTTGACATATGCATCCGACCAACCCGTTATCGCAAGAACCGGAGCTTGAATCGCCGACCAATCCTCGCAAACCGAGCCATGTTTCCAGAACGCGCTGCGCGTTGGATGAAGTAGCCAATCGGCTGCTGAGAATGGTACATTCTCAAGTCGGGCAAGCCAGTCTTCTCGCCAATCAGATCGCAGCTCGGGGTCTGCGGGCCGTGTCAAATAGGCGAACATCTGACTGCCCCAGTTGATATTGTCGCTTAACAGGCAGCCGCCCATGAAGTGTATGTCATCGGCGTACCGATCCACGGTCGAGGCAACACTAACCACCGCCTTGAGCTCGGGCGGATGGCGAAAGGCCAGCTGCAGCCCATTGAATCCTCCCCAGGAGATACCGATCATCCCAATGTTTCCGTCGCACCAGTTTTGTGCGGCGATCCAACTCAGAACGGCTTCACCATCGCGGAGTTCTTGTTCCGAATACTCGTCGTCGAACTGCCCCTCGCTATCACCGGTTCCGGCAATGTCGACGCGGATGCAGGCGTATCCTGCGTCGGCAAATACTGGATGAGTGGTTGCATCTCGCGGCGCAGTTCCATCCCGTTTGCGATAGGGGAGGTATTCCAGAATGGCGGGTGACGGCCAGGTTTCGGGCAACCAAATTCGTGCAGCCAGTTTCCGACCATCCGGCAGGGGGATCCAGTTGTTTTCGATGATTTTTGTGGACATTCGGAGCGAGGTCCCGTTGTTGCGTTTGGTACAGCCAACCCGCATTCCGAAAATTATTGAACTGAGCTACTTTACGCGCTTTTATTCAATCTTTAGCATTATAGCGTCAAAACGCGAAAGAAATGACGCTTATGTCCGAAAGTTTTTCCGCAAATTTACGGTCTTTGTGCGCCGAGCGAGGCAATATCTCGCAAGTCTGTCGAGAAATCGGCCTGAACAGGCAGCAGTTTAATCGCTACCTCAATGGCGAAAGCTTGCCATCAGCCCACAACCTGCGCCGTATCGCTCGGTATTTCGATCTGCCTGAGGCGCAGCTTTTTGCGCCTCGGACGGATTTCGAAGAAACATTGAAAGACTCGATCGTCCGTCGGAAAGAAACTCCTGCCAGCTTGTTTGTTAAGCCGTACAGTGATCAGGTGAAGAATCTCAGACGCTATGTGGGCTTCTATCATTCTTTCTTTTGCACCCCGTCTTGGCAGGGGCGCATTTTTTGTTCTCTGATCCGACTTAAGGAGGTGGATGGCGTGGTGACGATCCGCTCGCACGAAAACGCCACGTCCCCGGACAAAAGCGTTCGGCAGATTTCGCGCTACGAAGGGCTGGTTGCCCTGCGCGGTAACAGGATCTTCGCCACGGAACATGAATGCGGCAAGGAAGGAAGCATTGCGCAGACCATCCTTTATTCCGCGCATCGCCAACAGCTAAAATACTTGCGTGGCATGACAATGGGTGTGGCTTGGCGGCCGTTTCCACACCCTTATGCGGCGAAAACAATCTGGAAACGGCTTGATGAGCGCATTACCGCCCGTGAAGCGCTCACTGCCTGCGGTGTCTATTCAGAACAGAGTAAATCAATCGACCTGGCGGTCCGAAAGTACCTTTTGGGATCAGGCGATGCCCATTTTTCTGCGATACCGACAGAACTTGCCAATTGAGTGATGCATTTTGAAATCGCCGTTTAGTGGCGCCATTTTCGCACGGGGCGGATCCAGTTTGTGACTCAGAACCTTGTGATGACCGTCGCACCGATTGAGGTAAACTTATCCATCCCTATCAAGGCCTTGGGTGCGTCTTCCAGGCTGATTTTTTCCCCCACCAATCGCGCCGGATCCAACTTGCCATTTTTAATCATGTCGAGCATCGCGCCATAGCGATGCGCCTGCATCCCGTGCGAACCAAGCAATTCGATCTCTTGTCCTACGATCTTTGGCATGGGTACTGCTGGCGAAGCGTGATCACCCAGCATCAGACCGACCTGAATGTGCTTGCCGCGCGGACGCAGGCAGAGGATTGAGTTGGTCATAGTGACGGGATGACCCAAAGCGTCGATTGACACATGGGAGCCGCCTTTGGTGATTTCGCGGATCGCTTCGGGAACATCAGCATCTGTACCGTTAATGGTCGCAACTGCACCCAGTTCTTGCGCAAGTTCGAGTCTGGCTTCGTCTAGATCAACCCCGATGACATTGGCCCCGACGGCGGCAGCAATCATAACGGCTGACAGACCGACCCCACCGCAGCCATGTACGGCAACCCATTGACCGGCCGAGACCCTTCCTTGATCGACGATCGCGCGGAATGAAGTGGCAAACCTGCAGCCAAGGCTGGCGGCGGTTGCAAATTCCATGGTTTCAGGCAGCGCGCCCAAATTAAGGTCAGCCTGATGAATTGGCACATATTCCGCGAAACTGCCCCAATGGGTAAAGCCGGGTTGCTCTTGATACAGACAGACTTGCTGATGCCCTGCGTGACATTCGCTGCACGTTCCACAGCCGCAGACGAAAGGCACGGTTACCTTGTCGCCAACTTTCCAGTTCTTTACATCCCGTCCGACGGCTTCGACCACGCCAGCCAACTCATGACCGGGTATGTGAGGCAGCTCGATATCACTGTCATGCCCCATCCACCCGTGCCAATCGCTACGACAAACGCCGGTGGCTTCGACCTTCAGAACAACGCCATGAGTATCGGGTGCAGGGTCGTCGACTGTGACAACCTTGGGGGTTTGTTGGAACTTCTCGAACAGGACAGCCTTCATAGTGTGCTCTTTCATTTTTTTCGAAAAGTTGTGTGAACCTAAACCAACTCAGCCGAACTGATCCAGCCTTAGGGATGAACCCAGGTTGTGGCATTTTAGCACTATTTTAGCCAAATCCAGTTTTAGACAAATTTAAGAAATCCACTCTCCTTAAACTTGCGCATATCTTTCTTTAGGTGGTGATGGGGAAATTCCCAAAAGCAATGTGTTGCTTTTGGGTGCAGCTCTTCTTTGCCTTCTGTGCTGGTGAATTGGGTTGTAGGGTCTCAAGGTGTCAAAGTTTTCAAACCTGCTGTTTGCGCTTTCTATTTTTCTATTTAATTCAACACCTTTGCTTGCCGCGCCGACCGCAGATTCAATTGTTGGAGACACTGTTAACAACCCTGTGACTGGTCTGGATACGACAGTCACCGCACTGATCGTGGATCCCGCTTCAACACCTACAGCCGGGACGACGGCTTTTGTTGAGACGGCGGATGGCTATGTGTTTCTCGTCAAAGATGCCGGCGATACAATTTACAACTCCGACAATCCCCCACTGGCATTTGAGATTGTATCCATAACGGGAACAACGGCTCAGATCAGTAATTCTGGTGCGACCGGAACGGCCAGCTTGTCCACTCAGCTGACCCTGTCTCAGTACAACAGCAACTTCAACAGTTCGGGTACTCCTGGCTCTGTCACCCCGCCGGTGAACGTCTCCGGACCTAACGGTGTGAGCCAGGTCGTTTACGGGCGAGATGGCAGCAATGGGCGCGATGGTGCGCTTGTTGTGCCACCAAGTTCAGGTGGAAACGGTGCCGATGGCCCAACCCAGACACAAACCCTGAGCGGGAATGTCAACGCAACCAGCAATGTTGGTTGGCAAGTGGGTAGCGTTGGCGGTGACGGTGGTCAGGGCGGCGACTCGTATCTGAGCTTTTGGGACGGGCGCGATGGCGGCGACGGCGGGGAAGGCGGCACGGTAAACGCAACACAATCCTCCAGCAGCACGATCCAGACATCGGGCGACGGCTATGACGGTATATTTGCGTTCAGCCGCAGCGGCGAGGCTGGTGATGGTGGCAGCGGCTTCGCGGCTCCGGGTGGGGGCACCGGTGGCCACTCGGCAGATGGTGGCGATGTAACCGTTACGCAGCGGGGTGACATTTCTACGTCCGGCGACTCGGCTGATGGCATCTATGCACTGAGCGTTTCGAACAACGGCGGTAATGGTGGCTCACAATGGGGGCTGGTTGGCTCGTCCGGTAACGGAGGCTATGGCGGTAGCGGTGGCACCGTAACGGTAAACACGACCTCAAGCGGTAGCATCTTGACGACCGGCGACTATGCGAACGGGATTTACGCCCAATCCATCGGCGGTTCGGGGGGGTCAGCGGGGACAAGTGGCAACTTGTTGGTTTCGCTCATTGGCGGGGCCGATAATGGCGGAAATGGAGGCAGGGTTAACGTCTCGCATAGTGGCGCGATTGAAACACAAGGTGATTTCGCGCGCGGTATCGTTGCCCAGTCCATCGGTGGCGGCGGTGGTTCGGGCGGAACTGCAGGCGGCCTGGTATCACTTTCTCTTGGTGGCGTGGGCTCGAACGGCGGTAGCGGGGACGCGGTGAATGTCACTGTGCAAGGTTCGGGAAGCATCCTGACTTCGGGCATTGGGGCTGACGGCGTCATGGCGCAATCCATCGGCGGCAGCGGCGGAACCGGTGCAAATTCATATGGGCTTGTTGCGATTGGTGGCACAGGATCTCGGGGCGGAACGGGCGCTGCGGTGAGCGTCAGCAACTACGGGCGTATTGTAACCGAAGACGACAACGCCCGCGGGATTATCGCGCAATCCATCGGCGGCGGTGGCGGTGACGGCGGCTCGTCCGGTGGAATGGTCTCGGTCGGTGGCAATGGCAGCGGCGGTGGCAGCGGGTCCACTGTGACGATCGTGAATGACGGGATCATCACCACCTCGGGTGATGATGCGATGGGTATTCTGGCCCAGTCGATTGGTGGCGGTGGCGGCAATGGTGGTTCGTCCGGTTCGGTAGGTGCGTTTGTCGGGGTAGCCATCGGTGGTGATGGCGGGGCCGGAGGGACCGGTGGCAATGTCAACGTAACCTTATCCAACACCGATGGCAGCCAGCCGTCGGCTATCCGGACTTCGGGCGCGCGCTCGGCAGGTGTATTTGCACAATCCGTCGGCGGCGGTGGCGGCAACGGTGGCGGAGCGGTCTCGGTTGCGGTTGGCGCATTTGGCGCGGCATCGGTCTCGGTTGGTGGGTCCGCTGGCAATGGTGGCAACGGTGGGACGGTCACGCTTAGCGGTAGCGGTTCAGCTTCGGTGCAGACCGGAGGCGACGACTCGGTTGGGGTGATGCTGCAATCTGTTGGCGGTGGCGGCGGCAATGGTGGCTATGCGGTATCTGTCGCAGCCTCTGGAGGTCAGGTATCGGGTTCGCTGGCTGTTGGGGTTGGCGGTGACGGAGGTACGGGCGGCACGGGTGGTCCGGTCACGGTTGGCCAGTTCGATGGTAGCGGCGTCGCAACGGCAGCTGGGTTTGAAGGCACTGTCGTCACGACCGGAAACCGATCGACAGGCATGCTGTTCCAGTCCGTCGGCGGGGGTGGTGGCAATGGTGGTTTGGCGGTCGCTGCGACCGGTGGCGCCTCGGCTCTGTTTTCGGGCAACGTATCAGTTGGAATTGGCGGCAAGGCCGGCAGTGCGGGCAATGGTGGACTTGTTCAGGTCTATACCAATGCTGACGTGACCACGACTGGCACAAGCTCCAGCGCGATCATCGCCCAATCCGTGGGTGGCGGTGGCGGTAATGGTGGTGGAAGCATCGCGGCCGGTATCAGCGCAAGCGGAGGCGCTGCGGTCGGGATCAACGTCGGTGTCGGCGGAGATGGTGGTGGTGCCGGTATCGGTGGCAACGTCACTTTGCGTGCCGGTGGGACCTCAATCGAAACCAGTGGCGCATTCTCCAGCGGTGTCGTTGCGCAATCCGTTGGCGGCGGCGGTGGTAATGGTGGTTATGCCATCGGTGCCAGTGCCGATATTGCGGGCGGCGCTGCCGGGTCCATCAGTGTAGGCCTCGGCGGTAAAGCTGGCGGTGGAGGTGCGGGCGGTACAGTGACGGCCCAAGTTGATGCGGATGTCACAACCCGTGGGGACGATGCCGGTGCGGTCGTGGTGCAATCCATCGGCGGTGGCGGTGGCAATGGCGGCTTCAGCGTCGCTGCTGGCTTGGCGGCCGGCGGTGGCGGTGCCGGAACGATTGGAGTCGGACTTGGCGGCGACGGAGGCAGCGGCGGCATAGGCGGTACGGTAACCGGCGTGCGCGTCAACGGCGACGTTCGGACCGAAGGTGCACGCTCGACGGCTGTCGTTATTCAATCCATCGGCGGTGGCGGTGGTAATGGTGGTTTCAATGTCACTGCCGGAGTGGCAGCGGCAGGAGCCGGTGCTGGGTCAATTGGCGTCGGGCTCGGCGGCAACGGCGATACAGGCGGCAATGGCGGCGTGGTTGAAGGCCAGGTTGCAGGAAACGTCACAACAGTGTCCGAAGGTTCAGGCGGCGTAGTTTTCCAATCCATCGGCGGCGGTGGTGGCAATGGTGGCTTCAACGTGACGGCCGGTGTTGCTGGTGCGGGGGCAGGTGGCGGTGCCGTCACCGTAGGCCTTGGTGGCGACGGCTCAGGAGGTGGAATCGGTCAATCGGTGACCGGTCGAGTCACAGGCACCGTAAGCACCGGTGGCGCGGACTCAACTGCCGTTCTGGCACAGTCCGTTGGCGGCGGCGGTGGCAATGGTGCTTTTAATGTTAGCGCGTCACTTGCAGGGGCTGGGGTTGCGAGCGGTGCAGTTTCAGTTGGCCTTGGCGGCGACGCAGGTACGGGCTCGACGGGTGGCACAGTCAATCTGACGACTACAAATACTATTGTAACTGTCGGGGACCGTTCTTCAGGCGTCGTCGCCCAATCCATCGGCGGTGGTGGCGGCAATGGTGGGTTTAATATCTCGGGGACCGGGGCCGGTGCAGGTACTGCAAGCGGTGCGGTCAGCGTCGGGCTTGGTGGAACGGGCGCAGGTGGCGGTAATGGCGGGTCGGTTACGCTAAGATCCAGTGGGACAATTCTGACGCAAGGCGACTCGGCGACAGCATTCCTCGCGCAGTCCATCGGCGGTGGCGGAGGTAACGGCGGGTTTAACGTCAGCGCATCGGTTCAGGGATCGGGCACTGCAGGGGCTGGCGTCTCGGTCGGATTGGGTGGCAACGGCGGCGGTGGAGGCGATGGCAGCACGGTCGATGCCACATCGAACAATGCGGTTGAAACGCGGGGGGATCAGTCCTCGGGCGTCGTAGCGCAATCCATCGGTGGCGGAGGCGGCAATGGTGGGTTCAACGTAGCCCCGGTTCTGTCGGGTGCAGGTACAGCCAGTGGTGCGGTGAGTGTAGGACTGGGTGGTTCAGGTGATACCGGCGGCAATGGCGGCATTGTCACGCTGACCTCGAATGGCACCATCCTGACGGATGGCTTCGCCTCAAGCGGGTTTGTTGCGCAGTCGCTTGGCGGTGGCGGTGGTAACGGCGGGTTCAATGTCTCGCCCACCGTGTCCGGGGCTGGAACGGGTGCGGGATCGGTTTCGGTTGGTCTGGGCGGCTCAGGGTCCGCCGGGGGTGACGGCAGTTTGGTGACGGCCAGCACAACAGCTAACGTGGTGACCCGAGGGGATGCTTCGGTGGGTATACTCGCGCAGTCCGTTGGTGGCGGCGGTGGTAATGGTGGCTTCAATGTCTCACCGGCTTTGGCTGGGGCCGGCACCGGATCGGGCGCGATCAGCGTTGGCCTGGGTGGGTCCGGTGGCAGTGGCGGCACGGGGGGTGTTGTTGGCCTGACGGTTGCCAATAGTGTTCAAACCGAAGGTGCGCAATCCAGCGCAGTTGTGGCGCAATCAATCGGCGGCGGCGGCGGCAATGGCGGGTTCAACGTTTCTGCTTCCATCGGTGGCGCAGGTACGGGTTCTGGCGCTGCGGCAGTTGGCTTGGGCGGTCGTGGAACTGGCGGCGGTGACGCCTCGGCGGTCACGGCGAATGTAACCGGGAATCTGATCACGCAAGGTGAAACCTCCAGCGGTCTCTTGGCACAATCTGTCGGCGGTGGCGGCGGTATGGTGGCATGAACGTCTCGGTCGCAGTGGCCGCGGCGGGCACCGGATCAGGTGGCGCGTCAGTAGGCCTTGGCGGCGCGTCCGGCACCGGCGGCAACGGAGGCACAGTTGAAGCCACATTGAACGGAAACGTCTCGACACAAGGCGATGAATCCGGCGGGGTGATCGTGCAAAGCCTTGGCGGCGGTGGGGGCAATGGAGGCATGAATGTTTCCGCCACAGTCACTGTCGCAGGAACCGGCAGCGGTGGTGCGTCTGTTGGTCTTGGTGGCAGCGGTGGTGACGGGGGCGACGCGGATACGGCCGAAGGCACGGTCGTTGGCAATGTTACCACTACCGGTGACAATTCTGGCGGCGTCTTGGTGCAATCTGCTGCGGGTGGCGGCGGCAATGGCGGGCTGAACGTATCAGCAGCCGTGAACATCTCGGGGACCGGGGGCGGCGCCGTCGGGGTTGGCATCGGTGGCTCGGGTGGAGATGGCGGTGCTTCGAGCTCGGCGACGGGATCGGTCACCGGCGATGTCACTACAAGTGGTGAGAATGCGACGGGCATTCTGGTCCAATCCGTTGGAGGTGGCGGTGGTAATGGCGGCGTCAACATCTCGGGCGCTCTGAGCATCGCACGCACTGGATCGGGTGCGGCAGGTATCGGCGTGGGCGGCTTCGGCGGCAGTGGCGGGACCAGCGGGGTAGTCGACAACACGTTCTCGGGCAATGTGAGCACCTCGGGTCCGCGGTCGGCAGGTATTATCGCACAAAGCCTTGGCGGAGGTGGCGGCAATGGCGCCACAAACATTTCCGGGGCCATTTCTGTAGCCAGCAACTATTCCGGCGGTTTGGGGATCGGCGTCGGCGGCTTTGGCGGGGACGGTGGTGCGGCAGATAACGTCACGCAGCGGGTCACCGGAGATGTCATGACAACCGGTGATGACTCGGTCGGCATTCTGACGCAAAGCCTCGGCGGCGGTGGTGGCAACGGCGGCACCAACATCTCGGCAGCGTTGTCTCTGTCCCGATCAGCCAATGCGGCGGTCGGCATCGGTGTGGGCGGTTTTGGCGGCGGCGGCGCTGATGCCGGAGCGTTGGTGCAATCGACAATCACCGGTGGAGTAACCACAACAGGTGATCGCAGCACCGGGATCCTGACACAGAGCCTTGGCGGCGGTGGTGGCAACGGCGGCACTAATATCTCGGCCTCGTTGGGTATCAGCCAGGAAAATGGCGGCTCGGTCAGTCTGGGCGTTGGCGGCTTCGGTGGCGGGGCGGGTAACGCTGGTGAAGTGAACAGCACGTTGCGCTCAAGAACGGACAGCAGTGGCACAACTTCGGTGGTAACCACTGGCGTAGACAGTATTGGTGTCATGGCCCAGTCGGTCGGCGGCGGCGGCGGTAACGGCGGTCTGAACGTTTCTGGCGCTGTCAATCTCACCGGCAAATCCGGTGCAGCGGTTGCCCTGGGACTTGGTGGCTTTGGTGGCGGTGGTGGCAATGCCGATGCGGTCACGTTGGATGTTCAAAGCGATGTAGTGACGGCGGGTGACGGATCGCATGGTCTGTTTGCGCAAAGCCTTGGTGGCGGTGGCGGCACCGGGGGCGTGAATATTTCGGGCACTCTGGCGCTGACCAAACCATCGGGATCGGACACGATCTTTTCGGTTTCAGCGGGTGTTGGCGGCTTTGGCGGGGCTGGCGGTGACGCAAGTGACGTCGATCTGGACTATACCGGCAATGTGCAGGCCGTTCCGATGGTCGAGCAACCGGATGGAACATTCGCTGTTGATGAAAGCAAAGGAGCCAGTGGCATCATTGCTCAGTCGCTTGGCGGCGGCGGCGGTGAAGGTGGTACGAACGTCTCGGGCGGCCTCGCGATCAGCGGCAAACCCGGCGCAGGCCAGACAGATAGCAGCAAATCCTACGCGGTTGTCGTGGGCGTCGGGGGCTTTGGTGGCGGCGGTGGAGACGCCGGAAATGTCGATGTGAACATTGGCGCAGGCAGTACGATCACAGCTCACGGCACTGGCCAATCCGGCCTGCTGGCCCAATCCGTTGGCGGCGGCGGTGGCAACGGTGGTCTGAATGTGTCAGGCGGAATCGTATCCGACAGCTCTCTGATCGTGGGCGTCGGTGGTTTCGCAGGCGATGGCGGCCAGGCCGGAGACGTCACGGTCACCTCGCAAGCGGATATTACGGTTACAACGAACCCGGACGATATATCGATCCCCAACACAACGACGTTCGAAGACAAACTGCGTGATTTCCTGGGCGACTCAATCGTAGATGAGACCGAGGAATTGGCGTCGAACTTCGGGTTGGAACGCCTGTTCATCGACATGGGTGTCTTCAACGAAGAAAAGCCGGATACTGACGGTTCGGCGGGTCTACTGGCGCAGTCCATCGGCGGCGGCGGCGGCAATGGCGGTCTGAATGTCTCGGGTGGAATTGCGCTCAGCAAAGATGGCAAGATCCCTTCGGTTACGTTTGGCGTCGGAGGCTTTGGCGGTGACGGCAATGTCTCGGGCAATGTGGGCGTCAATCACGCGGGAACTGTGTCAGTCGCCGGCAACTGGAAACATGGAGTTTTGGCCCAGTCGATCGCAGGCGGCGGTGGCAACGGTGCTTTGAACGTGACCGGGCAGCTGAACTATGGCGACTCCAACAACTCGGACGGCAAAACGGATCTGAGCATTGTGGGCGGCCTTGGCGGCCACGGAGGTACTGGTGCGGATGCGGGTGACGTGTCGGTCACTCAGACCGGCAACATCGCAACAAATGGCTATCACGCGCGCGGAATCTTTGCCCAGAGCATCGGCGGCGGCGGTGGCACTGGCGGCATTAATGCGACCTTTGTTGGTACCAAGGACAGCTCACCCATCGCGATGGGGATCGGCGGCTTTGGCGGCGGTGGCGGCGATGCGGGTGACGTGACCGTCGCGCGTGGCACAGCGGCCCTTGCTGCGGGGACAATCACGACCGATGGCGTTGGATCGCACGGTATCGAGGCGTCGAGCATTGGCGGCGGCGGTGGCGATGCCGGGATCAACGCAGTTGTGGGTATCAGCAAGACCACCGGCAATCAAAGTAACGGCGGCACCGGCGATTCCACGGATCGCAAGACACCGACCAATACCGGCGTCGATGACTCGGTCATCGCCAACTACAACGCGGTTTTGGATGAGCTTGAAGGCAAGGTGAACCCTGCAGATTCCTCGGGCAACAAAACCGGAGTTTCGGCGGTGGTTGCCATCGGTGGCGATGCAGGTACGGCAGGGGACGGTGGCGAGGTCGATGTTGACCACTATGGTGATATCGTCACCTTGCAAGATGGCAGCCACGGTTTGTTTGGGCAATCCATCGGCGGTGGCGGCGGCAACGCCGCCTTGAACCTCGGCATGACCTATGAGCTTGCCTCCGACGCGACCAACAAAGGCTTTGGCTTGGCTATTGGCGGCGGCACGGGTGAGGGCGGAATCGGTGGTTCGGTGGATGTGCGCAATACAGGCGACATCACGACCTCGGGCGCGGACTCTCATGGTCTCTTTGCGCAGTCCGTTGGCGGCGGCGGCGGCAATGCTGGCTACAATTCGGCATCGACGTCGGTCGATGGCGGCAATGTAAACATCCAGATCGGCCGCACGGGTGGAACCGGGGGCAGCGGTGGGGACGTCTATGCCAGCTCGAACGGCGCGATCAGCACGACGGGCAACCGGTCTTATGGCTTCTTTGCACAGTCCATCGGCAATGGCGGGGGTAACTCGTCATCAACTTCGGTCAGCATCGGCACCCCGAAATCCGGCGACAGCAAAGGCAACAAAGCCAGCCTGTCAGTCGGGCTTGAAGGCGGTACGGGTGGCGCAGCAGGCGATGTGACTTCTGTGGTGGCGGGCACTGTTGTCACGCAGGGCGATGACGCACATGGCGTATTTGCGCAGTCAGTTGGCGGCGGCGGCGGCAATGGTGGCAAGGCCAGCAACTCGGCTGGCAAGGGCACTTCAATTGCCTTGTCCATCGGTGGCACTGGTGGCACCGGAGGCGTTGGTGGCACGGTGGACGTGACCAACACTGCCCAGATCGCAACGTTCGGAGATCGTTCGATTGGGCTGATGGCGCAATCCATCGGTGGCGCAGGCGGAACTGGCGGCATGGTACAGGCCGGACAATCGAACCTCGATACCATCAAAGCTGTGGTCAACCCGTCCCCAGTCGGCACCACAGCATCGATCAACATAGGCGGTACAGGTGGGGACGGTATGACCTCGGACATCGTGACCGTTGTGAGCGACGGAATAATCAGCACAGCAGGCACCATGGCCCATGGTATCTTTGCGCAGTCCGTCGGAGGCGGCGGCGGCATGGGTGGTGTCGTGGAAAACCGCATCATCAGCCTTCGTAAAGAGATTGGAAACACCGCGACCTTGTCCATCGGCGGCAACGGCGGCTCGGGTGCGATGTCGGCGGCGGTATCTGTGACCAACCGGGACGTGATCCTAACCACGGGCGACAAGTCGGTGGGTATCTACGCGCAATCGGTCGGCGGTGGCGGTGGTGATGCACAGCAAGTTCGAAACATTATTCTGGGCCGGTCCTCGGAGGGGTCTACGACAAACGCGATCCTTATTGGTGGCACCGGCGGCACCGGTGGTTCTGGCAGTACAACCACTGTTGTGAACGAAGCCGATGGTACGATCGTGACCAGCGGAGCCGAAAGCCACGGTATCTTCGCGCAGTCTGTCGGCGGTGGCGGCGGCAATGGCGGATCGACAATCTCGGTTGATGGTCGCTATGGCGGGGCCGAGGCGAGCACTCGGCGGGCGTTGCAGTTTGGCCTGGGTGGCTCGGGTGGTTCCGGTGGAACCGGAGGCAACGTGGCCGTCACAAATGCGGGCACGATCATCACCATTGGTGCAGGTGCGCATGGCATCTTTGCTCAATCCGTTGGCGGCGGCGGCGGCAATGGTGGGAGTTCGATTACTGGGACGCTGCGGCTAAAGACTGGGGACAACAGCTCTCCGACCGCGCAGTTGAACATCGGTGGTTCGGGTGGCAGTGGCAATGCTGCCGGAAACTCGGTTGTCACCAATACCGGCGACATCCGCGTTGATGGCGAAGGGGCCTACGGTATCTTCGCGCAATCCGTTGGTGGGGGCGGCGGTAACGGTGGTTTGGCCGTCGCGATGGATGTGAACGACCTCAAAAACACCATGACCGGCCAGTCATACTCGAAGATCGCCATTGGCGGTTCTGGTGGCGACGGTGCGGATGGTGGAGATGTCACGGTCAACCATACCGGTACGATTGTCGTGAACGCTGAAAACGGGTTCGGTATCTATGCCCAATCCGTAGGTGGCGGCGGCGGTAATGCGGGATATTCGGTATCGTCGCCCTTGGTCTCGGCGCTGGACTACACGATCTCTCATGTGTTGGGCGCGCGAGAAGGGACCACCGGATCGGTGGGAACCGCGACTGTCAATTCAACCGGTGACATTCTGGTGAATGGTGCAGGCAGCGAGGCCATCTTCGCACAATCCGTCAATGGCGGCGGCGGCAACTCCGAAACATCGGTCGACTTTACGACCGCGACGGCAAGCGCGGGTGGAACCGGCACTGTTTATATCAGTGACATCTCGCTGGGCGGTGATGATGTTTCGGGCACGGCGGGCAGCCAGGTTGCCCAGTCGCACGTCGGTAACATAGCGACCACCAGTGACCGCTCGACAGGTCTGATGCTGCAGAGTGTTGGCGGCGGTGGTGGCACATCGGCCAACAACATCAGCCTTCAGGATGGCGACGGTATCGAGATTGATGCGCGCCTGGGCGCGATTGATACGAATGATGCAGCAGGTGGCGATGTGTTCGGCAGCCGGACTGGCGATGTCGGCACTGATGGTGCGTTTTCCTCGGCAGGTACGGCGCAATCTATTGGCGGCGGCGGCGGTAAGCTGGTGCTCAACAGCACGGGCCCGGCTGATACCAACAGGTTTGCTTCGGTAATCCTGGGGTCCGATCCAAGCTTCCGCAACAGTGGCGGTGATATCGATCTTGATCTGAATGGAGGTGTCTTCACCAGCGGTGACCGGTCCTTTGGCCAAAGCGTTCAAAGCATCGGCGCGGGTGGTGGTGAAGCTGTCGTTGCTGGTCTTGGAGGCGTCGATGTGACCCTCGGGGCTCAGGACGATTCAACTGGAGATGGCGGCAACGTCGATTTCACCAATACCGGTGACGTAAACACAAGTGGTACCGGATCGCATGCGTTCGTGATCCAGAGCATCGGCGGCGGCGGTGGTCTTGTCACGACAGACCTGGACCCCAGCCAGGTGACCGTAAATCTGTCAGCAGCGAATGGCGGGGACGGCGGGGACATTCTGTTCTTGCAAACTGGTAACACGGTCACCAGTGGAGAGAAGGCGATCGGTGTCGCCGCGCAGTCGTTGGGTGGCGGCGGCGGCATCGTCGATTCCATATTCCGGGGTGCTGCAGGTGGCGCCGGGTCGGGCGGTGCTATCGACATGACCCTGACCGGCAATGTCTTGTCGGTCGGCGACGGTGGCATTGGTGTCTTTGCACAATCCGAAGGCCGTGACGGTGCAGACGCCATTATGCTTGGGTTCGATGGTGTTGTCATGGGCGGCACCGGGCAAGCGAACTCGGTTGCCTCGATCATTGTCGAAGGAGGTACCGACAACACGCTGACCCTATCAGAAGACACGGTGCTGATCGCGGGCAATAACCAACTGGTGAACGGCGGCGATGGCAATGAACAAATCACGCTGTCCGGACGCGCGCTTGGGAACCTGAACCTTGGTGACGGGACGAATGGCCTGACCGTGGAAGATGGTGCAACCTTCTATGCATTGGATACCGTGAATCTGGGCGACGCCGGGCTCATGCAGGTGGATGGCAACTTGGTTCTGGGCGCAAATTGGGGCGTCGACGGAGGCCTGACGGCTTCTGTTCAAGCGGATGATTTTTCCTTCACCGAAAATGTCAGCCAGACCACGAACGTGACCGGAAGTCTGGCCTTTGGCGGCACTGCGACTTCAACGTTCGACGTGTATTTCCGAACCACTGGCATATCGGGTGGAGACAGCGATCTGATCAATGTCACCGGGGATGCCACCATTGGTGGTACATTGGTGCCGCGGTTGAACACGCTCGAACGCGCATTGCCGCTTGTCATCATCAATCCCGATGGAACGGCCGCAGATGCTGGCACGACCATCCAGGACACTGTGGTTCTTGATTACTCCATTGGTTTGAACGGGGCGACGTCGGACGGCAGTTCGATCGATCTGGTGATCACACCAGACTATTCGACGCCTAGGATGAACTCCAACCAGACCGCGATCGGTGACTATATCAATGATGTCCTGAACGGGCGGGGAACGTCCGAACAGGGCGAGCTTTTGGCGCTGATCGGGAACATGCAATCCGAGGCCGATGTGATCGCGGCCATTGAGAGCTTGTCGACAGCGGACTACGCCGCAGATGCGGTGGATGCGTATTTTGGCACGCGGGTATTCGCGGATACGCTGCAAAACTGCGAACGCTACACCAATTATCAAGCCGGGGATGATCCGCGTAACTGTATCTGGTTTACCGGCGGCCGCTATTTCTTCGACCGCGAGCAGACCGGGATTTACAACGATCTGAACGTCAATAACACCAATTGGTCGGCGGGTGTCCGTCTACCGGTGGGGGATGAGTTGTATGCAGGGTTTGCCCTGGGCTACGACCAGATCAGCCTGCAGAACGGATCGCAATACAATGCATCTGGCGATCGGTTCAATCTGGGTGCATCGCTGACCAAATACACAGGCGCGTGGGAGTTTGCGGCCATGCTGTCGGCAGGTTGGTCAAACTACGATACAAGCCGTGCAGGTGGGATCCGGGGCGTTTTGCCCAATGGCACAATTGTGGACACCGTTGGTGTCAGCGAGATCAAGCACAAGATGAACCACCAGAACCTGCGGCTCAGCCTGGCGTATGATCAAAGACTTGGCGCTGGTGGAGCGTACCTGCGCCCCGAACTGGCCATCGATGCGACGCGGTTGGCGACGGAAAGCAATGGCGATGCCACTTTGTCAGGTATCGTCTTGCAGGACGACAACGAGATGATCTATTCGCTGACGCCGTCGATTGAGATCGGGACCGAGCAGATCCTGAGCGCCTCGCAGAAACTGCGTGCGAGCCTGCGCGCCGGTGCCATCCTCTCGTCTGACGACACGGTGTCGGTAACCGCTGGCTTCAGTGGGGCCAGCGCCGCCGACGGAGGGTTCGTGAATACCAGCTATATCGGTGACGCCCACGGCGTCGTGTCCGCGCGGTTGGGATTGTTTGCTTTGGATGACAGCAGCTTTATCAACCTGAGCCTGGACCATATGTTTGGAGACTCAACCGAAGCCCTGCAGGTTGGCATTGGCCTTGGGATACAACTCTAGTTTATGAGGAACAGCAGTATGAAAACTTGGATCTACGCTTTGGTGGCGTCGTTCGGTTTGACAACTCAACTTGGCGCACAGGAAAACGAAGCGCCATTGTGGTCGGTCAACTGCAGCAATCAGGTCAACGGAACTGAATTGATTTGTGAAATGACCCAGACCATTATCTTAACCGAGAACAATCAAAGGCTTGCCTCGATTGCGTTCGTCAAACCTGCCGGCAGAGACGAGATCGAAGCGGTGCTGACACTGCCATTTGGCCTGCTGTTCTCTGAAGGGCTGATTGCTAAAGTGGATGATGCCGAGATCGCGCGGCTGGATTTTCTAACCTGCGAAGCACAGGGTTGTTTTGCCCGTTCTCCTGTTTCTCAGGACTGGATGTCAAAGATGCGCGCTGGCAATCTGTTGAGTATTGAAAGCGTAAACCGGGTCGGCGATCCGATTTCCTTTGGTTTCGATCTGGCGGGATTTAGCAGAATATCCGATATGCTGCCGTGATTGCCTGGCCTTCCTTCCAGAAGGCCGCACAGGCCTTCTTGGTTAGCAACGCGTAGAAGGGTCTGACCAGAGCGTTCATTTTGTGATTGCACTCGCAACGAGCGGAGGCTGCGGCGTAGGGCTATGTGATGGCTTTGGATTTCCGAGATGCGAGCGTTCGCGCCGACTAGTTCTCAGAGACACTCCCGGTCGGCGATGTCGAGGGTGCGGTCCAGAATCGCCAGCCCTGTAATCAGGTCGTCTTCACTGATGTTGAGCGGTGGGGTCAGGCGGATCACGTTCGAGAAGAATGACAGGTAGAGGCCTTCGTTCATCGCAAAGCTCATCATCTCGCTCATGGGTCTGGCGTCTTCGCCTTTGGCGGCAAATGGCACCAGCGGTTCGCGAGTGTCGCGGTTCTTGACCAGTTCGATGCCGTTGAACATGCCCTTGCCGCGAATATCCCCGATCGAGGGGTGTTTCTTTGCCAGCTTGCGCAGCTCTGCGCGCATCTTTTCACCCATCGCAGTGGCATGGTCCAGCGTGCCTTCTTCCTGCATGGCACGGATCGCGGCGACGCCTGAGGCGCAGGCAAGGGGATGGCCAGCATAGGTCAGACCCCCGGGTAGCGGGGTGTCGCGCAGCCAATCATGCAATTCGGTACTGACGGACATTGTGCCAAGCGGGACGTAGCCCGAGTTAATGCCTTTGGCCGAGGTGATGATGTCCGGTTGAACACCCCAGTGATCCACAGCGAACCATTTCCCGGTCCGGCCAAACCCGGCCATGACCTCATCCGCGATCAGTAGGATGCCATATTTCTCGCAGGTTGCCTTAATAGATTGCAGATATCCGTTGGGTGGCACGATGATCCCGTTTGTGCCGACAATAGGTTCCAGAATGACAGCGGCCACGGTGTTGGGGTTTTCATACATCAGGATTTCTTCCAGATGCGGCCCGCCTTGGGCGACCGGGCACTGGGCCGGGTCTTTGTGGCCTGTTGGTAACCGATAGACGTAAGGATCAAGCATCCGCACGATGCCCGGCATATCGGCGCGGGTCAGATGGTGGCGCGGGTCGCCAGTCAGCGATAGCGTGCCACCGGTTGCCCCGTGGTAGGAACGGTAGCGGGCAATGATCTTTGTCCGACCGGTGTAATGCCGCGCCAAACGGATCGCGGTTTCATTGGCGGCGGACCCTCCTGTTGTAAAAAAGGTTGATGAGATGTTGGCAGGTGTGATCTCGGTCATGATTGCCGCGAGTTCTGATCGAACATCCGAGCCCATGGCCGGGCCGATATAACAAAGCTTGTCCGCCTGATCCTTAATCGCTTGTACGATCTTGGGGTGCTGATGACCCATATTGGCGTTCACCAGCTGGCTTTGAAAATCGAGGTAGCGTTTGCCGTCGCTGTCCCAGAACCAACTGCCCTGAGCACCTGTTATGACGCGCGGGCGGCTGCCCTGCTTTGACCAGCTTTGCAGGTAATGGTCCGCATGCATGTCTTTGACCCACTCGGGATCGTGTGAGGGGTAGGCGTTGCTGAAGTCTTCCATGACAGGCCTCTTGGCGTGCGGGGTTGGGATTAATCGATGATGGTTACTGGCTGGCCCAAAGCGTCTGCATCAGGCGTGACGCCAAGGCCGGGGCCTTCGGGTGGGGCGATGCGACCGTTCCGGCGGCTAGGTGCATTCGGATCGAGACGCGGTTTGACATAGTGGGACAGATCGCATGTATTCATGATGCCGTGCGCTGGGGTTGAGGCCGCAAGATGCAGCGAGGCGGCCGTCGTAACATCGCTGCCCCAAGTATCCTCGATGCACATCTGCGTGCCTAGTGAAAGGCAGAGATCGCGGATTTGGCGCATTGCCGAAAGGCCGCCCATCTTCGACAGTTTCAGCGCAGCAGCATCCATGCAGCCAGCGCGGTGTCCTGCCAGAACCGAATGAATGTCACAGGCGCTTTCGTCCAGCTTCATCGGCAGACCAGTCGCGGCGCGGACATGGGCGCATTCCTCGATCGTGGCGCAAGGTTGTTCCAGCATTATGTCCAGATGCGAGACAGCGCGGCCAACTCGTGTGGCGGTCAGCGTATCTGACCCGCAATTCCAGTCTCCATAAACCAACGGGCCATCACCAACAGCCTCGCGCACTTGAATCAAACGAGCAACGTCGGCTTCCCAGTTGTTATCTGCACCCAGCTTCACCTGAAACTGTCGCATGCCCTGATCAAAGGCATTGCGCGCCATGCGCGCCATTTCTTCCGGTGCGATACAGGTGATTGAATGATACAGCGGCATATCGGCAACGGCGCGCCCACCGAGCAAAGCATATAGCGGTAGTCCCGCTGCCTGTGCGGTCAGATCCCAAAGCGCTGTATCAATGGCTGACTTGGCGTAGCCATGCCCGATCAGATGCTTATTAAGGCGCTCCATCAGCGCTTCGGGACCAACCGGGTTAGCGCCGATGAGAACGGGTGCCATCTCTTCAAGCGCTGGAACCACGCCCGTGGCATAGGCGGGTAAATAATGCGGGATCGGACAAACCTCTCCCCAGCCCGATGCGCCGGTGCCGGTATCCAGGCGGACGACCACTGAAACCGTCGTATCGCAGGTCTTGCCCTCGGCCATGTAATAGGTGTCATGCGAGGTCAGCGGGACTTCCCAGGCGGTGATGCGGGTTATCTTCATCAGGCGGTTTCCATCAGGCGCAGGATTCGTAGGTTGCGACAGGTGGGCCAAGGCTGTCAAAGTCCGGCGTCACCCCAAGCCCCGGAGTATCTGTGGCATAGAGTTTACCATCCCTTACTGTGGGGCCGCCAATCCCGGTGTTACGGGTGTTGTAGTTCATCAGATCGGTTGAATTGATCAGCATCTCTTGGGGTGTTGAGGCCGCAAAATGGCCGACCGCAGCGGTGGTGATCTGCCCGCCCCATGTGTCCTCGGAGACAACCGGAATACCGTGATCAATCAGGAAATCACGCACCCGGCGGGCTTTGGACAGCCCACCAAGGTTTGAAATCTTCAGACAGCAAATTTCGGCACCCCGATCGTTTACAATACGCCGGGCCATGTCGATCCCGGTCACACATTCATCCAGCTTCATCGGTTGCTCGGCTACGCGGCGCACCTGCTGGCATTCGTCATAGCTGTGGCAGGGTTGTTCAAGGATAAAGTCCAGATCTCGGGTTGCCCGGGCCACACGGATGGCGTTGTCAACGCGCCAACCCTGATTGGCGTCTGCCATCGCCTTTTCACCGGGTTTCAGCAGGGGCACGCCTTCGCGGATACGGTCGATATCGGTCACCCAGTCGCCACCTACCTTGATCTGGAACTGCCGGTATCCCGCTGCGCGGTGCTGCTCCATCTCGGCGATGGTTTCTTCCAAGACAGGCCTTTGCGGCACAACCCGGTACATCGGCGCACCATCGGTGAGTTTGCCGCCCATCAGCATCCAAACAGGTTGTCCGGTGGACCGTCCCAGAATATCCCAACACGCTGCATCAAAGGGCGCTTTGGCGTAGCCGTGACCTTGGACCGTGCCATCCATCAACCGTTCGATCTTGGACAGCTGGCGGGGATCTTCCCCCAGCAAGCGCGGGGCGACGAGGCGGGCAAAGGCCTCGACGCCTTCGGAATGGGCGATCATGTAGTTCTCGCCGCATGGGGCAAACTCGCCGCAGCCCTGTAGACCCGCATCCGTGTCGATCAACACTACCGAAGACATCGACGTTGTGATCGCGTTGCCCGCGCCCCAGCCGTATGATCCGCCGACATAGGGCAGGGGAGTTTTGAACACACGGATACGGGTTATCTTCATGGCGTCACCATAGGGCTTCCGCGATGGCCGATGCTCTGGTTTTCAGATCACGCCAGTTCACGAACTGCGTCCGTGCGTGGGCGTTCGGATTTCGGATCATAGGCTGCTTCGCCGAGGACACGCCCTTTGCGGGGTACACCAGCGATAACTACTTCGATCTCTGTGCCCGGAACATTCACGTGTGGCTTGACGTAAGCAAAGGCGAGGATTTTGCCGACGCTGTGGCCATAGGCGACCGAGGCTGTTGCACCGACAACCTCGCCGTTGATCCGAATAGCCTCGCCCCCATGACCATCTTCGACCCCATCCGGTTCGATCTCCAAATAGGCGCAAATCCAAGGCATCTCGCCCGCCTCAGACTGAGCGGCGCTGGCGCGCGTTGCTTCGACACCCAGATACTCTTTGTCCAGCTTGAAGAACCGGCTGACATTGGCCTCTGGCAGCGTGACCTCGTTGGTCAGTTCTCCAGCACCGGGGAATGCTTTTTCCATGCGCAGGCTGTTCATCGCAAACGAGCCGTAGTTTTCGATGCCAAATTCCTCGCCGGCAGCCCACAGTGCGTTGTAGACGTCAACGCAGGCTTCATCCGGCATTTGGAATTCCCAACCCAACTCGCCCGCATAGGACATGCGAAAGGCCCAGACCTTGTGCCCCGCGATGGTGATTTCCTGAGCCGACAGCCAGCGGAACCCGGCGTTGGACAGGTCCGCGTCGGTGCATCTGGCCAGCACCTCGCGGGAATTTGGCCCGTTCAGGGACAAAGCCGACCAATCTTCGGAGAGCGTTTTGACAAAGACTGTCTCTCCCGTGAGGTTCTGGTTCAAGTGATCGACAAGGCGTTGTTCAAAGAAGGCGGCACATACAAGGTAAAAGCGATCTTCGACCATGCGAACGATAGTCGTCTCAAGCTCAATCCGGCCCCGACGGTTCAGAAAATGGGTCAGCGTGATCGAGCCGTCTTTCTGCGGCATCCTGTTGGCAGTCAGGCGGTCAAGATAGGCGTAGGCATCCGGGCCTGAGACCTCGACCTTGGTGAATGCGGTCACGTCCATGATGCCGACCCGCTCGCGCACGGCCTGGCATTCCAGCGCCACCATGTCGAATACCTCGTTGCGGCGGAACGAATAGTGGTCACGCTGTTCAACACCATTGCGCGCGAACCATCGCGGGCGTTCGTGGCCGAAAACCTCTTCATAGACCGCGCCCTTTTCCTTGAGGATTTCAAAAAGCGGCGAGGGTTTGATCGGACGCCCTTCAAGACGATTGAAATGCGGAAAGGGGATCTCGTGCCGTAACTTGTAATCCTCATGCGCCTTGATGACCTGCCAGTCTTTCTTGGCATAGCTGCCAAAGCGGCGCGGATCATAGTCACGCATGTTGATATCGGCAGCACCGTGTACCATCCATTTTGCTAGTTCACGGGTCAGACCAGGCCCCCAACCGATGCCGATCTGCGTGCCACAGGAACACCAGTAATTCTTGACGCCCGGCGCGGGGCCGACCAACGGGTTGCCATCTGGCGGGTGGCTGATTGCACCATGGACTTCGCGGGTGATGCCCAGTTCAGAAAAGATCGGCATCCGTTCTAATGAGTTTTCCAGCCATGGCATGACACGGTCATAATCCGCCTCGAACAGCCAGTTTTCGTATTCCCAAGGGCATTCATCGTGCCAGACAGAGTTTGCCTTCTCTTTTTCGTAGATCCCGATCAGGCCCTTCTTCTGTTCCATGCGGATATAGCCCGAGACCATCTTGTCATCGCGGATCACCGGCAGCTCGGTCTTCAGGTCTTTGAATTCAGGCACATCTTCAGTGACAAAATAATGATGGGTCATCGAGGTCATGGGTAATTGCAGGTTCGACCATTCGCCCATCTGACGGGCATAGGTGCCGCCTGCATTAACGACGTGTTCGCAGGTGATGGTGCCTTGTTCGGTTTCCACCACCCATTCACCTGCATCGTTCTGGGTGATGTTGGTCGCGCGACAGTGGCGGAAAATCTTCACACCTTTCTGACGGGCCCCAGCTGCCATCGCCATAGTCACGTTGGAAGGATCAACGTGACCGTCATCTGGCGTGTAAAGCGCGCCAATGACACCGTCGAGGTTATAGTAGGGGTGCTTTTCAGCTATAAAATCAGGCCCTACCAACTCGATGTTGAATCCCAGCGCTCGGCCAACTGATAATGTGTGGCGCAGCCAGTCCATCTCATCCTCGGTATAGGCCAGACGGAATGAACCGCAGCCATGCCATGTAACCGCCTGACCGGTTTCTTCCTCAAGTGTCTTGGAATAAAGGCCAATGTTATAGTCGACCAATTTGCCCAGCCCGTAGGAACTGGTGGAGTGAGTAATCTGACCAGCGGCATGCCAGGTGGAGCCCGAAGTTAACTCGGCCTTTTCCAACAGCACCGTGTCTTCGCCCCAACCTTCATGGCCCAGGTGATACGCCAGTCCGCAACCCATGACGCCACCGCCGACAATGACGACCTTTGCGCGTGCAGGCAGTTCCTTTTTAGACATCGCAACTTCCTGTTTCCGAGACATGGAATTCTGTGGACTTCCTATTGCTACATATGTACCACTGTCAATTAAAAATGGCACAAATGTACATACCGAGGTAAGCAATGTGCGGTACAGATGTTTCAAGTGGTATTCTGACGCGTACGGATGTTACGAATCCTGACGCGATCTTTTTGACTGAAACACCAGCTCGGCTTGTATCAGGAGAAAAAATATGACTGTCCTGCCAACCCACTCGCTCGAGGCCCGGTACTATACGGATCCTGACATATTCGACAAAGAGATGAACGGCCTGTTGTGCAGAACTTGGCAATACGCTGGTCATGCGGCAGATATCCCAAATGTAGGCGATTACTTTGCGTTCGAAATCGCTGGTCAGAACCTTTTTGCCATTCGCGGACGCGACAATCTTGTCAGGACTTTCTACAACGTGTGCCAGCATCGTGCGCATGAAATGGTGACCGGAACTGGGAATACCCGTGTAGTGGTTTGTCCCTATCATCAGTGGACCTATGAGCTTACCGGCGGCCTGCGGTCTGGGCCGAACATCAAGAAAGTTCCCGGTTTTGATCGCGCGAAAATCTGTCTGACCGAAGTACGGACCGAAGACTTCCTTGGGTTCATCTTTGTCAATTTGGACGATAACGCGGCAACGATGGACGAATGGTATCCCGGTGTCCGGGACGAGTTGTCTGAGTTCGTGCCGAACACTAACGCTCTGGCCCCCTTAGAGTGGGTGGAAATTCCCGAAAACTGCAATTGGAAGGTTTCGATCGAGAATTACTCGGAATGCTATCACTGCCCAACTAATCACCCGACCTTTGCCGAAGGCGTGATCAAACCGGAAACCTATGACATTCAGCCCGATGTGTCGGGAGGTTACGTGCTGCGTCACACGACCGAGTGCCAAAGCCTCGAAAAGATGACCTATCCGATTGATCTGGAAAGCAACAAGCACGCGGGCGACTATCAAAGCTGGTTCCTGTGGCCGATGTTCTCGTTCCAATGCTATCCGGGAAATGTTCTGAACACCTATCATTGGCGGGCAAATACAGTGGACAGCTGTACCGTCTGGCGCGGGTGGTACACAGAAGGCGGTCATGAAAGCGACGTGATCCGTGGCCTTGCCACTCAGGATCGCGAAACAACTGTGGCCGAGGATATTCGGTTAGTGGAATCCGTTCACCGCGGCCTGAAATCCAAAGGGTACAAACCGGGACCGCTGGTGCTTGATCCGGCCTGTGGCGTCATGAGCGAGCATTCCGTTGCGAAGCTTCAACAATGGATGCGCGAGGCGATTGAATAACGTTACGTGCTGTGGATGGGCCAGATAAGACATCACCGAAGCCAACGCTGTGCCAAAGGGCACACCCGACCAGAACGACGCGATCGAGCCCCTTGCCTTCGGTGGTGGGGCTGGTTGTAAGACAGGGGCGGCGGCTTTAGCGGTATATCGAGCCAGGACCGACTAAGTTGCAGATCGGTAGTTTCACCTGAGGAGAGAATGATGGACGATAACCTGTTTGAACATGGCCTGAAGCAGCGCAAGTCGACGCTGGGCGCCGAGTATGTTGAGAAGAACCTGGCAGCGGCGGATGATTTTACCCGCTCATTCCAAGAGAACATGACTGCTTGGTGCTGGGGCTTCGGCTGGGGGGATGACACGATCGATCACAAGACCCGTTCGATGATGAACCTCGCTATGATTGGGGCACTCGGCAAGATGCATGAATGGGAAATCCACTGTAACGGCGCATTGAACAATGGTGTCACCAAAGAGGAAATCCGATCAATCATTCATGTGATTGGCATTTATTGTGGCGTCCCGCAATCTCTTGAATGCTTCCGTGTCGCGCGCAAAGTCCTGACCGAACGTGGGCTGCTGGACTGACCTGATCCCTTCGCGAGATCTTCAGAAGGAACGACACAATCAGCGAGATTGCGCGTCTGCAGTTCGCGCGGTCTGCTGACACCTGCCTAAGCCGGGTCTGGCACCTCACCTTGCCAATGGTCCCCCATCGCGACGATGCATGAAGTACCGTTGGCGTAGTTCTGAACGATCATCCAGTCTCCGCTTGTGCGTTTGACCCAAACCTCCAGCATTGTTTCGGGATCGCGCAAACCCATGCCCTGACGTTCGGCTCCCAGAACCTGTTTCAGTGTCTGTGCCATCCGTGCGCTGTCATCACAGCTGACATCCGCCATTTTAGACTGCGCAGTAGAAGGCACCGCAAGGCATAGAAGAAGAAGGCTGGCATGAAGACGGGTCATAGGTGAAGGTTAGTTCTTTCTGCGCTCAAGCGTAACAGTTTTATGACGCCCTGTAGATAAAACTCGCGCAGAGTCCTGCGAGAAACGCCACACACTGCAGAACCAGGCAATCATCGCGCCTGTCACAAATCTTTCGCGTAGATGTAAACGAAACGATTCAAAAGCGTCACGAAGCTTTTGTTTTGACGTTCTATCCGCCTCGCAACGATGGGGGCGATATGCTGAGAATTGAAAAGCTGACCAAAAAGTTTGGTGACAAACGGGCCGTGGATTCGGCGAATATCGTCGTCAACAAGCCAACCATGATCGGGATTATAGGCAGCTCCGGGGCTGGAAAATCCACGCTTTTGCGCATGGTCAACCGTCTGAGCGATGCAACGACCGGCACAATTACTTTTGAAGGCGAAGAGATTTCTGCGCTTCGCGGTGCTGCCAAACGCGAATGGCAATCGCGCTGTGCGATGATCTTTCAGCAGTTCAATCTTGTACCGCGCATGGATGTCGTCTCGAACGTTTTGCATGGCACGCTGAACAGGCAATCGACCTTTTCGACGATGTTCAACCTGTACCCGCGGTCGGATATTCATAAGGCGATTGAAATTCTGGATCGGCTAGGCATTGCCGAGCAAGCACCCAAGCGAGCCGAAGCCTTATCAGGCGGCCAGCAGCAACGCGTCGCCATCGCCCGCGCATTGATGCAGGACCCGAAGATCATTCTGGCGGATGAGCCGATCGCCTCGCTGGACCCAATGAATGCACAGGTTGTGATGCAGTCGCTGCGGGCCATTCACGAAGAAGACGGCCGTATGGTCATTGCTAATCTGCACACATTGGATACCGCACGTCGCTACTGCGACCGGGTCATCGGAATGCGTGATGGTCGGATTGTGTTCGACGGCACCCCTGCGCAGCTGACCACGGGCGTAGCGCGCGACATCTACGGTGCAGGTGCAGACTTTTCCGAGGCCGCAACCTCGACCGAGATCGAAACACTGGACAGGCCAGAGGTCCGCGAAGCGGAAGCCTACGTCTGAGCCAGTTTCCCCCGCGTCCGTCGCGGGCCACCTTCATCTAACCGAACGGAGAAAATGATGAAAAAGACCCTCGCACTGGCGTTTGCCGCCACGACCGTTTTGAGCACTGCTGCTCTTGCCGAAGAAATCACCGAGTTTCGCATTGGCATCCTCGGTGGTGAAAATGCCCAGGACCGCATGAACTCGTACCAGTGTCTTGCAGACTATACCTCTGAGGCGTTAGGCGTTGAGACCAAGCTATTCGCCCCGGCGGACTACAACGGTGTGATACAGGGCCTGTTGGGCGGTACACTCGACATGGCATGGCTGGGTGCCTCTTCTTACGCGGCCACCTATCTGCAAGACCCCGAAGCAGTTGAGCCCGTTCTGATCAAGGTCAATGTGGATGGTTCAATCGGGTATCACTCGATCGGGTTCGCCCGTAAGGATAGTGGCGTCACCTCACTGGACGACATGAAAGGCAAAGTGTTTGGGTTTGGTGATCCGAACTCGACCTCAGGTTATCTGATCCCGTCGATCGAAATCCCGCAATACAAAGAAGGTATCACCATGGAGTCGGGTGAGTATTTCGGTGAGGTCAAATTCACTGGTGGCCACGAGCAGACGATCGTCGCTGTGAATAATGGCGACATTGATGGTGGTGTGACCTGGGCCGATGGTCAGGGCAACTGGGAAGATGGATACAATTCTGGTGCCCTGCGCAAAGCGGTTGACGCAGGTCTTGTCGACATGAACGACATGGTCCAGATCTGGAAATCGAACGTTATCCCCGAAGGCCCTGTGGTTCTGCGCAAGGCGTTGCCTGCCGATGTCCGTGCGACCATGACAGATCTTGTCGATGGCCTGCACGAGCGTGACCCCGATTGCGCTTATGGTGTGGCGGCAGGCGAGACGCTGGGTTTCCAGCCGGTATCGCATGACACCTACATCTCGATTGTTGAGGCCCGCAAAGCCAAAATCGGTGGCTAACGCGCGCACATGACGTTTCCGGCAACCCATTGGGGTTGCCGGTCTTTATTCATTCGGGGCTCGGGATGGCAGATTTATCAATCGGTGCGGCGCCAGGCGGCGTTGAGACCATTCAATCCAGCTATATGGCACAAGTTCACAAGCGCAGGCTTTATGGCGGGCTGACGCTGCTGATCTTTGTGGTCCTGATGGTATCAGGTTTCAACACTGCGGATTCCCGAAACGCGGGTGGGTTCTGGGACGGATTGCATCAGATCGGTGATTACCCGGCGGATGTGCTGTCTGAAGCTTGGGAAAAGCGGGCCGATCTGCCTGGCCTGATCGTGAAGTACATCCCTGCACTGGTTGAGACGGTGAACATTGCCGCAGTTTCCACGTTGATCGGGGCCATCGGTGGTCTGATCCTGTCGCTTCTTGGCACACGCGGGCTGGCGAAATGGCCGGGTCTAATCCCGGTCTTCCGGCGTATCTCGGATGTTATGCGCGCAGTGCCGGAAATCGTTATCGCGCTTGTGCTGATCTTTGTCCTTGGCGGCGGGCCGGTGCCGGCGATGATCGCCATCTCAATCCACACCGCTGGGGCGCTTGGCAAAATGTTCTCGGAAGTGTCCGAAAACGCGGATCTGAAACCGGTTGAGGGGTTGGCTTCGACCGGGGCGACTTGGTCGAAACAGATGATGCTGGGTATCCTGCCACAGGTCGCGCCAAACTATATCAGCTACACGTTGCTGCGATTTGAGATCAATATTCGCGCTTCTGCCATCCTGGGCTTCGTCGGCGCGGGAGGGTTGGGTTACGAACTGCGCAATGCCATGGCTTGGGGTCCGGGTCGTTTTGACGAGGCCGGCGCGATTTTCATCCTGCTATTCAGCACCATCGTATTCTTCGATCAGGTGTCCAGCCGCTACCGCAACCGTCTGACCGAAGGGCAGGGCCAATGACCACAATTGATTGGAACTTCGGGCTGGACGGGGCCAAGCTTGACGCCGAAAAGCTATTTCAGCGTAAACGATTGATCGGTTTTAGCATCCCTGTCGTGATCCTCGTTTATCTCACCTACATCTTCTTTGCCTTCGACCTGCCGGGCCTTGCGCAACGTGCCAATCTGGACAACGCCGTTACACTGGCTTCTGATAGCTGGTCACACAAAGTGCATGTCACACGCAATAATCAGAGCGGTGAAGTGACCTATGCTGTTGAGGGCGAGCGTAAGGGCACTTATCCCGAGGGTAAACGTCCCGACTGGGTATCGGGTGAAGAGGTGACGACGATCGATCTGGGCCGCAATCATATCGTGCGGTTCCTGTCTGACAACCGGACCGAGATTGAAATACCCGACTTCCAGCTGATCGAAGTGCAGGCCAAGGGACGCCGCCTGACGACAAATCTGCCCTCTGAACTGCCCGACTGGATTTCCGCATCTGAACGGCGTGTTGGCGTCACAACGCCTGAGGGCCGGATCACCATGACGGGCGCTCGGACTGAAGTGTTCAACTATTTCCCGGGTTGGGAGCTGTTCTGGTTCACGCTTGACAGTCCCTACCACGGCCATGGGATTGGAGAGATCCTGTTTGGCGCGCAGATCGATCCAAGCCGTTCGAATATCGCAGGCGCAATCTCTGACTGGTGGAACAACGCGATGTGGCGGCATAAGGATGTGGCCTGGGCCATCGGAGAAACGATCCTGATGGCATTTCTGGGTACGATGGGTGCCGCGATGATCGCGCTGCCATTGGCCTTTCTCGCCGCCAAACGGTTTTCGCCGATCATGTTGCTTCGCGCCGCAACGCGCCGTCTTTTCGACTTTGTGCGCGGTGTGGACGCATTGATCTGGACTGTGGTTCTGGCTCGGGCCTTTGGCCCCGGACCATTGACCGGCGCGTTGGCGATTCTGATTACCGACACGGGCACGTTTGGCAAAATCTTCTCGGAGGCGTTGGAAAACGTTGATCAGAAACAGATCGAGGGGGTGTCCTCGACCGGGGCTAAACCGCTACAGCGATACCGGTTCGGGGTGATCCCGCAGGTTGTTCCCGTGCTGCTGGCCCAGATTCTATATTTCCTCGAGTCCAATACACGTTCGGCAACGATCATCGGTGCGATCACCGGTGGCGGCATCGGACTGATGCTGACGCAAGCCATCCAGACGCAGAAAGATTGGGAAGAGGTCGCCTATTACATTGTCCTGATCATCATCATGGTGATGTTCATGGATTGGGCCTCGGGCTGGTTGCGCGGCAAGCTGATCGGGCGGAAAGACTGATGGCGCGGCTTTCAGCGGAACAGCCCTGCATTCACCCCGAATGTGAGATTACCGAAAGCACGTTCGGGGCCTATGTTGAAATCGGCAAGGGCAGTCGCGTCGTACATACAAAAATGGGCGACTACAGCTATTGCGATCGTTATGCCGACATCGCCAACGCGAAGGTCGGTAAGTTCGCCAACATCGCCGCGTTTTCGCGGATCGGCGCGACTGATCACCCGCTGCACACGGCGTCCTGTCACCATTTCCTGTATCGCTCGAACGATTATTGGGACGATGCGGATCGGGACGAGGTGTTTTTCAGTCACCGCAAATCCCGAATTGTCCATATCGGGAACGATACATGGATTGGCGCAGGCGCGATGATAAAGCCCGAGGTCACACTGGGTGACGGGGCTGTTGTGGCTGCGGGTGCCTTGGTGACGAAGGATGTAGACCCCTACACAATTGTTGCCGGTACACCTGCAAGACCCTTGCGACTGCGTCAGCCACGACACATCGCCGATCGGTTGATCGCATTGGCCTGGTGGAATTGGTCTCATGACAAGTTGCGGTTGGCGCTCGACGATTTCCGTGCTCTGACGGCTGATGCGTTTCTGGAGAAATACGAGCCTTAACTCTCAAGGGTCAGTGTCACCCGATCTCCAACAAACCAGGTTCGGCCAAATTCAACCGGTTGTCCCTTTTCGTCCACATTCACCCCGGATGATCTAAGCAGCGGATCACCTTCTGAAACCTGCAGATGTAGCGCTTGGGTGGCCGTTGCGCGCGTGGCCCTCAGACGGGTTGAGGCCCGAGTATAGTCAGTGACGCCCGACCTGTTTAATGCCTCGGTAACGCTGCTGGTCTCTTGCAGCGCAGCAGTGATGCCAGGCAGGCGCTCAAGGGGAAACATGCTTTCAAACACGGCAATCGGGTGCCCGTCCGCCAATGAGAGGCCGTGATACACACAGATCTGATCACCGGGTGAAACGGTCAGTGCGGTGGCCTCGCCCTCGGTCGCTGCCCGTTCTTCAACATGAAGCACCCTCTTTTCTGGTCTGCGACCAGCAGCGATGAGGTTTTCATGGAACCGCACCCGCGAGCCGATGGGGTAATCGGTGGGCGTGGCTGCCACAAAAGCGCCCGCGCCCCGGCGCGTTCGGATTAGGCCCTCATCCACAAGGGCCGAGATGCCGTGACGCACCGTATGGCGGTTCACACCGAACCGCTCTGCCAGTGCCGCTTCGGTTGGCAGCTTATCACCCGGGCCATAGCGCCCTTCGGCCATATCGCTGCGAAGTGCGTCGGCAATGGCCTTCCAGATCGGGGTTTTGGTGGGAGTGTCACGCAAGTTTCACAAAATTCCTCTGTCTGACGGCGGCAAATATGATAAGATGTGTATAGTTGTATAGTATATGGAAAAGTTGTCGAGATGAAAGACACTTTTGATGAAAACGCGGACCGGAAGGCTTGGATGAGCCTGCTGGCCAAAGCGCCGGAGGGGCGCGTGGCCGCACTGTTGGATGCAGCGATGCCTCGCCCCGGCTTCACATGGCTGCGTGCTCCTGAGATTGGCAGCACCATGGTTCGGGCTCGCGCAGGTGGGACTGGTGCGCCGTTCAATCTGGGCGAAATGACGGTAACACGCTGTGCGCTGACTCTGGGGGCGGGCGAAGTCGGACATGCCTATATACAAGGCCGTCGGAAAGAAGATGCCGAAGTCGCCGCGCTGGTTGATGCACTGATGCAGACAGATGTGTCTGATCTGTTGCGCACAAAAGTGCTGACCCCTTTGCGAGATGAGCTGACCAATGCAAAGGCCGCGCGTGCCGCCAAAGCCGCAGCCACTAAGGTTGATTTCTTCACCATGGTACGAGGAGAGGATTGATGCAGTCAGAAGCCCTGATCGGCGGTTTCAAGAATCCCGCGATCCAATCTGCCCACGCCTTTCGCAGCGTGATGGAAGCAATGGCGCGTCCCGGTACCGTGCAAGAGATTTCTGGCGCAGTTCCTCCGGCCCCAATGTCACCAGCAGCAGGTGCGGTGTTGTTGACGCTTTGCGACACTGAGACGCCCGTTTATCTGGCAGGTGCGCTAGATTGCGACGCCGTACGCAGCTGGCTTGCATTCCACACCGGCGCACCGCTGACCGGCCCGTCGCATTGTATGTTTGCCATTGGTGCGTGGTTGGATCTGGAACCATTGAACGCATACCCGATCGGGACGTCTGAATATCCGGATCGTTCTGCCACGTTGATCGTGGAATGCCCCGAACTCATCGCTTCAGGGGCGACGCTGACAGGTCCGGGAATCAAGGATAAAGCCGCGCTTTCATTGCCCGAGCTTGAGGCGTTTCAGCATAATCAGACGCTATATCCACTGGGGCTCGACTTCATCTTCACGAATAGCAGCCGCCTAGCGGCTTTGCCAAGAACGACCGAGGTGTCCTGATGTATGTCGCAGTAAAAGGCGGTGAGCGCGCGATTGAGAACGCCCACGCTTGGCTTGCCGAAGAACGCCGCGGTGATACCGATGTGGCGGAACTGAGCATCGCGCAAATCCGCGAACAGCTTAGCCTGGCGGTCAATCGGGTTATGGCCGAAGGCTCGTTGTTCGATCCTGATCTGGCCGCGCTTGCGATCAAGCAGGCGCGCGGCGATCTGATCGAGGCCATCTTCTTAATCCGCGCCTATCGAACCACGTTGCCACGCTTTGGCGCATCCGAGCCTGTTGATACCGGGGCAATGGCTTGTGACCGGCGCATTTCGGCAACCTTCAAGGACTTGCCGGGCGGGCAGGTGCTTGGGCCGACCTTCGACTATACTCATCGCTTACTGGATTTCAAACTGGCCGCTGATGGTGAGGTGCCCAAAGCCCCAGCGCGCGAAGCTGAACTGGGTGATGTGCCGCATGTCACGGACTTCCTCAATCGCGAAGGCCTGATCGAGGAAGCGCCGCATGACGATACGCCGCCACCTGATCTGACCCGCGAGCCGCTTGAAATGCCCGCCGATCGCGCCCTGCGCCTTCAGGCGCTGACCCGCGCGGATGAAGGTTTCACCCTCGGTCTGGCGTATTCCACACAGCGCGGATACGCGCGCAATCACGCCTTTGTTGGAGAGCTTCGGATCGGGTCCGTTCCGGTGGAAATGGAGATCCCTGAGCTCGGCTTTGCCATCGAAATCGGTGAAGTCGTTCTGACCGAATGTGAAACGGTTAACCAGTTCAAGGGCTCCAAAACCGAGCCGCCGCAATTCACCCGAGGTTATGGGCTTGTGTTTGGTCAGACTGAGCGCAAAGCGATCTCGATGGCTCTGGTCGACCGCGCACTTCGGTGGGAGGAACTGGGTGAGGACAATGTCGGCGCACCTGCTCAGGATGCCGAGTTTGTCCTCTATCACGCGGACAACATACAGGCGACGGGGTTTCTAGAGCATATCAAGCTGCCGCATTACGTCGATTTCCAGTCTGAACTGGAACTGGTGCGCAAACTACGCCGCGAAGCAGGTGCTGATCAAGCGCAGGAGGCTGCGGAATGAACGCCTATAACTTTGCTTATCTGGACGAGCAGACCAAGCGTATGATTCGCCGTGCAATCCTGAAAGGTCTGGCGATCCCGGGCTATCAGGTGCCGTTTGCCTCGCGCGAAATGCCCATGCCGTATGGCTGGGGTACGGGCGGTGTGCAGGTCTCGGCCGCTGTGTTGACCCCGGATGACACGTTCAAGGTGATCGATCAGGGCTCGGACGATACCACAAACGCGGTCTCGATCCGCACCTTCTTTGAGCGCACTGCGGGGGTTGAAACAACCACAACGACAAGCGACGCCTCCGTGATTCAGACTCGCCACCGGATTCCCGAGGAGCCGCTGCAAGAAGGTCAGATCCTTGTCTATCAGGTGCCTATCCCCGAGCCGTTGCGCTTTCTCGAACCACGAGAGAGCGAAACCCGCAAGATGCACAGCCTTGAGGAATACGGGCTGATGCATGTGAAGCTGTACGAAGATATCAGTCGTCACGGGCATATCGCGACGTCGTATGCTTACCCGGTGAAGGTCGAAGGCCGCTATGTGATGGACCCGTCGCCAATCCCGAAATTCGATAACCCAAAGCTTGGTGATATGGCTGCGATCCAGCTGTTCGGAGCTGGGCGTGAACAACGGATCTACGCGCTGCCACCCTACACGCAGGTTGTCTCACTGGATTTTGAGGATCATCCGTTTGAGGCGTCCAAGGCCGAACAAGCCTGCGGCTTGTGCGGTGCCGAGGACAGCTATCTGGACGAGGTAATCATCGATGACGCGGGTGGGCGGATGTTCGTTTGCTCGGATACCGATTATTGCGAGGCGCGCCAGGCGGCGGGTCACAAAGGAAAGGACGCCGCATGACACCTTTGCTGTCTGTTCGGGACATCACAAAGCGCTATGGCCCAAATATTGGCTGTGCCGATGTGTCATTCGACCTCTATCCTGGTGAGGTCATGGGGATCGTTGGCGAAAGCGGGTCAGGTAAGTCGACACTGCTGAATTGCATGGCCGGGCATCTGACCCCGGATGCCGGAGAGGTTGTGTTCGACACCCGCGCAAAAGGTCCGCAGGACACGGTAACGATGTCCGAGCCCGAGCGCCGGATGCTGAGCCGCACCGATTGGGCCTTTGTCCACCAACATGCACGCGACGGGTTGCGCATGGGCGTCAGTGCCGGTGGGAATGTAGGTGAACGGCTGATGGCCGTTGGAGAGCGTCACTATGGCGACATACGTGACAAGGCCACGGATTGGCTGCAACGAGTGGAGATCGATGCCTCCCGTGTGGATGATCGCCCGACGACCTTTTCGGGTGGGATGCAGCAGCGCCTGCAGATTGCACGAAACCTCGTGACCGGTCCTCGGCTGGTGTTCATGGATGAGCCAACGGGCGGTCTGGACGTGTCCGTTCAGGCGCGGTTGCTTGACTTGTTGCGTGGGTTAGTTCGCGACATGGGCTTGTCGGCGATCATCGTCACGCATGATCTGGCCGTGGTGCGCCTGCTGGCAGATCGGTTGATGGTGATGAAATCGGGCGGCGTGGTCGAGGCAGGCCTGACCGATCAAGTGCTGGATGACCCGCAACACGCTTATAGCCAACTTCTTGTCAGTTCCGTTTTGCAGGTGTGAGCAATGATTGAGCTTAACAACGTCTCAAAGACTTTCACTCTCCATAATCAAGGTGCGGCCGTGATCGAGGTGCTGAGCGATGTATCCTTCTCGGTCTCTCCGGGCGAATGCGTAGCGCTGACGGGCGCGTCTGGAGCGGGCAAGTCCACCCTCATGCGTATGATCTATGGCAACTATCTGGCCCGAAGCGGAGAAATTCGCATCGGTGATGTGGATATCGTTCAGGCAGAGCCTCGGACAGTTATCGCCCTGCGCCGCGAGGTTCTGGGTTATGTCAGCCAGTTTCTCCGCGTGGTTCCGCGCGTGCCCACCGTCGATGTCGTGGCCGAGCCCTTGCGGGCTGTGGGCATTTCCGCTGCTGACGCGAAGGCGCGGGCTGAAGCTTTGTTGCGGCAACTGAACATTCCCGAGCGGCTCTGGACCCTTTCACCGACTACCTTCTCGGGTGGTGAACAGCAGCGTGTCAACATCGCACGCGGGTTCGCCCATACCTATCCCGCGATGCTGTTGGATGAGCCGACTGCCAGTCTGGATGCGGCCAATCGCGAGGTTGTTCTAAGGCTCATCGAAGAGGCAAAGGCGCGTGGTACTGCAATCATCGGCATTTTCCATGACGAAGCGGCTAGGGCGCGCGTTTGTGATCGCGAAATCGACGCCAGTCAGTTTTCACCCGAGGTCGCGGCATGACCCGGGGTCGCCTCATCGCTGTGGTTGGCCCGTCGGGGGCTGGCAAAGACAGTGTGATGCTAGGGCTTTGTGACTTGTTGCCCGATTTGCATTTGGTGCGCCGCGTCATCACCCGGGCACCAGAGTTGGGCGGGGAAGACTATGACGCCGTCGAAATCGCCGAATTTGAAGAAATGGCAGCGAATGGTGCCTTTGCGGTGCATTGGGTTGCTCATGGGCTTTGCTACGGGATACCGGTTGCCGTCAAAGATCGGCTGAGTGATGGCGCAGACTGTCTGGCAAATTTCTCGCGCAAAGCTCTGCTCGAGGCCGCAGAAAATTTCCCGCGCTTCATTGTCCTGAATATCACGGCGAAGCCGGAAACTCTTGCACGGCGTTTGGCGACTCGCGGCCGAGAAAGCGATAGCGAGATTGCAAATCGGCTTGCTCAGGCAGAAAAACCCTTGCCCGATGGGTTGGACGTTATCACCATTTCCAACGATGGCCCACTGACCGAGACGGTTGCGCGCGCCGCAGGGGTCCTTCAACCAGCGAGCGCGTACCGATGAATAAGCTCGAAATGCCCATCAATGCGCTCGCCGCACAAGGCAATTTGGTCGATGACGAAGGGCTCGGGCAAGGCTGGCAAATGGCGGCGCAGCGCCTCGGTCCATACAGGAATATCACCATTCGGCAGCCGACCTGTCAGCGTCATGTGAAACCGAAACTCGTCCATCACATAGGGATAACCCCACTCGATCAACAGTGCGTCCTGACGTTGGCTCAGCCTTGCACCGCGCCGCCGCTCAAGTTCAGCCTCGTTGGTTGGGGCGCGAAACGGGTCAAGCTCACGTACACAGGCCGCAGCAATTCTTTGCAAGCCGCTAACATCGCCCTGTGGGGTCAAGGCGAGAAACCGGCCCAGCCTCGTCAGATTCAGCCCTTCACAGCTCGAAGGCGCCAGGCCAGCGGCCATCTCAGACGCCGCCGCTTTCAGGGCTTCAAGCGAATAACCTCCGGCCAGTTGAAAGGGTGGTTTCAGCGTTCCGTGAAAGCCGTATTTGCGCGGTGTCATCGTAACGTCATGCAAATCGGGCAGATCGGGCTGAGGCACCTCGCAGCCCTGCACGACATCCCATCCCAGCCAGCGCGCGCCGAACTGTTCCAATGGTCCTTCGGGCGGCACGTAGTAGATTGCAAATCGAGAGTATGACATGAATTCCCCTTTTCCCGCGCCCTCTTTGGCAAAGGCTTGTGACAGCGATATGTCAGATAATCTGTGCCTTGCGAATGCCCAGCTTGTTATGCCCGATCGGGTAGTAACCGGTTCGGTGACAATCGAACAGGGCGTCATTTCCGAGATCACCGAAGGGGATCATGTTCCGACCGGCGCAGTCGATTGTGCAGGTGATTACATCCTTCCGGGACTGGTCGAGCTGCACACCGACAATATCGAACGTCATATCGAGCCTCGCCCGGAAGTGGACTGGCCTCATCTTCCGGCCCTGATCGCGCATGATAGCGAGCTGGCCTCGACCGGAATCACAACCGTGTTCGACGCCATGCGAGTAGGTTCCATTCACAGCGGCAAGGGCCGTTACATCGATTATGCCCGCAAACTGGCGGACGAACTGTTGTCGGCGCGCGCCGCAGGCTATTTCAAGATCAGCCATTTCCTTCACCTGCGGGCCGAGATCTGCTCGGAGACACTGCTTGAGGAATTGGCGACCTTCGGGCCGGAAGACAGGGTTGGCATTGTCAGTCTGATGGACCACACGCCGGGTCAACGCCAATTCAGCGATCTGAGTGCATTGAAGACCTATGTCGCCAAAAAGCGCGGTATGACCGACGCCGATTTCGTTGCACATGTCGAGAACCTGCGTGGTCTGCAGCAGCGTTTCGGAGAAAAGCACGAAGCCGGTGCAGTGATCGAGGCCGCCCGTCTTGGCGCCGCGCTTGCCAGCCATGACGATACCACGGCGCAGCATGTCGAAAAATCGTCCGAAAATGGTGTGGCTTTCGCCGAGTTCCCAACCACGTTCGAGGCGGCCGAGGCCTGCCGTACCCGCAACATCGCCGTCATGATGGGTGCCCCGAATCTGATCCGTGGCGGCTCGCATTCCGGCAATGTCGCGGCTGAAGATCTTGCAAAGGCCGATCTTCTGGAAATTGTGTCTTCCGACTATGTGCCCTCTGCGCTACTGCTGTCGGCTTTTCACCTTGCCAGTGTTTGGGACGACCTGCCTCGTGCTGTGGCCACGGTTACACGTAATCCTGCAATGGCTGTCGGTCTTGATGACCGTGGCATCCTGAATGTTGGCCTGCGTGGTGATGTACTGCGTGTGCGTCGCATGGGTCAAACACCAGTTTTGCGCGGTGTCTGGAGCCAGGGCAACAAGGTTGGATGAGTTGTGATTGGTTGAATCGCACTTGCCAAACAGAACATGGCTGGCGGTCGAAAGCTCGCGGATTACCAGATGGGATCCGCGCCCTTGCTCCGCTTGATTTTTCTGGACCCGCATCTTGATAATCTGATGTCGTGCCAGAACATTAAACTCGTAAAGAATATGGTTACTTTTTTACCGCACTTTCTCCTGTAACGCAAAATGCGGGCAGCAAGTTCCACGATTAACTGACTGGAAATTTGTTGCTTATCTCAGAGTTGAAATCAGGAGCTTTGGCGGGATGAGGGCATGGTTGTCGGTTGTGATAGCCACTATTATTTTGGCGGGCTGCAGTCAGGATTTACAGGGAACCAAGTCCTTTGATCCCGGGGCGACACCAGCCCTCGCCCCCTTATCGGGGGGGAATAATCTGAAGGGAAATGTCGCACGCACTGAATTCGCTGAGTTGGTGCGAAGGTCTGTTGCGACATCGCCCACCACCGCAGCCGGAGCCGCCAGCGTTCTGGCTTCGAAATCCCGCATTGATGCCGAGCAAGGCGCGTTCCTGCCGCAGATCGAGGCCGAGACATCCCTGACGTCCGATGGGGATACAGTACCGATCCTGCGGCTTAGCCAGATCATCTATGATGGTGGCAAAGTCTCGGGTCGTGTGGGTTTGCGTCAGATTGAAGCCCGGCAGACCTGGTTAAACGAATTGTCAGAGCTGAGCGCGCTGAGCTTCGAGGCCATCGAAACCATAATTGATCTGGATCGAAATCGCCGCCTCGAAGAACAAGCCCAGCAGAATCTGGATCGTACGGACGTTTTGGTCAGCGACCTCCAGTCCCGTTTTGATGCCGGGGCGGGGTCGGTGGCGGATTTGCTGGCGGGGCAGGGGCGGAAGTCTAATGCCGAGACAGAATTAGCGCAGGCTCAGACGGATGTGGAACTGGCGACGGCAACATGGGTCGAAGTCTTCGGAACGCGACCCGGTGCTATTCCGACCATCCCCCCCGCACCCATTCTGGCAGCGGCCACCTCACAGCAAATGGTTGCACGCAGCCCGCGTCTGCGTACTCAGGTCGCCTTCAGTCAAGTGCGTGCGCAAGAGGTTGTGGTTGCTGAACGAGCGACCCGCCCAACGCTCTCTGCGATTCTTGAGACAGATTTCGACCAGGGCAGTATCGACGACGGTGTGCAGGCCCGATTGGGTGTAACGGTCCCGATTTACCAAGGGGGATCGGCGCGCGCCAATGTCGAAACCGCAAGGGCGAATCTTCAACAAAGCCAGGCTGATGAAGAAGAATTGCGGCGCGAGTTACAACGTAGTCTCTCCCAGGCCTTGGAAGAGACCAATTCAATCCAGCGACGGCTCGCCACAGCCCGGCGCGCTGTCGAGATCAATGAGCAAGCGCTGGATGCAGCTCGTGGACAGTTTGATATCGGGCACAGCACGCTGGTACAGATATTGGATGCGTTGCGCGAGTTGAATCTTGCGCAGGTTCGGGTGATCCAGCTTGAGGCTCAGGCACGTCGTGCAGAATATGCCGTGCTGGCGGTCACGGGCGATATCCTGGACGCGTTGGGTGTTGCACAGCCGACCGATCCAACCTTGTGATATCCGTCGTGAACCCGACTGCGACTAACCCGCTGAATACGCACCTCCGACTTCTGACAGAGCATTTGGGTCTTGGGTTGTCCGAGGTGGATATCTTTCGGGTGTTCTAGGGCAATGAAGTCGCCTAGGCGGTCAGCGCAGTGGAAGCGGTGGGCTACAGTCAGGTTTTGGGAAAGCGCGGTTACTGAAACTGGACCTGAACTTGTTTCTGGTCCTGGCGTTTGCCCCAGATGTTCAACCTTTAGTGGTTCTGGATCGAGAAGACACCGACGCTTTCTTGCGATCGATGCCAGCAGCGGACTCAGCGAACCTCAGATCTGGCGGCGACAGGAAACAAGACTGCGCAAGACGCGCTGGATATTGCGCGCATAATGCTCGCGCCGCTGGAGCGAGAATCGTTTAGGCCGCAAGGTCATCGGTTTTGGTCCGCGTTCAGCGATCTGCGCGGGGTCTACATTCAGATCCTATTGGCCGCGATGGTGACAAGCGTGCTTGGGCTGGTGACGTCGCGGTTCACCATGGTCGTTCATGACCCCATTCTGCCAAACGAAGTGGTTGATAGCTTGTTGGCTCTGGTCGTCGGGGTTGGCCTTGCACTGTTGTTCGATTTCCTGATCAAGAACCTGCGGACACGGTTCATCGATACAGCGGGAAAACGGGCGGACCTGAAGATCACCGAGCGGCTGTTCAATCAGTTGATGGCGCTTATAATGAAAGCCCGGGGCGGGCAGAATGGACGCATGGCCTCGATCCTTCGGGATTTAAAGGTCGTGAGGGATTTCTTTACGTCTGCCTCGCTGGTTGCTTTGGTCGATCTGCCCTTCCCTTTCGTATTCGTGGCGTGATCTAGGCCATTGGCAGGCCGCGACAGGCGATTGCGATCGCGTCGCGCGCGAGACTTGAGGCTCAGATATCCGGACAAGAATTTGATCTTCCCGACCGTACAGGTGTGGAGGCGGCGTTTCTGGAGGAATAGATTGGCGTGACCCAACCTCTGGTCGAGCGCGGCATCGAAAGTTCGCTGGCGATGATTGACTTGCGCCGGCAGCTTAGCCGCCAAATTGGACAGCTTAGAGAGGCCGGTAGCCGAATACTGATGACTTTGTTGGAACGATGAGCGGAGAACTTTGTCTGATTTCAGCCTGGCCAGAACCAACTCCCAACCAGGCTGTTGATTGAGTCAAAGGCACTCAGACAGTGTTTTGGCCAGATTGCGGATGAGTTGCGGGTACAGATTTACTCCGGGTTCCAGATCAGATCCCAGCGGGTCCATGATGCCGGTTTTAGCTTCGGTGCCGTCGAGAACGGTTGCGACAATTCCGGGGTTGAACTGGGGTTCAGCCATGACACAATCCACACCTTCGTCGCGGATACGCCCCTGAATTTCGGCGATCCTTGCCGGGCTTGGATCGGTCGCATCGCTGAGGGAAATTGCACCCGAGGCCGGGAAGCCAAAGGCATCTTCGAAATATTGATAGGCATCGTGGAACACGATGAAGCTGCCACCTTTGACCGGCGCCAGCGTTTCGGCCACTTCCGCTGACAAAGCAGCCATTTCTTCACGCGCAGCTGCCGCATTCGCAAAATAAGCACCTGCGTTGTCTGGGTCAGCCGAAGAAAGCTGCGCCGCGATCGTTTTCAGCCAGATTTCTGCGTTGACCGGAGAGAGCCAGGCGTGCGGATCATGTTCGCCATGCGCATGGCCCTCATGGTCGTCATGTCCGGCGTGGTCCTCATGATCATCGTGGTCATGCTCATCCGCATGCTCTTCGTCATGATTATGATCATCATGCTCTTTGTCCTCGGCATGATCCTCGTGATCGTCGTCATCGTCTTTTGCATGATCGTCGTGGTCGTCGTGATCATGACCATCATCCTCAGCATGGTCGTGATCGTCATGATCGTCATCCCCATGATCTTCGTCGTCGCTATGGTCATGCGCTTCGAACAAAGCACTTTCACGGAAATCGAGCAGAACCGTTCCGTCCGACTCAAGCAACACCGTAACAGTCGCCCCGTCGCTAAGCGTCTCGACAGCGCCTTCCATCCACGGGGTCAGGTCCTCGCCAATCCAGAATACCAGATCTGCCTCTTGCAGTGCGGCTGCTTCTGACGGACGAAGGTTGTATTCGTGTGGCGAGGCACCGGGCTGCACTATCAATTCAGGCGTTCCTACCCCCTCCATCACCCGGGCCACGAGTGAGTGAACGGGTGCGATGTCAACCGCAACCTTGGGTGCATCCGCCATGGCGGTTCCGCCCATCAATGCAGCGGTAATCGATAGTGGGAGCAGCTTTCTGGACATCAGACCCTCTGTGTGATTTTATAACGTTACGAGCGGCATATATGATATGGTATAACATGACAAGTGAGATGCACCCCATTTCGGTTGGTGAAGATGCGCCGGTAGGATTTCAGGAGCATGATCACAAGAATTGCGTCGAAACGGCGTTGGCCACAGCGGATGCTCGGTGCAGGGAAGAAGGGTTGCGGCTAACCCCTGTGCGACGAAAAGTTCTTGAAATGCTGTTGCAAGACCACAAGTCGCTCGGGGCATACGCTATTCTGGACCGTTTGCGCGAAGCCGGTTTTGGCTCGCAGCCGCCGGTGGCTTATCGCGCGCTTGATTTTCTTGTCCAGAACGGGTTCGTCCACAAGATCGAACGTTTGAACGCCTTTGTGGCCTGTTCTCATCCCGGAGCGTCGCATTCCCCGGCCTTCATGATCTGCAGAAAATGCGACGCTGTCGCCGAAGCTCAGTCGGCACCGTCCAATGGCGTCCTCGGCGCAGCCGCGCGCGCGGCGGGTTTCGAAATCGAGCGAACCGTTGTAGAAGCCGAGGGACTCTGCCCAGACTGCACCGAGAAGGCGTAGACATGACCCTGATCACCGTTGAAAATCTCAGCGTGCGTTATGGCGCGAATACCGTTCTGCGCCATGTCGGCATGACGATTGAGGCTGGTGAAATCGTGACGATCGTTGGTCCAAACGGATCGGGAAAGACCAGCCTGTTGCGTGCCGTCATTGGCGCGACCAAGCCTGCGGAAGGTAAGGTTACACTGAAGCCTGGGCTAAAAATCGGGTATGTCCCCCAAAAACTGCACATTGATCCGACCCTGCCGATATCAGTGGAAAGATTCATGCGTCTGACGGATCGTGTCTCTAGGCTTCAATGTACAGAAGCGCTTGAAACTGCTGGGGTGCCGGATCTGCTAAAGCGCCAAATGTCGCAATTGTCAGGCGGACAGTTTCAGCGCGTCTTGCTGGCGCGGGCGTTGATCAATCGGCCCGACGTTCTGCTTTTGGACGAAGCCACTCAGGGTCTCGACCAACCGGGGTCTGCGGCGTTTTATCGTCAGATCGAGGAGGTCCGGCGTGAAACCGGATGCGCCATATTGATGATAAGCCATGAATTGCACGTGGTCATGAGCGCGTCGGACAGGGTGATCTGCCTTAATGGTCATGTGTGCTGCCAAGGGTCCCCCGCAGTCGTAGCTTCGGCCCCGGAATATCGGGCCCTGTTCGGAACGGGTACCGGAGGCGCACTTGCCCTCTATCGCCATGATCACGACCATGATCACGATCACGGTCACTGTGAAACCTCTCAGGAAGCCGCAGAATAATGCTGGATGATTTCATGACGCGCGCGACGCTTGCAGGTGTTGGCGTTGCTTTTGCTGCGGCACCGCTGGGGTGTTTTGTTGTCTGGCGTCGAATGGCCTATTTCGGGGATGCCACCGCCCATGCGGCAATCCTGGGTGTCGCTTTGTCGCTGACGTTTCAGCTGTCCATCTTTACTGGGGCGCTAGCTGTTGCGCTTGCAATGGCACTTACCGTGACACTGTTGTCCGGACGTGGCTACGCGATGGATACACTGCTGGGTGTTCTAGCACATTCTGCACTTGCCTTCGGTCTAGTCGCCGTATCGTTCCTGTCCGGTGTTCGCATCGACCTGGTGGCCTATCTCTTCGGTGATATTCTGGCCGTGTCACGCACCGATCTGGTTGTGATCTGGGGGGGCGCAGCGCTTGTCGTGGCCCTGATCGTATGGCGCTGGTCGCAGCTTTTGACGGCGACCATGAATGAAGAGTTGGCCTATGCCAGCGGCTTTGACCCCAAGCGAGAGCAGTTGATCCTGACGCTGTCTCTGGCAGTTACAGTGGCCGTGGCGATAAAGGTCGTAGGTGTTCTTTTGATTGCTGCAATGCTGATCATCCCGGCGGCGGCTGCGCGCAGTCTGGCCAGATCACCGGAAGCGATGGCTTTGATTGCGGCGGCGATTGGTGCATTTTCCGCAATCGCCGGGCTACGGGCTGCTTATATGTTTGATACGCCTGCAGGGCCATCCATTGTTTGTGTTGCTGCAGTAGTGTTTGCGTGTTTCAGCCTGATCGGATGGCAAACGCGGCGTGGAACCTAGGGCATCTGCAAAGATCAATGCGGTCGCGTCGACACGGTCACGAATTCAATTTCGTCTGACAGGATGTCCCGCACCCCATGTGGGAGCTTGGCGTCGAAGCTGAGCGTGTCACCTTCTGACATCTCGAACTCTTCGGTCCCACAGCCATAGATGGCGCTGCCTTCAATCATGTAGATGAAGACGTAGCCTTCGTGCTGATAATTAGGCAACTTGCGTTGGTCTTGTTTTGAGATGCGGATGCGTGCGGATTGGAATGACCCGCTAGGCCCGCTGTGTTTGCCGAGCAGTAGATAGTCATGGGCATGGTCTGGTGTGATACGCCGCGACGGCAATCCGGTTCCCGCCCGAACGTGATGCACATCCGAGGTCGTGTCGGTATGGCTGAACAGCGCCATCAGAGAGACAGATAGTGCATCTGCCAACGCGTGTAAGGTACTAAGGGACGGCGACACATGACCATTTTCGATTCGGCTGATCATGGGCGTGGAAACCTTTGACTGCGCAGCAAGTTCGGTCACCGTGAGCTGACGTTCCTGTCGTAAACGCTGCAGGGTTCGCCCGATCTCAAGTTCTGGTTCTGTTTTCTTGTCCTGCATCGGGCCGCTTTGACATTCCTTCTTCCAGTTAAAGTAGCTGTGGCCTGAATTGCAGGATAGTAAAAGTGTGTTCTGACAAAAAACAAGCTTAGCTGAGCGATTGGAGCAAAACTGCGCCAATGCGATGAAGGCAGCGGTGTTTTGAACTTATTTTCCTTTCCAGACCGGATCACGCTTTTCAGCGAAGGCTTTTGCGCCTTCAAGCTGATCCTCGCTGGAATAGAGGATATCGACGGTGCGCAGCTGGCGCTTGGTGATGCGGTTCATGGCGTCCTGAAATTTGCTGTCTTCAGCTTCGCGCACGACCTCTTTGATCGCAGCATAAACCAGCGGAGGACCCGAGGCGAGCAGACGCGCCAATTCCCAGGCACGATCCATCAGTTGATCGGCAGGCAGGACTTCATTGACCAAGCCCCAACGCTGACCTTCTTCGGCATCGAACCAGCGTCCAGTCAGCAATAGCTCCATCGCGATGTGGTAGGGAATGCGTTTGGGTAGCTTGACGCTCGCCGCATCTGCAACGGTTCCGGATCGAATCTCAGGCAGGGCAAAAGTTGCGTGTTCAGCGGCCAGGATCATATCGGCTGAAATCGCAAGCTCGAGCCCGCCACCACAGGCAATACCATTGATGGCCGCGATGACCGGTTTGTTCAGATCGCGTAACTCCTGCAAACCGCCAAAGCCACCGACACCATAATCTCCATCTACGGCATCGCCTTCGGCGGCTGCCTTCAGGTCCCAGCCAGGGCAAAAGAATTTGTCACCTGCTCCGGTCAAGATCGCGACGCGCAGTTCGGGATCATCGCGAAACTCGGCAAATACCTGCCCCATGATGCGGCTGGTTGCCAGATCGATCGCATTGGCTTTTGGCCGATCCAGCGTCACTTCGAGAATTGCGCCGTCACGGCGGGTCTTGATCGGGTCCATTTCTCAGGCCTTTCTGATAAGCGCATCCACCGCCACCGCCCGGGTGGGCGTGCAGAGAAGCGGGTTGATTTCGACCTCGCCGAGCGTTTCGGCATTTTGCATTACATAGTCTTGAACGGCCTGAATGGCGGCAACGATTTCATCCATATCAGCCGCTGGTTGGCCGCGATAGCCTGCCAGCAATGACGCGATCTTTAGTTCGCCGAGAGCAGCGCGAATACTGTCGGATGTTGCCGGGACCAGAAGAGAGGTGGTATCGCGCAATATTTCGGTCAAGACACCACCGGCCCCTATTGTCAGCACAAAGCCATGGGCAGGGTCCCGCACCACACCGACGAGGATTTCAGCCACCGCACCTGTGATCATCTCTTCGATCAGAATCTCATCAGTTCCAATATCCGCTGCCACACCTGTCACATCGGCAGCCTGAACCCTCAATCGTACAGCGGAATGTTCGGACTTGTGGGCAAGGCCGACGCCTTTGACAGCAAATGGCGCTTCCATTTCTTGCGCCGCGCTGAGGGCTTCCTTTGCGCCACGAACGGACCTGTTCCGAGGGATGCGCAAACCATGGGCAGCCAGAGCTTGCTTGGCCTCGGCTTCGAACAGCGTATGCGTGACATCAGACGTACCCGGCAAGCAGACTGGCGCGCTTGCAGGTGCGGCGACCTGACCCGCCGCGCGCGTGGCAGAAAGGGCTTCGCGGAGACCCATGAAGGGTACCACACCGGCCTCCATTAGGGTTTGTGCTACATCTTCAGGTAGCAATTCGGGCAGGGTAGAAACCACGGCAAAACGCGCACCCGTATCTGCCCGCACTTTTTGTGCTGTACGCGTGGCGGCGGCCCAATCCGTCGGGTCGGTGGTCGGGTAATCAACGATCGTGAATGTCAGATCTATGTCGTCGCCAGTCATTCCGGCCCAAGCGTTCGCCATCGCCTCTTCATCGCACCAGATATAGGTGTGGTAATCGAGTGGATTGCTTAGTGCGACCATCGGACCAAGCGCATCGCGCAATCGAGTTTGCTTATCTCTGGACAGTTCTGGAAATCTGAGGCCAGTGCCGATCGCTATATCTGCGATCAGGCTGGCCTCGCCGCCCGAGCAGCTGATCGAAGCAATGTTGCCCCCCGGCAAAGGCCCATAACAATGCAACAATTTCAGGGTTTCCAGAAACTCGGGCAGCGAGGACAGGCGCGGGATGCCCAGCCGGTTTAGCAAAGCCTGCGCACCCGCATCGCTCCCAGCCAGTGAGGCGGTATGAGAAACTGTTGCTGCCTGCGCCTGTTCGGATGCGCCCACCTTAAGTGCGATCAGAGGCACGCCTTTCCGATGTGCCTTGGCAGCAAGGGCCTCCCATTCGCGGATATCCTTGAAACCCTCGATATGTAAACCGACGGCAGTGACCCGTGGATCATCGATCAGCGACATGGCGATCTCAGCCTGACTGGTCTGCGCCATGTTCCCGCAAGTCACCATATAGGCAATCGGCAGAGCTCGTTTCTGCATAGTCAGGTTGATCGAGATGTTGGAGCTCTGGGTCAGAATGGCAACGCCTCGATCTACCCGAGCGGCTCCATGCTGATCGGGCCACAATAGCGCACCATCAAGCGCATTGATAAAGCCATAGCAGTTTGGCCCAAGAATAGGCATGCTGCCTGCTGCATTGATCAACTCTGATTGCAGATCTCCTCCTGCCTGATCCTCGGCTGCAGCTTCCGAGAAGCCAGAGGCAAAGCAAACTGCGCCGCCGCTGCCCATGTCTGACAGAACCTGAACGGCCTCAACGGTGGCGTGACGGTTGATGCCAACAAAGGCCGCGTCCGGGGACGATGGCAGGTCCTCAATCCGTGCGTAGGCCTTGTGCCCGGCAATTTCATCCGCCTTGGGATGGACAGGCCAGATTTTCCCTGCGTAGCCCATGCGTTCCGACTGCAGGATAACCTGCTGGCACCACGCACCGCCGCCGATCACCGCGATGGATTCCGGGCGTAGAAGACGGGAGATATCCTTGCTCATTCGGGCCTCAGGCACCCAGAGGCCGCAGCAGATCACGACTGATGATATGCCGCTGGATTTCGCTCGTACCATCCCAGATACGTTCTACGCGCGCATCCCGCCAGAACCGTTCGATCGGGAAGTCGTCCATCAGACCCATGCCACCATAGATTTGCAGCGTCGTATCCGTGACCTTAGCCAGCATTTCCGAAGCATAAAGCTTGGCCGAGGCGATCTCGCGGTTTGAGGGCAAGTCCTGATCCAGACGCCATGCGGCCGCGAGCGTCAGCCAGTCAGCAGCGTCGATCTCGGTGATCATGTCGGCGATCTGAAAGCCGACACCCTGAAACTTGCCGATCGGCTGGCCGAATTGCTTGCGCTCAGCCGCGTAGTTCAGTGCGTAATCAAAACAGCGCCGCGCGCGCCCGACCGAAAAAGCAGCAACAGTCAGGCGCGTTGCATAGAGCCACTCGTTCATCACGGCGAAACCGCCATCGACCTCGCCCAAAACCTGTGCGTCGGGCAAACGGCAATTGTCAAAATACAGGATATAGTTCTTATAGCCTTTGTGGCTGACTGAATTATACCCCTCGCGCACTTCAAAACCCGGCGTACCACGATCTACGAGGAATGTAGTGATCCGCTTTTTAGGGCCTTTCGGAGTTTTATCTACACCTGTTGCGATGAATACGATGAAGAAATCCGCGTGCTCCGCGCCCGAGATGAAGTGTTTCGAACCGTGGACGACCCAGTCACCGCCATCGCGAACGGCCTGACATTTCATGCCCCGAACATCTGACCCCGCGTCAGGTTCGGTCATAGCCAGAGCATCCATCTTTTCGCCACGCACGGCAGGCAACAAATAGCGTTCACGCTGGTCGGCGTTGCAGGCCATCAGGATATTCTGCGGGCGACCGAAGAAATGGGTCAATGCCATCGAACCTCGGCCGAGCTCGCGTTCGACAAGAGTGAAATCAAGATGCGAGAGACCTGCGCCACCGACTTCTTCGGGGAAGTTACAGGCATAAAATCCCAGTTCGATGCATTTCCGCTTGATTTCTTCGCCCAGCTCATGTGGCACCTGTCCGGTGCGCTCGACCTCAGCTTCGTGGGGGTAAATCTCGTTCTCAACAAAGCTCCGCACTGTTGAGACGATCATTTCTTGTTCTTCGGTTAAGCCAAATTGCATGACGCGTTCCCCTGATGTCTGATTGGCGATGAAACGTAATTGCCTGACACGATGACATGCAGTAATCGTACGATATCATGCCGAGTTAGAAAAATTTGACACAGATATATAACTTTTTGCTGTTCAACGGGTTCTCGAACCTTTGCCTCGCCAACATGGTCGAGCCTCTGCGCGCGGCGAACACTTTGGCGGGGCAGGATCTCTATGCCTGGCAGTTCTATTCACCCCATGGTGCGCCTGTCCAAAGTTCCAGCGGGTTGCAGGTCGCGCCGCATGGAGCGATGGGGATCGAGGCTGGTGATGCTTTGGTTGTCATGCCGTCTTATGGGTATCTGGAACACTCGGTTCCCGATACTCATCGCGCTTTGTGCAGGGCCGCAACCCGTCATCGCAATTTGGCTGGTCTGGACACAGGGAGTTGGTTGCTCGCGCGTGCGGGACTGTTGGAAGGGCATCGCGCGACCATTCACTGGGATGAACTTTCCCGGTTCGAAGAAACTTTTACCGATGTCGAGGTCGTGCAGGAACGTTTTGTGATCGACCGGAACCGGATCACCTGTTCGGGCGCGATGGCTGCTTATGATCTGGCGACTGCGCTGATTCTTGCGGATCACGGGCCGCTGTTGTCGATGGAGGTGGCGCATCTTCTGATGAACCGTGGTGAACCAAGTGCTGCTTCAACACAGATGAAATCCGAAGACAGGCTGGTGAACCGGGTGCTGGGCGTCATGCAGGGCACGTTGGATGCGCCAGTAATGATAAAGGATATCGCTCGTCAGCTCGGGTGCTCTCAAAAGAAGATTGAGACCCGGGTTTTGTCCGAGCTGGGTGTAACACCTCAGGCGCTCTATCGTCGCCTGCGTCTGAATTTGGCGCGTAAACTTGCGGTCGAGACCCAGCAGTCCGTGGCCGAGATCGCCAGCCGCTGCGGGTATGAGAACCCAAGCGCAATGACGCGGGCGTTCCGGATGCAATTCGGGCAGACACCAACTGCCTATCGAAACGGGGAGTAACTTTGGGATTAGCCTCGCACGCATGAGAGGTCCGGGTCATACGGGGACGGCGCAATCACCTCGGCCGCGATCAATTCTCCGCACAGGTCAAGTTGCATTCGGCTGCCGGGTTCGGAAAATTCCGGATTCACAAAGCCGTAAGCAAGGTTTAGCCCTGTTCTGTGGCCCCAGTCACCTGACGTGATTGTGCCAATAACCATGTCGTCCAACATCAGGGAGGCTCCACCATGCGCCGGTGCTTTGGTTGTATCGATTTTCAGGCTTACCAGTTTCTTTTGAGGCCCGTTCTCAAGGCGTCTCTGCAACGCGTTTCGGCCAATGAAATCGCCTTTGGTCAGTTTCACAAACCGATCCAAACCGGTCTCAAACGGGTCGAACTCTGTGAGCAGATCGGCTTTCCAGTGCAAGAACCCTTTCTCCATCCGCATGGACTCGACGGCGCGAGCACCAAATAATTTCAAGTCATGCGTCTCGCCAGCATTTCTGAGCGCCAGATAGGCCGCGTATAGTGAGGCGTTCGGGACATGTATCTCGTAGGCCGGTTCCCCTGAGAAGCTGATATTCAATACAGTTGCTGGCGCGAACCCGACAAAGCACTCGCGAACTGACAGCCAGGGAAAAGCTTCTCGCGACCAGTCTCCTCGAGCACAAGCGGACAGCACGTCGCGCGATTTGGGTCCGGCCAGCACTAATATTGTCTGATCATTGGTGAGTGAGCGGATTTGCACATCTTCGCCATCATGCAGATGCGCCTTTAGCCAGTCCATATCATGGTATTCGCTGGCGGCGGCGGACCCGTACCAGACCCGTGCCGGGCCGCGATCACTCGCGGGAAGGTTGGCGATGGTGGCCTCGGCTTTGACCATCCCGTGGTGGTTCAGCAGATAACCAAGGCCGACCCGCCCGTCGCGTTTTGTCACCGCGCCGCACATCATCCGATCCAGAAACCGATGCCGATCGGTTCCAGTGATTTCCAGCCGGTTGAAGCCGTTCACTTCGGCCAGTCCGACATTTTCTTGAAGGTTTCTGATTTCCGCTGCCACGACGTCAAAGGTCTCATCAAAACTGAAACTCAGCGTTGGGTGAAAATCTGGTGCAGGCTTGATGTAGTCGACCCGCTCCCAACCGTTGACCACTGTAAATTCAGCCCCTTCTGCTGCGAGGATCGGGGTCAGCGGTGTGGTTTTGGCGGGGCGACCGGCAGGCCGGTGTTCGTGCGGGAAATGAAAGCGGAATTCATTCTGGTAATCTTCGATGGCTTTCAGCGCGGTCAGCTCCACATTTGTGTGGCCGGTAAACCGACGCGGATCAAGGCACCACGTTTCATAGCAGGCCTCGCCGTGAACGATCTGTTGGGCCAGCAGCCAGCCGTGGCCTCCTCCTTCACCTAGACCTGCGCGTAGGCCGATGATGCAGAAAGCATTGCGCTTTCCTGGGATTGGCCCGACCAAAGGTGCACCGTCAATTGTGTAGGTGATCGGACCATTCACCACTGTATGAATGCCGACATCCATCAGTGCAGGCATGCGTGCGAAGGCACCTTCCAGCACATCCGTCACGCGGTCCAGATCGTCAGGGCACAGCGCGTTCACAAAATTCGGATCGATCCCGTCCATGCCCCAGGTTTTGCAATCCTGCTCGTAGAAGCCGACCAGCAAGCCGTTCTTCTCCTGCCGACAATAATAGTCGCTGATCGGACAGCGCAGCAGGGGCATCCGATGGCCTGCGTCGCGGATCGTTGCGATTTCTTCTGTCAGAAAATACTGATGCTCCATCGAAGCGACAGGGTGGTGCACGCCCATCATCGCGCCCACTTCGTTTACCCGATAACCACAAGCATTAACTACGATATCGCAGTCAATATTGCCGTGTTCCGTGTGAACCGTCCAGGTATCGTCCTTGTGCTGTGTCAGTCCTGTGACCGGAGTATTGCGATACACCTCGGCCCCGGCTTTGCGCGCACGGCGTGCCAGAGCTTGGCACAGTTGAGCCGGATCGATGTCGCCATCTAGCGGATCCCATAGCCCACCGAGAAGGTTGTCGGTGGAAATCAACGGGTGCCGGCGGGCGCATTCCTCTGCATCTATGACCTCGAAATGCACATCCATTCCGCGCGCCATAGACGCAAAATGGTGGTACCCCTGCATCTGCTCAGGCGTATTTGCAAGCCGGATGCCACCGTCACCGTGATGGTAGTTGATAGGATAGTCTGGATCCTCGGCCAGTTCCTTGTACAGGTTGATCGAGTGGGTCTTCAGACCAACCATGGTCTGGTTCATGCCAAAATTGGTCACCTGCGCGGCCGAATGCCAAGTTGTGCCGCTGGTCAACTCATCGCGCTCGACCAGCACCACATCGGTCCAACCTTCACGGGTCAAGTGATACAGAGTCGAGCAGCCGGCGATACCGCCGCCAATGACGACCACTTTAGTGCGCGATTTCATCAAGGACCCTCCGGTACGTAGTCTTTTGGGGATTAGCCTGTTCTGTCAGTTGGTTCACAAGCGGTTGGATATTGTTACGTAAAAAATCGAAAATAAAAGCTCATTAACTCGTAGTAATTCGAATGCGGTTGAAATTGGCTTTAGACGTTTAGTTGAATTGATCAACCTGATGCGGTTGGAGGATCACAAATGGCTGCGCCGCAGGCGAAAAGGTCCGGTCGAAAAGGACGTATCGAACAGCGGGCTGAAAAGCCTGCGCTCGACCCCTGTCCACCAGGTCAACCGGGAGGCGCTTACAAACCCTTGACTGGGGTTGAGCTTGAGCGGATTTACAACACAGCTCTGGATCTTCTTGAGAAGCTGGGGATCGGCGAGGTGCCGGATCGTTTGCGTTCTGATTTGTTGGCGGTTGGGGCGCAAGATAGCGGGGAGGGGAGGATACTTTTTTCGCCTCAACTTGTGGAACAGGCGATTGATCAGGCCGCCAAGACCTTCGTTCTGCACGGGCGTGATCCAGCCCGATCCATCGAAGTTGGCGGTAATCGCGTCTATTTCGGAACCGGAGGGGCGGCGGTTCAGACGCTTGATCTGCGCAGTGGTCACTATCGGCCTTCGACCTTGCAGGACTTGCATGATTTCACGCGTCTTCAGGATGTCTTGCCAAATGTCAGCTGGTTCACCCGCTGTTGCGTTGCAACCGATCTGGAGGAAACCTTCGATCTGGATGTGAACACCGTCTACGCGCTGTTGAAGAATACCTCCAAGCCCACCGCGACGTCTTTTACATTGGCGCAGCACGTTGCGCCAATTGTTGAGATATTGGATATCGCAGCCGGGGGACCCGGTGAATTCGCAAAACGCCCGTTCATGAAAGCACATATAAGCCCGGTGATCTCGCCGATGCGCTACGGTGAAGACGCGGTGGATGTGGTCTACGCCTGCATCGAACACAATATTCCGATTTCTTGCATCACCGCTGCTCAGGCCGGCGCGACTGCACCGGCGACCTTGGCTGGTTTTCTGGCGCAGTCATTGGCAGAAACCCTTGCGAGTCTGGTAATGGTCCACGCGATCCAGCCCGGGTTTCCTATGGTCTTTTCGAATTGGCCACTGGTGATTGACCTTCGGACCGGCGCGTTCTCAGGTGGCAGCGGAGAGACGGCTGTCCTGAATGCAGCATCAGCACAATTATCAAATTGGCTTGGGCTGCCTTCAGGCGTGGCCTGTTCGATGTCTGATGCCAAGGCGATCGACGCTCAATACGGGATGGAAAAGGGACTGACCTCAATGGCGGCGGCGCTGGCAGGTGGTAATCTGATCTATGAAAGCTCAGGCATGACGGCCTCGTTGCTGGGTGCAAGTTTTGAGGCGTTCGTGTTGGATGATGAGATGCACTCGTACACCTACCGCGCTTTGAGGGGGATAGAGGTGACACACGAGAATCTGGGCTTTGACGCAATCTGCGAAGCAGTTCTGGGCGAGGGCCATTTTCTGGGTGGTCAGCATACTTTTGCGGCCATGGAACGGGATTACTTTTATCCCTCACTCGCAGACAGGGATGAGCCCCGGACTTGGGCAGAAAACGGAGCGCAAGATGCCTGGAGCCGCGCGCGACATCGGGCTCAAGAAATTTTGCAGACCCATACGCCAAGATACCTGTCAGACGAACAGGATCGGCAAATCCGAGATCGCTTCAACATTCTTTGAAAGCTGATCCAGTGCTATTCGATAAGTTTGAAACTATCCGTCAGCCACGGGATATCATCGCGCAGTGGGGAAATGATGCGGTCATTGATCAATGATCGGGTTTTGGCATCCACAAGCTCAATCACTGATCTTGAACAATCCGGCGTCGCGACCAGCGCCAGTGTGCGTGCAAAGCTCTTGCCCGGAAATGGGTGCATGCACAGCTTTGATTGGAACCGCTTTGCCCGAGAATACAGCAGCGGCGTCGTGATGGTCCAACCCGCACCGGAGGACACCATCGACATCAGCGTCTGATTGTTGCTGCATTCAAACCTGTGAGAGGACGAAATCCCCATCCGGCGTAATTGGGACTCGATCTGGCGCGCGATGATCAGATTGCTGGAATATCGTAGAAACGGCAATTTGGTTCGACCCTCAACAATGTCTTGCAAAGACTTGTCACTCACCGCAGGCAAAACGATCACAAATGGATCGCGCAGAAGGGGGCGATCCTGCAGATCGCGCATTCGTTCGCTAGGAGTAGTGGAAATCCCCAGATCCAACTGCCTGTCGCGCAGCATGTCGATAATCGCGTGGCTGGAATCCGTGTGGTACATGAAATCACAGGCGGGCATATTCGCGTAAAGATAGACCGCCAGCTCTGGAATGATGTCGCTGTCGAAGTCTTCGATCGTGCCGAAACGCAGATAGCTGGCCTCGGTGATGCTTCCTGCAGACGCTTCGGCCTTGGCCTTTCGGATCAGGTGCAGCGCATCGTCGATATTGCGCAGGAAGACCCGGCCCTTTGGGGTCAGAACCATGGGTCTACGGGTGTGGTTGAACAGCTCAACGCCCAGATGGTCTTCGAGATTGCGCAGGTGATGGGAAACGGTGCTTATCGTCAGCCCTGTTTCCTTTGAGGCCGCCTGCAGCGACCCTTTCTGCGCGCATATCTGAAACAGTTCCAGCCATTTGAGGCTGAGGTCTTTCGGAGTAGACTGACGCGGCATTCCGGTGCTTTCGTGAGATCAGGGCATTCCCGGCAAATCTACGCAGATAATGAGAGCTTTGATATCAGAATCTTGGAATTCTGGCTCAATTGCCGAGCACTCAGGTTTCAGAGCTTTCCAAAAAGCCGCGCGCGGTCTGTGCAGCATCCGCGATATGGCTTTCGACTGCTTTTCGGGCTTTGGCAGGATCACCACTGAGGATGGCATCATGGATGGCAGTCATGTGGCTCATCCCAGAACGCTCTCGATTCCGCGCTGCGAGGGTCAAGGCCCGCAGGCGGCTGATCCGGCCGTTCAGACGTTGCACGACATCCCAGGCGATGCTGTGCCCAGCCTGTAGAAAAATCAGTTCATAGAAGCGAGTTGTGGCCTGTAGCAGATTTGACCATTCGGTGTCATTCTGCGCCGCGCCCACTGCTTTCAATGCCTTGCCCAGATCGTTTGCGAAACCTGTCTCATGCGCTTGCGCACAGGCGGCGGCGGCTGAGCCTTCTAGCTGTAAGCGGATGTCATAGATTTGCCGCGCTTGGTCCCAGCTGAGGGTCGAGACGATTGGCCCACGGTTGGGGATAATCTCAACCAAACCTTCGGCTTCCAGAAACCGGATCGTCTCGCGGATGACGGTGCGGCTGACACCAAGCTGATCGCAAAGCGGGCGTTCAACAAGCCGTTCACCGGGGGCAAAATGCCCGGCGATGATCGCTTCGCGCAGGCGTGCTTGCACGATATCCCGCAAGGTTTGCGGTGCTTTTTCGATCTTTTGCAGGGTGGATTCGGTGTTCATCATCGACGCTTTCATATCTGTGGTACGGATCCGGAACAAGTATGATTGACATTTTGTAATATGGTATACCATATTCTCGACCAAAGGCTTGCCAAAGGAATCACCATGTCCGCCGAAATTCGAAAAACGCTTCTGCATGTCGAAGACACTCTGATCGAGGGTGGTAAGTTGGCGGACACTCCGCTGAAGCTAATTGCCGCAATGGCTGTCATTCGGAACCCGTGGGCTGGTCAGGGATTTGTCGAGGATCTTGGCCCTGCAATCCGCGAGTGCGCCCCTGGACTGGGGGAGTTGCTGACCAAAATGATTTTGGATGCTTCAGGTGGCGGCGACCGGGTCGAAGCCTATGGAAAATCCGCGATTGTGGGCTTGAACGGAGAGGTCGAGCATGCGTCGGCCCTGATCCACACGCTGCATTTTGGCAATCATTATCGCAAAGCAGTCGGCGCGAAATCCTACCTTTCCTTCTGCAATACGCGCGGCCCTGCCAATGCGCCGCTGCTGATCCCCTTGATGGACAAACATGATGGCGGTCGTCGCTCTCACTACCTTACGATCCAGACTTCGGTCGCAGATGCACCTGCGGCAGATGAGATTCTGATTGCACTGGGTGCATCGATTGGAGGGCGGCCGCACCACCGGATCGGGGATCGCTATCAGGACATCGAGGAACTTGGTCATGACGTTGACAACCCTGCAGCTGTCTAACTCGGGCCGATCAGTCGCGTTCAGAGAGGCGGGCGAAGGGCAACCGGTCTTTATGATCCATGGCGTTGGCATGCAATCTGCGGCCTGGGGCCCTCAGTTTGACACGCTGAGCCAGCATTGCCGTATAGTTGCGGTTGATCTGCCGGGGCATGGAGGCAGTGACCGTCTGCCATCTGGAAGCCAATTGCCGGATTTTGTTGGCTGGATGCATGATGTTGTCGACGCATTGAATCTGGCTCCGGTCGCAATCATCGGTCATTCAATGGGGGCACTGATTGCCGTCGGCTTTGCGGCAGAGTACCCCGATATCACTAGCCGTGTTGCTATGTTGAACGGCGTCTTCTGTCGCGATGCCTCAGCCCGCGCCGCAGTCATCCAACGGGCCGCTGACATCAGCGCGGGTCGAGTTGATCTGGAAACGCCGTTGTCGCGCTGGTTTGGTGACAGTCCGGGTGATCTGGCTGCCCGTGCGCAGGTGGCGTCGTGGCTTGGGTCTGTGGATCAACGAGGCTACGCCATCGCCTATTCCGCTTTTGCGCGGGGCGATGCCACTTACGCCAGCAAGATGAATCTGATTTCGTGCCCGTTTCTGGCGCTCACCGGCGACGGAGACTCGAACTCAACCCCGGCTATGTCACAAGCTATGGCCGCAGCAGTTCAAAACGGTCGGGCCGTTGTGATCCAAGGCCACCGACATATGGTGAACTTGACAGCACCCGATGAAGTAACAGCGCATCTGGTTGAATGGCTCGGCCAGCCGGCCGAAGAAAGGATTGCGCAATGACCTCGATCGATCCCCGCACGCTGCGAAATGCATTTGGAGCGTTCATGACGGGCGTCACCGTGGTTACGTCGCATGATACCCAAGGTAACCCGATCGGGTTTACCGCGAACTCGTTCACATCCGTCTCACTAGACCCGCCGCTTGTGCTGGTTTGTCTCGCCAACAGTTCAAAGAACTATGACGCATTGATTGCCGCTGACGGGTTTGCCGTCAATATCCTGTCAGAGACACAGATCGAGGTATCCAATACCTTTGCCCGGCCCGTCGAAGACCGGTTTGCCAGCGTCGAGTGGCGGCGTGGACCTGCGGGATCGCCGTTGATCGATGGGTCGTCGGCTTGGTTTGACTGCTCTATGCACAAAACCGTCGAAGCGGGGGATCATGTGATCCTGATCGGCGAGGTCAAAGCCTTCGACAATACTCCGGCACCCGGTCTCGGATATGTCAGGGGGGCCTATGTAACACCATCAACAGCTGCTGGTGCCTTGATGCAGGACACCGGCCTGATTGTCTCAGCCTTGATCGAACGCGCAGGTGAGGTTCTGTTGATCGATGCCGGTGACGGCGCGCTTGCACCGCCCGAGGCAGTGGTTGGGTCAGAAGGTGTTTCAGCGGCATTGGAACAATTGATTGAGGCCACCGGGCTGACCGCAGAGCCGGGCTTTGTTTATTCGGTTTACGAGGATGCTGAGAAAAAGCGTCAACATATCGCGTTTCTGTGTCAGGCCGCAGATGGTGAGCCGAAGAAAGGTAATTTCGTCCCGCTGGACGTCGTATCCTTTGGCACTGTAACCGACACGGCGACCCGAACCATGCTGGAACGATTGTCCGAGGAATCCCGGCTGGGAGATTTTGGCATTTACTACGGAAACAAGAACAGCGGCGAGGTTCGCCCGATTACACGAGGAGGTCACTGACATGCGGTTTTCGCTTTTCGTTCATATGGAACGCACCTCTCCCGATCAGGACCAGCAGGAGCTGTATGAAAACTTCATAGAACTGGCCAAGATCGCTGATGCGGGCGGCATGCATGCGGTCTGGACCGGCGAACATCACGGGATGGATTTCACCATCTCGCCGAACCCGTTCCTGAATATCGTCGATCTGGCACGCCAGACCAACAATGTGCGTCTGGGAACCGGAACCGTTATCGCTCCGTTCTGGCATCCGATCCGGCTGGCCGGAGAGGCCGCAATGACGGACATGATCACGAATGGCCGTTTGGATCTGGGCATTGCGCGTGGCGCCTACAGCTATGAATACGAGCGGATGGTGCCGGGGCTGGACGCCTGGGAGGCAGGCCAGCGTATGCGCGAGCTTGTTCCGGCAGTGCGGGGTCTTTGGGAAGGCGATCATGCGCTGGACGGAGAGTTTCATTCTTTCCCGGCAACCACATCTTCACCCAAGCCTCTGCAACAAAACGGTCCACCGATCTGGGTTGCCGCGCGCGATCCCAACAGTCATGAGTTTGCGGTATCGAACGGTTGTCACGTGCAGGTCACCCCTTTGTGGCAGGGCGACGAAGAGATTACCCGGCTGATGGATACGTTCAATGCCGCTTGTGCCAAATTCCATGACGTCCCGCGCCCCGAAATCATGCTGTTGAACCACACCTACATCGCCTCGGACGAGGCGGATGCCCGTCGCGCGGCGGAAGAGATCAATCGCTTTTATTGCTATTTCGGCGCGTGGTTCAAAAACGAACGCCCAGTGTCGCAGGGACTGATCCAGGCGCTGAGCGATGACGACATCGCTAACCATCCCTTCTATTCGCCCGAGGCGATGATCCGGGACAACGTGATCGCCACGCCCGACAAAGCAATCGAACGCATCAAGGGCTATAGCGATCTTGGATATGATGAGTATTCTTTCTGGATCGACAGTGGGATGAGCTTTGAGCGCAAGAAAGCCTCGCTAGAGCGGTTCATCGCGGACGTCATGCCCGCCTTCGCCTAAGGAGAGAAAATGCGGCAGTTTCAGCACTATATCGGCGGCACGTTTTCGGATGGGACCGCGCAGTTCGACAGCCTGGATCCCGCGACGGGCACCGTTTGGGCGAAAATGCCTGAGGCCCGAACACATGATGTGAACGCCGCGGTTGAGGCTGCGTGTTCAGCGCTGAATGCCCCCGAATGGGCGACCATGACAGCAACGGCTCGTGGTAAACTGTTGTACCGGCTGGCCGATCTGGTCGCCGAAAATGCTCAGACCTTAGCCGAGCTTGAAACGCGCGATACCGGAAAGATCATTCGCGAAACCTCTGCTCAGATCGCCTATGTCGCGGACTACTACCGTTACTATGCCGGATTGGCGGACAAAATCGAAGGGGCGCACCTGCCGATCGACAAGCCCGACATGGAGGTTTGGCTGCACCGCGAACCAGTTGGTGTGGTGGCCGCCATAGTGCCGTGGAATTCGCAACTGTTCCTGTCTGCGGTCAAGATTGGCCCGGCGCTTGCCGCCGGTTGCACAGTCGTTCTGAAAGCATCCGAAGATGGTCCGGCCCCGATGCTGGAATTCGCGCGTATTTTCGATCAGGCAGGCTTCCCGCCCGGAGTTCTGAACGTCATCACCGGCTTCGGGCCGGAATGCGGCGCCGTTCTGACCAGTCACCCGGATGTCGATCATGTTGCCTTTACAGGCGGCCCGGAAACCGCGCGCCATATCGTGCGCAACTCGGCTGAAAACCTCGCTTCGACTTCGTTGGAACTGGGCGGAAAATCCCCGTTCATCGTATTCGAAGATGCCGATATCGAAAGTGCTGTGAACGCGCAGGTTTCGGGGATCTTTGCTGCTACCGGGCAAAGCTGCGTGGCGGGATCGCGATTGGTAATCTCTGATAAGATCAAAGATGAGTTTCTAGCCCGGCTCACCGAAAAAGCGGGTGAGATCGTGATCGGGGCGCCCGATGACCTAAAGACCGAAGTTGGCCCGCTGTGCACTCAGGCTCAGCTTGTGACAGCGGCAAATTTGGTTGCTGAATCCGTCTCGGCAGGGGCTACCGTGATAGCGGGTGGGCAACCTTTGGACCGTGAGGGGCACTATTTTCCACCGACAATCATTGATTGTACGGACGCGCCTGATGCGCCCTGTCTGACGCGCGAAGCCTTTGGTCCGATCCTCTCGGTCGTCAGTTTCGGGACCGAAGCGGAGGCGATACAAATAGCCAACAACACCGCGTTTGGGCTGGCGTCGGGTGTCTTTACCAAAGACTTGACCCGCGCACATCGAATGATCCGCAGAATTCGGGCTGGCATTGTCTGGGTTAACACATATCGCGCTGTCAGCCCGATTGCTCCATTCGGAGGTCATGGACTGTCGGGCCACGGGCGCGAAGGGGGCCTACAGGCGGCGCTTGATTACACACGGGTCAAATCGGTCTGGTTGCGCACTAGCGACGATCCGATCCCCGATCCGTTCGTGATGCGGTGAATCTGACCAATCAACAGGATCCTTGGGCCAGATTTAGCACACTTTAGACAATCGCATCTCTGCCGCGCGTGCGTGGCCTTCCATGCCTTCCATCCGACTGATCCTGGCAGTGCGTTCAGCAAGCTCGTGCGAGGCTTGCGCTGTGCAGCGCTGCCAAGTCACCGTTTTGGTGAATTTATGCACTGACAGACCGCCGGTATATCGGGCCGCTCCGCTTGTTGGCAAAACATGATTTGGCCCGGACGTCTTGTCGCCGAAGGGCACTGTTGTTTCGGCACCCAGAAACAGCGATCCATAGGTGGTCAGTTGGTCCAGCCACCAATCCAGGTCCTCGGCGATCACCTGCAGATGTTCGGGCGCGTAGTTATTGGCGACCCTGGCAGCCTCGTCGCGGCTGTCGCAAAGAATGATCTCGGCCCGGTCGCGCCATGCCGTGCGCGCTGCACTAGCGTTCGGCTCGGGAAGACTTTCGATCAGGGCATCGGCGCGCGCGATAACACCCTGGGCCAGAGCTTTATCGGTGCTGACCAGCCAGACAGGGCTATCGACGCCGTGCTCGGCTTGGCTCACCAGATCCCAGGCGACAGTCTCGATCGATGCTGTGTGATCGGCAATGACTAAGGTATCGGTTGGACCTGCAAACATGTCGATGCCAACCTTACCAAACAGCATCCGTTTCGCCTCGGCGACATAGGAGTTTCCCGGACCGACAAGAATATCAGCTGGCCGCGCACCAAAAAAGCCATGGGCCATCGCAGCAATCCCCTGAACTCCGCCCAGATTCAGGATCAGATCTGCACCGCTAAGGTCCATCGCATAAACAATTGCATCAGGGATGCCCGCACCGGGACGCGGTGGCGAGACCGCCGTGATGTGGGACACCCCAGCCACCTTTGCCGTGGTAATCGTCATCAACGCACTTGCGATATGGCTATACCGACCACCAGGAACGTAACATCCCGCACTAGCGATCGGGATCTGTTTCTGACCTGCGATCAGGCCGGGCATCACCTCGATCTCGCATTCGCTCACCGTGGTCATCTGCGCTTCGGCAAATCGACGGATATTGGCATGGGCAAAGCGGATGTCGTCTTTGACCTGTTCAGGCACGCGGTCACATGCGGCTTTGCGCGCTTCATCAGTCAACACGAACTCTCCCGTCCAGCCATCGAGCGTTCCGGCATAGCGCCGAACGGCCTCTTCGCCCTCGCGCTCGATATTGGAGAGCATGATTGCGACGATATCGCGGATATCCGAATTTTCTGCATTGGGGCGGGGCAGGGCGGTTTTCAGATAAGAGACGGCCATGGGAAACCTCAACGCGTCAGAGAGTGGGAGTGGATAGCGCCCGCCAGAATATCGACGGTGTCGATGATCGGAACGCTTTTGGGCAAGTCGCGGGTGAGCAGAGAGAATTCGGAGCAGGCCACAAACAAAAGCGCGGCACCCCGGCCCGAAAGGGCGTTAGCAGCGTCGGAAAGTGTGCTGAGTGCAGCGCCGGTTGGCCCTTCGGATTTGATGTGGCGGATCGTGCCGAGCATCCTATCTTCATCCTCGGGCCAGATTGCGGTAAATCCGGCGCGGTTCAGGGGGGCGTCAAAAATTCCGACCTTTCGCAGCGCTGGGGAGGCAAGAATTCCGACCTGGCTGCCAAAAGGCAGGAGTTGCGCCGCTTGATCCACGGTCAGGTCTACCATGTTCAGAAAGGGGATCGAGACGGCGTCCTCTATCTGCGCCGCATAGTGGTGTGCGGTGTTACACGGCATCGCAAGCGCGGTTGCCCCTGATTGCTCCAATCCTCTCGCCATATCGGCCAGAACCGGCCCGGGATCAGACCCGTTGCCCTCGATCAGGTGCGCGATGCGGGAAGGCACCTGTGGGTTCATGTCAATCAATAGTGGCAGGTGATCGGCATCATCCGCCGCCTGTACCGTGGATAACACGCGCTGCTGCAACAGAATTGTCGCCTCTGGGCCCATTCCGCCCAATATGCCGGTGACGCGGGGTTTCATGCAAAGACCTGCTTGCTGGAACTTATCACCGTGATTTACAGATTGACCCAGCGGTCGGTGTGATCGAAAGCGAAATCATAACCGAACAGGCCAACCGAGCCTCCTGTATGCAAGAACACCACACGCTCATCCTTGAACGAGCCCTTGCGCGCCAGATCGATCAGACCGGCGACCCCTTTGGCGGAATAGACCGGGTCGAGCAGAATGCCTTCCAGTTCGGCAAACATGCGGATCGCCTCAATGCCGCTTTCGGTCGGCAAGCCGTAGCCGTCGCCTACATAGTCGGTATTGGCCATCACATCCTCGCGCCGCACCACGTCTGGGCAACCCAATTTCTCAGCCGTGTTGCAGGCTAGATCATAGACCATCTGCTCTTGCTTGGGCTGCGGTGCGCGGGTGCCAATGCCAAGAACCGGAATGCCCGTATTCATGGCGCAAAGCCCGGTGACCAGCCCGGCTTGCGTGCCCGAGGAGCCCGTCGCATGCACCACGCGATCGATTTTGAGACCGGAGTTATTGGCCTGGCTCACAAGCTCTAGCGCGCAGTTCACATAGCCAAGCGCTCCGGTCGGGTTCGAACCTCCGCCCGGAATGACATAGGCGTTGTGACCTTCTTCACGCTTCTTCGCGGCCGAACGCTCCATCTCGGCGGGCATGTCGTGGCCGCCGGGAAACTTCTCGGTGGTTGCGCCATGCAGATGATCCAGCAGGACATTACCATTGTTGTTGTAGTTGGCGTTGTTATAGCTGGTGCGGTCTTCCAGTAGGATATGACATTTCAAACCCAGCCGGGCAGCGAATGCAGCGGTTTGACGCGCATGGTTCGATTGCGTTGCCCCTTGTGTCATCACCATGTCTGCGCCTTGTGCGAGCGCTTCGCCGAACAGAAACTCTAGTTTACGGGTCTTGTTGCCACCCGTCGACATGCCGGTGCAGTCGTCTCGCTTGATCCAAAGATCGATTCCCAGAGCCTCGGACATACGATCCATCCGTTCAAGCGGAGTTGGCAGATGGGCAAGAAAAACACGGGGAAAACGGGAAAGATGCATCAAGCTGTCCTGATCTGGGCCCGGCACATGGTTCAAGACCGGTAGGTCTTGCCAACATGGGCCGCTGGGTAGGTTTCTGGGTTTAGAATGCCGCCTGTAGTCAAGCCGCAAGGTCAGGCCTAATCACAGCGGATGGGGCGCGTCGGTCAAGCGCACTGTACCCGGTTTCGAAAAAGCCGGAAAATAACTTCGATATTGCGCTCAGATTACCTGGTTGCTCATTCGGGGGGTGCGGGTATGGTTCGAAAGTCGTCATTCAACCAAGGAAACCGCGAATTCATAGGCTCGGTCACATGACGACGGATCAGGTTTTGCAGTGTGTTGTGGATCAGTCGTGTGGTTGTCGACGGATAGATATTGGTCGTGAACAACGACACGGTGCGCGCAAAGCTTTTGCCCGGGAAAGGTAATGCGCGTGTATCTTTGTGGAATCGTCGTGCGCGATAGTAGCTGGCAGCAGTCGTGATCGTCCAACCACTGCCCCCGGCGACAAGTCCGATAATTGACTGATTACATTCAAGTTCGAACCGGTTGGGCAGGTTGATCTTGCTACGGGTTAGCTGAATTTCGATGAGTCTGCCGATGGTGTGATCACGCGAATATCGTAAAAGCGGAAGCGGACTGTCTGATTTGGTCAGTTCCTCGACCGGTCCGTCATATGCGGGCGGAAGAATGACGATAAACGGATCTCGAAGTAGCGGGAATTCGATTAACCCTTCAAAGTGCTCAGGAGGTCGGGTCGCAACGCCTGCATCCAGCTTTTGAGACTGCAGTTTGTCAAGAATCTCATGGCTGGGGCGGGTAAAGTGGCGAAAATTGCACCGCGGCAGGCTTGCAGAGAGATGACGGAACAGTTCTGGCGCGACCCGGCTGTCAAAATCGTCAATCAGGCCTAGACGCAAATCTGTTGCATGTTGCCAACTGCCCGAGCGAAGCTCGGCCTCGCCCCGTTTCAAGGCGATCAAGCCGTCATGCACATGTCGTGAGAACACCGTGCCTGCGGGTGTCAGACCCATGGGTCTGCGGCTGTGGTCCACCAAATCCACATCCAGCGCCTTTTCAAGACTGCGCAAATGATTGGAGACCGTACTGATTGACAAACCGGTTTCAGCGGACACCTTTTGGATTGAACCCAACTTGGAAATAAGTTGGAAGACTTCCAGCCACCTGAGACTGAGTGCTTTCTTTGTCATCGGGGGCTCCCAAACCAGCGAACTATCAGTCAAAAGCGAAACAAAGTTTCGCTTTTTACGCAACCAGTATTTTGATTTACTAATTCAACGCGTAAGGACTATGGTTTTTCTACTGTTCCAGAGTTCGGACGTTTCAAGAGCCGACGAGTGGAACCAGCAGGGAGAAAATAGTCAAAATGATCAAGAAATATCTGCTCACAACAGCATATGCCGGGATTGCGGCCGTCACCGCTTCACAAGCCGCCGCGCTTGATGAACTGACGGTTGCTTATTTCCTCGAATGGCCGATGCCGTTCCAGTATGCGAAAGCAAACGGAACCTACGAAGAAGAACTGGGCGTCAAGATCAACTGGGTGTCTTTCGACACCGGTACCGCCATGTCAGCTGCGATGGCCTCGGGTGATGTACAGATCGCGGTCAGCCAAGGGGTGCCACCGTTTGTGGTAACCACTTCGGCCGGTCAGGACATCCAGATCGTCGATGTGGCGGTTAGCTATTCAGACAACGACAACTGCGTTGTTGCCGAAGCGCTTGAAATCGACAAGGGCAACGCGGGTGAACTGAACGGCAAGAAGGTCGGTGTTCCGATCGGTACAGCTGCGCATTACGGTTTCCTGTCGCAAATGTCTCACTTTGGTGTCGACATCGGTTCAATGGAAATTGTTGACATGGCTCCGGCCGATGGCGCCGCGGCGTTTGCCCAGGGCAACCTCGACATGGTTTGCGGCTGGGGTGGCGCGCTTCGTCGTATGACTGAGCATGGCAACATCCTGCTGACCGGTGCTGAAAAAGAAGAGATCGGTATCCTGGTGTTCGACGTCACTAGCGCTCCGGCAAGCTTCATCGAAGAAGAGCCCGAGCTTCTGTCGAAGTTCCTTAAGGTTACCGCAGATGCCAACGCCAAGTGGAACGCAGGCGACAGCAAAGATGAAATGCTGCCGGTGATTGCCAAGGATGCTGGTATGGATCCTGCAGACGCTGAAGCCACAATCGCGACTTTCACCTTCCCGTCAGTTGAAGACCAGCTATCCGAGAAGTGGCTGGGAGGTGGCGCGCAAGACTTCATGCAGGGTGTTGCAAACGTGTTCGTGTCGGCAGGCAGCATCGAATCCGCTCTGGATTCGTATGATGGTGCCGTTAATGCAGGCCCGCTGACAGCTGCGAATAACTAATCACGCAGGACATTTCATGCGACCGGCCCCGGTTTCGGGCCGGTCGACAGCTATGAAAGCAGGAAGGAGGCAGGATGCCTGAACTGGACATCGTAGAATTGTCCATGCGCTTTGACTTACCCAACGGCTCCTCAGTACAGGCCCTACAAGATGTTTCACTCAGCCTTAAAGAGGGTGAGCTGATGTCTGTCCTTGGCCCGTCGGGCTGTGGTAAAACGACGTTGCTGAACATCGTTGCAGGATTTCTGGCGCCGACATCTGGCAAGATTGAACTGAACGGCCATCTGGTCAAAGGCCCTGATGCTGAACGCGGGATGGTGTTTCAGAAGGGCGCGTTGTTCGAATGGATGAACGTGCGGGAAAATGTCGAGTTTGGCCCGCGTATGAAAGGCATGCCCAAAGCCGAGCGTGACCAGATTTCCGACCATCTGCTTGAGGTCGTCGGGCTTCAGGATTTCAAGGACAAGGCGGTTTATGAACTATCGGGCGGGATGCAGCAGCGTGTAGCGTTGGCGCGGTGCCTGGCAAACGAGCCGGACGTCATCCTGATGGACGAACCGCTGGGTGCTTTGGATGCGCTGACCCGTGAGAAAATGCAGGGCCTTGTCCTGAAGCTTTGGAAAGAAACAGGCAAGACGATCATCCTGATCACCCACTCGGTCGAAGAGGCCTTGTTGCTGGGTGAGCGTCTGATTGTCATGGCCCCCAGACCGGGGCGCATTCACCGCGAATACAATCTGCCTTTTGCTGAACGCGGTGTGAATGCCGATCTGCGTGATGTGAAGAAATCCGAAGGTTTTGCGGAAAAGCGCGATGAGATCCTCTCGATGATCTGGGAGATGGAAGAAGAAATTATGGGTCGGACGGAGCAGGCATCATGATTGTACTTCTCTTCTATATCGGCCTGTTCGGTGGCGCGTTTTTTATCGTCTACGCGTTACGCCGCGGTTTGCAATCGCGTCAGGATTTCACAAGCTTGAAAACTGTGACTTTCGGCGACGAAAGTGCCGTACGAGCGGATAGGGCTGCATCGATAATCTCGGTTCTCGTGATCTTTGTGATCTGGGCGGCTTTCACCGGCTCGAAGTTGTTTCCGATCCATGTGCCGGGCCCATTTGTGGGTGATACGCAATTCACCTATACGCTCGAAAACGCGGATGGCAGCACGGATGAAGCCACGATTTTTGTTCGCGTTCCAGCCTTTGGTGAGGAAGCAGAGAAATTCGAAGTCGAGCCCGGCAGCGGGTTTGCCAAAGACGATGCGGTTGCAGCTGCTGCGGGCCGCTCATCGACGATCCTGTTCGACAAGAACGATGATGCCAAACGCAATGAGGGTGCAAAGATCGTCGCGATCAACGGCACACCTATAGGTGAAGGCCAAAAGGTTGATACAGGCGATGGTACCGTAACGCTGACCGGGAAAGGGGCGATCAGTTTCACCCCCAAACAGGGCTTGCAGATGAACCCCATCTGGCTTCCAGCCCCTGAAACCGTTGTGGCCCGGTTCTTTGAGATTGCGAATGAAGGCTACCAGAACTTCTCGCTTTGGGAGCATCTGGGCTGGTCGCTGTTGCGCGTAATTGCTGGGTTTATCGCAGGTGCGCTTGTGGGGATTCCGCTGGGTTATGCAATGGGCCTATCCGGTTGGTTTCGAGGCTGGTTCGATCCGATTGTCGAGTTCATGCGACCGGTGCCGCCACTTGCGCTGATCCCACTGGTGATCATCTGGTTCGGCATCTGGGAGACCGGCAAGATCGTTCTGCTGTTCCTTGCGGCCCTTTGGATCATGACCATCGCCGCGCGGGCTGGTGTGTCCGGTGTGAACATCTCGAAAATCCACGCAGCGTATTCTCTGGGGGCGTCGAAATGGCAGATCATGCGCCATGTGATCGTGCCCAACTCGCTGCCCGAGATTTTCACCGGTGCACGTGTGGCCATGGGTGTCTGTTGGGGAACTGTTGTTGCGGCTGAACTGGTTGCCGCACAAAAGGGTGCCGGTATGATGATCATTGCCGCATCCAAATTCCAGCTGACCGACATTGTCATCATGGGGATCGTCCTGATCGGGGTGATCGGATATGGAATCGATATCCTGATGCGCAAGGCCGAGAACTGGCTGGTGCCATGGAAAGGCCGCAGCTGATCGGTCGTTCCCGATACTGTGGTAACAAAGCGGCCCCCGAGCAATCTCGGGGGCCTTTGCTTTAGCTGCAGGAAAAAACGCGGCGTTGGAACTGGCTGCTTTTCTAGCTTGAACACGGCATCGGTTTGTATACCTTCAGAGCTCCTGTGCCCAAGGCGGGTTTGCCCCCGCTCGGGATACGGTGACGGCAGCGACCTTTGCACCGTATTCAAGCGCGTCGCGAAGACTGCTTGTGGGCAAAGTGCGCAAGGCGGGTTTGTTGAGGTGACTGGTTTGGCTCAACGCGGCCAGCACACCTGCGTTGAACGTATCGCCAGCACCAACAGTATCCACGACCTTAACCTTCTGGACGGGCACGGAAACGTCCGTTCCATCAGAAAGATAGCCTGTCGCGCCATCCCCCCCTTTGGTCACGATTGCGATCGCTGGTCCTGCACGAAGCAGCAGTGGAATTTTCTCGGCATGGCTTTCGGGGCCCGGTATAATCCAATCAAGGTCTTCATCGGAAACTTTAATGATGTCGGTCTTTGCGATCATACGGTTCAAGCGGGTCCGGTATCGCGTCTGATCCTTGATAAAGCTGGGTCGAATATTGGGGTCCAGCATTACGGCACGATCCGCGCCATGACGATCAAGTGTGGCCGCGTAGGCATCGGCACAGGGTTCGCAAGCCATGCTGATCCCTCCGAAATACAGTGCGGAAACGCCCGGTAGTTGATCCGGCATGTCTTCGGGCCGCAGCATCCGGCCCGCCGTATTCTCATCGACAAAACTGTATGTGGCGTGCCCATCCCGCAATTGCACGAATGCAAGTGTCGTAGGACGGTCCGAGCGGATAACATGCGAGGTCGCGACATGGCTGATCTGCAAGGCGGCGATCAACTGTTCTCCGAACATGTCCGTAGATAGCCCTGACAGAAGCCCCGTTTGAATGCCCAAACGACCCAATGCAATTGCTGTATTGAAGATCGCGCCGCCGGAATGTGGGACAAACCCTTTGCTGCCAGAAACCGTTGGTTCGGCAATCATATCGATCAGAGCTTCTCCACAGCACAGGATCATTCCGCTACCCTTCGATCTGCCTAAAAAATGCACGGCCAAATTACCGTGCCAAGGCATTCTTACAGAAATTGTTAGCGCCAACAATGCCAAACTCATTCTGCTCCGACACATACAGGTTCATTGATCGCCGCAGTTCATCAAACCGACCTCCTGCGTTGAAGGCCCGCAGAAAATCCTGACCAAACAGCCAGCGGTTCTTTTCGGCCACCCCGCCAACCAGAAATACGCCTCCGGCGGGGATAAGAGCGACAGCAAGATCGCCCATGATGGCGCCCAGATGCTCGGTGAACATTCGCGCCGCCTTAACAGCGCAGGCATCTGAGCCGTCCTGAGCATCCTGCAGAATGTCTTTTGCCGAACGTATCATGCCGTTGGGCTGACCTTCGGCCATTCCGATCGCCTGATAGAGAACCGGTAGGCCAGTTCCGCTCAGGAACATCTCGGCCTCGATGGTGAGCGTATCGTCAAAAAAGCACTCGGGTATGATCTTGCGCGCTGCGCGGAAAACCTCGACCTCGTCAAGATGGCGCGGGGACAATCCAACATGGCCGCCTTCGCCGGAAACGGTGTGAAAATGTCCTTCAGAGTAGAGCAGGGCGCCCACACCCAGCCCGGTTCCCGGCCCGACAACTAGCCGTGTCCCCAATGGTGGAGCGGGTGAGCCCTGCAATACCTCAACATCATTCTCGGTAATCTCGGCGACTGACCATGCGGCAGCCGTGAAATCATTGATGACATAGGTATGGTGCGCGCCGGTTGCTCGGGCCAGAGCGTCTTCGGAAAGATCAAGATTGGCATTGGTCAGGCGAATGGTGCCGTCCTGAACCGGCCCCGCCCCGGCCGCGACCACAGCGCGCGGCTGTGTCCCGACCTCGTCGCATAAACTGTGTAATGCGTCTTGCAGGTCGCTTACAGTGCCCGTGGGGTGTTTGCGAAGATCGGTCAGCGCCCCCTCGGTTACGACGCCCAATCTTGTATTGGTGCCGCCGATATCGGCCACCAGATTCCAATGTGCGTGTAACCCTCCCTTGGGTCTAACCCATGGGGCCGGCTGGGCGTCACTTGTTTGGATTGTCTGCAACGCCTCGACGTCGGTCCCGGACTGAACGAAAATGCCGTGTACCAAGGTGTCGGATTCAAGTGCGTCATGCACGCGCGCCAGCGAATGCACCAAGTCATGACCCGCATCGGCGGCTACGGTCACGAATGAAGGCAGCGATTGCTCATGTGTTGTGCGCATGAGTATGTCTATGTCAGCGCCCTCTTTCACGACTACGCTGCACCAATCAATCGGCTCGGCGATGATGGAAAAATCATCCCGCCAATTTTCGGGAAAGTGGCGGGCCAATCGATCCAGCAAAGACTGCGGGTATTGCCCGTTGGTTATCGTATCAAGGATGAGCGGATCGACCTCTACACCCAGATTGGCCATCCCATAGCTCCGCATTTCCTGACGCGCCGCGCCCTGTGCAAGCAATTGATGGTGCAGGCTGCGGGCATTAGTGCGAGGGTCGCGTTCGATTCTGACGGACGGGTTCAAGGTAGAGATGTTGAATATCCGATCACCCATCCGAGCGACGATTACCTCAGAAAACGCTGCAAAATAGTCGGCCATTACTCGATTGCGCCACCCGCCGATATCCTCTAGCGCTGGGGGGATATCGTTGTGATCCAGCACGATGCATGGCCGAATGCTGTGTGCCAAAAGCTGATCAATCCGCTGCTCGCACTGATCCAATGCGCGTGCATCAGGAATGCGACCGTCTGGCATGATGTGCTGCCAACGGACTGTAAAGCGGTGCATGTCTAGCCCAGTTGCCGGTTCTGCAGGGGAAGCCGCACCAAACAGAAAGCCATTGGGAAAGTCAGAACGGGTATATTTCATTGTCGCAACCTGTTGGAGCCATGACCAGCGTCTCGCCATCTAACAGGTTATGTTAGCGGTATCTAGATTAACGTTTATATGAACCGCGCGTCCTGAACAGGACATCACATCCCTCGACCTGCTGGCCGTCCCATGTCACTGAATGCGCATTATAGTTGATCAGCACTTCGTGCGACTGCATCTCGCGCCGTCGCAGCCCTTCGGGCATCGGATGGAGCGCCAGATCCGTTTTCTGGGCCGCCATGGCTATGACGCGATCCCAAAGGGCCTCATCGGGGAACCCCGCCAAATACCAAAGACCGGCACCGCCATGCAACGCCGCAGTGCCATCTGCGAAAGAAAGCAATTTTTGCGCGGAGCCTGACAAGCGCTCAACCCAATGTTCCGCAGCACCACCCCCTTCGACAATACGGGTTACGCCGGGTGGCAAAGTTTCGATCAGATCGACATGGCTGCTGAGGCCATCAAGACCTGGGCGCCCCGAATCAGGGATCTGAAAATCTGCGGTGATTGCCCCGCTGCGCGGTCCCAGAACAGCAAGATCACACCCTTGTATTAGCCTTTGTTCAAGATCGCCTAGGGCAGCCAGGCCCGGTGCTAGGATCAGATTATAGTGCTCCTTGCCGACCTTGTCCTGAGGCACGAAATCCACCGACAACCCAGCGCGCCGCAGCGCGCGGTAGGCAGAGAATACGAGCCGGAAATAATCGAACCCCGCGCCCTGAGGCTGCGTTGTCCAGGCCCAGTCAGATGCATAATCGAAGACGATAGCAACCTGCGCATGGATAGGCTGAACCGTGCCTATCGCGGCCAGATCATCGGCGGTCTGACGCGCCTCTGCCAAACCGGGTGCTTCGTCGCCATGCGGGGTAAGTAGACCGGCATGCATCTGTTCCTGCCCAAATGGCGCTTGCCGCCAGCGGAAATAGCTGACCACTTCTGCCCCATGGGCCACCGCCTCAAGCGACCAGAGACGCACCATGCCGGGCAGGGGTGCCGGGTTGTAGGGGGCCCAGTTCACTGGACCGGGTTGCTGTTCCATGACCCACCAACGGCCTCGACCGACGGCGCGGTATAGGTCGTGGTGAAAGGCCTGCATGTCCGGATCACCCTGCTGCAGAAATGCAGTCTTGTGCGGCTCGTCCACTTCCAACCGATCCGACAGGAAGCCAATCGGATAGCTGTCCCACGTCGCGATGTCCAAATCCCTGCCTACATCGAAATGATCGAATTCCAGCACACGCCCCATGTAATTGTGCAGCAATGGTTGATCCGTTAGCGGCCGCAGCGCATCGACCTGGGCCTTGTTGAACGCCACCACTTGATCCGAACTGAACCTGCGAAACGCCAAGACGTGTGCCGGGTTGGGCTCGGTCACGGTCTGGTTCGGCAGCTCGATCTGATCGAAGCTGTTATATTCCATCGACCAGAACACATTCCCCCAGGCATCGTTCAACGCGTCGATCGAGTTGTATCGGTTCGCCAGCCAGCGGTGAAAAGCATATAGCGCCGCAGCACTATAGTTGAGCGTCGTATCGTGACAGCCATATTCGTTATCGATTTGCCAAGCGGCGATATACGGGTTGCGGCCATAGCGCTGACCCATGATCTTCGTGATCCGCTTGCATTCGTCGATATAGCCGGTGTGACTAAAGCAATAATGTCTGCGTGAGCCGAACTTGCGTAGATTGCCATCAGCATCCACAGCCAGCATGTCGGGATGCTTGTCCAGCATCCATCGCGGAGGTGTTGCCGTCGGGGTGCCCAGCACAATCTTCAGCCCTGCCGCACCCAAGGTTTCAATCGCGCGATCCAACCAGTCGAATTGCAGGTCTCCAGCCGTGGGTTCCATTCGGCTCCAGGCGAATTCGCCGATCCTGACCCATTTCAAGCCAGTCTCGACCATGCGCGCGGCGTCCTGAGCCCAGTTTTCTTCGGGCCAATGTTCAGGGTAATAGCAAACGCCAAGTTCCGGCTTCATAGTATAACTCTGTGTTCAGCTTGACCTTGCGCCACATTTGGCGCAGTGAGTGTCATGCCATTCGTCGGCGTTCTTGCAAGGGTGTCCGCGTCCAGCCCTTGGCGGGCGGTGGTGCAGAACAGTGTAGTCAGGTCATCACCACCAAAACTCGGGCACGAAGTGTGTTTGGCATCGAAGACGACAGCTTTCAGGAACTGACCGCTGGGCGTATAGGCTGCGACCCGGCTGTCACCCCATTGGGCGATCCAGATGTTTCCGGAGCGATCAACCACAGCGCCGTCAGGGTTCAGATCTTCGCTGCGCAGGTCAAGGAAGACCGCCGCTTTGCCTATGGGCCAGCCTGTCTGCGCGTCCAGTTCCCAACGCATGACCAGCTTGGTGGCGGTATCGCTGTAATAGGCGCAGGATCGGTCCGGCGCAAAGCAGATTGCATTTGAGATGGTGATATCTCGGACCAATGGCCGTAGCTCGCCATTCCAATAGCGATAGATCGAACCTGCGCCTACTTCTGCCTGTTTGCCCATGGTGCCAATCCAGAACCCGCCCCAAGGATCGGCGCGCCCATCATTGGATCGAGTCACCGGATTGTCGACCTCAAGCGGGGCGATCAAATCTTTGGCTCGACTCTCAAGCCCAAATCGCCACAGGCCGGTTTCCGACGCGATCAGCAAAGTGTCACGGTCTACCCATCCTGCGGCTGAGACATGTTCATCGAACGCCCAGCTACGCGCTTGTTCATTTTCTCGCGTCATCAGTCGTTTGCCGATGATATCGAACCAGAAAAGCTGTTGCCGTTCAGGGTGCCACAATGGCCCCTCGCCCAATTCGCAGGGGCGGTCGTCATAGACCTGACTCATCCAACGGCCTCATCATAGGCAGCAACGATTTGCCGGGCACGGTTTGCTATTTCTCCAACTGACATTCCGGGCTTATAGAGCGCAGATCCAATTCCGAAGCCGTCGGCGCTGGCCTCGATCCAGGCTCCAAAGTTCTCGGGGCCCGCACCGCCTACCGCAAAGACCTGAGCACCCGGCGGCAAAACAGGGCGCAGCGCAGCCAACCCTGCAAGACCGGCAAGCGAACCGGGGAAAAGTTTTAACCCTGTAGCCCCAGCCTGGAGCGCTGCGAAGGCCTCGGTCGGCGTGAACACACCCGGCCAGCTTTGCAGCCCAAGCGCGACAGAGCGTTGGATTACGGACACATCGCAATTCGGCGAAACGATCAGTTTGCCCCCGACATCGGCAACCGTGTCAACCTGATCGGGGGTCAATACAGTACCCGCCCCAATAAGCGCGCGGTCCCCGATTTCCGAGGCGAGAACTCGGATACTTTCCAGCGGATCGGGAGAATTCAACGGAACCTCAATCCGGTCTATGCCCGCTTCCAACAGGGCGTGACCGACGGGTATTGCCTCGTCAGGGGTCAGCCCACGCAAGATGGCGATGATGGGGCGGCTCATGCGGTTTGCCTCGTTAATGTTCGGGCCTGCGACAGACCCGCAAGTGTTGCGATTGTGGCGTCTGCGGTTTCGACCATGGCACCTTGTTGCTGCAGGGCGGTCGCGTAGGCCTTGGTCAGACTTTCCGAGCCGATGATCGCCAATTGTTGGCCCAGCCAATAGGGCCGCGATGCGGCAAGCTCGGCGCCAATCAGGAACCCTGAAAGACGGGCGCGTGCAACGCTCTTGCTTTGACCGTGCAGCAAATCAGCGGCCCGTAGCCCGAATAGGCGCGCTGCCAGCTGCTCGGGTTTCGACAGCATGTCGGCAACCGCTTCGGTAAAACTCGCGTCGTTCCAGCCCTCGTCAATTGAATGCTGCAGAACGGATTGCCCGCGCAGCAGATCAAACAACTCGCCGGTCATGAAGGTTCGGAAACTGACCACCTCTCCGGCACTGATCTGGGCCCATTTTGTATGCGTGCCGGGTAGGCAAATCACACCGTCCCAATTCTGATGCGTGCTGAGGAACCCCGCGATCTGCGTCTCTTCCCCGCGCATCACATCGGGGGGGCTGTTCTGTCTCAGCCCAGGAACGACGAAGGCCCGAATACGCGGATCGGTGTTTGGAACGCGGAAGGGTACGACCGGAATCGGCTCGGATGGAACCGCAGAATACGGGGCCTCGACCCAACCCTGTCGTGCCCCAACCATTCCGCAGGCGATCACATCTACCGGTAGCCCGGGCAGCCAATCTTCGATCAAAGCCAGCAGGGCTGCCTGAAATCCTCCGCCGGCTGTGCGGGACATACCATCTGACGACGCGGCCTGTGCCAAAACGCTATCACCTTGCATGGCCCATGCCCGCAGATGAGATGTTCCCCAGTCAACAGCGATCCACTCAACATTCATAGCGTCACCCCGTTCCTACCACGCCGCCGTCAACCACCATGCACTGCCCGGTCATTGCACGGCTTGCGCTTGAAGCCAGAAACAGGGTTGGTGCGATCATGTCTTCGGGCGTCAGATGCTCTTTCAGGCTCTGGCGATCCATATGCGCAGCCAGATCTTCGGGTGTGGCCCACATGTCCAGCTGTTTCTGTGTCAGAACCCATCCCGGTGCCAGCGCGTTGACGCGAATTTTATGTGGCCCAAGTTCACGCGCCAACGAGCGTGTCATGCCGGTGATTGCCGCATTTGAACTTGTATAGATTGGATAACCTGCGTTCCCCATCAGGTAACTGATCGAACTGAAATTGATGATCGAACCGCCTTTGTCCTTCATCTGTCGCGCGGCTTCCTGACAGGCAAAATAGTAGGCCTTTAGGTTGACTTCGATCATCCAGTCCCAGAACTCGGTTGTAGTTTCTTCAAGTGAGTGCCGCTTGTCATTCGCGGCGTTGTTGACCAGCACTTTAATCGAGCCATGGGCTTCAGCTGCTTTGGCCATGGTGGCGTGCAACAGCTCGGTATCAGTCATGTCACCCTGTAGGAACAAGGGGGCGCGGCCGTGCTTGTCACGCATCTGTTCGACAAATTCACCGGCATCTGACCGACCGATAAAGGCAACTTTAGCCCCTTGGGCCATGAACCCGTCAGTCAACGCTGCACCAACGCCCGAACCGCCGCCGGTGATATAAACAGAGGCTCCGTTGAGGTCTTGAAATGTAGCAGGTTGATTCATCAGTGGCTCTCTCTCGTCACTAGGCGCGTGTCTTTGCCCACAAGGAAATCAAGGTCCGCGCCGCGATCAGCCTGCAACACGTGGTCGATATAAAGCTTCGCATACCCGCGCGAGTAATGCGGATCGTCCGGTTGCCACAGGGCGCGGCGGGCGTCCAGTTCCTTTTCGTCGACCAGCAGCTGCAGCTCGCCCTTGCTGGCGGACACGCGAATACGGTCACCGGTTTTGACCAACGCCAACGTACCACCAGCCTGAGCCTCAGGGCTGACATGCAGGATAACTGTCCCGAATGCAGTACCAGACATACGCGCGTCCGAGATCCGGATCATGTCGCGTACGCCGTCTTTGACCAGCTTGGCCGGGATCGGCATGTTCCCAACCTCGGGCATCCCTGGATAGCCCTTGGGCCCACAACCTTTGAGGACCAGAATGGTCTCAGGTGTTACTGGTAAGTCGTCGCGGTCGATATTGGCTTTCAGATCTTCGATGCTCTCAAAAACGTATGCTTCGGCCTCGGTTTCCAGCAGTGCATCTGTGGCCGCCGAAGGCTTCACGATTGCCCCGTTGGGCGCAAGATTGCCGTGCAGAACCCGCAGGCCTGCGGCGGGTTTTACCGGATCGTCAAATGGGCGGATGACGTCTGTGTTGAAACACTCAGCCCCTTCACAGTGGGCCGAGATGTCCTTGTTCAGAACTGTTCTTGCCGGGCGCAGGAAAGGTTTGAGTTCGCTCAGAACCACTGGCACACCGCCTGCATAACAGAAATCCTCCATCAGGTATTTGCCAGAAGGCATGCAATTGACCAGCAGGGGGATTTCCGATCCGATTTCAAAGTCTTTCAACGTCAAGTCGACACCCACGCGACCTGCAAGTGCCAACAGGTGGACCACTGCGTTTGTCGATCCTCCGACGGCTGCATTGGCGAGGATGGCATTCTCAAACGCCTCCTTGGTCAGGATATCTGATGGTTTGAGGTCCTCGTCCACCATCTCGACAATGCGCTTGCCGGTCAGATGCGCCAGTGCCATGCGGCGGGCATCAACGGCAGGCAGGGCGGCGTTGGTGGGCAGCGATATGCCCATCGCCTCAACCAATGAGGCCATGGTACTAGCGGTGCCCATAGTCATGCACACACCCGCGCTACGCGACATGCCTGATTCAGCGTTCATGAAATCCTGAAGTGTCATTTCTCCGGCACGAACAGCTTCGGAAAACTTCCAGACATCAGTGCCCGAGCCGATATCCTGACCCCGGTATTTGCCGTTCAGCATCGGGCCAGAGCTAACCACGATGGACGGCAAATCGACCGAGGCTGCACCCATCAGCTGCCCCGGGGTGGTCTTGTCGCATCCACCCAGCAGGACAACGCCGTCGATACCATAGGCGCGGATCGATTCCTCGACATCCATCGCCAGCAGGTTGCGAAACAGCATGGCGGTGGGTTTCATCTGGGTCTCGCCCAGCGACATAACGGGGAATTCCACTGGAAAGCCGCCCGCCTCCCACACGCCCCGTTTCACGCCTTCGGCTAGATCACGAAGGCCCGAATTGCAGGGCGTCAGTTCCGACCATGTGTTGCAGATGCCGATGATGGGGCGCCCGTCAAAAGCGTGATCCGGAAAGCCCTGGTTTTTCATCCAGGACCGGTGAATGAACCCGTCCTTATCGAGTTTTCCGTACCAATGCTGTGAACGGCGTTTCTTGGTCATTATTGGCTCTGTCTGTCTGGCGTTGGAATTGAGTGTTTTTTGAGAAGACGAAGATTAAGCTGCGCGGGCGGGGCGGCACCAATCTGGCAGCCAATCGCCATGGGCAGAAAGCAGATCGGTGACGAGGCCGCGAATTTGGCGCAGATCCAGCTCGGCCGCAGTATGGGGATCCATCATTGCGGCGTGATAGATGTATTCGGGGTTTTCTTCGGTCAGCGCGCGAACCGTTAGCTCTTGTACGTTGATCTGGGTCCGCATCAACGCGATCAGTTGTGGCGGGATATCCGTGACCACGGAAGGCTGGACGCCATTCGAGTCAACCAGACACGGCGTTTCAACCGCTGCACCTAGGGGTAGTTGCGGAATCTGACCCGTATTTGGCAGGTTGCCGTAGGCTGTGTACGGTGTGTCTGTCACGATTGCGTTCATAAGGTCGGCGGCGAATTCATGGCTTCGGGTTACTTCGATGTTCCGACCATCTGTCAGGGTCTTTGCCTGTTCCTTCCAATTGGCCACCTGCTCGACACAGCGGGTCGGGTATTCGTCCAGCGGTATGCTGAACTGTTCGATCAGGTCATTGCGACCGTCTTTGATGAACCAAGGAACGTATTCTGCAAAATGCTCGGAACTTTCGGTGCAGAAGTATCCAAGATGGTCCATCACTTCGTACCGGACTTTGTTTGGACAGCGCGGCATTAGCAGCGGAGGCTTGGGTAAATGCCCGGCGCGATAGCCCTGACGCAAAGCCGGATACAGATCGCGGCCTTCATGCTCGAGCTTGAGGAAGAACGCGACGTGATTGATACCGGCAACTTTGTAGCGAAAGTCCGCCTTGGGGAGGTCTAGATCATGCGCCAGTTCTTCGACCGTGTTCTGGACAGAATGGCACAGGCCGACATGTTTCAGATTAGGGAAGCGCTCAGCCAGAGACCAGGTGTTGATGGCCATCGGATTCACGTATTGCAGCAGCGTTGCATTGGGGCACAACTGCATCATGTCCTGCGCGACGCCCCACAGAACGGGTACAGTGCGCAGGCCGCGCATAATGCCACCAACACCCAGCGTATCGGCGATAGTCTGACGCAGGCCATATTGTTTTGGGATTTCAAAATCTGTCACCGTGCAAGGCTCATACCCGCCAACCTGAAAGGCAGTGATCACGAAATCTGCGCCGTCCAGCGCCGCGCGACGATCCGTGTGGGTTGAGACGGTTGCAGCCGTGCCGACTGAGCGGATCATGGCCTTGGCCACAGCCTCGCTTTCAGCCAAGCGCACCGGATCGATATCCATCAGCGCAAAGTGGCTGTCTGCAAGGGCAGGGGTGAGCAGGGCGTCGCCCACGATGTTCTGCATGAAGATCGTGGAACCTGCACCTACAAAGGTGATCTTGGTCATGAGGTAAACCTCTGGTTTGACGTTATTTTACGGCACCGAGGGTCAGGCCCGCGATGAAGTGTTTCTGCATCAGGAAGAACATGGCAACCGGCGGCAGGGCTGCCACTATAGAACCGGCACTCATCAACTGATAAGCAGCGCGAAATTGCGCGTTAAAGCTGGTGATCCCGGCTGTCACGGGCTGGCTTTCGGCCCCTTGGGTCAGAACAACAGCCCAGAAATAGTCGTTCCAGATGAAGGTGAAAATCAGGACACTGAGTGCGGCGATGGCCGGTTTCATCAGTGGTAGAACGACGTACCAGAAGATTCGCCATTCGCTAATGCCCTCGACCCGTGCGGCCTCGATCAGTTCGAATGGCAGGGCGCGGATGAAGTTGCGCATGAAGAGCGTGCAGAACCCGGTCTGGAAGGCGATGTGGAATAGCACAAGCCCTGTTTTGGTGTTGTAAAGGCCCAACTCCAGCGTGAGATCGCGCACAGGGACCATCAGGATCTGGAAGGGTACGAAATTGCCCGCCACAAACATGAAGAAGATCCAGAGGTTCGATTTGAATTTGTAGATCCCCAGCGCGAAGCCTGTCATGCAACTGAGCGCAACGGCCCCGATTACCGTTGGTACGGTGATCAGGAACGAGTTCATCAAGTAACGTGGCATATCCGAATTGAAAAAGACCTGACCATAGTTGAACGCGCCCTCAAAACTGGACGGCATCCCCCAGTAATTCGCATTGGTGAAGTCTGCGGCTGGTTTGACCGAGAAAAGTGCGACCGCCAAAAGGGGCCCCAGCCATAGTAGCAGTGCCAGAGGCAACATCGCCTGATAAGTGATCTGTGCCGCACGGGGTTGTTTTTCGATCGGTTTGGGAAACATCTCAGTGCCCCCTTTCTTCGCGGTACATCGACCACAGGAAGTAGGCGATGAAGCAGAGCATAATCAGGAACAGGATCACAGCGATAGCTGCGCCATATCCCATGCGGAAGCCGTATTCGGACAGCGCGACCTCGAACATGTAGTAGGCCAGCACGCGGGACGAGCCAAAAGGACCGCCCTGTGTCATGATCGAGATCAGGTCAAAGCTGCGCAGCGCGCCGATGATTGTCACAACGAATGCGATGAAGGTTGCCGGGCGCAGCTGCGGCAGAATAATGTGCCACAGCATTCGCCCACCTTTTGCGCCGTCCAGACGCCCGGCTTCGATCTGTTCGGGGTCGACGGCGTTAAGGCCGGTGAGGTAGAGGATCATGCAATAGGCCGTTTGTGGCCATAGACCTGCGAAGATGATGCCGTAGGTTACGAAGCGCTCATCCCCCAGCACGTTCAGTGGACCGAGGCCAAAGAGGCTTAGGAATTCGTTTAGAAGGCCAAAGGTTGGGTCGTAGAACCATGTGAATACTAGCCCAACGACGACCTGAGAGATGACGAAGGGAAAGAAGAACAAAGACTTGTAGAGGCGGATGCCCCAGACCGTCTGGTTCAGGAACAGTGCAATAAACAAGCCTGCAGGGATTGCGGCCAGATACAGGATCAGCCAGATCAGGTTGTTCTTGAGCGAGATGTAGAAAGCGTCGCGGTCCACCCATTCCCAATACAGATCTTCATAGTTTCGAAAGCCGACATATTCAGCTGCACCTAAACCGTCCCATTCATAAAGAGACAGATTGAAAGACTGAAAGACCGGGATGATCACATAGACCATGAAGAACAACAGACCCGGAGCCAAAAACAGCCAGGGCGCGATGCGCTGTTGGTTTCTGTGGAACCAGCTTTCTTGCTCGGGGGCGTCAACGGCAGCGGTCATGGGCATCTCGGATCTGGTGGGTGAAGGCGGGCTGAAGCCCGCCCTACTATTGTGCAAGGTGTAGGCCGGGCTTCAGCCCGACCCTGGACAAGATTTAGTTGTCGTAGATGCGCTCGCGCGCACGTTCCAGCTTGGCCAGAATCTTGTCAGCGTTGTCCGGCTTGACCATGAATTCCTGGAAGCCTTCCATCGACACTTTTGCCATTTCCGCTGGTGCGTCGCGGTCCCAGAACTGTGCAACACCGCCGGGGCTGTTAGACGATAGCATGACAAAGCCCTGCTGCAGAAACTTGTCGTCGTCCACTGCGGATTGCGCGTTCACAGGCAACTGGCCGAGGTTTGCACCGTTGTTGATTTCGGTCTGTTCGTCCGCAGAGACTGCGAAACGCAGGAACTCACGCGCGGCTTCCTTATTCGAGGCATTGGCCGGGATATGGAACGTATCGGTCGGCGCGTCTTCAGCCAGTTCAACATCGGGGTTGATGGCGACAAACTGATAGAAGTCCAACTGATCGTCGGTTAGGCCTGCTTCACGCAGCGGAGCCACAGCGAAGTTACCCATCAGATAGGCGGCGGCCTCACCGTTGACCATAAAGGGCAGGGCTTCTTGCCAGCTATATGTCTGGTGGTTGTCAATGAATGCGCCCATGTCGATCAGCTGTTTCCAGTTGGCGAAGGTCTGCTTAACCCGGTCGTCTTCCCAGCTGATCTCGCCATTTGCGAGTTGATTGTGAAAGTCGAACCCGTTGGTGCGCATGTTCAGATAGTCAAACCAGCCACCTGCTGTCCACAGGAACTTGGTGCCGATGGTATAACAGGCGCGGCCGGAATCGACGATCTTCTGGCAGTTGGCCAGTTCTTCTTCCCAAGTGGTCGGCTCGGTCAGACCCAGCTCATCAAAGATGTCTTTGCGGTAATAAACGCCCCATTGATAGTAGGTGTACGGAACGCCCCACTGTTTGCCATCAATGGTCATCGCACCTTTGGTCGAGGCCAGATTGTCGGCGATTTCAGGTTCAGCCCACAGGTCCGAGACGTCTTCGAAAAGACCCGCTTCAACATAAGGCTTCATCCGGTTGGCTGCATACCAGGTGGCAACGTCTGGCGTGTCAGCCGTCAGGAAGTTGCGAATCTGGGTCTTGTAGGCCTCACGGTCGATCACGGTGGTTTCAATTTCCAGACCGGGATGTTCGGCCGCGAATCGCTCGATCATCGCTTCCATCGTCGCGCGCGGCGCCGGGTTGGACGTATCGAGGAAGATTCGCAGCTCGCCGGTCAGCTCTGCCGCGACGGGCGCAGCAAGTGCCACACTGGCAGCCAAAGCAGCCGCTGTGCGCTTGAACATGGAATGCATAGTTTCCTCCCTTAAGCTTCCATATTGGTCTCAAATATTGAAACCATGTTTTATATATTGAAAACTACACATCGACTCGGCTACTCTTGTCAAGACCCTCGTGCCCAAAGCCGAGGGAAAGTGGAGGAGAACAGGCACCCGTGGCAGGTGACGGAACAATAGGAAAAGCATGTGACGTGCTGGAACAGGTCGCGGCCTTCGAACGCCCGGTGCGGTTCGGGGAATTGCTGGAACGCAGTGAATTTCCCAAGGCGACGCTATACCGTTTTCTGCAGTCGCTAACCAATCAGGGCATGCTGCACTACGAACCGGAACGGCAGACCTATTCGCCAGGTATGCGATTGGTGCGACTGGCGCATTCGGCATGGACGCATAGCTCATTAGCTCCAATTGCGCGGCCTTTCCTGGACGCTCTCAGCGCCGAGACAGGGGAGACCGTGCACTTGGCGCAACTTGATTCCGGGCAGGTGCTTTATGTGGATAAGCGCAACGCGCAACGACCAATTGAGATGTATTCTGAGGCCGGCAAGGTCGGCCCGGCCTATTGCACAGGCGTTGGCAAAGCGATGATGGCCTATTTGGACGAGGCACAGTTGGAAAAGACGATCTCGCAACAAAGCTTTCATCGGTTCACTGACAAGACCTTGGCCTCGGAAAAGGCATTGCGGGCTGATCTCGTTAAGATCCGCAGCCGTGGTTACGCAGTTGATGATGAAGAGCATGAGCCTGGCATCATCTGCATTGCCTGCCCGATTCTGACTAACGGGGGCCGCATGTTGGGGGCCCTCTCGGTGACAGGATCGACTGGGCGAATGGATTTCGAACAATTGCAATCTTGGGTGCCGCGCGTCCGGCGCGTCGCTGAACAGATCGGCACAGAAGCACAGGCGTGGCGGTTCCCCGAGGGCCAACAGAATAGGATGCAAGCAACATGACAGGTGTAACCCTGAAAGGCGCGATCAAACGGTATGGCCAGACGCAGGTCATTCACGGGATTGATCTGCAGATTGAAGATGGTGAGTTTTGCGTATTCGTGGGCCCCTCGGGCTGCGGCAAGTCCACGCTTTTGAGGATGATCGCGGGTTTGGAAGAAACCTCGGACGGGGAAATCCATATCGGCGCACGTGAAGTCACGCATGTGGATCCTGCCAAACGCGGAGTGGCGATGGTTTTTCAAACCTATGCGCTCTATCCCCATATGACCGTGGCCGAGAACATGGGATTTGGTCTGCGGATGAACGGTGTTGCCAAGGCCGAGATCGATCAGAAGGTTCAGGAAGCGTCAAATATTCTGAAGCTCGACCAATATCTTAAACGCAAACCCAAAGCATTGTCGGGTGGTCAGCGTCAGCGGGTCGCGATCGGGCGTGCCATTGTGCGCGGCCCCGAGGTTTTCCTGTTCGACGAACCGCTCTCGAATCTGGATGCAGAACTTCGCGTGGAAATGCGGGTTGAAATTGCGCGGCTTCATCAGGAAATCGGTGCGACGATGATCTATGTTACGCACGATCAGGTTGAGGCGATGACCATGGCCGACAAGATCGTGGTATTGCGCGACGGTCGGATTGAGCAAGTGGGAGCCCCTATGGACCTGTATCGCGACCCCGACAATAAGTTCGTGGCGGGTTTCATCGGGTCTCCTGCAATGAACTTCCTTGAGTGCGATGTCGTGGACGGCATGGTGCGGCACCCTGCACTTACTGATGATGTCCCGGTCACCGAGAGCGTTCCCAAAGGAGCGACGAAAGTAACATTGGGTATTCGCCCCGAGCATATTCAGGTGGATCGAAACGGTGACACCTGCACAGTTGATCTGACCGAAGCGCTCGGTGGTGTTTCATATTCTTATCTGCTGACGCCAAATGGCGATAAGCTGATTGTGGAAGAACGGGAAGACCAACGCAGTACGACCGGTGACCGCATCGGGCTTTCGGTTCGTCCTGAGCGTGCGATGCTGTTCGATCCCGAGACGGGTCAGCGGCTGCGATAGGGCTTGCCAGACCGGATCTGTTTTGCATGACTGCGCATTATCTATCGGCTTTTCGGAGGCTTTATGCGCAGTTCCAAAACCATCCATGTAATCTCGGCCCATGCTGAAGGCGAAGTGGGCGACGTTATCGTCGGTGGTGTCGCTCCGCCTCCGGGAGAGACGATATGGGACCAAAGGACCTTTATCGCTGAAGACCAGACATTGCGGGATTTCATGCTGAATGAACCTCGCGGCGGTGTCTTTCGCCATGTGAATCTTCTGGTTCCACCAAAAAAACCCGAGGCGGATGCAGCGTTCATCATCATGGAACCAGAAGACACGCCACCGATGTCAGGCTCCAACTCGATTTGTGTCTCAACGGTTCTGTTGGACAGTGGCATTCTTCCGATGCACGAGCCTGAAACCCATCTGACATTGGAAGCCCCAGGAGGGTTGATCCGCGTCCGCGCCGAATGCCGAAATGGCAAGGCCGAACGTATCTTTGTGCATAATGTGCCAAGTTTCGTCGACAAGCTGGATGCTCGGATCGAGGTTGAGGGCATCGGGACGTTGCGCGTGGATACCGCGTTTGGTGGCGACAGTTTTGCAATTGTCGATGCCGCCGATCTGGGTTTCGAGCTTACCCCTGATGAAGGGGCTGATCTTGCAAGGATTGGCGCGCGTATCACCGATGCTGCCAATGAGCAGCTTGGCTTCGATCACCCTAGTAAAGACTGGAGTCACATTTCGTTCTGCCAGATTGCAGGCCCGCTCGATCGTCAGGGCGATATTCTCATCGGACGTAATACTGTCGCCATCAAACCGGGTAAGCTGGATCGTTCACCTTGTGGCACCGGTGCTTCAGCGCGGATGGCGGTTTTGCTGGCCAAGGGAGAAATGACGATGACCGACCGCTACCACGCGCGTTCAGTCATCAACAGTGAATTTCGCTGTCGTATCGTAGAGCGGCATGATCTGAACGGCCGCGTGGCGATCACCCCGGAAATCTCGGGGCGAGGCTGGATTACGGGTACGCACCAGCACATGTTGGACCCCGATGACCCATGGCCTGGCGGCTATCGCCTAAGCGACACTTGGGGGGCATAAGCCGGGGCCAAACTCGACCCCGTACTTTTCTTAGGTTTCAACCTTCGAGACTGAACATCAATCGTGCGGTCACCGGTACGGTGCGGGTGATGCTGGGTAGTTGCGCCAACTCCATCAGCTTGTCTACGCCTGCCGAAACGCCCGCATCCTCGGTGCTGATGAACACCATGTCGTTGGTTGAAACCATGACGGTATCTTCGGCCACACGCAGGACAAACATATCGGTGTAGAATTCCACCTCGGTCCCCGCCAGAGCCAGCTTCGCATCCACCTCAATCGTGTTACTGGCCCCCACATCCAGTTTCGACACTTGGTCCATATCAATATTCGCGCTCAATGTCGCGGTCGCGGCCTTGCGAAACACATACTCGATCATCCTTTCGTTACGGATGTCGATATTCGTTTCGACCGACGACAGATCGATATCGATACTAACCTTGCCATCTTCGCTGACATGACCCGAAAGGTTGGTGAAAGAATTGACCTCTCCAACATCATCGATCTTGACCGTTCCATAAGCCAGATGAGACGCATCCGGGTTTAGTGTCCAATCTGCAGCCAGACCCGGGCCTGCAATAATAGCCGACGCAATCGTGATTGTTTTGAACAGAAGTTTCATTTCTTTCCTCCAGGATCTATGACAGTTCTGACCAAGCGGGCCCGGTCCCATGTCAAAGCAAACACACACAGGTCGCGTTTTATTCGATGAGTGTTGAGATGAGCACCGAACAAGCCGTGCGCGGCGCAATCCAGACCCACTCGAAACGGGTCTGGCGGTTTGGGCTGGCTTTGTCGGGTGCGTCGGACGTTGCGGATGATCTGTTGCAGGCGACGGCATTGCGTGCGTTGGAGAAGCACCACCAGGTCACCTCGTATGAACGGCTGGACAGTTGGCTGATGACGATCTGCCGTTCAATCTGGCTGAACGAGATACGGGCGCGATCCGTAAGAAAGGCGCAGGCGCTTTCAGTCACGCCCGAGGCGGAATTAGTCGCGACAGGGCCTGATTCAGAAACGAATATTTTCGCCGCTCAGGTGTTTACTCAAGTGATGCAGCTGCCAGAGGCGCAACGTGAAACGGTGATGCTTGTGTTTGTCGAAGGCTACAGCTACCGCGAAGCTGCGGATATGCTGGACGTACCCATCGGCACAATCATGAGCCGGCTTTCCAATGCCCGGCAGAAACTGAAAACCGTTATGCAGCACGATGCGGCTGACACCGTGCAACGGAGTGGCAAATGAAGTTTTCCGACGAAACACTTCTGGCCTATCTGGAAGGCAGCCTCGATGAGGCCGAAGCCCGCGCCATCGAAGACGCGGTGGCCGAGGATTCTGCACTCGAACACCGTCTCATGGCGCTCGACCCATTTGCCCAGGTTGTGCAGCAGGCTTTTGAAGGCATTCCAACTGAGGCGCCTTCGATCGATCTGCCCATTCCGAGCGCTCAACAATCCAATGCCGGACCGCTCCGTTTGCTGGCGGTCGCAGCCTCAGTTGCTGTTATTGCTGCGTCTGCAACATTCTGGGCCACGCGACCACAGGCATTGGGCTGGGCGGAGCAGGCTGCGATCTATCAATCGCTTTATTCACCGGACACGATTGCCGATCTGGACAATTCTCAGAAAACGCTGGACGCGCAGTTTGTTCAGGCCGAGGCTCAGTTGGGTCGTTCACTGAACCGGGACGTGTTGGAAACTCTGCCGGGCCTTGATCTGAAACGTGCTCAGGTACTGTCGTTCAAAGGTAAACCTTTGGTGCAGGTGGTCTTTGCTGACACCCAGGGTAATCCGGTGGCGTTTTGTGTGATCCGGCAAGGCGCGGGAGCACCGGTCAAGGATGTGAATCTTGCGGTGCTCAGTGGTCTTGCGACAGCGACATGGACGAATGATGGCTACGGCTATATGCTGTTGGGTGGCGATGCGCAAACTGACCTGAGTGGAGAACTAAATGTTTTGACCGAGGCGTTTTCAGGCTGAGCGACAAGAATTCGCAAAACCACTTGTGAACCGCGGTAAATGCCCGAAGAATACCCGACATGAAGCCGAACCCTCAGATACCGGACCCGGATGATGAGGCCTTGGAAGAAGGGCCGCGCAGCATCTATGACGCCGATCCGCCGGAAGACGACGATTTGTGGTTCCTTCCGCCCGACGGCGAAGAAGACCCGGGAGAATTTCTGCCCTCTGTACCGAGACCGGACCAGCGTTTGCTGTTTGACCCAAGGGACTGGCGTGCGGCCCAATCCGAGTTATCGGCTGAACTTGCCGATCTGGCCGTCACATTTGGAGCTCTGGATGAACGTTTGCGCGCGGGTCCCAAGGGGTGGGGTCACCGTCTGGCCCTGATGGAGGTCTCGGATCTGGGCTGGTGGACGGGCGACCGGATCAGCGTCGACCGCCTTGCGCTTTGGACCGGTTTGCGGATCGGAGCAACCGGTGATGATGTGCAGGCTTTGTATCGGGCGGGATGGGCAGTGAGGCGGCTGTCGTCGGGTGCTGCGCCATCAGAGGGCGGCTGGGATGCGGGGCTGACCGCTTTTCTAGACCGTCAGGCCCAAGGTTTCGAAGATACACCCGAAGCAGTGATTGATCTGGCGGAAACCATGCGAAATGTCGCCGGTTTGCACCCGGTTACCCAGGCCGCCATCGGATTTCACGCGTGGCGCGCGTTGTCTCCTGGCATCGGACAGGATACCGAGGCCGCGGTCATCGCGGCCCGCCATGCCGCCGCGATGGGTCGAGGTGGCGCATTGTTCATGCCGCTTTCTCTGTCGGGCCCAGGTGCATTGCGGGGGGCAGGATCGTTGGACGAGAAACTTTCGGCCTGGATTCAGGGGGCAGGCCAGGCCTCACTTGCGGCTTTGCTGCATTTGGACCGGATCAGCGCTTGGGAAGGGCGCGCCCGCGACGCCATTTCGGACCTAAGCGGTCGAACCCCACCCGTGCTGATTGATGCATTAACGGCTTGGCCGATGGTTTCCGCCCCGCTGGCCGAAGAACTGACCCATGCCTCGCGTGCAGCGGCACAGCGAAATCTGGACAAATTCAGCGATAGGGGGCTAATCCGCGAAGTAACCGGGCAGGGTCGATATCGCGTATGGACGGCGGCCTTATAACTGGCCTTGATCTGCCGCTTTCACAAAGAGTTAAATGATAGGGTTGTTAGCTGGGTTCCTGGTATCGATCTTGGGTACAGGATAAGACAGATCTTTGCGTGTTGTCTGGATCGGTCAGAAACTAATTTGCAAGAACGATAACCGTCCGGGCGATGGCCCGAACGGTCTTTATTCAGTACCAACGTCCGACTGCGATCACTGTTGGCGCTATACTGGTAGCGTCCAAGGATGGAGCCATCACCTGATACGTCGCTTGAGTTTCTGAAGGTGCGTCAAACCCCATAAATCGGCCAATACCGCCGCCGTTCCCGCTGAGAGCGGGAGAACTGCTGTCAGCAAAGGCAATAGGGAAATCCCAATTGGCGGTACCGCTGGCGAACATACTACCAGTTGCGGTCGTGCAGGCCATCGCACTTAGAACGGCGGTGCAAATCTGGGTTCCGTCAGCAAAGCGCGTGTAGTCACCATTTGCATTGCTGCCCCTCTCGATCACCGCTCCGCTGGGTACACCGCTGCTTTCGGATACGGTGCCCAGCACATTGCCCGGTCCGTACCCGTAATCTGCCCGCATCAGGCGACCCGAGGTGGTGTCATCGGCGCTGCTTTGCACAGCCGCTCCGCTGGCTGTTCCGGTTGTGGCGTCAAGCCGCAAAGCATCGACCCAGCTTCCGCCATCCTGCGAGACCTTGATTGAAAAATTTGTATCGCCGGATAGGCCCATTTCGGCACGGCCGGTCCAGTTCGATTGAAACAGCAGCGAGGCAGTATCACCGGCACCAGCCTTGTTGATCTTGAGTTGGTGGCCAGCGCCCTCATGCGTCAACAAGGTGGCAGGGCTACGTACGGCCAGACGGTTTGTGCTGTCTGATCCGGTTGCGATGCCGATCCCGGAAAGGTTCTGTGTATTGACCGGCTGGTCGATCCACGCCGACCCGTCCCAGACTTTCAACAGCCCTGCATTTTGATCCCAAGCCCGCCAGCCCATGCCGGGCGTCAAGAAATGCCACCCGTTGTCCAACCAAGCCGCCAGTTTTCCATCCTGTCCGGACCATGCCCCGATCGGAGACGTGCCCAATGCATAGGTTTCACCTTGATCAGGAGCAGCTGGTGGGATCGTCGCGTTAACGGACGCAACGCTTAGCTGCACCACCAGATCTAGCGCACGCAGCGCTTCGTTATGGGTCACATGTTTTTGGGCCTGCGCGGGTTGCAGATAGGGCACATTTAGACGGGGAGAGTTCTGTGGCATGGGCATCCTCCAGTGGTGTCGGTCCGATGATGATTGCGCGCCACACTGCCGTGATGTGCGTAAATCCCGCCTGACCCAGCCGAACGCCCAGGTTTCGAATTTTTAAGATTTGGTCTCAGAAATATGGAGACATCTGCCTTGCAGATGCCCCAAACTTGGATCAGTTCTTGAAATCAGATCTCAGTCACGCGCATAGACATCTTCGTAGCGAATAATGTCATCTTCACCCAAATAGGTCCCGGTCTGCACCTCGATAAGAACCATTGGCACTTTGCCTGGGTTTACCATCCGGTGCACGGCCCCGAGCGGCACATAGACGGATTCATTCTCAGACACGAGCTGTACCTTGTCGTCAATAGTCACCTCGGCGGTGCCTTCCACGACAATCCAATGCTCGGACCGATGGTGATGCGATTGCAAGCTCAGCGAAGCGCCGGGGTGGACGTGAATGCGTTTGACCTGAAACCGATCGCCGATGACGAGGCTTTCGAACCATCCCCAAGGGCGATGATCAACGGGCAATGCTTCCGCCTGCTTGGCGCCTTTTGCCTTCAATGCTGCGACGGCCTGCTTGACGTCTTGCGCCCGGTCCATGCTGGCGACCAAAACCGCGTCAGGCATAGCCACGGTGATTACGTTCTCTAACCCCATTGCAACAACTTCTTGCGCGGGCGATTCAGAACGCACCAGCACGTTTCGACAATCTATGGCGGTCACTTCGCCGGCAGTTGCAACGCCGTCCGGATCGGGGTTGCTAAGCTCTTGTACGGCAGACCAGCTGCCCACGTCTGACCACCCGGCGGCATAAGGGACAACGCTGAGATTGTCGGCCTTCTCCATAACCGCATAGTCGATAGAGATGTCCTGAACCGTCGCCCAGGCCTCGGGATCTAACCGCAGGAAGCCCAGATCACACTGCGCATGCGCAACCGCCTTCTGAACGGGCGCAATTAGATCATGTGCATGCTGGTCGAACGCCTCAAGGATATCTCGGACTGCGAACAAAAAGATGCCCGAGTTCCAAAGATAACTCCCTTCAGCCACCATTGCCTTGGCGTTTTCAAGATCGGGTTTTTCAACGAACCGGTCAAGTTGCACAGAAGCGCCTGACGAGTCCGGTGCTTGGGCGAGCTTAAGGTAGCCATATCCGGTTTCGGGTCGGTCGGGTGTGATCCCAAACGTCACCAGATCTCCACGCTCGGCTATTGTGCGGACCCCTTCGGCGACGGCCGCATGAAAGGCCGCACTGTCTGGAATGACGTGATCCGACGCGGCCACCAGCATCATCGCGTCGGGGTCAGTGGATGAAAGGTGCAGGGCAGCGGCCAGCACTGCAGGTGCAGTATTGCGTCCTTCGGGTTCGATCAAGATCGGACCCGGATCGACTCCGATGGCCATCAATTGTTCAGGGACAACAAAGCGGAAAGCCTCGTTGGTCAGGATCAGAGGTTTGGCGTAAGGCGTGTCGGTCGGGCCTTTCAACCGCTCGGCACATTGCTGCAGCAGGCTGGTTTCACCAATCAGCGGAACAAACTGTTTGGGGTAGCTTTTACGCGACAACGGCCAAAGCCGAGTACCGGATCCGCCACATAAAATTACAGGATAGACCATGCTCACGGTGCCTGCCCCTTCTGAACCTTTTAGCTTAAACTATTGAATTGAAATCGGAATAGCTGACACAACTAGGCCTACTGCGCGGCCCGATCAGAGGCTACGACTTCATGCAGATATTGGTTTAGGTCGTCGCGCAGATCATCGCGGGCCAATGCGAACGAGACCGTTGCTTGCAGAAAGCCAGCCTTTGAACCACAATCGAACCGCTGTCCATCAAACTTGTAGCCAAAAACAGGAACACCATTGCCTATATCCTCGGCAATTGCGTCGGTCAGTTGGATTTCGCCGCCACTTCCCTTCTTTTTCTGGTTCAGATTGTATAGAACCGAAGGACCTAAGATGTAACGACCGATCACCGCTAGATTGGATGGCGCGTCCTCGGGTTTCGGTTTTTCAACCATTCCTTTGGCACGGACAACCGTTCCAACATTCTGGCCGGTATCCAGAATACCGTAGGAGCTGGTTTTTTCGTTGGGAACTTCCATCGCGGCGACCATGTTGCCGCCGGTTTCCTCATAGGCTTCGACCATCTGCTGTAGGCAGGGTTTGTCGGCGGCAATCACATCGTCGGGCAGCATCACGGCAAAGGGTTCATCCCCGATCAGTCGACGGGCGCACCAGACCGCATGCCCCAATCCCAAAGCCTTGTGTTGACGGATATAGGCAATTGCTCCGCTTTCCATATTGGTTGCGTTCAATACTTCAAGCAGTTCGTCTTTGCCCTTGGATTTGAGGTCCTGCTCCAGCACGAGATTGTGATCGAAATAGTCCTCAAGCGCTGATTTTCCGCGCGATGTCACGAAGATGAATTCAGTGATCCCGGCCGCACGCGCTTCGTCGATGGCATATTGGACCAGTGGACGATCAACCAATGTCATGATTTCCTTTGGCACCGACTTTGTCGCCGGAAGAAACCGAGTGCCCATTCCCGCTACGGGAAATATCGCCTTGGTGACTTTGCGTACCATACTACCTCACTAATTCTTTATATTGCCGACGACTCTCGGTGATGCCGGAGCCCCACATATAATCTAAAATCCTACCAATCAATCGCACCCGGCTGGTCAGTTACGGGTTCGCTGGAATCTGCCATTAACTTAAGGGCAGAGTCAAAACGAAACACGACCGAAAGCTGGATCAATGAACCAATCCACTAATCACTTTTTCAATAAAGTTTAAAACGCGCCCGATAGATTGGATCGGGCGCGTAAGCTTATGCATTGGCCATAATCGCCTCAAGCGGATCGTGTTCGGCGACGAAGTGATCCGGGGCAATCTCACTGAGTTGAGGTACATAGTCGGTCTCACCCATAGACAATCTGCTGGGCAAAAAGCGCAAAGCTGCTTTCGGATCCATGGGAGAAGGCAATTCTCCAGGCAGTTTAAGCCGTTGGCGGCTGCGCTCGACATCCGGATCAGGGATCGGAACCGCCGAGATCAGGGACTGAGTGTAAGGATGTTTCGGTTCGGAGCAGATCACTTCACCATCGCCCAATTCAACGATGCGGCCCAGATATAGAACCATGATCCGGTTCGAAACCGCACGTACCACAGACAAATCGTGGCTGATGAAGATCATCGATAGGCCAAACTCTTGTTGCAGTTCACGCAACAATCCTACGATCTGGGCTTGAATGGACACATCCAGCGCAGAGACTGCCTCGTCACAGATAATCAGTTTTGGTTTGTTGATCATGGCACGCGCGATTCCAACACGCTGGTTTTGCCCCCCGGATAGTTCGTGCGGATATCGGTTGATCATGTTGGCCTTCAAGCCAACACGCTCCATCATCTCGGCGACCAACTCTTTGCGTTCCCGCTCGGTCAGATCCGGGCGATAGGTTTTCAGCGGTTCCGCGATCGAGGCCGAGATCGTCATCCGTGGATCAAGGCTCGCCAGCGGGTCCTGAAACACGATCTGCAGGTCCTTGCGGTACTTGTTCAACTCGGCCCGTTTCAGCCCGACGATCGGATGCCCCAGCCAGCTGACATTACCCGCGCTGGGTTCGATCAGTTGCAGCACAGCCCGGGCCAGCGTGGATTTGCCACAGCCGGATTCTCCAACAACACCCAGGGTCTCGCCCTTTCGAATGTCGAAACTCACGCCATCTACGGCTTTCAGCGGCACCTTATGTCCAAAAAGACCGCCCGAGACATGGATCGGGAAATGCACCTTGACGTCATCCACTTTCAGTAACGGTTCTTCCGTCTGCGTAAGAGCTTTCGGAGCATCGCCCGCATCAATTCGCGGCATAGCCTCAAGTAGCGTTCGGGTATAATCATGCTGAGGAGAACGAAAGACTTCGCGCGTGTCACCGGCCTCGACAAACTCACCCATACGCATGACTTGAATATTGTCGCACATGCGCGCAACAACGCCCATGTCATGGGTGATCAGAGCTATGGCCGTACCTTCATCCTTTTGCAACCGTACCATCAGGTCCAGAATGTCGGCCTGAACGGTCACATCCAACGCGGTTGTGGGCTCATCCGCAATCAGCAACTTGGGATTGCACAGCATCGACATGGCGATCATCACGCGCTGGCGCATGCCGCCAGACAATTCATGTGGATATTGATCCAGCCGCCGTTTCGCTTCGGGGATGCGAACGCGATTCAGCCAGTCAAGGCAACGTTGGCGGGCAGCCGAGCCCTGCAAACCTTCGTGAACCTGTAGCACTTCGCGCATCTGCTGGCCGACCCGCAGATGTGGGGTCAGGGCGGTCAGCGGATCCTGAAAGATCATGCCGACGTCTGAGCCACGGATCTTGTTGATTTTGTTCACAGGTAGATTCAAGATTTCCTGACCATTCAGCAAAGCAGAGCCAGACGCATGGCCAGCGGAGGGCAACAGCCCCATTGCTGCCATGAACGTCTGGCTTTTGCCTGAGCCACTTTCGCCGACGATGCCCAGACATTCGCCGGGATTAATATCGAAACTGATGCCCTTTACAGCTTCAACCACGCCGTCGGGTGTATCAAATCGAACGCTCAGGTCCTTGACAGAAAATAGACTCATATCAGCGATCCTTCGGGTCCAAAGCGTCGCGTAGCCCGTCACCGATGAAGAACATGGTGATGATGATGGCGACATAAAAAGTAAGAGGGAACATCAGCTGCCAGAGCGTGCCATACGCCATGGTGCCAGCCCCTTCGGCAATCAGCCGGCCCAACGAGGTGTAGGGTTCCGATATTCCGAGGCCCAGGAACGAGATGAAGCTTTCCGTCAGGATCATCTCGGGCACCAGTAACGAAGCGTACACGATCACAACGCCCAACAGGTTGGGCAGAATGTGACGGTACATGATGGTAAATTCGCTGACACCGGCGGCGCGCGCGGCTTCGATAAACTCGCGGTTCTTGAGGGTCAGGGTTTGCCCACGAACAATCCGTGCCATCGTCAGCCAACCAACAGCGCCCAAGGCGATGAACAGCATGAAAAAGGATCGTCCCGCCACGACAAGCAGCAAAATGATGATCAGTGTTGCCGGAATTGCAAGCAGGATGTCCACGAACCGCATCATGGCACTGTCGGTGCGCCCGCCAATATATCCAGCGGTGATGCCATAGCAGGTGCCGACGATCAGAGCGGTCGCGGCCCCGATCAAACCGACCAGCAGCGATGTGGTGGTGGCCTGAATGACACGGCTGTATAGGTCGCGCCCCAGATCATCGACGCCGAAATAGTGTCCGGTTTCGATGGATGGCATCCCCATGCCGCGCACGTCCCCCATGACGTTCCAATCGATCTCTTCATTGTTCCAGACCGCGAAGTAAGGCCCAACAATCGTGAACAACACGATCAGACCCAAAATGAAAACGCTGGCCATTGCGGCCTTGTTGCGGACAAAACGTATCCGTGCGTCCTGCCAAAGCGAGCGCCCCTGAATGACCGTGTAATCAGTGATTTCCTCGGCCAGATGGGCGGCTTTTTGTGATTTTCCAAGCATTGCCTGCCCCTCAGTATCGGATTTTTGGATCGAACCAGGCATAAGCCAGGTCGGTCAGAAGGTTCACAACCACGGTCAACGCGCCGTAAAGAATGGTGACCCCTAGCAGCACAGCATAGTCGCGAGACAAAGCCGAGCCGACATAGGCCTGCCCCAGACCACCGGTTGAGAAATAGATGTCGACAAAAACCGAACCGGTCAGAACGTAGACAAAAACCGGCCCGAGGTACGAGACAACGGGAAGCAATGTCGGCTTAAGCGCATGGCGCCAGATCACGGTTCTTGTCGGCAATCCCTTGGCCCGTGCAGTTCGAATGAAGTTCGAGTTCAGAACCTCCAGCATCGATGACCGCGTAATCCTTGCGATTGAGCCCATGTAGGAGGTCGCCAACGCAATCACCGGCATCACCAGATACTGCCATTGACCGCCATGCCAGCCGCCACCCGGCAGCCACCCCAACCACAGGGTAAAGGTCAGGATCAGGATCGGCCCCATGATGAAGTTCGGAAGCGCCTGAGCGGCGATACCCAGACCCACCGCAAAGTAGTCAATCCAGCTGTTGTGTTTGATTGCAGCGGCAATTCCAAGCGCGACGCCAACGGATGTTGCCACCAGAAAGGACAACGAACCATAGGTTAGCGAAATCGGGAAACCCTGCGCGATGATGTCGTTCACATCCCGATCCTTGAATTTGAAGGACGGTCCGAAATCAAAATGCACCACGATGTTGTACAGATAGTCCCAAAGCTGTTTCCACAGCGGTTGGTCCAATCCATAACGCGCCTCGATATTGGCCAGAACCTGCGGCGGCAATGGCCGTTCCGAGGTGAATGGCCCGCCAGGCGCGATGTGCATGAGGAAAAAGCAGGCGACGATCAATAACAGGATCGTCGGAATAGCGACCAGCAGCCGCTTTATACTGTAGGCAAGCATTTCATGCCCCCGTGTTTATTGGCCCTGCCCCGGATGTCTCCGGGGCAGGGCGTGGTTCAAAGACGATTATTCAGCGAGCTTGTAGAGGTTCTTCGAGTACCAGTTCTGCTCGACGTTGTTCACCGGCCAGTTGCCTACATCGCTGTCCATCATATAGACGCCTGCGTAGTGATAGATCGGGATCACAGGCGTTTCGTGGGCGATGATGCGTTCAACTTCGGTGTAAAGCGGAGCCGGATCGTCCGAGGTTTTGGCCTCGGCCAGCAGCTCATCAACGCGCGCGTTGGCATATTTGCCGTCATTATAGCCCGAGTCCGACTGCAGCAGGTCCAGGAAGGTCGACGCTTCGTTATAGTCTCCGCACCAAGCACCACGTGCCAGCTCAAAGTTTTGGTTGCCGCGCTCCTCGAGGAAGACTTTCCACTCCATATTTGCCAGTTCGGCGTTCACGCCAAGCTTCTGCTTCCACATCTGGCTCAGCGCAACGGCGACCTTCTTGTGGTTTTCCGCGGTGTTATAAACCATCTGGAAGCTCAGAGGGTTGTCAGGCCCATAACCTGCTTCTGCTAGAAGCTCCTTCGCCAACTCGTCGCGTTCGGCTTGGGACATGGATGCCATTTCAACGGCCGGGACGGTGAAGCCTGCGGTTGCTTCGGGGGCGAAGGTGTAGGCTTCGGGCTGACCGCCTGCCATCACTTTTTCGGTGATGATCGCACGATCAACGGCCAGTGACAGGGCTTGGCGGACGTTCGGGTCCTTGAAAGCCTCGGGGCCACCATCAGACAGATTGAAGGTGTAATAATAGTTGCACAGGCGTGGGAAGCTGATGGCTTCTACGGGGTGCTCTTCCTTCAGACGTGGGTACTGGCCGGCTGGAATTTCGGTGCGGTCCAGTTCGCCAGCCAAATAGCGGGTCAGGGCGACGTTTTCATCATTGATGACCAGCGCCACGACCTTGTCGATGATGGTGTTATCGTTGTCCCAATAGGCGGTGTTGCGTTCACGTACCGAGCGTTCTTGCGGCAGGTGCTCGGTCAGAACATATGCGCCGTTCGAGACGATGTTTTCCGGTTTGGTCCAGGCGTCACCAAATTCTTCGATCACTTTCTGCGGTGCCGGGAAGGTTGTCGAATGTGTGGTCATCTGCGGGAAATAGGGAAGGGGGGCGCTCAGGCGGACTTCCAGCGTTTTGTCGTCGATGGCTTTGACACCCAACTCATCTACCGGTTTTTCGCCCGCGATGATCTCGGCAGCGTTTTCGATCGACATCAGTTCCATGAACCACGCATAGGGCGACGACAGTTCGGGATCGACGGCGCGCTTCCAGGCATACACAAAGTCACCTGCGGTCACCGGATCACCATTCGACCACTTCGCTTCATCGCGCAGGGTAAAGGTGTAAACGTCCTTGGTATCGTTGACCGAGAATTCGGTGGCGACACCAGGAACCAGGTTACCGTCCTCATCCTGATTCATCAGGCCTTCAAACAGATCGCGAACAATTTCTGCACCCGACACATCTTCTACGACTTGCGGGTCGACCGAGCTGTGTTCATCGAGAATCCGATAGGTGAAGGTCTGATCGTCGGCCAGGGCTTCTCCGGTTTCGGGATGTGTACCGGCAGCAATTGCAGCACCGGTAATGATGGTCGAGGACAACAGTCCTGCCAAAGAGGTTCTGATTATTTTGTTCATGTGTTTACTCCCATTTTGTATGGTTTCGAACGTCCAAACCGCATTCGCGGTGGGCGCTTGTCTGCCATTTTGTCTCCGGCAATTGTCTGGACTTTACCTTGATCTAGATCGTGCCAAGATCGATAATTTCGGCATTCATGCATCAGGCAATGTCGGAGATCCGAATGCGAAAGCTATCTTTCACTGCCCATGAACCTGTCAGTTTTGAAGCAAAGGTAAAGGGTTTTGCGGTGGGTGAAGACCACAAAGGCTGATTAGAACCGCAGCCGGCGGAGGTGTTAAAATTTTATTTTGAAACGCTTCGTGGCAGTGACATTTTCGTGAAGCTCAACATATCACCGTGGGTGAATGTGTTCGCAGTGATGCTCGTAAATGGCGAATCAGTACGCTGCTACGGCTTCAGAACGGCCTTCAATGAGGCATCGGGGAAGCAGGTTGGTGTGCTTCCAGAAGCCTCTTGCCAGCGCCCGATCGAGCGTCGGGTTTTGTATCCGGGCAGGCCATCGACGCCACCGACGTCATGACCCTGTTGAACAAGCACCTGCTGCATGCTGGCGACATCTGAACGATAGAGATTGCCGACATCGCCCCAACGACCCCGAAAATCGCCAACTCCGTATCGGATGCGATCACCGACATGTCCCACAAACAGCGCATAAAGGTCGCTGGTGTTATAGTCTTTGAGGACATAGAAATTGGGCGTTACGATAAAGGCCGGACCGCTACGACCGGCAGGCATCATAAGATAGCCCTCGGCATCAAGTTCATGTGCCGGAAAAGGTTTGCCGGAAACGCGATTTACGCCCATGGCGACCCAATCGCGGATCAACCGCCCCTGATCAGGGCCCTCCAACGCGCAAGAAACGGTCGTGGGTAGGATAACTTCGAACCCCCAGTCGCGGCCTGTCACCCATCCGTGCTCGTCAAGATACGCGCCGATCGATGCAATCGTGTCCGAGGCTGAGCCCCAGATATCAGTTCGGCCATCCCCATCGCCATCGCGCGCGTAAGTCAGAAAATTTGTGGGCATAAACTGAGGCTGCCCCAAGGCACCCGCCCAACTGCTTTTCAGTGCGTGGCCTTGGCCGTGACCGGATTCAGCGATCTGTAGCGCAGCAATCAGTTCAGCCGTGAAATACTCTGCCCGTGTGCTCATGAACCCTTTGGTGCCCAGCACCTGAAACGCATTATGGCGGATCGGGACTTGTCCGTATCCGCTTTCGCGGCCCCAGATGGCCAGTATGATTCGGGCGGGTACGCCGGTTTCTGTCTCGACACGTGATAGCGTGTCCGCGTGGCGCTTAGCCATCTTGCGACCGACGGAGGTGGCACCCTGGACTGATCCGGCATTGAAATAACGACCAGGTGAGCCGAACTCGGCCTGCCGTTGTTGCTTGGGTGTCTTTTTAGAGCTGCCCGGCGGAACCAGGTCAGGAAGGTCCCAGTTTAGTGTTACCCCGTCAAAGGCACTTTGGAATGTGCGTTTCGAAACGCCCTTGGCTTTTGCCTGAGGCCATATGGTCTGTTGCAGCCAGCTCTGAAACTGACGCTCAACCGCAGCGCGATCCTGCGCGGCCGAAGGGGCCGCAAGACAAAGCAGGGAGAGGAGAGCAAGAACCAAACGCATATGATTGGTCTCGCGCGCGCTTGACCTCATGTCAACAGCGGCGGCGCAGGGTGATTTTGGAAAAGTTCTTGAGAAAATCCGTGACTCTGCCGATAGTTGCCGGGAAACCCCGCCGCAAGAGGATCATCAGGTGTGACCTTGTCTCGGATACATTCAGTCGCTGTGCCAGCCTTGGTGATCTTTGTTGCTCTGTTGTTGACGGCTGAGTCTGCCGGGGCGAGTGATAGCTTCATGGACCCCCAAGGCCCGATTGCAGCTGTGCAAAAGACACACCTTTTGCGCGCGACGGCTCTTATCCTGATCGCTGTGATACCGGTTCTGGCTCTGGTGCCGCTGATTGCCCTGCGTTATCGCCGACGTAAGGGTGGAAATGCTGCATACACGCCGCATTGGGATTTTTCGGCGAAGCTTGAATTTCTGATGTGGGGCGTCCCGGTCGTGATCGTGATGATCCTGTCTTTCTATCTCTGGAAAGCGACACATCGTCTTGACCCTTATTCGGCCCCTTTTGGAGAAGAGCCTGCCCTAAATGTGCAGGTGGTTGGCCTCGATTGGAAATGGCTGTTCATCTATCCAGATCATGGCATCGCAACGGTGGGAGAACTGGGCATACCGATCAAACAGCAAGTTGCGATGACGCTGACCACAGACACGGTGATGCAGTCGTTTATGATCCCGGCGCTGGCAGGGCAAATCTATGCCATGCCGGGGATGACGACTCGGCTACACCTGGTGGCAGACTCGCCTGAGACGATGCAAGGCGAGAACACACAGTATAATGGCCGAGGATTCACAAAGCAGAAATTCCTGGCGCAAGCCATGCAGCCCGAGGATTTTCAGGCATGGGTCGCCAGTGTAAAAGCGCATGGCATACCGTTGACCGAAAGCACTTATCGGACGTTGGCGATGCGTACGGATCGGGATGAGGTGCAGGCGGCATTGGGCACAGAACTCATGCCGCTGAATGCGCTTTATTTCACGCTGGAAGAGGGCGACCTGTTCCATTCGATCCTGCGTCGTTACCACAGCGGAGAGCCTCTGCAGTTGGATCAGCAACCCGGAACGGCTGAATACGGGCAGGAGGCAAGCCAATGACAAATGCCGAGACCGGCTTCTTCGGTCGCCTGAGTTGGGATGCATTTCCCATTGCTGGACTGATCCAGAATCCTGGCGCAAATGAGATCATTGCAAACGCTGCTGCTGCCATTGTGATCGTGGGCGTAGTGGTAGTGATTGGCATCCTGACGTGGTTCCGGTTGTGGGGCCCGCTCTGGCGCGATTGGCTGACCAGCGCTGATCACAAGAAGATCGGCATCATGTACATTGTCTTCGCCATCGTCATGCTGGCGCGGGGCGTCTTGGAAGGCGTGGTGATGCGGGCCCAACAGGCGGCGGGACCGGGGGACGGATTTCTGGAACCCGAGCATTTCGCGGAACTGTTTAGCACTCATGGCACCATAATGGTGTTCTTCGTCGCGGTACCTTTTGTCTTTGGCGTCGCTAATTACATAATTCCGCTCATGATAGGCGCGCGCGACGTGGCCTTTCCGGTGATGAACCAGATCGGGCTTGGTCTGACCGTCTCGTCCGGGCTAATGCTGATGGTCTCGCTGGTGGTGGGCGAATTCTCAACAGGTGGTTGGACCGCCTATCCGCCCTATACCGGGGCCGCGTTCAATCCCGGCGTTGGGCCGGATTACTGGATCTGGGCCATCGTGGTCTCTGGCGTGGGCACAACACTGACTGGCATCAACTTTGCCGTCACGATCTACAAGCTGCGTGCGCCGGGGATGAAGTTCATGCGGTTGCCTATGTATTGCTGGACGATAATCTGCAGCTCGATTCTGATCATCTTTGCCATGCCCCCCCTTGGCGTAGCTGCATTGTTGCTGGCCGCGGATCGCTATCTCGATTTCCACTTCTTCACCAATGACCTTGGCGGCAACATGATGAACTATGCCAACCTGTTCTGGCTGTTTGGCCACCCCGAGGTCTACCTGTTGGTCCTGCCTGCATATGGTATCTATTCCGAGGTCTTTGCCACCTTTTCGGCCAAGCGTCTCTATGGTTACAACTCACTGGTCATCGCAACAATGTCGATTGCGGTCATGTCCTTCACGGTTTGGTTGCATCATTTCTTCACCATGGGGCAAAGCGCTCTGATCAACGCGGTGTTCGGGATTGCCACGATGCTGATCGCCATTCCGACCGGGGTAAAGGTCTATGACTGGATGGCGACTCTGTACCGTGGGCGCATTCGATTCTCGGTCCCGATGCTTTATGGCCTTGCGTTCTTGATGTTGTTCGTCATCGGCGGCCTCAGCGGAGTGGTTCTTGCCAATCCAACCGTCGACTATCAGGTCCATAATACGCTGTTTCTGGTTGCGCATTTCCACAACGCGTTGCTACCAGGTGTGCTGTTCGGGTTGCTCGCCGGCTATAACTACTGGTTCCCAAAGGCCTTTGGGTTCCGTCTAAACGAGTTCTGGGGCCGCGTTTCGGTTTTCTGCTGGACGGTTGGGTTTCTGCTGACCTTCATGCCGCTCTACTTCGTTGGTCTGATGGGCATGCCCCGCCGGTCGTTCAGTTGGGAGGATCCCAGCTTTCACCCCTACATGATCACCGCCGCCATAGGATCGCTAGTGATTACTTGCGGGTTGCTTTCGATCCTGGTCCAATTGTGGGTCAGTATACGCGACCGAGAACAGACCCGCGCACCGGTCGGTGATCCTTGGGACGGGCGCACGCTGGAATGGTCGATCCCGTCTCCGCCGCCACCCTACAACTTCGCTATTATTCCGCAGGTTAGTGACCGCGATGACTTTGCTGCAGCTAAGGAGCGCGGACAAGCCTATCCTGCACCCGCGGCCTACGAAGATATCGAGATGCCGCGCAACACCGGCATCGGGTTTATCCTCTGCGTGCTCAGTGGCATCTGGATGTTCTCTCTGGTCTGGTGGATCTGGTGGCTGGCAGCACTGATGACCATCGCGATGATCCTCGCCATTATCATCTGGAGTTTCGACACCAGCACCGAGGTCATCATCCCCGCCGAAGAGGTCCGCAAAGAACACGAGGCGTGGTTGGCGCTGGTCCACAGCACCGCCGCTGTGGATCGCGATCATGAAAGTACACCGGAAAATCGCGGCCTCGCCCGCCCGGATATGGAGGCCGTGACATGAGGCGCGCACCCAAGCACAGCTATCCGGGGATAAACCTCGGCGAGGACCACGCCAGCGCCCACAAGGCGACCGAGGTCGTCACTTTCGGCTTCTGGGTCTTCCTGATGAGCGATCTGGTCTATTTCGGCCTGATGTTCGCGATCTATATCACCATGATAGACGCGCAGGCCGGCGGTCCAGGCCCGCATGAGCTGTTCGACCTGAAAAGCATCTTTGCCCAGACTCTCATTCTGCTGACCAGCAGTTTGACCGTCGGGCTGGCGATGTTGGCGTTGAAATACAACCTGCCTCGGGTACGGATCGTGCTGTGGTTCGGAGTGACTCTGTTGCTGGGGCTCAGTTTTCTGGTTTTGGAAATCCGTGATTTCATGAACATGGCAGCCCAAGGCGGTATCCCACAGCGTAGCGGGTTTTTGTCGGCCTTCTATGGTCTCGTACCGCTCCACGGCTTGCATGTTGCAGCCGGGTGTCTGTGGCTAATCGTGCTGGGTATTCAGCTGCGTATGTTCGGGCTGACCGATCTGCTGATGTCGCGTATGGTGCGGTTGGCGCTATTCTGGCATTTCCTCGATCTTATCTGGATCGGCATAATAACCATCGTGTATTTCGGAGGGCTGGCTTATGGATAAACGATCCGAGATGCATCACCGCGAACGGCGGCGTTACGTGATTGGCTATGGTGGGTCACTGCTGCTCACGCTGGTGGTATTTGTGATCGCCTATCATTTCGGTATTGAAACACCAGGCGTCTATATGACCATAGGCCTTCTGGGGTTGGCACAACTGGTTGTTCAACTGATCTATTTTCTACACATCGACCGCCGCCGCAGCAGCCGAGAGGATCTGGACCTGGTTCTGTTCTCGACACTTGTTCTGCTGATTATCATCGGCGGGACAGTTTGGATTCTGGGCAATCTGGCCATGCGCATGCATATGCAGGTGATGTGAGGTCGCTCGCTTAGGCACCAAAAAGGAAGCTGCTTATGAAGTCATTCAAGGCAATTGCCGCCGCAGGGATCCTGGTCACGATTGCTGTTGGATTGTTCCTTTTCTGGCGGCATGAAGAGCGGTATCCGTCAACAAAAGACGCCTATATCGGCGCGAATATCATCTATGTGGCCGCACAGGTGACCGGGCAGGTTTCAGACGTTGCGGTGGTCGAAAACCAGCCGGTCAATGCAGGCGATTTGCTATTCTCGATTGATCCGACACAGTTCCAAGCCTCGGTCGATCAGGCCAAAGCTAATCTGGACAGTGCCATTCAGCAGGCTGACTCCTTCTCGAACCAGATCACCGCTGCACAGGCCGCTGTCGAAAGCGCCAACTCTTTCTACGAAACGGCTCAGAGCAATCTTGAACGCGCCCGAGCTTTGTTTTCGGACGGGGACCTCGCGCAGGCCTCGCTGGACCAAACTACATCCGAATTCGCACAGGCTTCGGCCCGGTTGACCACCAGCCGGTCCGAGCTTTCCGCATTGCAAAGTGGTCTCGCGGCCCGGCAGGACAATGTGTTGTCCTCACAGGCTGCGTTGGAAATCGCGCAGGCCGATCTTGTCTGGACCAAGGTCTATGCCGCGGCCGATGGCTGGATCGCAAATCTGACGCTGCGGCCAGGGTCGTCTGTCTCGGCCAATGCGCCGCAATTTTCCATTGTCGAGTCGTCTGACTGGTGGGTCGATGCAAATTTCAAGGAAACATCACTGCCACGCATCCGACCCGGTCAGCCGGTCACAGTGCAGGTGGATATGCTTCCAGACACGACCCTGACCGGCAAGGTTGCGTCGATCGGTCGAGGCTCGGGCGATACGTTTTCGTTGTTGCCGTCCGAAAACTCCAGCGGCAACTGGGTCAAGGTCACTCGACGTTTCCCGGTGCGGATTGAGCTTGATCCAACTGATGCTCCGCTACGTGTAGGAGGCAGCAGCAAAGTTACGGTGGATACAACCGGAACCAGCCAATGACTGATGCCGGCCATATCAATCGCGTGATTGTCGTGGCCGTCGTGCTCAGTGCAATTCTCGAAGTTCTGGACAGTACCATCGTCAATGTTGCGTTGCCGCATATTCAGGCGGCTTTTGGGGCCACAACCGATCAGGCGACATGGATCTTAACCAGCTATATCGTCTCAGCCGTTGTGGTCATGCCGCTGACCGGGTTTGTCGCGCGTCGGGTCGGGCGGCGCAGGCTGATCCTGACTGCGGTCACGGGTTTTGCCACAATGTCTGTCATGTGCGGCCTGTCATGGAGTCTTCAGACTATCGTCGCGTTCCGCCTGGCGCAGGGGATGTTCGGCGCGTTCCTGATCCCGTTGTCGCAGTCCATCCTGTTTGATGCCTTTCCGCGCGAAAAACGGGGGCAGGCCATGGCGGTCTTTGGCTTGGGCGTCGTGGTCGCACCAGTGTTGGGCCCAACTGTAGGCGCAGTCCTGACAGAGTATTTTTCGTGGCGAATGGTGTTTTTCGTCAACCTTCCGGTCGCTGCCATGGCCCTGCTGCTTTTGGCGGGCGAGTTGCCGGACGACAAAACCGAAGAGGTGCGCATCGACTGGAAAGGTCTGGCGCTGCTGGCACTTGGCATCGGATGCCTTCAATTCATTCTTGACCAAGGTGAGACCAAGGACTGGCTGTCATCGAGGATGATACAGCTGGCGCTGATCGCTTCGGTTCTTGGGGCGCTGGGGTTCATAGTCCATTCTCTGACATCCCGGCATTCTGTCGTTGATTTGCGCCTTTTTGCGGATCGCAACTTTGCCCTGTGCAACCTGGTGATAGCGGGGTTCGCGATCTCATTGTTTGGCGGGATCGCCATACTGCCAACCTTTGTGCAAAGCCTGCTCGATTACCCCGTGATCGAATCCGGTCATTTGTTCATACCGCGCGGGATCGCCGCAGGTGCATCGATGGTGCTGACCGGGGCCGTACTGGTCACCCGGTTTGATCCACGAGTTTTAGCCGGGTTGGGGATGCTGTTGACAGCAGTGGGGAATTTCATGTTGGGCACACTCAACCTCGACGCCGGTTTCTGGCAACTGGCTTGGCCGGGCTTTGTCAGTGGTCTGGGGATGGGGCTGGTGTTTGTGCCGATGTCTATTCTGGCATTCGAGAGCATCAGTAAATCAAGGCAGGATGAGGCCTCGGGCCTATTCAACGTCACCAGGCAGCTTGGCTCTTCGGTAGGTATTTCATTGGTGGGGACTTGGGTCGTGCGAGGCCTGCAAACCAATACGGCAGTGCTCAGCCAGAATGTGACACCCTACAATCCTGCTGCACAGGCTTATCTTGCGCCGCTGGGGCTGACACCCGATAGCGCCCAGGGCGCCGCCATTTTGGGACAAGAGATTGCTCGGCAGGCCGAGATGATCTCGTACCTTACAGTATTCAACAATCTTGGACTGCTGGCGTTGGCCACGATCCCACTGTTGTTCTTCTGCCGCGCGCCCAGGCCCGACCAAAGGGCTGCAGCACCCGTTCACTAGCGCGTCAGAACAAGGCCCAGCCATAGCGCGAACCAGCACAAGACGAGGCTGAGAGCGATGTTACCGGCAGCAAATACGATCGTCCGTTCACGGTGCAATTGCAGCGATTGATAGGCGAAGCTTGAGAATGTGGTGAAGCCGCCGCAAAACCCGAATACAAGGCGTTTTTCCTCTTCACCCATTTCTGCAGAGCCACCCAGATAACCAATCCATAGACCCAGCAGAAGGCTGCCCAGAACATTCACGATCAGGGTCGAGTACGGCAGATCATGCGTCACCCGAAGCGCCAGCCAATGCCGCAGTACAGCCCCCAATCCTCCGCCCAATGCGAACATGGCATGCAGATACAAGGTCGTCATTCCGATGTTTCCCGGGAATGATGCCGCCGACCCAGCGCTTCCCCAAGAACCGCCGCCGTAAGACCAAATGCGATCTCCGCGCTTACGGCGATAACCACAAACCAATTCCCGGTTTCTGCCAGTCTTTCCAGCTCGGCGACGAATGAGGAAAACGTCGATAGCCCACCGCAAAATCCAACGGCCCCTAGATGCAGGACGTGGGCGTGGACACGATTTCGAATGGCATAGAGCCAACCTAGAACGAAACAGGCCGCAACATTGATGCCGAAAGTCGCGGTTAGGAACGGAGCGCCGGGGATCTCCAGCGAAAATAGCTCGCGCAGCAACGACCCTGCAGCACCCCCCACAAAGACGGCTGTATACATCAGGGCGCGATGCCCGAATACAGGCGCTGTTTTCGACACTGCGGTTGATCCTGCTCTGACCAGCGTTTCATTTTGCATACAGACTGCTTTTGCTTGGTTCAACCGGCCTCGCTAACCCAACCGTTATCTTTGTTTGATTAGCAAGGGCTTGCGCAAACAGGTCAATTTGTTCCACGTTCTGGATGAAGAGCAGGGTCATGGACCCAATGTCCATTCAAAGTCACGCTGTCACAGCGCTACTCAGGGAGATAGGAAATGATTGTTCGCAGGCTTTACTATTTCCTCAGCTATGTCTGCTTGCCTTTGACTTTGCTTTGGGGTTTTTTCTGGCCACCCGCACACTGGTTGCTGATCATACTGATCCCCTATGCGGTTGTCGGTCTCTACGATATGCTGACAACCAAGCATAATGTGCTGAACAACTACCCGGTACTGGGTCACTTCCGATATATGTTGGAGTTTGTCAGCCCTGAAATCCGGCAGTATTTCGTTGAAACCAATGAAAGCGGGCGGCCCTATAATCGGATCATCCGCAGTCTGGTCTATTCCCGCGCCAAGGGGCAGGTGGATACTCAGGCGTTTGGCACTCAGTACGATATCATGACGGTAGGTTATCACCGCGCTGATCACTCGCTATCCCCCAAGCACGTCGAAGAGAGCGAAGAACGGGTGATACTGGGCGGCCCTCAGTGCGACAAACCCTACAATGCGTCGCGTCTGAACGTATCAGCAATGAGTTTCGGTGCACTCAGCGCCAACGCAATCCGTGCTTTGAATGGCGGTGCAAAAGATGGGGGTTTTGCGCATAACACGGGCGAAGGCGGACTGTCCCCCCACCATCTGGCAGAAGGTGGAGACATCATCTGGCAAATCGGAACAGGGTATTTTGGATGCCGCACGCCTGAAGGTGGGTTCGATAAGGACCTGTTTGCCGAAAAGGCCAAGAAAGATGTCGTCAAAGCGATCGAGATCAAACTATCGCAAGGGGCGAAGCCGTCTCATGGCGGGGTCCTACCGGCAGCAAAGGTGGATGAAGAAATCGCCGAGATTCGTGGGGTTCCAGTACATCAGGATGTGATTTCCCCACCTATTCATTCGGCCTTTGATGGACCGAATGGATTGATGCATTTCGTTCAGCATCTGCGAGAGATGTCAGGTGGCAAGCCCGTGGGCTTCAAACTGTGCATCGGTCGTCGATCCGAGTTTATGGCGATTTGCAAAGCGATGTTGGAAACTGAGATTCTGCCTGACTTCATCACGGTGGACGGCGCGGAAGGGGGCACTGGCGCTGCCCCGGTCGAGTTCACCAACCGATTGGGGATGCCGCTTAACGAGGCACTGATCTTTGTAAACAACTGTCTGCGCGGTATTGGAGTCCGCGACAAGATGAGGGTGATCTGTTCGGGCAAAGTGGCCACTGGGTTCGATATGGTCGAGAAATTCGCTTTGGGTGCGGATATGTGTAACGCGGCGCGGGCGATGATGTTTGCGGTGGGGTGCATTCAGGCGCTGCATTGCAACACCAACAGGTGCCCCTCGGGGGTAGCGACGCAAGATCCGATCCGTGGGCGGGCGGTGAATGTGCCACAGAAACGACAGCGCGTGCATCGGTTTCATGACGCGACGCTTGAAAGCTTCCGCGAGATATTAGGGGCTATGGGCAAAGCAAAAGTTTCCGACCTGCGCCCTGCCGACATCCGGCGCCGAAATGCGGATGAACGAGAGCGGTCTTATGCCGAGCTATACAGCTTTCTGGATGACGGCTCTCTGTTGGGCAAGACCATCCCTGAAGAGTTCGCCGCTGACTGGCAAGTCGCCTCAGCGAGCCAGTTCTAGCGACCACTAGCTAGGTCTTGATCGCGGGTTATTGAGCGTATGCGTATGGATTTTGCGGATGCTCCATTCCACGGCATCCCGCATTGTCTTGCCCAAGGCGATATCAAAGGCCTCAACCAGTTCGGGTGTTTTATCGCTGGTCGCCAGCACTGCTTCCTGGAATGAGCTTGAAGCGATGATCTTGTCCTCATACTCATCGATGATCTTGATATTGATGCGCACTTCTACGCGGACCGTTTTCGTGTCTTCGGTTTCGCTGATGACGATGCCCTGAAATTCGCGCAGATCAGGCGCGATCACATAGTCCGCTCTCAGGCCTACGGTCGAACGTCCTACGGCCGCGACCTTGCCGGAATTTTCATAGCTTTCGACCATCAGCGCCTGCACAATTAACGGAGCGCGATCCACCCATCGGGCCCGCGGCAGATACTGAACCTGAAGCAAGGTGGGCTGCACGGCGATCTGATCGGTGTTCACGGCCGCCGTCGCTGTGGGCTCTTCGACAACGATCTGTTTTTGGATTCGCGGCAGCGATGACGAGAACGTGCTTTTGGGTGTCAGCAAATACAAGTCATTGGGCTTAGAAGCCTGCCGCAGCGTGCCCAAGCCCGTGCAGCCCGTCAAAGCGGCCAAAACCAGAGTCAATATTAAGGGCCGTATCATTGACGAAACTCCGATGCTTGGGTGCCTAACAAAAAGCGGGCCGGGTCGCGTTCGACCTTGTCGACCAATCTATCCAGACTGATGACCAGACGCTGTGATTCCTCGATGAACCGGATGAACTGAGGCAACCCAACGCGCAAGAAGTCCGAAACCTGACGGCGGTTGTCCTGAACGATCCCGTCGATGGTTCCCAGCAGATCCGACGCCGATTGGGAGGCGCTGAGAACATCGTCGGAAATCTTGTCAATCTTTTCGGTGATATTCGAGACGGTTTCCGCAACCTGATTGGCCGCCTTACTCACATCTTCAGCGACAGGTGAGATATCCTCGTCCATCACGCGGTTTGCCGAGTCAAACGCCCTCTCTGCTGAATCGAGCGCCCCTTTGGCTGAATCCATAGTCGATGTAACCGATTCTAGGGTGGTGTTTGCATTCAGAACAGTCTCGCTGATTACCTCAAGCGTAACGCTGCCTTCATCTGACAGCCGAGTCAGCCTTTCGGCCAGGATTGACCCGCGTTCGATAAAGGGCCGGATATCTTCCTGAATCACGCTTTCAGCACTGGCAATGGCGTTATTTGCAGTCTCTAGCGTTGTTTTGGCGGATTCTGAGGTCTCTTTGATGCTCTTCAGCGTGTCCGTTCCTGTGCTCAACGTCGTCTCGGCCGTGTTCGCCAACGTATCCAGTCTCTTGGTAAATTCTCCAACGTCTTTGGCCGCACCGCCCAAATCGGACGAGAGCGACTGGAAATCCGTCAGAGTTTTATCGAGCTTGCCCGACGCTTCTGCCAGATTGTTCAGGATATCCGACACCGCCTTTCGGTTTTTGTCATCAACAACCGAATTGAGGTTCTCCAACAGGGTGACCGCCTTTTCCAGAACCTCTGGCGCACCCTCAAGCAAGGATTGAATCGAACTGCGCTTGCTTGGGATGACACTGTTCTGGGCCAGCCTTTCTGCGGTTGGAGACCCGCCGGAAAGCTCAACATAAGCAACCCCTGTCACACCCAGAGATTGCAACTGTGCGATGGTTTCTTTGGTAACAGGGATGTCGGCATCAACCTCAAGCCGCACTCGCACCTTTGACGGGTCATCTTTGTCCAAGTCCAGGGAAACCACCTGACCCACGGGCAAGCCGTTGTAATTTACGCCACCTGCAGCCGACAGGCCCGAGACATTGTCGAACAACACATCATAATAGGCGTATTGCCGAGTCACTTCGAATTTGGCGAGCCACAGAAAGAACCCGAAGGCACCAAGGATGCCCGCCAGGGTGAACGCACCGATCAGGATGTAATTCGCTCGGGTCTCCATCGCCTCTACCTGTCCTGCCCCTTCTGTTGTGCCGCACGGGCGCGGGGGCCTGTGAAATATTCCTGAACCCAAGGATGGTCGACCTTGGTCATCTCTTCTATCGGACCTTCAACCAGCACGCGTTTTTCCGCAAGTACCGCGACGCGATCACATATGGCATAAAGGCTGTCCAGATCATGCGTTACCATGAACACGGTCAGCCCCAACGTGTGCTGAAGTTCCCCGATCAGGTCATCATATGCGGCGGCCCCGATCGGGTCCAACCCGGCAGTTGGTTCGTCCAGAAAAACGATTTCCGGGTCCAGCGACAGGGCGCGGGCCAACGCAGCGCGTTTGCGCATTCCACCGGACAGTTCCGAGGGGAACTTGCTGCAACTTAGTTGAGGCAAGCCAACGAGACTGATCTTCAGCCCACCTAGTGCGGCCATCAATTTTTCACTGATACCCGTGTGCTCGCGCAGAGGCGCCATCACGTTCTGCAATACAGTCAGTGAGGAAAACAGCGCACCGTCCTGAAATGCCACGCCCCAGCTTCTTTCGATCCGCTGACGTTCTTCTTCGGGGCCATTAAGAACATCGACGCCAAGAACCTCAATACTTCCCGACTTGGGCTTGTTCAGCCCGACGATCGTACGCAAAAGCACGGACTTCCCAGTGCCCGATCCACCGACAACACCCAGCACTTCACCGCGCCAGACATCGAGGTTGAGGTTATCGTGGACCACTTGCTCGCCGAACTGGTTGGTTAAATTGCGCACACGAATAACGGCCTCGCGTTTCGTGTCGGATCGGGGCTTGTCCTGAAGCGCGGCTCCATCCATGTCAGATCCCCAACTCTGAGAAGAAGATCGAAAACAGGGCGTCGATGGCGATGACCATAAAGATCGATTGCACGACCGAGGCTGTCGTCCGCTGACCAACGCTTTCGGATGAACCTTTGACCTGCATAGCCTGCCAGCAGGCAATGACACCGATCACCAGTGCAAAGAACGGTGCCTTGATCATCCCGACGGCAAGTTGTGCGACGCCGGTATTTTCCTTCAACCGGGTCAGGAACATGCCGGGGCTGACACCGAGGTCGATCCAACTCATCAACGCTCCGCCGATCAGGCCAGCCATATCGGCAACAAAGCCAAGAATGGGCAACATGATCAACAGCGCCAGAACACGGGGAATGACCAGAACTTCAATCGGATCCAACCCCAGGGTGCGCATCGCATCAATCTCTTCCTGCACCTTCATCGAGCCAATCGAAGCCGTAAAAGCCGAACCGGAGCGACCAGCGACGATGATTGCTGTCAGCAGGATACCAAGCTCACGCAGGATCGAGATGGAGATCAATTCGACAACAAAGATCTCAGCCCCGAACTGTTTCAACTGCGTCGCGCCCTGAAAGGCCAGAACGACGCCGATCAGGAAACCCATCAAGGACACAATCGGCAGCGCCTTGAAGCCGACTTGCTCCATCTGTGACACCAACGCAGCACGACGCAGTCGCCATGGCATGATCAGAGTCCGGACCAATCGATGCAGAGTAAGGCCAAGAAAGCCGATGATTGATAATGTGTCCTTCCAGGCGCCAAAAGTTTTTTGCCCAATCCGGGCAACCCAATTCACAAAGCCATGCGGCGGCAGTTCTTCTCCTGTAACCTCGGGTATGTTGTGCGATACTGTTTCGATCAATGACGAATGTGCAGGGGCCAACCCTTCGAGTTGGACCTGAGCGCCCTCACTTCCCATCCGCTGCACCAGATTGGCGACTAGCCAGGCCCCTCCGGTATCCAGCGATTCAACTTGCGACATGTCCACAATGACATCTTGGCCGTTGGGCTTTTGGGCGGCAAAACCCGCTTCGACACGATCCAACGATTGAGTGCGCAGATCTCCGGCAAGGCGGATACAAACGCCGGTTGCGCTGGTCTCGGAAATAATCGTCGGCCGTGTCATAGCGGTATGTGATGGCAAACACCGGGTCGCTGCAATGGATTTGTTCGAACCCCTCAGGATTTTGCGCCCGCGCATTGCGGTAGAGCGACAGTGAAGCCCATGGTTCCGGCTCTGGAGCAGGCAGAGCGGGCGAGCCATGCGTTTCGCGTGTTTGCATTGTGGCGCAGGCTCAGTCAGGGTGTTCTGAATGAGGGCGGACAAGCAGAACTATTAATATTCAGATAATTATAGACAAATGTCCTTTGTAAGGTATCGTGAGGCCGAAGTTTTCCTGTTGCGGTTGTGTGTTCGAACAGGCGGCTTGGTCGGGCAGCAAGTGGGCCAATTGGGCGCTTCTTCACCTTGTCTCCGGCTTTTGCCTCAAATGCCTGTCAGGCGCGGATTGAGAGGTGATTGATGGTCGATTGGCTGGTGCATATTCTTCAAAACTACCCTGAATTGGCGGTGTTCCTGTCCATCGGTATCGGCTTTCTCGTTGGTCCCTGGAAACTGATGGGGTTCAGTCTGGGCACGGTCACGGCAACGTTGTTGGCGGCAGTGGTGATCGGGCAGGCCCAGATTGAAATCGACTCGGCGGTCAAATCGACTTTCTTCATCTTGTTCATCTTTGCTGTGGGCTACGGTGTCGGACCTCAGTTCATCCGCGGCCTGAAAGCAGACGGCGCGCGCGAGGTGTTCTTTGCGCTCAGCGTGCTCGCACTTTGCCTTGTAATCCCGATCATCGCAGCCAAGGTCGCGGGTCTGGAACTTGGCTATGCCGCGGGGCTTTATGCCGGATCGCAGACGATTTCAGCGGCGATCGGTGTTGCCACCGACCAAATCGGCCAGCTGGGCCTGTCGGCGGAACAGGCCAAAACCTATGCGAACCAGATTCCGATTGCCTATGCGGTGACCTATATTTACGGCACAATCGGGTCGGCCATCATTCTGGCCAAGATCGGCCCGCGTCTGATTGGCGTCGATCTGGTCGCGGCCTGCAAGGAATATGAGGCTAAGCTGGGTGGCACGACGTCGGTTGAAAACGGTGATGGCATCGTCTCGGCATATCGCGCGATCGAGGCGCGGGCCTTTGAGATCCCAGAAGGTAGCGATTTGCTAGGGCAACCAGTCAAAGATCTGATGCCCGGTATCCGCATCTATGCCGAACGCCTGAGACGCGACGGGAAGATCATAGAGGTAGATGATAACACCGTATTGCAGGCCGGAGATGTTGTGATGTTCTCAGGCCGCCGCGCTGATCTCGTGAGTTTGCTTGAGACCAATCTTACAGAAGCTGACGCGCCTGATCTGCTGAGCATACCGTCGGAAAAACTGGATGTGCTGATCACCAGCAAAGAGGTTCATAACAAGACGCTTGAAGAGCTAAGCAAACTGTCGATCGCGCGGGGCATTTATGTCTCGAAACTGATGCGAAACATGCAGGATTTGCCGCTGCTACCCGGGACAGTCGTGCATCGTGGTGACATCGTCACAATTCAGGGCAGCAAGCGGCATGTCGAGGCCGCAGTTGCCCAGATTGGCTATGCCGACCGCCCGGTAGACACCACGGATCTGGCCTTTGTAGGCTGGGGGATTTTCATCGGCGGCATCATTGGAACATTGTCAGTCATGATGGGTGGTTTCCCGATCAGCCTTTCCACTACCGGAGGCGCGCTGCTGGCTGGGCTGGTGCTGGGTTGGCTGCGTACGGTGCACCCGACCTTTGGGCGCATCCCGGGGCCGGCACTGTGGTTGATGAACACGCTGGGCCTGAACGTCTTTATCGCGGTGATAGGGATCACCGCAGGGCCGGGATTTGTCGCGGGACTGCAACAGGCCGGTATTGCGCTGCTGCTATGGGGAATCGTCGCGACTTCGCTACCAATGATCTTTGCAGTTTACGTCGGGCATTACGTATTCAAGTTCCACCCGGCTATTCTGTTTGGTGCTTGCGCAGGCGCACGCACCACCACTGCCGCGTTGGGTATGATCCAGGAAGCCGCGCAAAGTCGCATCCCGGCGCTTGGCTACGGAATGCCGTATGCGATCGGAAATACACTATTGACCATCTTCGGGATGGTCGTTGTTTTGATCCTAAGCTGATTTGGAGAGGTTCACGTTATGGATAGAGTAGCGCTGCACGATTACGAAGCACTCAGCCCGTTTCAGATCAAGGATGAGCTGATCAAACTGGCCTCGGCCGAGGCGCGTAAGGCCAATAGTGCTTTCCTGAACGCGGGGCGCGGCAATCCTAACTGGGTTGCCACCCGTCCGCGTGAGGCGTTCTTTGCCCTTGGTCAATTTGCCATAACTGAATCCAAACGTGTGATGGATCACCCCGCTGGTTTAGGCGGAATGCCGGCGCAAAAAGGTTGCCATGGACGGCTGCAAAGCTGGGCGTCTGATCATTCCGAAACGCCGGGCGTCGATACGCTGCTTGAGCTCGTGGCGCATGCCATATCCGCATTTGATTTCGATGCGGACGAGTTTGTGCATGAACTGACGGATTCGATCATCGGTGATAACTATCCGGTGCCTGACCGCATCCTGAAACACAATGCCACCATTGCCCATGAATACCTGATGTGGTCCATGTGCCGAGGTCACCGGCCTGACGCTCAGTTCGATCTGTTCGCAGTCGAAGGCGGCACGGCGGCGATGTGCTACATCTTCAAGACGCTCAAAGCCAACCGATTGCTGAACCCGGGTGACACGATAGCTCTGTGCACTCCGATCTTCACGCCTTACTTGGAAATGCCGGAGTTGGAGGATTACAGCCTTGAATCCGTGCATGTGGAAACCGATGAAGAGGATGGTTTTCAACTGACCGACCAAGCTGTGGAAAAGTTGAAAGATCCCAAGGTAAAAGCGTTCTTCCTAGTCAATCCCGGCAATCCGTCTTCGGTCGCGCTCAGTACCGCATCACTGCGCAAACTGGCGGATTTGGTGGAGAATCACCGGCCTGATCTGATCGTGCTAACGGATGATGTTTACGGCACCTTTGTGCACGATTTTACCTCGGTCATGGGCCATCTGCCGCGCAACACAATCGGTGTGTATTCCTACTCGAAGTATTTTGGCTGCACCGGCTGGCGTCTCGGCGTGATTGCCGTGGCGCAAGACAGCATCTTCGATCTCAAGCTGGCGGATCATCCGGATGAGATCAAACAGGCCCTGGACAAGCGCTATGGCACGCTTAGCCTGACACCACGTGACATTCGCTTTATCGACCGGCTTGTGGCCGATAGCCGCGATGTGGCCCTGAACCACACAGCAGGCCTGTCGCTGCCGCAGCAGGTGATGATGACGCTGTTTTCACTCAGTGAATTGGTCGACAGCAAGAAAATCTATCAGACCGCCTGCATGGAGCTGGTTCATCGCCGTTTCAAACTGCTGACCGAAGCGATGGGCGTCGAGGTGCAGGCAGGTGAGCATTACGACGCCTATTACGGCATCATCGATTTCGAATATTGGTTGCGAAAATATGTCGGTGAAGATGTCGTGGCTTGGATCAAGCAGAATGTTCACCCATTGGATATTGCGTTCAAATTGGCGGAAGACTATGGGATCGTTCTGCTGAACGGCAGCGGATTTGATGCTCCGGGCTGGTCGGCTCGCGTGTCCTTTGCGAACCTGCCGGACGAGGCGTATTCGCAGATCGGGACAGCCGTTCGATCAGTGGCACGCGGCTATGTTCAAGCCTACCGTGCCGCGAACAATTTGCCGCTGCACGGATAGGTAAATCTCCCTACACCTGCGCCTGAACTGGTGATACCCATGGGCGCAGGGGAGGATGAATTTGGACATTTCCGAACAGCGCATCAAGGCGATGACCACGGCTGGCCTGAACCTGATCGGTCAGGCGCTGTCAATTTATGACAGCCAATTGCGTCTCGTTGTCAGCAACCTGCGGTTTCAGGAAATGTTCGACTTGCCAAACGAACTTGTCGAGCCTGGCGCTCTGTTTCGCGACACCATATATTTTCTTGCTAGCCGCGGGGAATACGGTTCGGTCGGCGATGTTGACGAGATGGTCGAGCTACGCGTTTCGCAGGCCCTCGCGTTCGAGCCGCATTATATGGAGCGGACCCGGCCCAATGGTCAGGTGATCTCGGTCGAAGGTGCACCTTTGCCCAATGGGGGTTGGGTGGCCGTCTATACCGACATAACTCGCACGAAGCGGGTAGAAGATTTGCTGCGTGCCCGTTCAGAAGAACTGTCTGGCCAACTTCTGAGCCATGCCGAAGAGCTTTCCGCAACCAACCGCAAACTGGCGGCAACCATCACCGCGCTGGAAGAAGCCAAGCGTCAGCTGACCGAGATCGAGGCCCGCACGCGGATGACGACCGAGATGATGCCGGCTCATATCGCGCATCTGGATGCCGATGGACGATACGATTACTCAAACCGCCGCCTCAGTTCGGTCATGCCCGGCCGTCCGTCTGACATTCTGGGCCTTCATATATCAAAGGCTTTGGGGTCATCTGCCTATGACCGGGTAAAGCCACATCTGGAACAGGCCTATGGAGGCCAACCTTCGGTTTTCGAGTTTACCGAAGATCAGGATTCACGCCGCATTCGGGTATCATTCACCCCGGATAAAGCGGGTGGTGTTTATGTCATGTCGGTGGATATCACCGAAGAAACTCAAGCCCGTGTCGCCCTTCAGCAAACGCGGCGCAGAGCCATGGCGGCGCAGATGACAAGCGGGCTTGCCCATGACTTTTCTAATTTGCTGACCATCATTCTGGGCATGCAGGCGCGATTAGAGAGGATGAATCTGCCCGAGGAAGCCGATCAGCTAGTCACGGCTACGCAACAAACTGCCCGACGCGGGGGGCAATTGCTGAATCGCATCGCAGACATGACCGGCAATCGCACGCCTCAACCTCAGGCGACGGATATGCGCGGTTTACTTGAGGATTTGCGGATCCTCGCCACCCCGTCCTTGCCGCGGGGCATGGGGTTGTCGGTGGTCAATACTCTACCCGACAAGGCGCTGATGCTCGATCCCGGCATGGTTCAGGATGCACTGCTGAACCTGGTTCTGAATGCGCGGGATGCTTGCGGCACATCGGGCCAGATCACGATCACTGCGCATGCAATCGGGACAATATGGGTTGAGATCACGGTGTCGGACACTGGCCCGGGGTTTACCGGGGAAGCATTAAAGAAGGCGTTAAACCCATTCTTTTCCACCAAAGGCAGCGATGGCTCGGGGTTGGGACTTCCAATGGTCTACGACACGGTAAAGCTGGCGGGCGGTGACCTTAATTTGCGCAACACGCCTTCTGGTGCTTCGGTCGTGATACGTTTGCCCTACCGTCCTGCCCCGTCCGCGCAAGCGGGTCTCGTATTGTTGGTTGAAGACAGCGATGAACTGCGCAGTCAGTTCCGGGACATGCTGGTCGATTTGGGGTGTTCGGTGATCGAGGCAAGCTCGGTCGATGAAGCTTTGACCTTGACGTCGGAAATCGGTGATATCGCGCTGGTTCTATCAGATATTAAGCTGGAGGGCGAAGGCACTGGGATCGACATTGTCGACCGCCTGAATGGTGCGTTGCCCTGTATACTGATGACGTCGCTGCCGCTAAATGACCCGCTGCATCATCAGGCATTGACCCGTGCACCTGTCCTAAGCAAACCATTCACATCGTCGCAATTGTCGGCGTTGATCCGAACCGAGGCCGCCTGAATGACACAACCTTTGGTGACCATTCTCGATGACGAACCTGAAATCCGCCGTATCCTAACGGAAGCGCTGGAAGATGCCGGGTTTCAAACTCAGAGCTTTTCACGTGCCCGTGAATTTGAAGCTTCGCTGAAAAGGGTCACTCCGGATCTGTGTTTGGTGGATTTATCATTGCCGGATACCGACGGTCTTGCACTTGTGCACAAACTGGCGCTTGAGCAAGGTGCTGCCGTCATCATCATTTCAGGCCGCGCTCAGGTACAGGACCGGGTAACGGGATTGGAGCTTGGCGCAGATGATTACATCACCAAACCATTTGATCCAGCCGAAGTAATTGCTCGGGTCCGCGCCCGGCTACGCTCTACTGGACCAGCAACGCCGAATTCAGACATAGCCGAATTCAATGGTTGGACCGCACAGTTTGATCGATATGTCTTGATCAATGCCGATGGCGTCGAGACACCTTTCAGCCACGCCGAAGGTGAGGTTCTGCGATTGTTTCTTGAAAGTCCCAAACGCCTGATCAGCCGCGCGCGCATGCAGGACATGTTGGGTGGCGGGGCAGGTGACAGCTTTGACCGCGCTATGGATGTTCGGATTTCCCGCTTGCGAACGAAGCTGGGCGAAGATCCCAAAAACCCGCGCCTTATTAAAACGATATATGGTGCGGGATATATCTTTCTTGGTGACGTGACCTGGTCTTAGTCGTCGGTCCCCCCCGACGCCTAAGATGTCTATCGGCTGGCGCTTTGCTATCTGCTGCCCATCTGTCGTTCTCTTCAATCGCGCAGCGCCTCGTCTTTTATCTTCAGAACAGGTTGGATCAGATAATCAAGAACTGACTTTTGGCCTGACAGAATATCGACTTGAGCGATCATTCCTGGGATGATTTCAACCGCTGTACCACCCGCATCCAACATCGTGTCTGAAGTCTGAATTTCGACGACGAAAACCTCTTCTTCACTTCGTTCCGAGCGAGTGATGGTGTCGGCACCGATTCGAACGATCTCACCATCCAGACTGCCGTACCGCGAAAAATCGTAGGCCGTGATCTTGATTTTGACCTTTTGCTCTGGGTGCAGGAAGGCGATGTCCTTGGGCCGGACATAGGCTTCCACCAACAATCTGTCGTCCAACGGAACAATCTCAATCAGTTCCTCACCGCTTCGGGCCATCCCGCCGATCGTCGTCCGGTGAACCCGGTTTACGACACCCCGTACGGGGGCCCGGATCAGCGCGCGAGACGCACGGTCACGCAAAGAGGGCAGGGCAGGTTGCAAGGCAGCAAGCTCTGCCGAAACCAAAGCCAGATCAGTTAGTGCGGCACTACGAAACCGACTGCGCGTCGCGCGGACCTTGTCATCCACTTCATCCAGCCCGGCCTTCAACCGGTTGATCATCGCCTCTGCTCTGACCTTGCGGCCTTTCCATTCCGCCTCGCTACGGCGCAGGGCCAAAAGGGTTGTTGCCGGTTCCATCTTCTGTTCGACCAACGGCACCATCATAGCGCGCTCATCGGCCAACACATTCAGGGTCTCGGTTGACGTGACCTGGTCAACCAATCCCTCTTCGTACTCGCGTTGCCGCTGTTCGCGCTGTCGAGAGAGAATTGCAATCTCAGCTTCAAGTTCTGCTTGCCGACCGTGGTACAGCGCAGTCTCCGACCGCACGACATCTGGCGCGCCAGTCAGAAGATCGTCGTCGAACTCAAGCTCAGCCCCATCGATTTCGGCACGTAGTCGTTGTGCGCGGGCCATCAAACCAAAGGCACGCTGTTGCTCTTGGCTCAACTCTCGTTCGATCTGAGTAGTATTCAGCTCCATCAGCAATGTACCAGCCTCAACCACCAGACCCTCGCGCACGTGAACGGACCGCAAAACACCGGGTTCGGTCGCTTCGATCACCTGAATATCGCCGGATGGCACGATACGCCCATCTGCCCTCACGACATCGTCGAGTTCAGTTAAATGAGCCCAGGCGACGGCGCTTATCAAACAACTGAGTATCAGGAGCAGCAGCAATGATCCCCGCAGCGGTGACCCTCCACGCATTTCACGGGCGAGGCTTTCCAGATCAGGATGCCGCGACATTCAGATGCCTCCCGGGTTTGCGAACTGCCTGCGTCAGGATGTTTTTGGGTCCATCCATCGCAATTTTGCCATCCTCAATCACTATGACCCGATCAACCAGTTCCAGCAGGCTGGTTCGGTGCGTCACAATGATCATCGTGGTATCTGGCGTGGTCTTTTTAAGGCGGCGTATAATTTCGGATTCGGATTTGACGTCCATCGCACTCGTAGGCTCATCCAGCAGCAGGACAGGAGGATGCCCGATAAGCGCCCGGGCCAATGCAATCGCCTGCCTTTGACCACCTGACAATCCTTCTCCTCGTTCGGCTACAGGCTGATCATAGCCCCGTGGGTGCCGCGCGATAAAATCTTCGACACCTGCAATGCGCCCTGCACGGATCAGTTCATCATCACGCGGGCGCACCGACCCGCTGGCAATGTTTTCCCGGACGGTACCGGAAAACAGCCAGATGTCTTGCAAGACTGAACCAATATTTCGCCGCAAGTCGCCGGGATCAATCTGGCGAATGTCCAGCCCGTCCAACATCACCGAGCCCACGCGCGGTTGGTAGAGGCCCAACAGCAGTCGCGCAATCGTACTCTTGCCCGACCCGATCTGGCCCAGGACAGCGACTTTTTCACCGGGTTCGATTGTAAATGAAACACCTTTCATCGCGTCTTCCGATTGATCGGGATATGCGAAATGAACATTGTTAAACGTTATCCGCCCGGAAAACTCGGATCTGCTGATCCAAGATTTGCCTTCAGGCCGCTCATTGCTTGCCTGCATTAACGTGTCCAGATTGCGGTAGGCACTGCGTGCCTGATTGACACGTGTCAGGGTTTGCGCCAATTGTCCCAGCGGTGCCAGGGCACGGCCGGTCAGCATCACCGACGCAACAAGTGCCCCCATGCTCGTCAGGCCATCCGTGATCAGAAATACACCATAAAAGACGATAAGTACTTGCGCGGCCTGCTGAGTAAATCCAGTTAGGTTCAGGGCAAATTGAGTAACGGCCCTGCTGCGTGATCCGTAGTTTGACTGGCGTGCAATTGCACCTTCCCACCGCATTCGCATCTGCCGACTGGCGGCGGTTGTCTTGATGGTTTCCAAGCCTGATACAGCCTCAACCAGAACAGATTGCTTGGATTGTCCGTCTGCAAAACTTTGTTCAGCAAGACGCGACAGGATCGGTTGAACAGCCAGTCCGCTGAGAAGAACGACTGGTACAGCGAGTGCCGGAACAAACGCCAGCGGGCCGCCCACCATATAGATCGCGAATATGAATACCGCGATGAATGGCAAGTCTACGACAGCGACGAGTGTGGCAGAAGTAAAGAATTCACGCAAAGTTTCGAATTCGCGGATGGTACTGGCCATTGCACCCGTTGAGCCCGTTCGGGACGACATGCGAATATTCAGCACCTGGTCAAATACTCGCCGTCCCATGGACATGTCAGCATTCTGGCCGGCGCGATCTATGAACCCCGCGCGAAGGAGCTTCAGCGCGAAGTCAAAAAGAAGCGCCAACCCCACGCCAAGCGTCAAAGCAATCAGCGACTCGGTCGCCTCGTTGGGCAAGACCCGGTCGTAGACGATCATGATAAAGACTGAGGTCGTAAGCCCCAGAACGTTTGCCATCGCCGCAGCCAGCGCCACCTGAACATAAGACCAGCGGTTTGCGGAAAGGGACGACCAGAACCAATGACCCCGCTGATCCGCTTGATCTGCGTTAACCTCGTCGCGGTGCAAGGGTCGAAACAACAATGCATAGCCCGTGTAGACTTCGTCCACGCCGCTTTCGGGAACCTCTCCGATACCGTCATCCAAAGTGGGGTCGTAAAGCAATAGATCGCCATTGCGCGTGCGCCCGTGGTACACAACGGCGCGATCGCCTTCCAACAACAAGATCGCGGGTGCCAGCGGTGCATCAAATGCCGACAGCTTTCGCGCACCAAACCCGACCTGCAGGCCTGCTCGTTGTGCCGCGTACATCGCATCGCGCACGGTCAACTCACCTGTATCACCAGATTGGCAGGCGTTCAGTGCTGCAACTGTCAATGGCCGCTCAAGTGTCGCTGCGACATTCAACAAGCAAGCTTCCAATTCGGTCAGAGTTGCACGATCAACATTCATAGCGACTTATCCAGCGTGTCCATCGTGAACCCCGGAGAACCCAGAATGGTCTCGGTTAGGCTCGATGAGGCGTGATTGGCCAAAGCGAAGTTCTGCTCTGCCAGAATCAGCCGTTCCTGTAGCTGCATGTAGTTGCGTTTCGTACCCGACACTCGGGATTTCGCGGTCAATACACCCATTCTAGATTCATGACCGTTTGATACCCGCAAGTAAGACGGCACTTCACTACTAATGGAGTTCGTCTGAACGGGCCGTGCTATCAACCCCAATAAAGCCTGAGCCAAAAATGCACCGCCAGCGGCATTCTGGTAAGCTTGGATTGTCCTTGTTTTGGACCCACTTCGTGCCACAATCGAACTGCTCTGAACAGCCTTTCGCACTTGTTGGTCAAAAGCGTTCTTTGACAGTTTTTTAGATCGTGCTGTTGCGCTTGCTCCGGTCGTTCCTCGCGTTAAAGATGTCTCGACATCGGCTAGGTTGGGCGTTGAGGTGCAGGCTGAAACTGACAGCAACTCCGCTGTTATGCCAAGGATTCCAAGCCCGAACTTAACCCATTGCATGGATCGCGCCCTCCTTGCATTGCCCGTGCCGAACCTCTTCAGCAAGTGCAGTCATGAATCCGCCAAAGGTGTCGTTTTGTTCTGAACTCTTCGTGCCTGATTGGCTCTGCGCACTGGACAGCCACGTGCAATGCGACAGGGATACTTGATGAGCGTGAATCAGCCGTAGCGCGCCGCTGGAAAGCAGGGCCAATTTGTTAGACTCGGGCAATCGTTCCAGCAGAATTGGATCAACGCCCCAGTAACCCTCGGTCAAAGTGATGCCATTCTGTTCGTCCAGTGGTACAAGCAGACCCATTTCAGCGATCAAAGAGCAGACTTGGTCCGTTTTGTTTGCCGAGGCCAGGCGATTTTGCAGAAAGCGGCGCACACGGCAGAGATCCTGCGTCAAAAGTCCGTCCACTGTAAAAAATGGTTGGTCCTTAGGGTCATGTGTTACCAACCCTGAATCCTCGTCGACAAACAGACGTGACCGAGAGTCGCTCTTTTTTAAAGCTTCTGCCTGGAATGGAAAGCAACGCAACGCTGAGGGCACATAAGGCGCAAGCCAGCGACCGTTTTGGTCGACGAAGGGCGGTGCCATTTCCGGGATGACTGAGAATAGTGCGACGGGAGAAAAACCTGTTTGGTTTGACAGGAACACAATCGGAAAAGATGTGGCAATTTGCGGAACTTCTGAGATGACGATGGGACAGGCGTCCATCTCTGCAACAAATTGGTATGATGTGAACCGGCGCCAGAATCGATTCCTGTGCCGTACAAGGCTGACTGGGAAAAGGCCGTTCTCTGCCATGTGATCCTCTTGTTCTGAAGAGGCGAGGCTACATTTGTGCATCGCCCCAAGCTACGAGCGCCGTTTAGGCTGAAGCGCCAGTTGGGTCAGTGATCAGGATGTTGTCGTCGGACAAACTGCTCAGATCGGAAAGGCCATCGAACTGTGCAAGCGCTTCGACCGACGCCGAATCTGGGCCAGAGTAGTCAACCTTGACCAGAATGCTGTCAGTGCCGTCCGTTGCCAGCAGATACATCTCATCACCTGATTGAGCACCATTCAGGTTTTCGGCTGCGCTAGTGATTGTATCCAGATCAAGGTCCGAAAGCGTGGTCTCCAGCCCGACGAACCCGGTGTTGGCACCAATTGTGCCGCCGGCCACCAAGGTCTCCACACCGGTCCCGTCGCCGCGAAGCGATGTGGTATTCAACCCCTGGAACATCAAGGCGTCAGAAACGCTGGCTGCTGGGCCCAGTGTGAAACCATTGATCGTATCAATGCCATTTGAAGATGGGTCAGCTTCGAAAACGATGACGTCTCGACCCGCCCCGGACACATCTATGGTGTCGTCGCCCTGGTTGCCGCGGATGACATCATCAACATCCGAGCCCGTAATGGTATCATTCCCACTGGTGCCGAGATGGAGCTGTGATGGCCCTCCGTCTGGAGTGGTCAACGTCAAAACGATGGGTTGGCTCGCGTCCTGAACTGTCATGGCAAATGTCACCACAGGCTGCGATAAGTCCCCATAGCTCGTGGCCGCGCCCGCGAAACTGATTGCGGAACCTCCATTCGGGTTAGCCAGAAAGAGATTGAAGTCAGGGTTTTCTGTCTCGGAGCCGCTATCGTAGGTCGCCACCGAAGGATCGAACCCCAGCTCGGCGGTAAAGGCCAGACCGCTTGAGATATCGCGATCGGAATCTGCGTAGACCTCGAACGTCACTGTCGTTCCACTGCGATCGGCTTCAACGATGGTGTAGGCCGCCGGAACATGAGCAATCGCGTGTTCGGACACCGGATCAGGATCGGGGCCGCCTGCGACTGTCGCCTGTGCCGCGAAATCGAGGGCGTCTCCCGCTTCAATCGAGGCAAAGCTTGCGGCAGGCGCGGACAGGGTCCAGCTCCCATCGGCCGCAACCGTCGCCGAACCAAGCGAGACCGAGTTAAGTGTAACATCGACCGCTTGTCCGGCTGACAGGCCTGCGGAACTGCCTGATACGGTCATTCCAGTGTTTTGTGCATCGCTCAGCGACACGGCACTATTGGCACCAAGATCATCGATGTAGAGGATAGGTTTGAAATCCGTGGCCAACATGATTGTCGCATCGTTTGCCGGGTTTCCTGCGGTGTCTTGAACCGATGCCGTGACCGCAAAATTGCCTCCATCGGCCAAACTGGCCAAATCCGCCGAAGGAATGCTTGAGCTCCACAAGCCACCGGAAACCACCGCACTGTAGGTCTGGTTATTAAGGCTAATCGTTACAATCTGCCCGTCCTCGGCATTTGTTGTCCCCGACACATTGAGGTCTGTTCCCTGTTCAACGATATCCAGAACCGATCCAACCGAAAGCGGGTTCAACGCAATTGTTGGTGCGCTGAGGTCGGTGCTGAAACTGGTAGTCGCAGCATTCGTGTTGCCAGCCGCATCCGTGATTGAGGCGTTCACGTCATACGTTTGCCCGTCCTGCAGGCTGCTCAAATCGGCAGCAGCCGCTGTGAATGTCCAGATGCCACCATTTACAGTGGCGGTTCCGCCGGTCAGAATCGCACCTCCGGATTGGATGATCTGTACCGAAACTTGCGTACCATTGGCCGCATCAGAAGTTCCCGAGATCACCAGATCCGTTGCTTGTTCGGTCAGGTTGACTACCGCTCCACCTGACAGTGATGATATGGCGAGCGACGGGGCGGTGAAGTCCGTGTCAAAGCTGTTGGTCGCCTGTATCGCCAGATTGCCGGCGGCATCCGAGACATCCGCTGTCACGCTGATCGTGGCCCCATCGGGTAGCGCCGCCAAATCCGCCGAGGGGACACTCACCGACCAACCCCCGGTTGAGGCCTGTCCAGTGTAGGATTGGCCGTTCAGATTTACGGTGATTGTCTGACCATCTTCGGCGGATGTAGTGCCCGCAATGGTCAAGTTCGTACTACGTTCCGCAGCATTCAAAACCGCTCCGTCCGAAAAACTGTCGATACTCAGAGTTGGGGCGGTGACATCTTTGGATAAGTTGACGCTGGCTTGCGGGGCGACAAGGCCGTCGGCGTCCGTCACGTCGCCTGTGATATTGAAGTCTCCGCCATCGGCAAGCGCAATGAGATCGGCGCTGGGGATTGTCACACTCCAACTGCCGCCCGAGACCGAGTCGGTATAAGTCTGCCCATCAAGGGTTACTGTTACCTGCTGCCCGTCGGTTACGTTCCCTGTTGTCCCGCTTACGACCAGGTCAGATCCGGTTTCGACCGCATTCAGGATAGCCCCGACCGACAAGGGAGTGATTGCAATTGATGGGCCCGTAAGATCGACCGGAACGGATACTGATATCGGTGTTGCCGGATTGCCTGCAGTGTCGCTGACGGCAACTGAAACGGATGCGGGCACAGCGGTAGTCAAACCAGACAAATCGGCATTCGGGATCGTCACTGACCAACTGCCGCCCGATACAGAACCCGTGTAATCCTGACCGTCGAAAGATACATTGACCATCTGGCCGTTTTCAGCTGTGGTCGTGCCCGACAAGACAAGATCCCCAACGACATCGGCCAGATCTATTGAACCGCCACCCACTGGGTTTAATGTCAGATCAGGCGCGGTCAGATCAGTGTCAAAACTTCCATTGGCCTGAGCTGCTGGGTTCCCAGCGCGATCCGATACATCAGCCGTCACCGTGACGCTTGACCCGTCTGGCAGCGTGGTAAGATCTGAAGCGGGCACCGAAACGCTCCAGCCGCCGCCCGAAACGGTGCCACTATAGGATTGCCCACCAATCGCTACCGTTACGGTCTGCCCATTCTCGGCATCCGTTGTGCCAGAGATTTCGAGATTTGTACCTTGTTCTGCAGCATTCATTACCGCACCCGCCGAGAATGTATCGATGGTCAGGACCGGCGGAATGGTATCAACGTCGAACCTTGCGGTTTCAGCCGATAGCTCCATCCCGCTACCATCCAGATGGCGCACGGAAACATCCGAGATCCCCTGAGGCAGGGCCGCTGCCTCGGCCTGCGTCAGTGAAACGCTCCAGCTTCCGTCGCCTGCAGGAGTGACTGATTTTGTCACCGATCCGATGGTAACTTCGACAGTCGTTGTTCCATCCGGCGCTGTTGTTTGGCTGCTGAGATTGCTCAATGCGTTTGATTGCAGCTCAGCCAGGTTCAGGCTGGGCGGTCGAGGAGGTGAGGGGGTAACGGTGGGTTCGGCATCAGTTTCATCGTCGCTGTCTCCACCGCCGCCGCCTCCGCCACCGGCAGCTGCAGCACCGGCTATTCCCAGCCCGCCCAAGGCCAGCCCGGCACCGCTTACGCCACCTGCGGTCGCTGCGGTCGCACCTGCGGCCTCTGCGGCTAGACCTAATTGTGCAATTTCGCCGACGACTTCATCTGCGACCATTATGGTGCCGTTTTCCAGAATCTGTACGTTCTCGGCAGAGACAACAATCGTCCGCCCATCTGTCAGTTTCAGCTGCACGTCGCCATTCGAAAGCAGCTTTGCCACCCGAACGCCCGGAATTGACTCAGCAAACTGATGAGACGCAAGCTGTTCATCGGTGGCCTGCGCAAGAGCTGGTAATGCGAATAGTGTCGAGCCAAGGCCGCCAGCAACCCCGCGTCCTACCCATCGCTGAAGTTTTTTGTCGAACCATTTGCGGATATGGCGCGTACGTTGCGCATCGGGCCCGGCGTCCGTGGTCGATTTATTGGTCGAAACGGTATCTTTGGTCATTTTGCCCTCTCATTAGATGGACGCTGGTCGTTGCGTGATATGCTGTTTTCGGCCGATCTGGTCTGTGGTTTGATCTTCTGAGCCATTCGACCGCTGCGAAAAATTTGAGTTAATCTGGAACTGAAGTCCTTGTTTTCACCACACTTCTGTTCTGGTTCAGAACCGAACATCGCTTCATCCTGAATGTGTTGCCAGGGGTGGCAGGGGGTAACGGGCGATGATGCTTCAGTTCGAAAGAGTGGTGGCAACGGGGACCGCAGCGCTCGATTCAGGTATCGGCGATACGGCTTTAAAAACGTTTAACGGGGAAACGTATCTTTACAGCACGAGCGGATCCGGGGGAGGGCTCGTGTCTTGGCGCCTTGTGGAGGGGGCTGGCCCACAAGAACAGGACCAACAATATTTCGATGCCTCGATTGCCTATCAGGTCGGGCACAGCGGAACCCCGATTCATCTGGCGGGCAATGATCAACTGGTCCTCGACGTCGATACTGCCACAGGGCTTGTGGGTTATGAACTAAACGCGGATGGCACTATCGGTGCCTTGCAAGAAACCAATGCCTTGTCGGGCGGCGGGGATATTGCTGCAGCGGTCCAGGTAACGATTGGGGCTGGCGACTTGCTTGCGCTTGCGCATGAGGACACAGGCCAGATCGGCACCTATAGTATCAATGGTGATGGATCGCTGAGCCCGGCGCATAGCATCAACGCGTCTGCCAGTACGCTTCAGACCCTGCAATCGGGTTCGAATCATTTCATTGTCGGCGCAGATGCAACCAGTGGAACAATCTCGTCATATTCGATCGATCAAGGCAGTGGCGTGCTCTCTGAGGTTGCCGGTAATGACGATATCCAAACGCTGGGCATCAGTTCTCCTACGGCGGTTGAGACAATTCAAGCCTATGGAAAGTCATGGATTGTTGTGGCCGGATCGCAGAGCAATTCGCTAAGCGTTATGGAATTGGACGCCAGCGGGCAGTTAAAGCCGACGGATCATATTCTGGATACCCTGCATACCCGGTTTGGGGCCGTACAGGATCTTTCAATTCTTGAAGTTAATGGTCGGGTTTTCGTGGTGGCTGGGGGCGGGGATGATGGGATCACGCTGTTTACAATGACGCCGGACGGGCAGCTCATCCATATGGATAGTTTTGCTGATACCCTGGACAGTGGATTGCAAAATGTCCAAACGATCAGCGTTGCGCATATGGGGGATGAGCTGCAGATATTTGTATCATCTCAACAGGATGCAGGGCTCACTCAGCTGAGCGTATCGATTGCCGACCTTGGAATTGTTGCCGAAGGGTTCGGAACAGTAACCGGAACCGCGCAGGACGACATGCTAAAAGGCGGTGTACTGGACACTATTCTGGACGGCGGAGCAGGGGACGATATGCTGATTACGGGCACCAGTTCCACGACCATGACGGGTGGTGCTGGCGCGGACATCTTTGTGATCCGTCAAACAAGTGGCCCGACTGTGATCACGGACTTTCAGGCCGGCACCGACCGTTTGGATCTGACTGATTATCCTTTTCTGCGCACCCCAGCGCAGTTGGATTTCACTTCCACCGCTCGAGGCGCCCAAATCGCTTATCGCGACGAAACGATAGAACTTGTTTCAGCTAATGGCACGTCCCTGACAAATGAGCAGGTATTCGGCGCAGGGTTTGGTGGTCCCGATCATATTCCTGTCAATCTGGGTAGCGGGCCGGATAACAACTCATCAGACGGGGTAGCTGGTGGGTTCACGCTGAATTCGACGACTCCAAACGCAGCGTTGGGAAATGCTGAAATCCGGTTCACCCCAGACGGAGGGTCTGCAGTTGTTGCGCAGGCAAATGCACAAGGTGAATTTGATCTGGATCTACCAGACGGCGCGTTTTCCGGCCAATTGGACATCATCAAATCTCATTTAACGGCAAGCAGCGAGATAACAGCGCTGGATGCATTGCAGGTTTTGCGCATGTCGGTTGGACTTGATCCGACATGGGGTCCGGCAACGGCCGAAAATTACATTGCGGCCGATATCACCCGGGACGGATCGGTAAACGCGTTGGATGCACTGGCAATTCTTCAGGTTGCGGTCGGCCAGCCTTCTGCGCACAACGCTGAGTGGGTTTTTCTGGATGCAAATGCGGATCTATCCGGAATTTCACGCAGCAACGTCACCTACGAAACCGGAGCAGAGGTCACAATTGTTGATAGTGATCTGTCGGTCGACATGACCTCAATACTGCTTGGCAATATCGAGGCAGTTTGAATGCGATTGCGTGATCGGTGCTATTCTCGAAACGCGCGGTAGAAGTAATCTGCCAATGGTTTGACCAGGTAGGAAAGCGGAGTGCGTTCATCAGTTTTGATCATGGCTTCGACAGGCATACCCGGCAACAGTTCCTGACCATTCAAACGGTCCAGTTGTCCTTCGTCAGGCACAACTTCAGCACGGTAGAAGGTAAAGCCGCTCGTCTCATCTGTGAATGAATCTGCTGAGACATTGATCACACGGCCATTCAGCTCGGGCGTGTCGCGTTGATTGAATGCGGGAAAGCGCAGGGCGACTTCCTGTCCGCGATGTAACTGATCCACATGCAACGCATCCACCCGTGCTGCGACCAACAAGGGCGTATCCTGCGGCACTACATACATCATCGGCTCACCCGGCTGGATCACAGACTGGATGGCAAAAACCTGACTGTCATAAACTGTGCCAGCGACGGGTGCACGGATGTCTAGACGCGACAAACGCTCGGAAAGGGAAAGACGACGTTCCGCCAGTTCTACAACGCGAGACTGCACATCCCGAAGCTCGGTGATGGCTTCTTCGCGCCGCGTGGCCTGCAATTCAACAATTTGAATCTCGGTCGTGGCGATCTGGCCTGTCAGTCGCGCAACTGTGGATTCGAGGCTGCCGATTTGCCCTGTTAGATTTGCCTCTTCCCGCTGCAATGCAGAAACGCGGCTGGCCTGTGTCAGGCCGCGATCAAGCAAACCTTGCTGATCTTCGAGCTCCGTTCTGATCAATTCGACCTGAGTATTCAGTGACGCCAATTGCGCCTGCGTCCCCTCAATCTCGTTCTGGATCTGTATTTTCTGTTTCCCAAGCTGGTCGATCTGCTGGGTCAGCGTTTCCAACCTGGCGTTGAACAGACGTTGTTGGCCTTCCAACAGATCGTCGTCGATCGATTCGCGGGCTTTGAGCTCTTGCAGATTTTGCTTTAACGTATCTGCGTTCGCACCATCCCGTTCAGCCTCTAGCCGGGTCTTTCGGGCAAGTAACTCAAATAGCTGAGATTCCACGATCGTTTGCTCCGAGGCCAAAAACGTATCGTCAAGCCGCAGCATCATGTCCCCACGCGCCACTGCGTCACCGTCACGTACGAATATCTCGCCTACAACGCCACCATCGGGGTGTTCGATGACCTGACGATTGCTCTGAACTTCGATCACACCTTGCGAGATAATAGCACCGGCCAGCTCAGTGCGGACGCTCCATAATCCCAGTCCCAGGATCAAAACTGCCAGAGCCAAAAGGCCGACAAAAGCGGGCGCTTTAATACTCCAAACGGGACGTGAACTCTTGTCTGCCATTATTCACCCACCTTGTTCAGGTGCCTTTTGATAACGTTGGCGTTTTGGACCATCGTGTTCAAAACTTCATCGCGCCCACCGGATTTGACGATCTGGCCTTTCTCGACAACGACAAGATCGTCGCATTCCGAGATCGCTTGAGGCCGGTGCGTCATGATAATCGTGGATTTGCCCGCGCTCTTGAGCTCGCGGACCGCGTTGTTCAGGGCGAGGGTTCCGTCTGCATCCAGGGCCGAGTTTGGCTCATCCAGAATCAACAATACCGGATTACCATAGAGAGCGCGCGCCAATGCAATCCGCTGTTTCTGCCCACCGGAAAGCTGGCTGTCATTGCCCTCAAGGAAGGTATCGTATCCTTTCTCAAGCCCCAGAATCAGCTCATGCGCATTGGCTGTTTTCGCTGCGGCAACTACAGCTTCGGGATCAGGGGTTTGTGACATTCGGGCGATGTTTTCAGCAACCGTTCCGTTAAAGAGGGTCACTTGCTGGGGCAAATAGCCAATATGTTGCCCAAGATCATCAGGGTCGTATTGATCAAGTGTAGCGCCGGCCAAACGGATTTCCCCTGCCGCCGGTTGCCAAAGGCCCAACAACGCTTTGGCTAGGGTCGTTTTGCCAGACCCACTTTTACCAATCACACCCAGAGCTGTGCCGGGGCGCAACTCAAGTGCCGCATTCCGTAGTGTCGGTGTCTTCGCGCCCGGAGGGATCACCGTCAGGCCCTTTGCGACAAGATGTGCTTTGGGAACGGGCAGTTTGGTGCGCGACGCCTCGGGGGGCGTTGAATCAAGAAATGTGTTCAGGTTAATCCATGCCGTGCGCGCGCGTTCGATCATCGACCATTGACCCACCGCCATTTCGACCGGAGCCAAAGCGCGACCTAGAAGGATCGTGCCAGCAATCATAGCGCCGGGCGTCATTTCGTTGCGCAGAACCAGCAACGCGCCAAGCGCCAGCATGGCGGATTGCAAAAACAGCCGCAGAGACTTAGTCAACGAAGTAAAGCTGCCGGTCCAGTCGCTTGCGGATATGGATTGAGAAAGCGCCTCGGTGCGTTGGTTCAACCAGCGTTTTGAGACATCTTCCTGCATGCCCTGAGATCTGACGACCTCGGCAGCTTGTCTGGCGTGTTCAGAAAATGCATTTGCTTTGGCAGAGGCGATTTGAGCATCTGCCACTTTGCGATGGGTCAACGCTTGGTTCAGTAGGGCGATAACAACCAGAAGCGTTCCGCCTGCGACGGCCAACCAGCCTAGCAACGGGTGGAACAGGAAAATTGCAGCCACAAAGATTGGAGTCCAAGGGATGTCCATTACCGCCAACAAAACGGGCGAGGCACATAATGCACGGATCGATTCCAGATCTCGCAATGCAGTCGCAGGCGCTGATCGAACCTGTGGGAACAATGCGCGTCGCATGGTCCCTTCAAACACGCGTTCATCGAGTGCCGATTGAAATCGCGCTCCGAACCGAGCCACAATTCGGCCGCGCGCATAGTCCAACATCGCCATCAGCGCATAAAGCAGCGCGACAAGCAGAAATAGCGCTGATAAAGTCTCGACCGAGCGTGACCCAAGGACCCGATCATACACTTGTAGCATGAACAGCGGTCCGGTCAGCATAAGCAGATTGACAAAAACGCTGAAAATGAAGGCAAGCGCCAGGAAACTGTTCCCCTGATTACGCACCTTTCGCAGCTCATGGCGCTGAGGCGGGGTGTTGCGGTTTTTCAAGCTCACGCGTTTTGGCCCTTGATTGCTCACAATTGGAACTCGTCAACAGCCAATCTTCCTGTACCCGAAGGCGGCCTGACATTTCCCGCAACTATATCTGCCTACCTGCACCGGAACAACGCGCGTTTCATGCGCCGCCAGTTGTTTAGGCGGTGTTCGTACCTATGAATTGATTGGAATGGCAGGAAAGTGCCGACATTTTTTCCTTGCGGGTCCAATTCTCAGCGCATTCATCCAGCGCTTAGGACACCGTCAAACCATTCAGAGTTTTGGTCCCGCGTAAGCGGTCATACGAGCGACAGCCGTTCCTAAGTACCATCCGCCAGATGTTCCGGCCCAGCTACGCAGAGCCGGTCGCAGTTTCATTTAAGCACGAACAATATTTTGCTCAGAGGTACGGTATTTACCGCGGGTGTCGATGAGGAGCTTCGCGTGTTTTTTGATCAACTCATAATCAAAGGCATCGTGATTAGTCGCCAGAATAACTGCATCCTGCTCCGACAGAACCTCAGGGGTAAGGGTCTCAGATGACAATTCGAAGAAGTGTTCCCGCATCGTGGGAAACTCGGGCACATGGGGGTCCGAGTAGCTGAGGTCTCCGCCATTGTCTCGGATCAGCTCCATCAAGCTGACAGAAGGGCTCTCACGCATGTCGTCGACATTTTTTTTGTACGCGATGCCCAAAACCATAATTTTACTGCCACGAATCGCTTTGCTGCGATCATTCAGCGCATTGGCGAGTTTGCCAAACACATATTCCGGCATCGCCGTGTTCACTTCACCGGCCAATTCGATGAAGCGTGTGTTGATGCCGTATTCACGTGCTTTCCAGGTCAGGTAAAATGGATCGATAGGGATGCAGTGCCCTCCAAGTCCCGGACCCGGATAGTAAGGCGTGAACCCGAAGGGTTTGGTCGCGGCCGCGTCGATAACCTCAAAAATATCGATCCCCATGCGGTCAGCAACGATTTTCATCTCGTTCACAAGGCCAATGTTTACCGCCCGGTGGATATTTTCCAGAAGCTTTGTCATCTCGGCAGTTTCAGTCGAGCTTACTGGTACAAGTTTATTAATTGCGTGTTCATAAAGCGCGATACCCGCTTTCAGGCAGGCGCCTGTATGCCCGCCGACAACCTTTGGGATGGTATTGGTGGTAAAATCCGGGTTGGCTGGGTCTTCCCGTTCAGGTGAGTAGACCGCAAAAATATCCTCGCCGACCTTGAGGCCGTTCTTCTCAAGCCGAGGCAAAACTTCTTCTTTGGTTGTGCCTGGATAAGTTGTGCTTTCCAGCGCAATAACCTGACCCGGACGCAAATGATCTGCTATCTGATCGCACGTGTCGGTGACAAAGCTCAGATCAGGCTCGCGATATTTGTTGAGTGGCGTTGGCACGCAAAGCATAATGCCATCCGCCTCAGCGATACGCGAAAAATCCGTGGTAGCCTCGAACCTATTTTCCCGTGCCGCTGTGATGCGGGCATCGTCGATATGCTCAATCGAACTGTGACCGGAGTTTAAGTCCTGCACCTTTGTGGCATCCAGGTCGAAGCCAATGACCCGGTATCCAATTTCGGTATATCTGAGGGCCAGGGGCTGTCCGACATATCCCAGTCCAACAATCCCGATCACAGCCTGCTTCGCATTAAGTTTGTGTAGCAGGTTGTCCAGTGATGTCTGTGTCATGACAAAATCGCTCATTATCTAAGTCTGCGCAGGAAAGTCAGAGGGGGCCCGAATACGAAGTCGCGTCTCTACTAGTTGCTTTGGTGGAAAAGGCAATGGGTATTTGCTTTGCAAACAGTTTTGGCCATTGTAACTTCGTCAAGTTCGGAAGCCATTGACTTGCAGCTTTCACTTTTTTCCCGATTGGAAAATTGAACTGAAATCATGATTGAGTTCATCGGCTGGCTGACGCGCAGATAGCACGCCTAGACCCTTCATCCCGAAGTCGCCTAGAAAGCCCCGGTTCGACGATAGGTGTGTATTGAGAGAAATAGTCTTTTTCATTCACAATGATATGCGCTGACGTGCCGCTCATGCCGTTTATGGTCCGCGCAAGACCCCGGTCAAATATGACAAGCGTTGGTACAGACGGCAAAACCGCGTCGAGATCACGTCCGGTAGGCTCAAGGGTCTAATGCGCGTTGCGGCGCTCTTTGACCGCTGTTCGGGGGTCTGACTTTCAGCTAGCGCTCTCGCGGAAACCGCCATCCATTGGTTGGATGGACTGACGATGGGGGCAGTTCGCTGCAATCGCCTTTGGTGCGTAAAGTGGCTTGGACTGAGCAATTCAATACAATAGGCTTTTAGGATCCTACCCCCAAGTTCGACATGTTTGATGCAAAGATCTTCACTGTCATACCCTTGTTGTGAAAAGCATCCAGAACACGCGTCGATCTACAAACCTGAGAGGTGCCTTATGTCCTATTCCAATCGTAGTTTGATTTCGCGCCGTCAGTTTCTTGCCACTACGACCGCCAGCGCTGCTGCCATCACCTTGCATCCCTTTTCGGCGGCGGCGGCCAACAATCAGGCGCATCTGAGGATCATGGAAACCACTGACATCCATGTTCACGTGTTCCCATACGATTACTATGCGGACAAACCGCGCGATACTGTCGGGCTGTCGCGGACCGCTTCGATCATCAATGAGATTCGTTCCGAGGCGACAAATTCGCTGCTCGTCGATAATGGAGATTTTCTGCAAGGCAATCCGATGGGCGATTACATCGCCTATGAGCGGGGCATGAAAGAAGGCGACAGCCATCCGATCATCACTGCCTTCAATACTGTTGGTTATGACGCTGCCACTTTGGGCAATCACGAGTTCAACTATGGCCTAGATTTCCTTGATAAAGCGCTTGCTGGTGCAGAATTCCCCGTGGTTCTGGCCAATGTTGCAAAAGAGACTGGGGCATCCCCCCGCGATGATACGACTCTGGTGAAGCCCTATGCCATCCTTGAGCGTGAGATTGAAATGGGGGATGGCAGCAAGCATCCGATCAAGGTTGGTGTCATCGGATTTACTCCGCCTCAGATCATGAACTGGGATCGCAAGCATCTGGAAGGCAACGTGCAGGCGCGTGACATAGTCGAAACGGCGCAGGCTTACGTACCCGAGATGCAAGAACAAGGGTGTGACCTGATCATTGCCCTGTCGCATTCAGGCATTGGGGATGCTGATCATGCTGATGGAATGGAAAATGCTTCGGTCGTTTTGGCGGGGGTTGATGGCATCGATGCGCTGGTGACCGGGCATAATCACCTGGTATTCCCGTCCGCTACCTTTGCGGATCGCCCTGGAATTGATGTCGAAACGGGGACCTTGATGGGTAAACCTGCGGTCATGGGCGGCTTCTGGGGGTCGCATCTTGGCCTGCTGGACCTGCTGCTTGAGCGCGACGGAAACGAATGGCGCGTGGTGACGACCACGTCTGAAGCGCGCCCGATTTCAAAGCGCAACGAAGATCGTTCGATCACGGCACTTGTTGGCGACGATCAGAAGGTGCTGGACTCGGTCGCGAAAGATCACGACGAAACACTGGCCTATGTACGCCGCGCGGTCGGCAAGACTTCGGCTCCGCTGCACAGCTACTTCGCGTTAGTTGCGGATGACCCATCGGTGCAAATCGTCTCGATCGCGCAGAAATGGTACGTCGAAGAGATGATGAAGGGCACCGAACATGAGGGTCTGCCCATTCTATCGGCTGCAGCGCCGTTCAAGGCAGGGGGTCGCGGCGGCCCGGACTATTACACAGATGTTCCGGTGGGCGATGTTGCGATCAAAAACGTGGCTGATCTTTACCTGTATCCCAATACCGTGCGCGCGGTGCGGGTGAACGGTGCACAGGTTCGGGGTTGGTTGGAACGCTCGGCGGGTATGTTCAACCAGATCGAGGCGGGATCAGAGGATGCGATTTTGCTAAACCCGGACTTCCCGTCTTACAATTTCGACGTGATGGACGGTGTGACCTACCAGATCGACTTATCGCAACCGTCGCGCTTTGGACCCAAGGGGGAAGAGATCAACCCGGATGCAGCCCGTATCGTAGATTTGGCCTTCAACGGTGAGGCGGTCACGGATGACATGGAGTTCATCATTGCCACCAACAACTATCGTGCTTCGGGCGGCGGCTCTTTCCCGGGCGCAATGGGTGATACCGTCGTGTTCGAAGCCCCTGACACCAACCGCGACGTGATCGTGCGGTATATCGTCGAGCAAGGAACAATCGATCCCAAGGCCGATGCAAACTGGTCGTTCGCGCCGCTTTCTGACACTACCGTGTTGTTTGAAACTGGTCCAAAAGCGCGCGACTACATGGGCGAAGTCAAAGGCGTCACCATCGAGGATGCCGGTGAAGGCGCTGATGGGTTTGCGGCATTCCGCATCAGGCTCTAGCAAGGGTAAGGTCCAAATTATAGTGTGAGCGGCCGTCTTAGATCATTCATCTGACGGCCGTTCGAAGGTGCTATGTTGCTGGGCCCCGTTCAGTCTTCGTCTTGAAGCGGAAGCCTATCGTGCACGAGATTTGCCCAGAATTCCGCGCCGATCGGCAGTAACGCATCGTTGAAATCGTAGTCGTTCGAATGCAGCGGTTGACCGTTGGGGCCGGATTCACCGTTGCCCAATAGGATAAAGCAGCCGGGTACGGCTTTGCAAAAATGCGCGAAATCCTCTGAAAAGCTCATCGGTTGACGATTGGGAAGTGTGTCCAGCCCGGATAGCTGCGCGACGCGGATGGCAGCCTCGGTCGGGGTCGGTGCGTTGACTGTTTCGATGAATTCGGTTTTGAAATCCACTTGGACTTCGACGCCATGGGCGGATGCGATGCCATGTGCAATCTTGCGCATGTGTTCTTCGATCTTGTTTCGATCTTCAGGGCTGCGAGCCCGCGCATCACCCTTTAGCGTTGCCGTTCCAGGTAGAACGTTGCGCTGCCCGTCGGTCAGAAATTCGGTCACTGACACAACCGCCCCGGCGCCCGGGGCCAGCTTGCGTGCGACAATTGTCTGAAGCGCCAGAACGATTTCTGCCCCCACGGTTAGCGCATCACGTCCAGACTGCGGCATGGACGCATGGCCGCCTTGCCCATTGATCGTAATTTCGAAAAGGCTTTCCGATGTGCATATTAAACCGGTTCGGGTCGACATCTGCCCGACGGGTGCCCCGGGCAGGTTATGTATGGCGTAGACTTCTTCGATTGGAAATCGCGTTAGGACATCTTCGTCCAGCATCGCTTTGGCCCCCAGGCCAAGCTCTTCATTCGGTTGAAACAGGAACACCACCGTGCCGCTGAAACCGGGATCCGAGGACAAAGTCTTTGCTGCGCCCAACAGCATCGTCATGTGACCATCATGGCCACAGGCGTGCATAATGCCGGTATTTTGTGACACGTAATCATGATCGCTGGCTTCCTGAATGGGTAGCGCGTCCATATCTGCGCGTAATCCGATCGCGCGGTTGCCTTGACCGGCCCTGAGGATACCCACCACGCCCACGCCTTCATGAACTTCAAGCCCGTATTGACGTAGCAGCGCCGCAACTTTGGCTTTGGTTTTCGTTTCATTGAAGCCCAATTCGGGGTGTCTGTGGAATGACCGCCTAAGTTGGCGAAGTTCGGGTTGGTTCAATTCCATGGCGGTTAATGTTCCCAGATTATAGGTGCTATCCGAGCGGGGCGAACTCGGACTCTAGCCCTGATTGGTAGAGTACGATGGCAGACGGGTCCACCGGCACGGCATCTCTCAATCGTTCTGTCCCGACCAGCCCCGCCTGAATGAAGTCGGCGCTGCGCCGTATCGTTTCTTGAACCGAACTGTCAGTTGGGTCGCGCTGCCGAAACCCGTGGCGGCCGCAATTTCAGCAACGGTCATTTCTGTTTCGCTTAGCAACGCGTAGGCGCGCGCCACACGCAACTCGATGTAGAATTGTACCGGGGAAACCTCGACATACTTTTGAAACAGCCGCTCCAACTGTCGGCGAGAAATCTGAACGATCTTGGCGATCTCAGAGATATCCAGAGGCTCTTCCAGATTCTCATGCATGATCTGGATGGCGTTGATCAGGTATTGGTTCCGACTGCCCAACGCGACAGAAAACGCGGATTTCTGGAGCGTTTTTTGATTGTTGGATCGTGAGTGGATGCACATATCCGAGACGATGATGGCCAGATCCTTTCCGAAGTCGGTTTCAATCATGTCCAGTACCATGTCGGTTGCCGCGTTACCTCCACCGCAGGTCATCAGATCATTGTCAATCTCATACAGGTTAGCCGATGGTGTCAGGTGTTCGAAGTGTTCAACAAAGGCGGGTTGGTTTTCCCAATGCAGTGTGAACCTCTTGCCGGTCAGCATGCCTGCCTTGGCCAGCGTAAATGCGCCGGTACAAATTCCACCAAGCTTGCAGCCAAACGCTTTCTGACGGCTGATCCACGAAAGGATCGTTGAATTAATGCTTTCCGATGGTTCGATCCCTGAACACACAAACAATCTGGATGATCGCGGTAAATTATGCAGAGCCAAGTCAGCTGCTATTTCGACTCCATTGGAGCATCGAACAGGGTTCCCATCCTCAGAGATCAGAAACCACTTGTAGAGCTCTTTGTTGGTGACCTGATTGGCGATCCTCAGCGGTTCAACCGCTGCGCTAAAGGCAAGCATGGTGAGTTTCGGCAGCAACAGAAAATAGATCTCGTTGGATGATCCGTCATAATCGATGTCGAACGTCGCGGCCCCTTTCGGAACGAAATTCCTAGGTTTCATGCTCTCTTTTCCCAGTGCGGACCTGGATGGATAACCGGCCCGTACAATATCGTATCGATCGAAACACCAGCGTATCAACTTCGCAGATCTCAAGCGAGAGGTCCTACGACAACAATTGGCCAGCGCGTAGCTGCGAGCTTGTCTGAAAGACGGCAACTGAGGATTTAGCCGGGCCAATATTTGGGCCGGTGGCAAAGCATTGTTAACTGGACTAACAATCGTATCTGTCGTCAACCTCATGAATGGTGAATGCCAAAAGTTCAGGCCCAGTGTGATATCAACCGCATTCGACTGCGCTGTCGATTCACACGATCAAGCTAAACAGCCTGAGTTTTGCCTGCAAATCGCCGATTTCGTACACTTTCGGGCGATGCATCATAGTGATCCCGGAACGCACGCACCAATGCACTTGTGGAAGAAAAGCCCGTAGCGGTCGCCACTTCAAGATAGGTCATCTCGGTAAATTGAAGCAGACCATAGGCCCGTTCTAGGCGAAGTTCCCGATACGTCGTCAGCAGTTTTACACCCGTTCTGTCCAGAAACCGCCGCTGTAACTGGCGCGTTGATGCACCAAGCGCCATCGCAAGTTCCGGTATCCTAAGCGGATCCTCCAGATTGTTCTGCATCTTTTCAACAACCTGTCGCACCGTTGGGTCGGCTTTTGAACGTCTGATCAATCGAGCTGCCAGTTGGCTTGCGCATGTAGTTTGCCTGTCGGCCAACCCGATATAGCTGCGTACTGACTCGGCCAGATGCTCGCCGTGATCAAAGGCAACAAAATCGGACAACAAACGCAACGTGCCCAATCTGGTTGATGCGCTATGGGTGCGGCTATCTGAGGACCAATATGTACCCGAACCGACGTCGATCAGGCCAACCTCTTGCGCTGCGGCAGAAAAATTGGGGTGAACCGATGCAATCCGCTTGGTTGCGCGACTAGTCTGGGCGAGAAGAAACGCTGCACCGCCAACGAGAATTGATCGGTAGGACAGGTTCAATACTTGGGCGATCCAGGTTTTGTCCGACGGTGTCAGAGGCCAGCTTTTGTAGCTGTCCCCCCAGAAAATCGCGGTTCGCCCGGCCCAGTGCAAGGGTCCGCCCGCCGCGCCGTCGGCAATGGTGCGGATATTTGTAATGTATGTATGGCCTTCGTTCAGTTCATTCAGGGCACGATAGAAATCAACCAGCATATCTGCCGATGCTTCCGCTTCGGCCTCGCAAAGAATGATCTCGATATGATGATCTCGTTTAGGTCTTGCCAACGTGGTTTCGGTCAAATGCGCATGGTCATTTGCAGGGACATAATGCTTCATTTCTCCTCCACCTTCTTTAGCGCTTCGGCCGCGAGCAGTCGTTCCCGAACTCGGATTGAAACCCCCGCCAGTTGGCGGGGGTTTATTGATTGAGGTTTATTCAGCTGCGTCCATGTATTCGGTCATTGGCGGGCATGTGCAGATGAGGT
>NZ_JBQFMM010000011.1:0-168787 GCF_056531845.1 Ruegeria sp. K3 | reverse complement strand
TGCTCCCCCATAATCCCCAAAGGATACTGAACAGGCATCTCCCATCCCGCAAAATCAACCAACTTACCCCCCAACTCAACATGCAAAGCGTAAAGAGGCGTGCGTTTTAAGGATGAAGTCATGGTGGCCACCTGCTTTGTATCAGTTACCCAGAAACGTTCCTGTCAGTCTGACCCAAGCTGCACAGATTGCAACGATTCAGCCTAGGATTTCAGCAGATCGGCTCGATCACGGCAGAACAGTATACGGGTGCATGCATCAATAATGTTCCTATAGGAAACTTTTTTCCGTTAGGCAACACTCCTTGTTCGAAGTCGGTAAAACTGCGCCGAGCACCCACCCATCGCTGGTGGACATCCCCGATAGTAACTTGGTTTCGCGTGGAAAATCATGAAATGGTCTTCAACTTACCTTCATTCCTCAAGGGAATGAACTGCGCGATCAAGCACCCTGAGACCCGCAACCAAATCCTCTTCGGCTGTGTCTTCGGCAAAATCGTGGCTGATTCCGTCAATCGACGGGACAAAGAGCATCGCAACCGGCATCAGGCGCGAGACATTGGTGGCATCGTGGAGCGCTCCGGATGGCATATTGCGCCAACGCCCAGGCGCAATGGCCTGCGCGCCGCTTTCCAGCGCACCGCGCAAAACCGGGTCCATGCTGACGGGCTCTAACCCCAGCATCGGGCCGTAGGTTAGTGTTATGCCCTGCTCTTCGGCAATCTGCTGTGCGGTCGCGCGAATGATGTCTTCCATACGCACCAGACGCTCAGGATCGCCGTCGCGCCATTGCATCGAAAACCGCACCCGTCCCGGCACGATAGAGGACGCATTGGGGTGAACATCAACACGCCCGATGGTCCAGACGGTTTGCGGCGTGACCACATTACGGAACCGGTCACTGAGGCGCGTGTTGAACAGCGACAGGGCCTGAAACGCGTCACGTCGCAAATGCATTGGCGTGGTTCCAGCATGGTTTTGCTGGCCTTGGAAGGTGATGACCATATCGCGGATGCCGACGATATCGGTGACAACGCCGATCTGTTCACCGGCTGCATACAGTGCCGGGCCCTGTTCGATGTGCATTTCGATGAAGCCGCTGAACCGGACAGGATCAACAAAGCCCTGCGACTTCTTTGCCATTTCAGCCCGCGCACTGCCAAAGGTGACGCCTGAGCCATCAATCAGCACGTCCGCCTGTTCCAAAGATAATCCACCTGACCAGACCGCCGATCCAGTGGTGACGCCGAACCGCCCCTCCTCGTCCTGAAAACTGACGACCGAGATGGGTCGATCACTAGAACGCGCGATTTCCAGTGCCACAATGACACCCAGGGCTCCGTCCAGCCAACCGCCCTCGGGCTGGCTGTCGGAATGCGAGCCCATCAGCAATGATCGGCCTTCAGCCAACCCGAACAGGTTTCCAACCGGGTCGACATGCGGAGTCAGGCCAGCCTCGGTCATGCGCCCGGCGAGCCACTGGCGCGCGGCGATATCAGCTTTGGAATAGGCGGGGCGGACGACGCCCTTGCCGACGCCCGAAGCCCCGAATGAACGCAGCGTGTGTAGATCGGTCAGAAACCGTGTGTGATCGACAGCCATGGGTCCTCCTTGTCGGGGTGACCATAGCGGTAAACTTCGCCTGACATAGGAGTTTTTTCGGGCCCGCGTGAAAGCCCTCTGGTCCCGGCCCCGAACCTGCCCTAAGACGTCAACGCAAGAGGGATCATCATGTCACATATCACATTAGTGCGCCACGGGCAGGCTAACACAACCGCACGGGATGAGCTGAGCTATGACCGGCTGAGCGAACTGGGTCACCAACAGGCCCGTTGGCTGGGCGCGCATTTGCGCGATACCCGCCTGCATTACCCTCGGGTTTATTGCGGCACACTCAACCGGCACGTGGAAACTGCGGCCAGCATGGGGCTGCCGCAGCCAACTCGGGATGCGCGGCTGAATGAGATCGAGTATTTCACCCTCGCCCAGTTATTCCAACAGCAGCACGGGGTTGAAATACCAACCGACCGCGAAGGCTTTGTCGAGCACTTGCCCCGCACCTTTGCCGCCTGGTCCCGGGGCGAGATCGAAGATACGCCGGAATCCTTTGCGGAGTTCGAGACTCGCGTTCGCGACGCTCTGCGAGAGATAGGTACCGAAGGCGGTCCGGCAATTGTCGTGACCTCGGGCGGGCTGATCTCGATGGTGGTGCGGCAGGCGATGGGCTTGGATATCCCATCAATGGCGCGGGTGGCGCTTGCCATCATGAACACGTCGATGCATCGTCTGCACCCGATTGGCGCGCAGCTAAGTCCGGTTCTGTTCAACGCAGTGCCCCATCTGGAAGCGCCAGACCGTCAGTTCGCGCAGACCCATCTGTAAGGAGGCTACAATGCAACTTTATTATGCCCCCCACACAATCTCGGTCGCCGTGGCAATTGCGCTGGAAGAGGCCGGGCTTGAGTATGAGGCCATCCAACTGGACTTTGCCGGAGGTGAGCAAACCAAACCCGCCTATAAGCAGATCAATCCAAAAGGTCGGGTCCCGGCACTGGTTGTGGATGGCGGCATTCTGACCGAAACCGGAGCGTTGCTGGAATACATTGCCGCTAAAGCGCCCGAGGCGGGATTGGTGCCATCAGATCCGGTTATGGCGGCGCGGATGCGAGAGGCGATGTTTTATCTCGCCTCGACCATGCATGTGAACCATGCCCACAAGATGCGCGGGCCCCGTTGGGCAGACAAGAAATCCAGCTGGAAAGACATGAAGGACAAAGTCGCGCAAAACATGACTGAGTCCTGCGCATATATCTCGTCGAACGGGTTGCGTGGGCCGTTTGTTTTGGGCGAGGCGTTCTCGCTGGCCGACGCGTACCTGTACGTGGTTTGCAGCTGGCTGGAGGGCGACGGTGTTGACGTCTCGGCCTTTCCAAAGATCATCGCCTTCCGCGAAGCGATGGAGGCGCGTCCCTCGGTACAGGCGGTACGCGCTGCCGGTATGCTCTGACAAAAGGAATTGGAATGACACATCTCTGGGTCCGGGCAGAACAGCGCCCGAACGAGGAACGGGTCGGGCTGACCCCCGAAGGCACTGCCGCGTTGATCGCGGCAGGCATCCGCGTGACGGTCGAGGAAAGTTCCGTCCGCGCCATCGCAATTGATGGCTACAAGGACGCGGGCTGTGAAATCGCGGCTGAGAATTCCTGGCCCAATGCCCCGCTGGACGCGATCATCTTTGGCCTCAAGGAGCTGCCCGAGGACGGCACGCCCCTGCCCCACCGCCATATCATGTTCGGCCATGCCTATAAGGGGCAACATGCAGGACGCGCGCTTTTGCAGCGGTTCAAGGCTGGCGGCGGCACACTTTATGATCTGGAGTATCTGGTCGAGGAAAACGGCCGCCGGGTTGCCGCTTTCGGCTATTGGGCTGGGTACGCGGGGGCTGCCGTGACGCTCAAGACATGGGCGGCCCAGCAACGAAATGAAGAATGCCCGCCGGTTGGTGTTTATAAGAACAAAGACACATTGAATGCCGAATTGCTGGCCGAGCTGGACTCCACCGGCGCCGACCGTCCCCGCGCCATCGTCATCGGTGCGTTGGGCCGTGTTGGCACAGGCGCGGCTGATCTCTGCGAGGCAATGGGCGTCAGCGTTACCAAGTGGGACATGGCCGAAACCGCCCGCGGCGGACCATTCCCAGAAATCCTCGACCACGACCTGTTCCTGAACTGTATCTTCGCTCGTCCCGGCACACCGGTCTTTGTCCCACGGTCAGCGCTGACCACCTCGCGGAACCTTACAGCTATCGGCGATGTGGCCTGCGACCCGGATAGCGATTACAACCCAGTGCCGGTCTATGACCGCGCGACCACATGGGATGCCCCCGCCTTGCGCGTGGCCACCGATCCGGTGATGGATGTTATGGCGATCGACAACCTGCCGTCGATGCTGCCTGTCGAAAGTTCCGAGGACTACGCGGCGCAATTACTTCCGTCGTTGTTGACCCTCACCGATCTGGATAGCGGCGTCTGGGGCCGGGCAGAAGCAACTTACAAAACTCATATTGAAGGGATCTGAGCGATGACGATTCACTGGTGCGGCACCGGCCTGTCGGCCATCCCCGGCCTGCGCCGTCTTATTGAAGGCGGGCACAAAGTCACTGTCTGGAACCGGACCATTGAGAAGGCCAAGACAGAGGTCGGTGACCTCACCGACGACATCCGCGCCTTCGACATCGATGCATTGGGTGAGGCGCTGGGAAAAGGTGACGTCATCGTATCGATGCTGCCTGGTGACTGGCATGTACCTTTGTCAGAGTTGGCAATCACGAAAGAAGCCAACTTTGTCTCTTCCTCATATATCGCACCTGAGATGCGCGCGCTGGACGGCAAGGCCCGCGAGGCCGGGGTTGCACTGGTTAACGAAGTTGGGTTGGACCCGGGCATCGACCATCTGATGGCGCACGCTCTGGTTGCCGATTACCGCGCCTCGGACGCGTTTGATCCCCAAAACCACCTGAGCTTTATCTCTTATTGCGGAGGCGTTCCCAAGAATCCCAACCCGTTCCGCTACAAATTCAGCTGGTCGCCTCTGGGTGTGCTCAAGGCGCTGCGCTCTCCATCCAAGTCAATCCGGGACTACGCGCCGCTGGATGTCGCCCGACCTTGGGACGCGATCACCAGCTACATCGCGCCGCTGCCCACTCCGGAAAGCTTCGAAGTTTACCCGAACCGCGACTCGATCCCCTTCAAGGCCGAGTACCAGTTCGAGGATCACTGGCCGGTCAAAGAATTTGTCCGTGGCACCCTGCGCCTGAACGGCTGGGCTGAGGCGTGGTCGGATGTGTTCACCGAAATCGAAACGCTGTCCGGCCCCGAAGGCGATGCGCGCTTGAAAGAGATGTCGGATCAGTTCTGGGCCGAGAACGCCTATGACAAGGGCGAGCCTGACCGCGTGGTTTTATGTGTGGGCCTGAAGGCGGAAAAGGACGGCGTTGAAGTTTGGCACAAAACCTATGTCATGGATGCCTGGGGCGACGCGCGCGGGACGGCGATGGCGCGGCTGGTTTCGATCCCGGTTTCACTGGCCGTCGAGGCCGTGCTGAACCGCGCTATTCCCGCAGGAGTTCACGCTGCACCCAGCGACCCGAAGCTGGTGCAGGACTGGATGCGCGAGATCGACACGCTGGCGCAGCACCTGCAGATCGTGGACCACACGGCCTAAATCACAAACAGCCGCTCCGGTACCTTCGGAGCGGCTGCGTTCTTAATGCGGCTTAACCCGCTATCGTCAGATGTATTGCGCAATCACCGCTTCAACATCGCAGCGATTGATGCCCAGTTCTGACAGATCGGAATCAGAAAGCCGGTTCAGTTCCTGGGCGGCACAAACGATATCCGCTCTGATCGCGTGTATTCTCATCGCCCGGTCAAACAGCATCAATGCGCTTTTTGAAGGGGTTTGTTTCGGGGTTGGGTTGGCATCTAGCATACTCGTTACCTCAGCAAAATTTAAAATGGACCGATATCCGTTCAGCGCCGGAAAGGCTTAAACGCCGTTCAGATAGGGTATGTTCTGATAGACGTTCCGATATACGCGCCGCCTGATCTCACCACGCGGAATGCCGATATCAAAAAGCTGACGATCGCTGAGTTCTTCTAGCGCCCGGATCGTGTTCTTGTAGACCTTGCGGCGCTGCCATCCTGACTTTGGCACTGTTTGGTTCACAAGTTGGCCAAAAAGCAGATCCCGATGATCTGCTCCGGTTGCATTGACATGTGCCATGACGGTTCCTCCTAGATTCATCGCTGTGTTTGATGAACCTGATCAAAGAACTCGACATTAACCCCGACGGAAGGCCGCATTAATTTTGCTTCATACGCTAGGATAAGCTGACCCGTCGCCAGATCACCGACTACATCAGATCGTTTTCAACGTCCTCGGCTGAAATTCCCAGCGCATCCAAACCGTTTTCCAGATGGTCCGACAAATGCGGTGTTCCGATCAGATAATCCGCGCAAGGCGTCGAGGCTTCGGACTTAGCCGTCGCAATCGCTTCGGCCAAATCCTCGGCAAAAAAGCTTTCTCGACCGATCCACATGACGGCCACCAGCTCTGCTTGCTCATCCTCACCCATACGGTCGATGAATGCGCGCAATTCGCCCTCGGCCCGGTCCAGTTCACGCCCCATCATGGCGACCTGGGCGATCTTTCTTGCCGAGATTTCCAACATCTGTCTCAACTCCTCGTGTTCGCGGTCCAGGCATTTCTGCACGATCCCACAGGTGACCGTCTTTGATCTTGCGCAAAGCGGAGGGCTTTAGTGCCGCGACCGGGATACAGGCTGATCGGGAACCGGCGCGGTACGAAACGGGCTGAACCGCGCCCGTTTGAACCACAGCTTCACCGCCTGCCAGTGGATCAGAAACACCGCCCGGCGCGCGCCGAACGGACGCCGCCAGAGAGACTTTAGAATGATCCGGTTGCTGTACGGCTGGCGCGGACCGGTCAGCGTGGCAATCAAACCGCCTCGGGCACGCCCATAATCGATCCAGACACCAACACGTTCGTCCTGATAGTCAAAGCGGAAGGTATAGGTGCCCTCGATCTTCTGAAACGGAGAGACATGCATCAGCTTGTCCGCAAGTATCCGATCGGTAGGTGCGATCGGTGAAAGATCGGGTTTGTGGCACAAGTAGCTATGGCGTGTGCCATAAGTGTTGGTCACCTCGGCCACCACAGCATAAAGCTGGTTATCTTTATCAAAACAGAACCAGAAACTGACCGGATTGAACACATGCCCTAACACACGGGGTTGTGTCAGCAAGGTCATCCTGTCCGGTTGTGGAATATCTTGCGCCTCAAAGCATTCACGCAGCCAGATCGCCCCGCGACCCTGACCAGGTTCACCCCCATGATCGCAATCTCGCCAGCTTGTCATGTTCGCGCCATTGATCGAAAACAGGTATGGGGTCTTGGGGTGGGCCTCGGGGTCTAGCAAGATGTAATCGACGGAATAGCGAAACGCATTCTCGACCGCACCTTTGCGCCCGTGAAAGGTATGGCCCGCGATATAATCAATTCTGTTCATGAAACAGATTTTCCGTCCTGCCCGCAAATCATTCAATTGACATGCATTTCCGCATATCTGGTATCTCACAATACGATATTCAGCCGGTTTTGGATGAAATTTATCCAACCGACTGATCCACCTTGGGTGTCCCCACGTATTGTGGTTATGTTTACCGAGACTGACACCGCGACATTGGACGAACCGGCGGCAGAAGCTGCTGGAAGAATTGTTTGGCGCGGACCTAAGCGTTTTAAGGGCAACTCGGTGAACGGACAGAATAATACTTGTGGCGCCAGAAAGGATTGGGTGGAACACGTCCGTCGAATCCGAGACGCTCACGATCAGGTGGCCTTCGCCGAACTGTTTCAGCATTTCGCGCCTCGTATCAAGGCGTTCCTGATCAAGTCCGGTTCGGATGCCGCCCTGGCTGAAGAATGCGCGCAGGAAGTCATGGCGACCTTGTGGCACAAGGCGCATCTGTTTGACCCGACAAGGGCAACGGTTGCGACCTGGGTGTTCACGATCGCAAGGAACAAGCGCATTGACGTATTGCGCAAGCAACGCCGCCCCGAACCCGAAGACCTCGGGTGGGGGCCGGAGGCGGAGCCGGAACAGGAAGACGTTCTAGCGCTGCAACAGGAAACCGCGCAGCTGCGTGATGCCATGGCGGCATTACCTGAGGCGCAAAGACAGCTGATCGAGAAGGCCTACTTCGGAGATCTGAGCCATCGAGAAATCGCATCTCAGACCGGGTTGCCCTTGGGAACGATCAAATCACGGATACGGCTGGCGCTGGACCGCTTGCGCCACGCGATGAACTGAGATGACGAGCATGAAAAACGAGATTAAACATCACCTGACAGACGACCTGCTGATGGCCTATGCCGCAGGCAATCTGCCCGAAGCGTTTGACCTGATGGTCGCAACGCATCTGTCTCTGTGCGACCACTGCCGCGCCCGCGCTGAAAGCTTTGACGCAGTTGGCGGATGCGTTTTGCAGGAACAAGATGCGTTAGCAAGCATGAGTGACGGCTCACTGGCGGCAACAATGGCATTGATTGCTCAGGGCGCACCAAAGGTGAAACCCGCGCACCCGTCTTGTGCAGTTCTTCCGACTCCGCTGCAGGACTATGTCGGTGGCGACGTGAACGCGATCAAATGGAAGCCCGTCGGCATGGGTGTCAAACAGGCAATCCTGCCCACGACCAGCGAAGCCACCGCCCGGTTGTTGTTTATCCCCGCCGGGGCAGCAGTGCCGGATCACAGCCATAATGGCATAGAACTGACGATGGTCCTGCAGGGTGCATTCTCTGACGAGATCGACCGCTTCGACCGCGGCGATGTCGAAATCGCTGACCAGTCTATCCATCATACCCCTACGGCAGATATCTCTGAAGACTGCATTTGCCTGGCCGTCACTGATGCTCCACTGAAGTTCAGCAAGCTGATGCCACGCCTGTTCCAGCCATTCCTTCGAATCTGATCCGTCGTGGTAGGGTTGTTTATCGACGCTAACTAAATCGGGGTTTTAAATGTTCTTAAGGATGGCAGTCACAGCGCTTTTGCTGACTTTTGGAGCCAGCGTTTCCGCACAGATGTCCGCAGACGTTAAATTCCAACCGGGCAATTTCGGCACGATGGTTAACGGTACTGTCACCGGCGACGAATATTTCGACTATAAACTGGGCGCCAAAGCGGGACAGGAGATGTTCGCCGACCTTACGGTCAGTGACACCAATGGCAACGGCGTGATCTACTTTAACATCTTGCCGCCGGATAGCGACGGCGTCGCAATTTATAACGGCTCAATCGATGGAAATACCGCCCGGATCGAGCTTCCCGATGATGGCGACTACACCATACGTGTTTATCTGATGGGTAACGATCGCGACACAGGCAAGACGGTTGGTTACAATTTGGACCTGTCGATCCAATAACGCTTACCCTTCGGTTTTGCCCAGCGGTACGACGTTTGTTTGGTCATCCGGCGCAAGCTCTTCGAAATCGAAATTGTCCAACCGTTGCGCCCGGCGACCCGCCTTCTCCGCGCTGATCTTGATTTCCGAGATATCCTTTGCAGCCTGCCCGAAATGACGGTCGAGGTTCGACACCCGGTCGCCTAAACGTTCCACATCCTTATGCAGCAGCCCCAATTCCTTGCGGATCGCACCGGCCTGTTCGCGCATATGCGCATCTTTAAGGATCGCCCGCATGGTGTTCAGCGTCGCCATGCAAGTTGTGGGTGAAACGATCCAAACGCGTTTCGAGAAACTCTCTTGCACCAATTCAGGGAACTTGGCGTGCAGCTCGGCATAGACTGCCTCAGAGGGTAGAAACATCAGCGCACCATCTGCAGTTTCACCGTCCAGAATGTACTTCTCGGCAATATCGTTGATGTGCTTGCGCACGGTACTGCGGAACATCTGTACCGCTGCTTTCAGCTCCATGTCGTTGGTCGATCCGATCAGCGCCTCATAGGCTTCCAGCGGGAACTTACTGTCGATCACGATCGGTCCGGGAGGGTTCGGCAGGTTGATCAGGCAATCAGCGCGCCGTCCGTTCGATAACGTGGCCTGCAGCTGAAAACTATCTGATGGCAGCGCCTTTGAAACGATATCGTTCAGCTGGATTTCCCCGAATGCCCCGCGCGTCTGCTTGTTCGACAGAATATCCTGCAATGACAGCACGTCGCCTGAAAGCTTGGTGATATTGTCCTGTGCCTTGTCGATGGCTGCCAGACGTTCCTGCAATTGCGTCAGCGAGGTCGCCGTCTGTTTCGACGAACCATGCAGCGATTCCTTCATCCGCTCCTGCATCTCAGCCAGAGCGCACGCCGATTTCATCGCGTTATCGGCCAGCCGGTCATTCATCTGCTGTTGCACCGATGACAGGCGGGATTCAACGGTCTGGATCACCTGCACCTGCGCGTTGGCTTGCGTGTCCGAGACATGCTGTAGGCCACCCCGCAGTTGTTCCTGCCCCTGGCCCAGTTGCTGCACATGCTGCCCAAGGTGCGCCATCTGCCGGGCCAGCGGCTCCGCCATCCGAGCTGAACGCTGTGACGCTCGAAGTGACAGAAACAGAAGCAGCAGAATCAACACCACCACCCCGCCTGCAATCAGGATGATAGGGTCATTCAATGCATATTGGGTGCCAGCAATCTCGATCATATCGCCTCAGATGTTCTTGTTTTATTCTTCATAGCCCGAGCGGGCCAGCGGATCAACTGCGGCCGAACAGGCGTTCGATATCGCTCAGCTTCAGTTCCACATAAGTTGGCCGCCCGTGGTTGCACTGCCCGGAATGGGGCGTCGCCTCCATCTCACGCAGCAGGGCATTCATCTCTTCGGCCCGCATCCGACGGCCAGACCGAACCGAGCCATGGCAGGCCACGCGGCTCAGGATCGCCTCGATCCGCGCTTGCACCATCTGGCTTTCGCCCTGATCGGAGAGCTCATCAAGGATATCGAGGATCATCGCGCGGGCATCGACCTCGCCAAGAATGGCCGGAGTTTCGCGCACGGCGATTGCCCCGCCACCAAAGGGTTCGATGGTCAATCCAAAGCGCGACAGGTCCTCTGCAACGGCCATCAGACGTGTGCAGTCACCGTCTGTCAGTTCGACGATTTCGGGGATCAACAACGCTTGTGCGGCAACGCCATTTTCGGCCATCTGGGACTTGAGCTTTTCGTAAACCAGCCGTTCATGTGCAGCGTGTTGATCCACGATCACCATGCCGTCTGCCGTTTGGGCGATGATGTAATTCTCGTGCACCTGCCCGCGCGCCGCCCCCAAGGGCAGGTCTTGCGGCTCATCCACCGGTGCAGTTTCGGGCACCGGTTCCATGATGCGTCCGCTATAGTCCTGCGACAGTTCCGCAAAGCCCGGAGACTGCGCCCGATAGGCCGCCTGACGCGCCGCGGGTGACGGGCGATCCATTTGATACACCCGCGCCGGGGTTGCAGGTGCCGGCTCGGGCCGCATCGCACCCAAGGTTGCGTTGGCCACGGTCGAAGATGCCCGGTGCCCGGCCTCGGCCAACGCGTGACGCAGGCTGGACACGATCAAGCCACGCGCGAGGCCCGGATCGCGGAACCGAACCTCGGATTTTGCCGGATGTACATTCACATCCACCAGCGTTGGATCGCAATCTATGAACAGCGCCGCCGCCGGATGCCGGTCGCGGCTGAGGAAATCGAAATAGGCCGCTCGCAGCGCACCGGTCAGCATCTTGTCCCGCACGGGTCGCCCATTGACGAACAGATACTGCGCCACTGCAGCCCCGCGCGAATAGGTCGGCAGCGCGGCATAGCCATAAAGCCTGAGCCCTTCGCGTGTGGCATCGATCTGCAAAGCATTCTCAGCGAACTCACGGCCAAGAACGCGCGCCAATCGGGCATGCAGCGCATCAAACAGATCGCCATTCTCGCGGTCGGCGCGGAAGGTCACGCGCCCCTCTCCCCCGCCCGAGACATCGCGCAGGGTGAACGCGACCGAAGGCTCGGCCATCGCCAAACGTTTCACAATGTCTGAAATCGCCTGCGCCTCGGCCCGGTCCGTGCGCATGAACTTCAGCCGTGCCGGGGTGGCGTAAAACAGGTCTCGCAACTCAACCACAGTCCCAGCGCGCAAGGCTGCTGGCTTCACTGCATCCATTTTGCCACCGGACACCTGGATCGAGGCCGCATCAGCACCCGAGACACGGCTGGTGATGGTCAAACGCCCGACAGCCCCCAGCGAGGGCAGTGCTTCACCGCGAAATCCAAATGTGTGGATATTCAACAGATCTGACCCGTCGATCTTCGATGTCGCATGGCGCGACAGCGCCAGAGGCAAATCCCCCGCTGCGATCCCACATCCATCATCGGTGACACGAATCAGGGTCTTGCCGCCATCCGCGACCTCAATAGCGATACGTGTGGCCCCGGCATCGATGGCGTTTTCGACCAGTTCCTTGACGGCAGAAGCAGGCCGTTCCACGACTTCACCCGCTGCAATCCGGTTGATCGCTGCGTCGTCAAGCTGTCGAATGACCGGCCGATCGTCGCTGATATTGGGGTTAGCATACACCATACCGCTAGACCTAGCATATGTGCACGCGATTCGACCACTGGTTTGAATTGTGAAGAGCGGGCTTTAAACGAGGTATCCGGCCAGTTTGACCCCGCCGTTAAGGGGGTAGCGACTAAGGTCAGAACTGGCCGGATATACCAGAGTGAGTGGTGGTCTTGTGGTTTCCAATTGAAAGTTTGGTATCACCGAAAATGGAATAAATCTTGTTAAGAATTCGTGATTGTTTCCACTTGGCGAAGTTCAGCCGAAACTGCGTGATGGGCGTTGGCGTGAATACGCCAAGTCAAGCCTGACTGGGCGCTCCGCTGCGGGTTCGGCATGGGCCAAAAGCAGCGGTCAGCGCCAGAATCAGGCCTGATATCGTGGCGATCATTCCTGCGGCGCTGACAGCATCCGCAGCCCCCAACCACAATGGGCCATAGCCTGCCAAAACATAACCGGACACGGCGGAAAGGGTTGCGAACAGGACACTCCAGACGATCTGGACTTCCAACCGGTTGGTCATCATCCGTGCCGCAGCTGGCGGGCAGATGAACATTGCAATCACGATGATCGACCCCACTGCATCAAATGCCGCGACAGCAGCAATCGCAGCTATGATCACCAGCGCCATCCCTAACGCACCAGTGCTGATACCAATTGTGCGCGCAAAGCCTTCATCGAAGGTTGATATCTTGAGCGGTCGCCAGAACAACCACGTGAACAGCAAGACCCCCGTCAGTGTCAGCGCAATGCGCGGCAATTCAGGTGGCAACCCTGCCAATGCCTGTAGATCCAGCAGCGATGACCAGTCCGTTGCATCCAGCCAGATCAAGCTTTCCAGATTGCCGTAAAGCGCATGTTCAACGTCCAAATGGACGGTCGAAGTGTCAGTCTGCTCAAGCAGTAGGACACCACCGGCGAACATGGTCGTGAATACGACACCCATCGCTGCCCCCGGCTCGATCTGACCCAATCGCCGGATCGCTTCGATCATAACCACGGCGACCACAGCAGCCCCTGCTGCGCCAAGCATCATCGGCCATGTTGAAATTGCGCCTGTCAGCAGAAACGCGACGACAATACCGGGCAACACCACATGGCTGATCGCGTCGCCAATCAGCGCCTGTTTGCGCAGCACCAGAAAGTTGCCGGGCAGAGCGCATGCGATGGCCGCGAATGTCCCAATCAACAAAGGCGTCAGCGACAGGGGTACGAACTCTTCTCCGCTCATGGCGTGACCTCCTGCGGGCCGCCGATACGACGATCAATCTCGGCGATCTGATCGCGAGTCAGCACGGTCTCGATATCGCGCAGCCCATCGTACAGCGCCGCAGTGGCCTCATGCGCCTGATCCGCGCGGACGATCTCCCACCGCTTTTCGTCTCGTAGGGCCTTGGCCGCACGCGCCCTCCCTTCCTCTGTTGCAACTCCATCGGCGCGCACAAGGCCGGTGCGGCGTAACAGGCGAATGGTTAGGGGTTCATAGATTTGCTGCCCCTGCGCCAGCGCCAGCAGTCCCTGCCGAATGTGCACTCGACGCTGGAACCGAAGGTGGCTGAGAATAGCTGCCAACACGCCCCGAACCGGCGCGAACAGGAGCGACAGGGCAAAGAACCCAAAACTGACCAGAACGATGATCGGTCCGGTCGGCAGGTTCGGAGCCGAGGCCGAAACACCTGCCCCCAGATACCCTGCAAGACCTCCGGCCAAACCGGCCAGGACGACCACGCGGTCGGATCGCTCCGTCCAGAACCGCGCTGTCACAGGCGGGATGATCAGCAGAGCAACAATCAGTATCAGACCAACGATCTTTAGCCCGACCACGGTCACCGCCATCACGAGCCCCATCATCGCCAGATCAATCCGATGCACGGGCAACCCGCGCGCAGCGGCATATTCAGGATCGAAGGCGACCATCGTCATCGGGCGGCGGATGATCATCACCAGTACCAACGTTGCCGCGCCACCGATCGCGATGACCAGAGCATCAGCCCATAGCATCCCAGCAGTGGAACCCAGCAAGAATCCTTCCAATCCTGCCTGGCGTCCAACCCCCATGGTTTGAATAACGGTCAGCAGTACGACACCAAAACCGAAGAACACCGACAACACTGCGCCGATCGCTGCATCTTCTGCCAAACGTGTGCGACTGGTCAGCCAGTTCATACAGAGCAAACCAACCCATGCAGATATTGCCGAACCTGCAAGCAGTCCGATCAAATTACGCCCATCACCACCGAAAGCCACCAGCACCATGAAGGCAAGGCAAACGCCCGGTAGGGTCGCGTGGCTGATGGCATCGCTAACCAGCGCGCGTTTACGCAGGAATAAGAACGTGCCCGTCACACCTGCCGAAACGCCCAGTAACGTCGCACCAATGGCAACCAGCGTGGCGTTATAGCCAAGCTGTAAGGTCAAAGCCTCCCAAAGCATGATTACCCCAGCGCGCGCGAAATCTGATCGATTTGAGCCGTTGCAAGACGTCCGCCATAAGCGGCTTGCAGCGTTTCAGCGGTAAAGGCCTGCTCCACTGGTCCCTCGGCCACTTTGCGGGTGTTGATCAGGAACACATGATCGAAATATTCGGTGACCGTGGCCAGATCGTGATGCACTACAACAACGGTCTTGCCAGCCTCTTTCAACGATTTCAGCACGGCGATGATCGCCTTTTCAGTCGCGGCGTCCACGCCTGCAAAAGGTTCGTCCAACAAATACATGTCGGCATCCTGTGCCAAAGCGCGCGCAAGAAAGACCCTCTGTTGCTGACCACCAGAAAGCTGCCCGATCTGACGGTCGGCAAATTCCCGCATCCCGACACGGTGCAGACAGTCCATGGCACGGGCGGTATGGCGGGCACGAACACGACCCAGCAGGCCCAATTGACGCGACAAGCCCATCAGCACCACATCAATCACGCGCGTCGGGAAATCCCAGTCCACGCTGGCGCGCTGTGGTACATAGGCGATGCGGGCCCGCTGGTCCTCGAGCGGCTGACCAAACACGGTCACCTGACCCGACAGCGGAGACACGATCCCCAAAGCAGCCTTTAGCAAGGTTGATTTGCCAGCCCCATTTGGCCCGATAATTGCCGTCATGGCGCCGGGCTGCACCGTCATATCGACCGAGAAGACTGCGGGTTTCTGACCGTACGAGACGGTCAAACCCCGTATGGCGAGAGGACAGAGATCAATGTCCTGCCCTTCGATAGAAACCCCTTGAACTGTGGCGAGTTCAATCATGGCTCAAAACCCCGCCGACAGTTTTCCGTTCATGCCGCGTTCGGGCACATCCGCCCCCAACGCGCCGGCAATCACAGTAATGTTGTGATCGAGCATACCGATATAGGTGCCCTCATAAGTGCCCGGCTCGCCCATGGCGTCGGAATAAAGCTCTCCGCCGACGCCCACTTTGTGACCTTCGGCCGAAGCACCCTCGATCAAGGCACGCATGGATCGATCTGAAACGGAACTCTCCACAAACACGGCGTTCAGCTGACGCTCTACCAGAGTTTCGACCAACTCACCGATCCGGTTCAACCCTGCCTCGGATTGGGTCGAGATGCCCTGAATACCCAGCACCTCATAGCCATATTCATCACCGAAATAGCCAAATGCATCATGCGCAGTCACCAGCACGCGGTTGTTTTCGGGAACGGCCGCCAAAACCTGCTTGCCATAGGCGGCCAGCAGATCGATCTCGGCCAGAAAAGCTTGTGCGTTGGCTGCGAACTCATCTGCCGCTTCGGGTCGGGCTTCGGTCAGAGCTTCCTGCACTTCGATCACGACATCGCGCCACAGAACCGGGCTCATCCAGACATGCGGGTCAAATTTGTCAGCGTAGTCGTCATGGGCGCGCAGTTTCGATGTGTCGATGCCATCCGCCACGGCAACCACTGTCCGCTTGCGGCCCAGATCGTCAAAGAAACCTTCCATCTGAGCCTCTAGATAGAGGCCGTGCCACAGCACCAGATCAGCTCGGGTCATCGCAACAATATCGGTGCGGGTCTGGCGATAAGCGTGAGGGTCGACACCGGGTCCCATCAAGCCCTTCACGTCGACCTGTTCACCGCCGACCTGGCGCGCAGCGTCTGCAATCATGCCGGTGGTGGCGACGACTTTCAGCGGCGCTTGAGCGATTGCGGCAACGGGCCACACAAGCACGAGAGCCAATGCCGTAAGTAGCGATCGACGAATCATTTCAGACTCCGAACGGTTATCCTGTTAAGTCAAAATATGAGAACCATTCGCAACTAAGTCAATGCAAATGCGAATTACTCGCAAGAAAACGACTATATTTGTCCATTTGGTCAAAAATTTGCCCCTTACGACGCTGGCACACCTTCCCTTTCGCTGCGACCCATGCGATTTTGACGCGAACCTCCAAAAGGACGGAATAATGGAAACGCAGAGCTCAGAAAGCACCGTGCGCACCCCGCATCTGCCGCAAGTGACCGAGCCCCGGAACCCAGGAATGGATCTGGACCTGGATTGGGTGCGGGCCGTGCAGGCCAACACTTCGGCCATCGAGCGCCGCGCAGCGACGCTGCCTGGTCGGCGGTCAGTGAAAAAAGAATACCAGGCCGCATGGCTGCTCAAAGCGATCACAATGATCGACCTGACCACGCTATCGGGCGATGACACGGTTGGGCGGGTTCGTCGCCTGTGCGCAAAGGCTCGTCAGCCTATCGCGTCTTCAGTTCTGCAGGCGCTGGACATGCCGCCGATCACAACCGGAGCGGTGTGTGTCTACCATGACATGATCGAAACGGCTGTGGACGCATTGGAAGGCACTGGTATTCCGGTTGCGGCGGTATCCACTGGCTTCCCGGCTGGGCTCTCTCCGTTTCATCTGCGTGTGGCAGAGATCGAAGAAAGCGTGAAGGCCGGAGCCGAGGAGATCGACATCGTCATCTCGCGCCGTCATGTGCTGTCTGGCGACTGGCAGGCCCTGTATGATGAGATGAAGGCCTTCCGCGTCGCCTGCAGCGATGCACATGTCAAAGCCATTTTGGCGACCGGAGAGCTGGGCAGCCTGCGCAACGTCGCGCGTGCTTCGCTGGTATGCATGATGGCGGGCGCTGATTTCATCAAGACCTCGACCGGCAAAGAAAGCGTCAACGCCACCTTGCCTGTGTCGCTGGTGATGATCCGAGCTATTCGCGACTATTATGACCGTACCGGCTATCGCGTAGGCTACAAGCCTGCGGGTGGGATTTCGAAAGCCAAGGATGCGCTGGTCTATCTGTCGCTGATCAAGGACGAGCTGGGCGACCGCTGGCTGGAGCCGGATCTGTTTCGCTTTGGTGCCTCATCATTGCTGGGCGACATTGAGCGGCAGTTGGAACACTATGTCACCGGCGCATACTCCGCCGGTTACCGTCACTCCATGGGCTGAGGACAAAAACAATGACAGTCAAAGAGATTTTCGAGACCATGGACTACGGCCCTGCCCCCGAAAGCGCAGCCGAGGCACTGGCCTGGCTGGTCGATCAGGGCGACAAGTTCGGCCACTACATCGATGGCGCGTTTACCAAACCCGGCAAAGGATTCGACAGCCGCAACCCAGCAACCGGAGAGGTTCTGGCCAAGCTGACACAAGCCAAACAGGCTGACGTGGACGCCGCCGTTTCTGCGGCGCGCAAAGCGCAGCCGAAATGGGAGAAGCTGGGCGGTGCGGGTCGTGCGCGCTACCTCTACGCGATTGCGCGCCTGCTGCAGAAGCACTCGCGTTTGTTTGCCGTGCTCGAAAGCCTCGACAACGGTAAGCCGATCCGTGAATCCCGCGACATCGACATCCCCCTGGCACAGCGGCATTTCTACTATCACGCGGGCATGGCGCAGTTGATGGAAAGCGAATTGCCCTATGCCGAAGCACTGGGTGTTTGCGGCCAGATCATCCCGTGGAACTTCCCGCTGCTGATGCTGGCGTGGAAGATCGCGCCTGCAATTGCAATGGGCAACACGGTGGTTCTGAAGCCGGCCGAGTACACCTCGCTGACCGCGCTGCTGTTTGCAGATATCTGCTCTCAGGCCGGGTTGCCGAAAGGCGTGGTCAACATCGTCACAGGTGATGGTGCCGTTGGTGAGATGATCGTGTCTTCGGACGTCGACAAAATCGCCTTTACCGGCTCGACCGTCGTGGGCCGTCGCATCCGTGAAGCGACCGCTGGCTTTGGCAAAGAACTGACGTTGGAACTGGGCGGCAAGTCCGCCTACATCGTCTTTGACGACGCCGATATTGATTCAGCGATCGAAGGCTTGGTCGACGCGATCTGGTTCAACCAGGGCCAGGTCTGCTGTGCGGGCTCGCGCCTTCTGGTGCAGGAGGGTATCGCTGATCGCTTCCACGACAAATTGCGTGCCCGTATGGACAAGCTGCGCATCGGCGATCCGCTGGACAAGTGCATCGACGTGGGTGCGGTTGTGGACCCCGTGCAGTTACAGACCATCAAGGGCATGGTCGAAAGCAACACGGTTGGGCATGTTCATCAGGCGGCCTGTGAGCTGCCCTCGAATGGCTGCTACTATCCACCAACTTTGATTTCAGGACTCGAAACCTCCGATCCGCTGATGCAGGAAGAAATCTTTGGCCCGGTTCTGGTTTCTTCGACCTTCCGCACCCCGGAAGAAGCGGTCGAGTTGGCCAACAACACCCGCTACGGGCTGGCCGCGACTGTGTGGACCGAGAACGTGAACCTCGCGCTGGATATCGCGCCCAAGCTGGTTGCGGGCGTGGTCTGGGTGAACGCAACTAACCTGTTCGACGCTGCTGCCGGGTTCGGCGGTGTACGCGAAAGCGGCTTTGGCCGTGAAGGCGGTTGGGAAGGGCTGACGGCCTATACCAAGCCCAAAGCCAAGGCCAAACCGCTGGCGAAGATTGAGGCGGCAATGGGCGAAGGCGCTCCAGTCGATCCTATTGACCGCACCGCCAAGATGTATGTCGGCGGTAAGCAGGCGCGGCCCGATGGCGGCTATTCGAAACCCGTCTGGGGCAAATCCGGCCTACTTGGCCATGTGGGTCTGGCCAACCGTAAGGACGTGCGCAACGCGGTTGAGGCTGCAGCGGGTGCAAAAGGCTGGTCCAAGACCACCGGCCATCTGCGGGCTCAGATTCTGTATTACATCGGTGAAAACCTCTCGGCACGTGCGGGTGAGTTCGCTGCTCGTATTGATGCGATGACCGGTAAGAAAGACGGCGCGAAAGAGGTTGAGGCCTCGATCCAGCGACTGTTCACCGCCGCCGCCTGGGCGGACAAGTATGATGGTCAAGTACATGGTGTTCCGATCCGGGGCGTCGCCATTGCCATGAAAGAGCCGGTTGGCGTGATCGGCGCCCTGTGTGCTGACGAAACACCCCTCTTGGGTCTAGTTTCGGCCATGGCGCCAGCGATTGCGATGGGCAACCGGGTGGTTCTGGCGGCAAGTGAGCCCTACCCGCTGGCAGCAACGGATTTTTACCAGATCCTAGAAACCTCGGACGTGCCCGCCGGTGTGGTCAACATCCTGACCGGCAGCCACGCAGAGCTGGCAAAGCCGCTGGCCTCGCATCTGAACGTGGATGCGGTCTGGTCGTTCTCGTCCACCGATCTGTCTAAAGATATCGAGGTCGTCTCGGCCGGAAATCTGAAGCGGACTTGGGTCAATAACGCGACGGCATTTGACTGGAGCGTGGACCATTCGCGCCGCTTCCTGCAGGCTGCGACCGAAGTGAAAAACATCTGGGTGCCCTACGGAGAGTAAGGCCCCCGTACCACCGGAGGCCTAAATGGATTTTTCAGGTAAGACCGTCATCGTCATTGGTGGCACCAGCGGTATCAATCGCGGCATTGCCGAGGCCTTTGCCGCCTCGGGTGCTAATCTGGCTGTCGCCAGTCGGTCGCAGGAAAAGGTCGATGATACCGTGGCTGCGTTGAAAGCAGCAGGCGCATCCGACGCGACCGGCGCGGCGTTCGACGTTCGCAATCCAGAGGCCGTAGCCGAAGGCCTTAAGCAATTCCACGACGCTTTTGGAGATTTCGATGTCCTGATTTCTGGTGCTGCCGGCAACTTCCCAGCGCTGGCATCTGAAATGTCGGTCAATGCATTCAAGGCGGTCATAGATATCGATCTGATGGGCACGATCCACGTCATGAAAGGGGCCTACCCCTATCTCAAACGTCCCGGTGCCAGCATTATCAACATTTCGGCCCCGCAATCCTATCTGCCTTACGAAGGGCAGGCCCATGTTTGCGCCGCCAAGGCGGGCGTTGATCAGATCACCCGAACTCTGTCGATGGAATGGGGCGTCGAGGGGATTCGCGTGAATTCGGTTGTTCCGGGCTTCATCGAAGGAACCGAAGGCGCAAAACGGTTGGCCCCTACCGAAAACGCTCATGAAGAGCTGCGCCGGGATGTCCCGCTGGGTCGCTGGGGCCAACCGCAGGATGTGGCCAATGCCTGCCTGTTCCTCAGCTCTGATATGGCCAGCTATATCAGCGGCACGGTCATGGCGGTTGATGGGGCTTTGTATCAACGCGGCTCGGGCAAGTTTGGCCAGATGATGGGACAGATGCTGCGCGAGGCGAAAAAGGACAAAGCTTAGGTGAGGACGCGGGGATCGGCCTGGTGGCTGGCTTATTCAGTCGCTGGGCATTACTTCCGGCCCATCTAGTTTAAGAGCTTCGGAAATAGATACCAGCCGCAACCAAAAGCGATGTCAGCGCACCGGCTACCACGTAAAGTGCGAAAGCGCTGAGCAGGGATTGACCGAGAACCAAAGCGGCAGCAAAGGTTAACAACCCTGCAAGTGTTCCCAGTCCTATTATCGCAACTATCATAGTGCCGTTATCCGTCCCGAGCTTCGCCTTAGGAGATGTTGATTTGTTGCATCCTATCTCCATCCTCGACAACCACAGAATTCGCGAAATTTCTGGCCAAAGTGTGACCAAGTTGAGTTAACGGCAACTTTAGGCTGAAATTCGCCGGTTTTTGACCTGTCGCACTGCGATCTAGGTATTTTCGACAGGTAGCTTTGCTGCTTCCCTCATTGGTCCACACCACTCATTCGCGCCAGACGCAAGAAAAATCACCAATGACGACGAATTGATTCGCCCCTAGGTTGAGGCGCATTTCGTCAGCCGTCGACCCCTTCGGGTTTACCGACGATGGTGAAATGTAACCCCTCAGGATCCAGCAGTTCAGAGGCGACCCGGTTCACATCCTCCAGCGTCACCGCATTCACCTTGTCATTGCGAGTCGCGATATAGTCGATTGGCAGATCTTCCATCTGCATCCCCACCATGATCCCGGCAATCTGGCCATTGCCGTCGAAACGCAGCGGATAGGCCCCGGTTAGATAGGTCTTGGCGTCATCCAGTTCCTTTTGCGTCACGCCTTCCGCAGCCGCGCGCGCCCACTCCTGACGGATCACCTCGACCGCTTCGGCGATGCGGTCATTGGCAGATGAGACTGAGCCCAGATAAACCGAGGCCAAATCCTTAGGCACCAGATAGGTCGCCACGCCGTAGGTCAGGCCACGCTTTTCACGCACTTCCTGCATCAGGCGGCTTTCGAATCCGCCGCCGCCAAGAATGTGATTCAGGATATAGGCCGCAAAGAAATCGGGATCATCGCGATCAATGCCACTTTGCCCGAACAGGGCGACGGATTGCGGAGTGTTGAAGTCCACTACGCTGACACCGCCGTCAATGGTGACCTTCGCCTTGTCTGGAATGGGTTTTCCGGTTGCTGGCAGATCCAACAGCAATTCGTCCAACAGTACCCCCAGCTCTTCTGCCGTGATGTCGCCAACAGCCCCGACGTACAGTCTGTCCTTGGCAAAGACATTGTCGTAGGCAGCGACGATGTCGTCGCGGGTCAGGATTGAAACGCTTTCAATCGTACCTTTACCGTCCGACGCATAAGGATGATCCCCATATGCCATTTCAGCAAAACTGCGTCCGGCAATATCGCTTGGATCAGTCTGGTCGGACTTCAGACCCGAAATCACCTGAGCGCGCACCCGATCGATCGCATCCTCATCGAAACGCGGTTCATGAATCGTGGTCTGCAGCAAATCAATCACTTCATTCCGGTTCTCAGTCAGGAACCGCGCCGAAATGGAGACCGTATCATCTGTTGCCCTGTAGCTGAAGGACGCTGCCAGAGATTCAAGTTCGCGTGCATAGGTGCGGGCATCCATGTCGCCGGCGCCTTCCTCAATCAGGCCGCTCATCAGATAGACCGCGCCGCGTTTATCGGGATCATCCAGCGACGTTCCTCCACGAAACCGCAGTTCCAGCGCAGTGAAGGGGATCGAATGATCTTGGACCAGCCAAGCGGTAATACCACCGGGCGAGTTTACCTCTTTGATCTTAATCTCGGCCCAGGCGGGAAGGGCAATGATCAGCGCAATCAGCGTTGCGGCAAACCGTTTCATTGTGTCACCTCATCGTCACGCATCAGCCAGCCAGTGACCGAGGTTTCAGGTTGCAGCACTTCACGGGCAGACGCGATGATCTCGTCACCCGTCACAGCCTGCAGGATGTCGGGCCAGGCCTGCACATCTTCGACCGTCAACCCGCTGGTCAACGCACGACCATAGCGGTTTCCAATACCGTCCACGTTATCGCGCGCATAGGTCTGCGCGGCGCGGAGCTGCATCTTAATGCGCTCCAGGTCTTCATCCTTGACACCTTCCGCGATGAAATCCGCAACGGCCTGATCCATGGCATCCTCCGCATCCTGAAGCGAAACGCCCTCAGCCGGCACAACGATCAGATCAAAGGTCGTGTCATCCAATGAGACCCCCTTGTAGAACGCACCGGTATAGACCACCTTCTGCTGCTCAAATTGCAGCTTTTCATTCAGATATGAGGTTGTGCTTCCTCCCAGCAATTCCGCCAAAAGAAACAGGGCAGCGGCCTTCTCCTGCTCACCGGCGTCCCGTTCAGGGGCCAGATAGCTGCGCTGCACGTAGGGTTGTGCGACACGCGCATCCTTGAAAGTCAGGCGACGTTCGGCAGTCTGGGGTGGTTCTTGCGAGCGTACCCGCTCGGGCAAATCAGGGTTGGCTGGGATAACACCGTAGTACTGATCGGCCAACGCCCTGACTTCGTCGGGGTCAACATCTCCGGTGACGACCAATATGGCGTTATTGGGTGCATAATGGGTCTGGTAGAAGGACAGGGCGTCGTCCATATCCAACGCCTCCATCTCGTGGCGCCAGCCGATAATCGGCGCTCCGTAACGGTGGTTCAAATATTGCGCTGCATTCATCTGTTCTCCGAACAGAGCGCGTGGATTGTTTTCGGTCCGCTGATTACGCTCTTCCAGAACCACGTCGCGTTCGGTGATGATATCATTCTCGGTCAGGCGGATGTTGCGCATACGATCTGCCTCCATCCGCATCATCAGTTCCAGCCGGTCAGCGGCGACGCGCTGAAAATAGGCGGTGTAGTCGTAAGAAGTGAAAGCGTTGTCATTGCCGCCATTGGCCGCGACAGTGGCTGACAACTCGCCCGCCTCCATTGTGTCGGTGGCTTTGAACAGCAGATGTTCCAGGAAATGCGCAACGCCAGAGGATCCGATCGGTTCATCGGCGGATCCGGCCCGGTACCAGACCATATGCTGCACAACAGGAGCGCGATGATCCTCGACCACTACGACGTCCATGCCGTTTTCCAGCGTAAATGTGGTGACAGCCTCTTGCCCCTCTTTCGCGAACAAGGGGGTGGCGGCGATCAGGGCAGCCGACAATGCCAGGGCCCGAACCATGGGGCATCCTCCGTTTCATTTCTGATATTCAAACTACGGTGGTGCCGCCGGGGTTCAAGGCCAATGACGGAAAGTTAAGAAGAATTCATTCCAGCGGCGGGGCCGACGGCGTTTCGATCCCACGACGACGCGCCGCTTCATTGGTCGCGTTCGCATCGATTGACTGACGTTCATAGACCTGCGAGTACCGATCAACCGGGAACAGGCGCAGGCGGGTCCAGCGACCGCGATTTTTGCGGAAAGCCGCATCCTCTTCGGCCGTTATCTGACGCGTATTGGCAGGAACGCCATATCTGCTTGAGGCCGTCACAAGCGCCGCATCGCTGGCCGGTATTGAGGTATTCGGGTTCAGCGCTGCCTCACTACCACCCAGCGCCACAACGGCGTCCGCTTTGGGGTTAGGATCGGTCAGGTTTGCACCGCCGGGAGTCGGCGCTGGAAGAAAGGCGTAGTCCTTGGGCTGGGTCAGCGGCTTGACGGGCAATACCGAAAATTCATCCGGCCCCGCTCCGGGCGGATCAAGATTGCGCAAACCAATATCGGAACAGCCCGCAACGACAACGGCGAGTGTCAGAACAAGAATGGCGCGTGGCATACGCATCAGTGTCTCCAGCCAGTTTCAGGCGCTTTTATCGCATATCGACCGGCAGGTCACGAGGGCTTTTTGCCATCGAACAGGACCAATCCCAAAGCTCCCGCAAATATGAACACATCCGCCAGATTGAACACAAAAGGGTTGCTGATCCCGCAGCAGGACATGTTCAAAAAGTCGAGAACATAGCCGTAAAGCACCCGGTCCACGACATTTCCCAGCGCACCGCCGATCAGGAGACCCCCGCAGAATTGTTGAAGCTTCGTAGGAGCGATGCGGCCCAGCCAGATCAGGACGCCCAGGCAGATCGCCACGGAAACCCCGATCAGCACCCAGCGGGCGGCGTCACCGTCGCCCTGAAACAGGCCAAAATTGATGCCGCGATTCTCGCCGTATCTGAAAACCAGAAGCGGTGGCAGCACGTCGATATCGCCCTGCGCCACGCGCATTACGTGGACGACCAGATACTTACTGATCTGGTCGATCAAAAACACCGCCAATCCGGCCCATAGGATGAACGAACCGCGCATCAGTGACGGAAATGCCGCATGCCGGTGAAGACCATGGCCAGACCGGCTTCATCCGCCGCCGCGATCACTTCATCATCACGCATCGAACCGCCGGGCTGAATAACGCATGTTGCGCCTGCCTCGGCGGCCTCCATAAGCCCATCGGGGAAGGGGAAGAAAGCATCAGAAGCTACGGCCGAACCGATGGTCAGCGGCTGGGGCAAGCCCAGCGCATCAGCCATACGCTCGGCTTTCTTTGCCGCGATCAGTGCCGAGTCAACGCGGCTCATCTGCCCCGCGCCGACACCCACGGTCGCGCCGTCTTTGACATAGACGATGGCGTTGGATTTGACATGTTTCGCCACTTTCCACGCGAACAGCAGGTCGCGCATCTGCTCCTCAGATGGCGCTTTTTTGGTGACCACCTTCAAATCATTCATACCAACAAAGCCGTTATCCTTGTCCTGCACCAGCAGGCCACCGGCCACCTGTCGCACAGTTTTACCACCGGCGGTCAAATCCGGCAGAGCTTCGGTCGTCAGCAGGCGCAGGTTCTTCTTGGCGGCGAAGATCGCCTTGGCCTCGTCTGACGCCCCTGGAGCGATCACAACCTCGGTGAAAATCCCCGTGATCTCCTGCGCGGTTTCCGCGTCCAGCGGTTGATTCAACGCCACGATACCGCCAAATGCCGACGTCCTGTCGCAGTCGAACGCGGCTTTATAGGCCTCAAGCAGCGTCGCACCTTTCGCTACACCACACGGATTGGCATGCTTGATAATCGCACAAGCTGCCCCTTCGACCGGGTCGAACTCAGCGACCAACTCAAAGGCGGCATCGGTATCGTTGATGTTGTTATAGCTCAGTTCCTTGCCCTGATGCTGTACCGCCGTCGCCACGCCCGGTCGACCCGAGCCATCTACATAGAACGCTGCCGACTGGTGGCTATTCTCGCCATATCGTAAGGTCTGTTTCAGCTCACCGGCAAAGGCGCGGCGTTTGGGCGCCTCAAGCTCCAGCGCATCGGCCATCCAGTTGGACACGGCTGTGTCATAGGCGGCAGTGCGGGCATAGGCCTTTTGCGCCAACCACTGACGGAAGCCCAGAGAAGTCTTACCGTAATTCTCTTCCAGCTGATCCAGCAGCGACGAGTAATCTTCGACATCCACAACCACGTTTACAAAGGCATGGTTCTTGGATGCCGCCCGGATCATGGCTGGGCCGCCGATATCGATGTTCTCGATGCACTCATCATAGGCAGCGCCTTTAGCCACGGTCGCTTCAAACGGGTAGAGATTTACCACAAGCAGGTCGATTGCGCCGATACCATGTTCGTTCATCGCGGCGACATGGGTGTCATTATCGCGCAGAGCCAGCAGCCCGCCATGGACCATCGGGTGCAGCGTTTTGACCCGGCCATCCATCATCTCGGGGAAGCCGGTGATCTCGCTGACATCTTTCACCTCCAACCCCGCATCGCGTAGCGCCTTCGCGGTACCGCCGGTCGAAAGCAGTTCAACCCCGCGTTCGGCCAACGCCGTTCCCAGCTCGATCAGCCCGGTTTTGTCGGAAACGGAAAGCAACGCGCGGCGCACGGGGTGAAGGTCGGTCATGGGTCCAAAGGTCCTTTTGGCGTCAGTCGAAAACGGGCTCGTCCCGGTGCGTATCCCGCACGGCATAGGCTGTATCCTGAGCCTTGCTGAGCGTCCACCGGATGCGCGTCGCATACTCCATTGCGCGCCCAGATAGAACGATCTGTTTTGTCGCGCGTGGCTTCAAACGGCCTTTTTCAAGGTAAACGCTTGGTTCAACTGACAACTTTCCAACGCCATCATGGCGGAAAACCCAGATCTCACCGCTCTTGAGCGCCATCGACACCGCAGCGCCACCCAGATCAAGTGCCGCATCAACGTCAGGATGCAGGTGAAACCGGATGTCAAAGGCTATCCCCTGCAGACCTGCCCCGTCCATCGCGCGATCGAACTGCCGTTTGGCTTTGTCGGTTGCGGTCAGCAGAATATCCTCGCCCACCAGCTCACGCCCGTCAAAGCGCAGTTCAAGCGTGCGGGCATGGGTCAGGCCAAACACTTTGGCGTAGCCGTCATGACCCACCATAAAGCGGGTGCCTTCGAATGCATCCTCGAAATCCACGGGCACATCCTGCGGGCCATCCACCAATGCTTCCTGCGACGACCCATTTGCGCCTTCTGCAAGCCGGGCGCTGGAATACCCTTCGACGCATAGGGTCGAATGCGACGGGGTCGCGCGCCCTGCCCTGCGCCATTCCTGCCCAAAACTGCCGCCTGATCCACAGTTCACGATCAGAGGACGGCGCCCCGAGGTCAGCTCAAACGCAAGCGAGGATGCGTGGGCGTTGAACGACGCAGCACCTTTGGGAGGCGCGCTGGCATCCACCAGAACCGTGGTTCTCGAGGCGGCAAGCCGTGCATAACCCATTGACAGGTCCGAATGCTGCTGCGGCTTGACACCGCTTTGTGCCAGTGCCTGATCCAGCCGCCCTTCAAGCCCACGCCCGCCCCCGTGAAATCTGGCCAGAGATCCATCTGCATGACGCAGATTTCGCAGAGTAGGTGCAATGCGCTTGATCGCCCCGGTCTGAGAGGCAGGCGTGCCTCGGCCAACTTCACCAAGTGCAGCAGAGGTCCAGGCCAGCAGAGTGAAGACCTCCAGCAATTCCTCAGGGTTGCGGGTGAGAATGCCGCCCTCGGCATCGATCTGGCGGTCGCATTCCCGGGCCAGTGCGCGCAATGCGGGATCAGCCAGTTGCTCCAACCCCTCCAGGGCCAAACCAGCCTGAACCAGCCCTGCGAGCGCTTCGAATCTCGGCAATCCTGGTGTTGCTGCTGTCCAGCGTTTGGAAAGAAACCATGTTTGTTGTGCCAAGGAGCGGAAGAAAGCTCTGCTTTGCGCCTCATCAGCGCCGCGTTGCAGAAATTGCGCGTGGTTGATCCAGCGCATCACCCGACGCCCGGTCAGGTCCGGCGCCCAGCCGGGTCCCTTCCCGCGCCCATGTGCGGTGATCCAGCACCAGACCCATCGCTGCGCCTTTTCACGGGCGCGCATATCGCCGACGGCTGCCAGATCATCCAGCCAGATGAAACCGTGGCGTTCATCATCAAAATCCGGACTGGGCGCAGCAACATCCCAGAGATCGGTGTCATCCGCCTCGACCAGATATCCAGCGAAAAGGAGATTCCCGGCCACCAGTTGTCGCCCGCGTGCATACGAACCGACGGTGCGCGGCTCAGGCTGGCTGACGAATCCCGAAACCGCCTTCCGCCTTTGGCTCAGGCGCGCGTAAAGGCGGTTCTGAAACCGCATCCAGCGATTGGCCATTGTGTCCGATTCTGACATGACGCTTGCGACTCTGCCCCTTGCGCTCTGCGGGCGCTTGAACACACGATAGACCGGTCCGCGCGTCAAGTCATCGAAAAGCGTCGCCTCAAGCGGATTTGTTCAGACAGGCGATATAGAACCCGTCCATGCTACCCTTGTCCGGCCAGAAATCCGGGCGCAGACGCAAGCCACCTTCTTCTGTAATCCAGTCCGGTTCAACGCCCGCAATCTCAAGCGCCGCACGGTCAATCTGCATATCCGGGTATTGATCCAGCGCCTCTTCGATCTGCACCTCTCCTTCGTCCGGCAACAAGGAACAGGTGCAATATACCAATCGGCCTCCGGGTTTGAGCAGGGTCCAGGCATGGGCCAGCATACGGGCCTGTAGCTCGATCAATCCCCCGAATTCCGAGCCATCCTTGGCGAAGGGTAAATCAGGATGGCGGCGAATCGTGCCCGTGGCCGAACACGGCGCGTCGAGCAGGATGGCATCATACTGGCCCTGATGGTCCAGCGCATCACCAGCGATCACCTTAGCCTTCAAACCTGTCCGTTTCAGGTTCTCGCGCACCCGCTCCAACCGTGTTTCGGAGATATCCAGCGCCGTGACTTCTGCCCCTACCACAGCCAATTGCAACGTCTTGCCACCGGGCGCGGCGCAAAGGTCCAACACCTTTTCCCCGGCTTTCGGGGCCAGCACGCGCACAGGCAGCGCCGCTGCCGCATCCTGAACCCACCAGTTTCCACGCTTGTAGCCCGGCAAAGCCGACACCTGCCCCGCATCCTGCAAACGGACTGAGCCGGTGGGCAGGGCTTCTCCGCCCGGCGCCTCAGCGCCCGGTTTCAGCGTCACGTCCAGCGGTGCACCATTGAAATGGGCCTGTTCCATACCCTTTACCGCGTCATCGCCCCACGCCATGATCAGAGGATCGCGCAGCCAGTCGGGCAGACGGGGCACGCGCATCTTGGGCCAAGCATCCGGCCCATCGGCGGCAATCTTGCGCAAGACTGCATTCACCAACCCCTTGAGCCGCCCATGCTTGCGCGAGCGTCCCACGATCTCGACCATCGAATTGACCACGCCATGCGCGGCCTCGCCCTGACACAACTCGACCGTTCCAAGCCGCAGCGCGTTATGCACCGTTAGCGCCGGTGTCTGCCGCAAGTGATCGGCCAACAGCCGGTCGGCACGCTCAAGCCCGCGTAGGGTTTCAATAGTCAGACGCTGCGCGCGCGCGCGATCCTCGGGTACCAGACGATCCAATGCGCCCGCCGCCAGACATTCAGGTAACAGCCGCCCCTCGCCCAATATCTGATCCAGCAGATAGATTGCACTGCGCCGCGCGGCGGTTGCAGAGTTTGACATGATGCTGAGTGCCTCTCGTGACCTTTGCCGCATTGCCTTGGGCGGACGAGGGCGTATATCAAGGCCCTGAACAGAAAGGAACCCGATGTCATGAGTGACGAGCGCAAAGACCTGCCCCCCGCCGCTCAGCGCGCATTGGCCGAGGCTGAGGAACGTCGCAAAAAGGCCGAAGCGGAAGCCAAGGCGCAGCCCAAGGAACTGGGTGGGCGCGACGGTCCCGATCCGGCCCGCTATGGCGATTGGGAGAAAAAGGGCATCGCCATCGACTTCTGATCAGGCCGCGCCCCGAAGCGCCTGCAGAAAGTCGTCTATCAACGCTCTTTGCCGTTTCGACCTTGCCCGATCCTCGGGCCAGGTCAGCCAATAGCCATCCTTTGTCCGAAGCTCGGGCATATCCAATCTGTGTAACTGACCAGTCTTTAAGCCGCCCGAAGCCAACGGTAGTGAACCCAACGCGATCCCCATGCCCTGACGCGCGGCCGTGATCGCGTGACCTACCGAGTCAAAACTGATCCGACCAGCCGGTAATTCATCAACCCCCGCTACCTGCGCCCAGTCCTTCCAACCCGGGCGTTCTCCGCGCAAATCAATCAGCGGCGCACCCCACTTGATGCCAGATGCGGCCATCGGTGCCAGAACTTCAGGCGCAATTAGCTTTGCCTTTCGTCCAGGCCAAACGCCTCTGCCATAGCGGATCTGCAGCCAGGTACGCTCTTCCTCCAGCGAGGCGCGGCGCGCCATCGAATCTGTCATTACACGCACATTGGGCTGCGCTTCAAGAAATGCGGGCAAGGCTGGCAGAACCAGCGCGTGGATGTGCGACGAAAGTCCCGCGACCCGAAGTTCGCGCGGGGATTTGCCGAACAGATCCTCGGTATTGCGTTCCAGTGCTTGCAGGCTGTCCTGCACCAATGGGAGATAGCTTTCGCCTTCGATGGTCAGCGACACGCCCCGCGCCTCGCGCAAAAATAATGACCTGCCCAGCCATGCCTCAAGATTTCCGATCCGTTGACTGACTGCCGCCTGCGTCAGACCAAATTCGCGCGCGGCAGCAGAAAAACCGCCCAATCGCCCGGCGGCTTCGAACACGCGCAGCCAGTCCAGAGGAGGTAAACCGATCTGCTTCTTAGCCATAAGTATTTCCAGCCCTCAGTGGCAATAAGGTTTAATTGTAGTAATGCCACGAAGCGCATATCTCCTCAAGCAAAGCCCGCGCCGAACAGGAGAGACCCCATGCTGCGCTCAGCTACTTTCGACCCTTCCATGGTCACCGTCGCATTTTCCGATGGTACCCAGGCCAGATTTCACGCCATTTGGCTGCGCGACAATGCGCTGGACCCCGAGACCCGCGCCCCCGGCAACGGGCAGCGCCTGATCACAATCGGCGATATCCCCTCCAATATCTCGGTCAGCGCTGCCGAGATCCAAAATGGCGATCTGAGTGTTACCTTTCAGCCCGAAAACAAATCCGTGATGTTCCCTGCCGATTGGCTGGCCGATCACGTTTATGACCGCGAACAGGCGCAAGACGTTGGCCGCACCGCATCCGGCGTCACCACATGGGAGCGTGGTATCAGCGCCCCCAGCGGTGACTGGGAAAGGGTGCACACCGACCCGGAGGCCAAGCGCAGCTGGCTGGCTGCCGTCGCGGAGTACGGCTTTGCCAAGCTGACAGGTGGCCCAACCGAGCCCGAATCGCTGCTGAAAGTGGCCGATCTGTTCGGCTACGTGCGCCAGACAAATTATGGCCCCTATTTCGAGGTTCAGACCGAGGTGAACCCGACCAACCTCGCCTATACCGGGTTGGGGTTGCAGGCCCATACCGACAACCCTTATCGCGACCCGGTGCCGACACTGCAAATCCTCTACTGCCTTGAGAATTCGGCCGAAGGCGGCGATTCCATCGTTGTCGATGGTTTCCGCGCGGCTGAGCGACTGCGCGATCTGAACCCCGAGGGCTTCGCCTTGCTTGCAGGCTATCCGGCACGGTTCGAGTATAAAGGTTCGGACGGGGTCTGTTTGCGGTCACGTCGCCCGATGATCGAGCTTTCCCCCGATGGCGAGTTGATCGGCATTCGCTTCAACAACCGCTCGTCTGCGCCGTTCGTGGATGTACCCTTTGACAAGATGGAAGCCTACTATGCAGCCTATCGCCAGCTGGGTGAGATCATTGACGATCCCGCTATGGGCGTGTCTTTCAAGCTGGAACCGGGCGAAAGTTTCATCGTCGACAACACTCGCGTAATGCATGCACGGCTGGGCTATTCCGGGGCCGGGTCTCGCTGGTTGCAGGGATGCTATGCTGACAAGGATGGGCTGCTTTCGACACTGGCCGCCATGCAGATGACACAACCGGAGGCGGCGGAATGAAACCCGATTTCTCGACCTTAAACCGGGACAATATCGTGGCCTTTATCGGTGACATCTTCGATCGTCGGGGGGGTGAGGAATATCTGGGGGAACCCGTCACCATGGCCCAGCACATGCTGCAGGGTGCCACGATTGCGGAACAGAACGGACAGTCTGAAGAAATCATCGTCGGTGCGCTGTTGCACGACATTGGCCATTTTACGTCGGAATTCGGCACTTACCATCCGGACGATACCGAGGACCGGCATCATGAAGATGCGGGTGCAGAGGTGTTGGAGCAGTTCTTTCCGTCGGTCATCACCGATTGCTGCCGGTACCACGTGGCAGCCAAGCGGTATCTCTGCGCCACCAAGCCGGAGTATTTCAATCGCCTGTCCGAAGCCTCGGTCCATACGCTGGAACTGCAGGGTGGTCCGATGAGTGCCAAGGAGATAGCCGAGTTCGAGGCAAATCCGAACCTGAAAGAAATCATTCAGGTCCGTTATCTGGACGAAGCGGGAAAACGCGCTGATATGGAGACCCCGGATTTTGCCCATTTCGCACCGATGGTACAACGGATGGTCGACCGGCACATTCAGGCAAGCTGAGACAACTTTCATCTGCCCGATCGATAGAGCTAAGAAAATTCGTCGAATTTTCTTGGCTCTTGATCCTGAAGCCTACAGCCCCAGAACATCCACCATGTCATACTGGCCCGGCGCCTTGCCTTGACCCCACAACGCGGCTTTGAGCGCCCCACGAGCAAAGATCGCACGGTCAGTAGCCAGATGGCGCAACACGATACGCTCACCGGGTGCCGCGAACAGGACATCGTGTTCGCCGACAATGTCTCCGCCACGAATGGCGTGGAAGCCGATGTCGCCGCGTTTGCGCGCACCGGTAATACCGTCGCGGCCCCTATCGGCCACATCCGACAACTTGACACCGCGCCCTTCTGCGGCAGCTTCGCCCAGCATCAAAGCCGTGCCTGAAGGCGCATCGACCTTGTGATGGTGATGCCCCTCGATGACCTCGATATCGAAATCCTCATCCAGCGCGGCGGCAACCTTTTTGGTGAGCTGCACCAACAGATTGACCCCAAGGCTCATATTCCCGGCCCGCACAATCACAGCATGGCGCGCGGCAGGTTCCAGCGCGGCGATCTGTTCGTTATTCATGCCGGTAGTGCCAATTACGTGAACGCACCGCGCCTGCGCGGCCAGTGCGGCAAATTCCAGTGTCGCTTCGGGCGCAGTAAAGTCGATGACGGCCTGCGCCTGTGCAAATGCCTCCAGCGGATCGTCAGTAACGGTAACACCGAGCGCCTGCCCGCCCATCACCTGACCTACATCCTGACCGATCCAGTCATGGCCCTTTCGCTCGACCACACCAACCAGACGCACCTGATCGCTCTCAGACACGGTCTTGATCAGCATCTGCCCCATACGGCCCGAAGCCCCTGTGATGACGATCCCCGGAATATGGGTCATTGCGCTGGTCCTTTCTAAAGTCGGCTCAAAGCCTCCTACCCGGTTCGCGCCCGCTTGGCAAAGCCCCGCTTTGGGCTTAGATCGGGGGGCATGGCAAAGAACAAATTCCACGATGGCCCCGGCCCATCCCAACGACAGCTGCGCGTCGGCGAACTGATCCGCCGCACCCTGTCCGAGGTTCTGGCGCGCGGAGATGTCCACGACCCCGACCTGAACCGCATGTCGATCACTGTGGGTGAGGTGCGCACCTCGCCCGATCTGAAGATCGCCACCGCCTATGTGCTGCCCTTGGGCGGCAAGGGGCAGGAGGACGTGATCGAACTGCTCGCTCGAAACAAGGGTGAGCTTCGGCGCGCAGTGGGCAAGAAGGTGGGCCTGAAATTCTCACCCGACCTGCGGTTCCGTTTGGACGACACGTTTGATCGACTGGACGACACCCGCCGTATGTTTAATCAGGACGCGGTACGCCGCGATCTGGACGAGTGATCCGTACCCTTGTCACGCTGTGTGCTGTCCTTTGGGCCGCGCAAGTCTCTGCAGTCACTTGCGAGAAGCTGACTCATGAGGACAAGCGATATACGGTTTGCGAGGTAGATACCTCGGAAGATTTGCGCCTGTTTCTGAACGATGAAAATGGCGATCTGCTGGGTCATTTCTCTTCGGTGAATGAGGCGTTGGAGCCTCAGGGGAAAAGGCTCGTCTTTGCGATGAATGCAGGCATGTACCATGACGACCGCTCGCCCGTCGGCCACTATGTCGAAGAGGGGGAAGAGCAGATGCGCGTGATACCGAATGCCGGACCCGGCAATTTCGGCCTGCTGCCCAACGGTGTGTTCTGCATCCGTAAAAACCGTTCTGATGTGTTCGAGACTTTGGATTTCGTCGATCAGGCGCCGCAGTGCCGCTTTGCGACACAATCGGGCCCCATGCTGGTGATCAACGGAGAGTTACACCCTCGCTTTCTGCCGGATTCAACCTCGCGCTACACCCGAAACGGGGTGGGCACCAGCGCCGATGGCACGCGTGCGGTGTTTGCGATCTCGGACGATTACGTCACTTTCTTTGAATTTGGCAGCCTATTCCGCGATGTATTAAAAACACCGAATGCGCTGTTTCTAGATGGCAACATTTCCCGCATGTATGATCGCGCCAGCAACCGGTCGGATATCGGGTTTTCGCTGGGACCCATCGTGGGTGTCGTCGAGGACGTTCCGGCAAATTGACAGCATCGAAACGATCCGCTAACTCGCGCGCCTCAGCAAGACTCAAGGTGTAGAATGGGACGCAAACGCAAGGGCCGCGACATTTCCGGTTGGCTGGTGGTGGACAAGCCCGCTGGCATGACTTCGACCGCGGTGGTCAACAAGGTGCGTTGGGCGATGGACGCCAAGAAAGCCGGCCATGCGGGCACGCTGGACCCCGAGGCGACCGGCGTTCTGGCCGTTGCGCTGGGTGAGGCAACCAAGACCGTCCCCTACATCACCGATGCGCTGAAGGCCTACACCTTCACCGTGCGGCTGGGGCAGGCCACCAACACCGATGATGCCGAGGGCGAAGTCATCGCTGAAAGCATTGCGCGCCCCTCGGATGAGGATATCAAACAAGCGCTCGGCCCGTTTCTGGGCGATATCAAACAGGTGCCGCCCAAGTTCTCGGCCGTGAAAATCGACGGTCAACGCGCCTATAAGCTGGCCCGAGATGGCGAGGATGTAGAACTGACCGCCCGCCCTCTTTGGGTAGAGGAACTGGTGCTGATCGACCGCCCCGACGAAGACCACGTCGTGCTGGAGATGACCTGTGGCAAAGGTGGCTATGTCCGTTCCATTGCGCGTGATCTGGGCGAAGCGCTCGGCTGCCACGGCCACGTGAAAAAACTGCGCCGCATCTGGTCCGGCCCGTTTGAGGCCGAGGATGGCCTGACCATCGAACAGATCGACGAGATGGCCAAAACCACCGCTCTGGATGATTATCTGCATCCGCTGGAAACCGGCTTGTCGGACCTACCCGAGCTGAAATGCACCTCTGAAGGAGCCACCCGTCTGCGGAATGGCAATCCGGGCATGGTGCTCGCCTCTGACGTGGAATACGGCGACGAGGCCTGGGCCTCGCTGGATGGCAAGGCCGTGGCCGTAGGAATTTACAAGTCGGGCGAATTGTACCCAAGCCGCGTCTTTGCCGCCAACTGATGACTGTTCAGGCGGCGATACGCAATTTGTGACCCAGTCGAAGTATCTCGGACACCAGTAGATCCAGATCCTGCTTTTGCGTGCGGTGATTGTTGACCGCCACCCGTAGGCAATGCGCCCCATGAACCGTTGTATCCGATAAAACCGCTGTGCCTTCCTCTTGCAGGCACAACATGATTTCGCTGTTAATCGCACGCAGAGTTTCGGGGCTGAGACCGCCCGGGTCATAGCGGAAACAAACGATGTTTATGTTGGTGGGGAACATCAAGGTGAGGTCATCCTCTGCCTCGATCAGCGAAGTCAGATAACGCGCCTTTTCGATATCCTGATCAATGAGCCTGCCGAATTTCTGAACGCCGTGCTCCTTCAAGGACATCCAGACCTTGAGCGCTCGAAACCCACGCGAAGTCTGAATGCCGTAATCGTGCAAAAACGCCGCCCCGGCGACGCCTCGGGATTGCGGTTCCAGGTATTCCGGGGTCAGAGTGAATGTCGCGTGGTGGGCATCATGGCTTCGCACTAACGCGCAACCCACTTCGAAAGGCGCATGTAACCATTTGTGTGGGTCGAGCGCGACGGAATCCGCGCGTTCGATGCCGGACACGCGCCAACTGTTATCATGGGCGATTGCAATTAACGCACCGATACAGCCGTCAACATGAAACCACAGGCCTTCCTCGCGGCAGAAATCGGCAATCGCCGACAAGTCGTCGATGGCGCCTGTGTTCACGGTTCCGGCGGTGGCAATCACACAAGCGGGGTTAAGGCCGTCTGCGCGATCCTGCGCGACCATGCCGGCAAGCGCTTCAAGATCCATCGTCAAATCGTCTTGCGTAGGAATACGCCGCAGCGCCTTGTTGCCCAGGCCCAGTGTTTCGAGCGACTTTTGGTGACAACTGTGCATCTGATCCGATCCGTAATACCGCATCGGCTTATCCATGGCGGCGATGCCCTCTTCGCGCATGTCGATCCCGGATTTGACGTTGCGGGCCACCGTCAGCCCGATCAAGTTTGCCACGCTGCCGCCGCTGACCAATGTCCCACTGGCCCCCTCCGGCAGACCGATCATCTCGCGTAGCCAGTCGACGACTTGTCGGTCGATCAGGGCTGCCGCATGATTCCCACCCCCAAGGTTCGAACCCTGAACCGCAGCCAGAAAATCCGCCATCGCGCCAGTGAAATTGCTCGCGCCCATATACCAGCCCCAAAACCGGGGATGAATATTGCCCATTGGATACTGCATGACCTGAGACTGGACATCATCCATCAAATCACCCAACGGCATACCCTGCTGAGGTGCAGGCGTTTCGAACCCGTTGCGTATCGCAGTCGGCATATCTTTCCATATCGACCTATCACGCACATCACGCGTATGATCCAACGCCATATCCAACATCTCATGTGCTAATTTGCGGGTCTGCTCCCAATCCGCCGGATCCAATGTCTCGAATGTCATGTCTTCCCCCCAGAATAAGCCGTTCAAATGAAGGCAGGTATAGCACAAGTTAAGGATCAGGACATCGCCCCTTGTAAACGGGCCTAATTCCAGCCAAACCCGACTGCATGATCACCCGTTCTCACACCAAGGGCGACGCGCCCTCGACTGCCATCTACTCCGATTGCGAAAAATACCGCTATAGCCTGACCCGTATCTGGAACCCGGCGGGCCGCAAGGCGTTGTTTGTGATGCTGAATCCGTCGACGGCGACCGAGGTGCAGAACGACCCCACGGTGGAACGTTGCGAGCGTCGCGCACGCACACTGGGTTTCGGAGCTTTTCAGGTCACCAATATCTTTGCCTGGCGCGACACTGATCCGCGCAAGATGCGTGCATCTTCAGATCCGGTGGGGCCTGAGAATGACGCAGCCATCCTGGACGGCGTGGAATGGGCGGATCAGGTCATCGCCGCCTGGGGCACCCATGGCGCACATCTGGAACGCGGCCCCGCAGTTGAGGACTTGCTGCGCGGCACGGGCCAGCCCTTGTTCCACCTTGGGCTGACCAAGGACGGACATCCGAAGCATCCTCTCTACATTGCGTACACTCAGCAGCCCGAAGCCTGGTGATAAAGGGTTAACCAAGCTCTCAGCTTCGCTTTGACCAAGCCATTGTTTGCATGAGAGGTTTTACACTCGGAGCCATTGTGCTTGCGGAGGGTAGATATGTTTCTGATCGGATTATTCGGAATGGCCGCCATGGGTGGTGCGGCCTACGCAATCAGCGACGTACTTGTGCCAGAAGACAAAGGCGATGACGAGGATGAAGACGATCGCATCGAGGAAACGGCCGACGACGACCTGTCGGAAGGCAATTTGCTTGACGCGGACGAGAATGTCGACGAGCCCAGCTCTGCCGAGGAAACCGACTCTGACACTGGTGAGATTGTGTCCGAGTATGAAGGCGATCTGGTCATTGCGGGCGATGAGGATGCGGATGTTCTGACCGGGCAGGAAGGCAACGATCAGATCAACGGATATGGCGGGGACGACTGGATCGACGGCGGCGCCGGCAACGACGTGTTGTATGGCGGAGGTGGCGGGGACGTCCTGTTTGGCAACCTCGGGAATGATGTGCTCCATGGTGAATATGGTGACGACGCGCTGGACGGAATGTCAGGAAATGACGACCTGTATGGTCATTTCGGAACAGATGATCTGAGCGGCGGTGATGGGAATGACCGGCTTTTTGGTGGTCAGGGCGATGACACGTTAAGCGGCGATGACGGCGACGACGCGCTACAAGGCGGAGATGGCGACGACTACCTTGTTGGGGGTGCCGGTGAAGACGCCCTGTTTGGCGGAGATGGTGATGACATCTTGTCCGGAGAAGATGGTCCGGACGAGCCTGCGCGCGACTTCCTAAACGGGGGCTCTGGGGACGACGTCATTCTTGCCGAAGACGGCGATGTGGTCACCGGTGGAGAGGGCGAGGACGAGATCGTTGTACAGTCCGACCCCGAGCAGGAAGCCACGACAATCATGGATTTCCAGATCGGTCACGACAAGCTTCTGATCACCTGGGACAACCCGGAAGAACCGGAATTGACGATCGAACAGGACAGTGAAAACAACAGCTTGACCCATGTTCGGGTCAATGGCGAAGACGTCGCTCAGCTTTTTGGCGCAGAGGGTCTGACTGTTGAAGATATTCAGTTTGTGACCGAAGCCCAGTTGGAGCAGTACGCCTTCACCAGTTGAGCCTGCAGAATCCCTTTGCCATTTGCGGTGAATGCGCCTATACGCGCCCATCCGCATCGGAATCGGTGCGGTTTTCTCCATGGGCCTGTGCTGGACGACATCCCGGCCTGCGCCATCAACTCTAACCTTTAAAGGAGACCCCGATGTCGATTACTGCCGCTGATAAAGCACGCGTCATGAAAGAATTCGCAACCAAGGACGGCGACACTGGTTCGCCTGAAGTCCAGGTTGCTATCCTGACCTCGCGCATCAACACCCTGACCGAGCACTTCAAAACCCACAAGAAAGACAACCACGGTCGTCGTGGTCTGCTGAAGATGGTTGCTCAGCGCCGTAAGCTGCTGGACTATCTGAAGGGCAAAGAAGAAGCACGCTATCAGGACCTGATCAAAAAGCTGGGCATCCGCCGCTAAACGCGTTTTGTTCATGTTGTACAGGCGCTGAGGCCCTGTTCGTACAAATTGTACATCTTGTACGCCCGCCATTTGGTGGGCGTATTTGTTTTGGTCACTCTCTAATCCAGTGAACTGTGCGGCGCGCGGATTTCCCGCCATGTTCATGAGAGACGGCACACACATACCCGCGGCCCAAACCTTACCGCTACGCAAAGAAGCGCAAACTTTTTTAACTTCCTGTGAACCACTTCACTGAACGCGGTCAAAGATTGCGCCATTCTGAGGGTGTTAGTGAGTAGGCGCTTCTTTTGTTTCGAGCGTCAGGTTTTTCATAGTCCTCCCTTTTTTACTGGGCGTGCCTGTAGCGGGCGCGCCCATTTTCGTTCGGGACACACTGATGAAACCTACTTGCCTTTGGTATCAAGCGCCTGAACGCCGGGATGGCGAAACAGTTTCGCCATCGCAATCAATGCCAGTACACCGCAGATGACCGCGAGCACGAAAGGCATCCGCAAATTGATAGCCATGAGGGACCCGCTGAGGGCCGTAATGGTCCCGGAGCCCAACGCGTAGATGGCGACTGTCACACCCATGACCCAACCTTGCTCGGTTGGGCCGACGCTCGCGGAAAACAACGAAAGCATGGTCGGGTACATGATCGCGAACGCGATGGTTATCGGAACAATCAGGACATAGGTCAGATCGGCCATGGGGTTCAGCATGAAGGCCAATATCCCAAGTGCCATCGCTGCAATGGAGACATACAGAATCGGAAACTTTTTGTACCGCTCGTGCAGCGGCGCGGTGAGGTAGGCACTGCCAAAGGCCATGGAGCCTCCGAACACGGCGAGGGCCATGCTGTTTTGAAGCGTACTGAACTTGAACCGGGTCAGCAGATACGTGTCGATGAAGAAGAAAAACGCATTCAGGCACATCAGCGAGAACAACATGACGACCGAAAGCCGCAAAACGACCGGGTGCGAGAAGACTTTCCACAGGTTCAAAACAACATCTAAAAGCCCGAAGTCAATTTTTTGTCTTTTGAAACCGGGTTCGGAGAAGAAGAACAGAATCAGTGCCATGTTGATCAGGATCAGGGCAATGGCGACGTAGAAAGGCAGTTCCAGTGACGCAAATGACCCCATCAGGTTTTGGTCGCTGAGCAATCCTGAAATCAGTGGCCCCCCGAGCAGGCCCAGCGCGGATGCCGCAACAATCATCCCGAGGTTTTTTGATTTCTCCTGATCGTCATGGCTGATGTCGATCAATGCGGCCTGCGCAATGGGTTGGTTGGCCGTCGTAAACCCGGAAATGGCGCGCCCCAAAAGCAACAGCCAATAGCTGGACGTCATGATCGCGGCCACAGTCAGAACATAGCCGATCAGGGCACCGGTAAGGCAGATCATGATGCCTGTTTTACGCCCGATATAGTCCGACAACTTGGCGATGAAGGCCGCCCCGAAAAAGTAGAACAGAAAGAAGACGACAATCAGAATCGTATAGTCGAGCTGGCGGATATTCGTCGCTGTTCCATGTGCGAGGAAAGCCTGGTGTGGATCCAGCAGGATCGTGTTGAAAATCGGCACGATCAATCCAAAACCCATCACGTCAATGAAAACGACCAGCAACAGAGACAATCGTGAAAGGTTCATAACAGCTTCCTCATTACGGTCCCGGAATAATCCAATTTCAAAACGTCGAGGGGGCCGGCCACATCACAAGAAACACGCGCTGCGCCAAGATTTGCCCGGAGTCAGGGTATGAGCTCTTTTGTTTTCTGTCCAATTTGGCGCGGCGACGGGCGGTATCCGGGGGGCTGACCTTGGGTTTCGAATTGTGACGCCGCGTCGCGAAAGTCGGGCCCTAGGTTAGAAGGTTGACGTAAGCGTAAGAAGTGCCGTGATTTTTTTCCAAGCGGTCAAAAAAATGATGCAAACAGCAGATTTCTTCCCCCTTTCTCGGCACCCCATTTTTCCTACATGGACGGTGTCGCTGCGGGTTCACACTCACGGAAGTTGGTCTTTGAGCCCTTCCCTCAAGTGGCTTGGACCTGACCCGCAGCGGCAAGGATTTGATGACCATATGTTGCGGGAGTTGAATGATGCCATTGAAGACAATTCTGAGCCGGGTGTTTGCAACCAAGATGTCTGAGACGTCCAACGCCACAAATGCGCGGTCGATTTTGAATAATCCCTACGACCATAAGAAGGCAATTTCGAAGGTTGAGACAGCGGCGGTTCTTCGCGGGATCCTAGAAGATGAAAAGATGGAATATCCAACCCAAGGCAAACGCGAGGATTCGCTGCACTGACCGCCGTTTGGTACGCTCCCGACGACTGCTGCATGGGCACGCGCTACAGGGGCCGCTCCGGACCAAAAACGCCCGCCGAATTGGCGGGCGTTTCGGTTTTCTCAGGATAATCCCAGTTACATCTTGGCCTTTTCTGATTTAAGCGCCAGCCACAGGCAGTAGCACATGATCAGAACCACCAAGGTAAACGGAATTCCAGTCGACACCGCTGCCCCTTGCAAGGCAGAGAGACCTCCGCCCAGCAGCAGTGCGATTGCGACGAGGCCTTCAAGCGTGCACCAGAACACGCGTTGCACAACCGGTGCGTCCATCTTGCCGCCTGCCGTGATCGTATCGATCACCAGCGAGCCTGAGTCCGACGATGTGACAAAGAACACAACGATCAGGATCAGAGCGATCGGGGCAATGATGCCGTAAAGCGGCAGCTCTTTCAGGAAGCCGAACAGCGCGCCCTCGGGGGCATAGCTTTCGATCACTGTGGCGCGGACGCCCTCTGCTCCGCCTGCGTTCAGCATGTCAATTGCGGCGCCACCAAAGGTCGACATCCACAGGGCGCAAACCGCAGTGGGTGCCAACAAGGCGCAGATCACGAACTCACGCACCGTACGACCTTTGGAAATGCGGGCGATGAACATGCCCACGAAAGGTGACCACGCAATCCACCAGGCCCAGTAGAAGGTTGTCCAGCCGTGGAAGTAGCTGGTGTCTTCCCGACCGAACGGATTGGACAGGGCCGGTAGATGGGTCACGTAATCCACCATCACGTTGAAGTACCGTGCAATGGCGGTTCCGACACCGGTAACTACGATGACGAAGATGAACAGTCCTACGGCCATGATCATGTTGATCTCACTCAACCGTTTGACTCCTGCATCCATGCCCATCAGGACCGAGCCCAGTGCGATCATCGTAATGCCTATGATCAGCAGGACGGTGACGGTGGGGCTGGGTTCGATGCCAAAGACCTCATACAGCCCGGCGGCCACCTGTTGTGCGCCCAAACCCAATGATGTGGTCAGGCCGAAGAGGGTCGCGAATACTGCCAGAGTATCGATGATGTGGCCCCACCAGCCCCAGACGCGCTCGCCCAGGATCGGATAAAAAGCCGAACGCAGGGTCAATGGTAGCCCGAGATTATAGCTGAAGATTGCAAGCGCCAGACCAACGGCCGCATATACAGCCCAGCCTTCGAGACCCCAATGATGGATCGTGCCGACAATGCCGATGTATTCGTTACCCGGCACAGCGATATCGATGCCCAGCGGGCGGGCGTTGCCGTCTTCTGCAAAGTTGTAATAGACCGGCTCCATCACGCCGAAGAACAACAGCCCGATGCCGATCCCGGCCGCGAACATCATCGCGATCCATCCGGCGTAGGAATAGTCGGGTTTGGCGTCCTTGCCGCCGATCCGCACCTTGCCCACAGGCAAGATGATCAGCACCAGACAGAACAGGGTGATTGCGTCAACCGACAGCACCAGAAACCAGTCAAACGTGCTGGTCAGCCATGGCCGGAGCCAGCCAAAGAACGTGGCTGCGGATTCCTGATTTGCCAGCGCGATCAGGACGAACGCAAAGATCAGGATACTAGAGATCAAAAAGACCGGGTTATGGATGTCCAGACCGAAAGGCCGGACATTGTCCTGCCCCAGCTCATATTCGGTCTCAAAGTCATAAATCCGGGGATCCGGATCCAGCATTTTCTTGGTTTGTGCCATGCGTCTGCCCTTCTGTTCGCTACGTGCAAACGCCAAGGTATTTGACCGGCGGACGGAGGTGATATTCGTATTCCCTTGGCGCGTTTCCGTCGTTTCGACCGCAGGTATGGTGGTTTCAGCCTATACGGATACTAAATTTTCACCAAATATATTCGATTTCGCGAATAGTTAGGCGGTGGGAGCGACCGAATTAGCTTTCAGAGCTGCAAATATCCTGTTATTCAACCAAATGGTTGACTGAAGCAGAAAAGGCATGTAATTCATCCAAATGGTTGAACGAGAGAATCGCTATGACCTAAGCGCTATATTGAAGGCCGCGTCCGACCCAACCCGCCGCGTGATCCTAACGATGCTCGCGCAGCAGGGCCCCTTGCGGGTGACGGATATTGCGCAGCAATTCGATATGAGCCTCAACTCGGTGTCCAAGCACATCAAGGTGCTCGAGAATGCTGGGCTGGTGCGGCGTCGGACGGAATGGCGCGAGCATCTGATCGAGGTGCAGATGGCCCCCTTGTCAGCCGTGGATGACTGGTTCGCCGGGCTGCGTTCGATCTGGGCGCTTCGGCTGGACGCCTTGGAAACTGCTTTGGAGGACCCAGAAGATGACGGAACTGTCCCTTGAAATAACCCGCGCCATTCCGCACCCGCCGGAAAAGGTGTTTGATGCTTGGCTAGACCCGGAAATGTTGGCCAAGTTCATGCTGCCCGGTCCCAACATGTCAGTGCCCGAAGCTTATTCTGACGCCAAGGTAGGGGGCCGGTTCAAGATCATCATGCGCGCGCCCGAGGCCGGGGACCTTCCGCATGAGGGCGAATACAAAGTGATCGACCGGCCCAATCGGCTGCAATTCACTTGGAACTCTCCTTACAGTCAGGACGATTCCACCGTGACGCTAGATTTCACGCCCACCGATAAGGGTACTGAATTGCGCCTGCACCACATCCGCTTCCCTTCGGAAGAAAGCCGAGACAATCATGAAGGCGGCTGGACCCGGATCCTTGAAGTGCTGGAGGTCGCGCTGTGATCAACTGGCTTGCCCTTGGCGCGGGAGTCATCGCCGCCTTTCTGCTGGGCTGGCTGGTCTACGGACCTGTGGGATTTCAGAAACGTTGGGCCGAAGGTACTCGGATCGATCCGACACCGCCTGACACACCACCTCTGCCTCAACTGGCAGCCCAGATCATATTTCTGATCCTGCTGGCTGCTGTGATCGCCGTGACCGAGACCACCAATAGCCTTGGCGTTGCAGTTCTGGCCATCCTTGCGGTGGCTGCTCAGGCCGCATCGGTCGGGGCATGGGCGCAGAAAAGCGGCTTCGCCATCGCAGTCGACACCGGATATGCGCTGGGCTGCGGCGTGGTGATGATATTGGCGCACGCTATCCTTTGATACATCGGCCCCTGCCCAGCTTGGGCGGGGGTTAGGTAATCCCCTGCCCCCCAAAAACTCCCGACTTTCCAAAGCTTGCAAACTGATGTATGGGCCTGTCATCTGAGACGTTGTGCCCTGACCCCGGCACTCGAATGGAAGATAAAGTGGGGTCGGCGGCAATGGGGCCGCCATGCAAACCGGAGACCCGCAGGGGCGGGAGTGCTCCGTTCTAGGATACGCATATGTTTGATGTAACAAAGAAATCGATTCAGTGGGGCGAAGAGACGCTGACACTGGAAACCGGCAAGGTTGCCCGTCAGGCCGACGGCAGCGTGATTGCCACGCTGGGTGAAACCAGCGTCATGGCGAACGTGACCTTTGCCCGTGCTCAAAAGCCCGGTCAGGATTTTTTCCCGCTGACCGTACACTATCAAGAAAAATACTATGCCGCCGGTAAGGTTCCGGGTGGCTTCTTCAAGCGCGAAGCGCGCCCGACCGAGAAAGAGACGCTGACCGCGCGTCTGATCGACCGTCCGATCCGCCCGCTGTTTGTTGACGGCTTCAAAAACGAAGTTCTGGTGATGTGCACCGTGCTGTCCCACGATCTGGTCAACGACCCCGACATCGTTGCGATGATCGCGGCATCCGCTGCTCTGACCATTTCCGGCGCGCCGTTCATGGGTCCGATCGCCGGTGCCCGCGTTGGTTTCGAGGATGGCGAATACGTTCTGAACCCGACCGTCGACGACATGCAGGACCTGCGCCTGAACCCTGAACAGCGTCTGGACCTGGTTGTCGCCGGTACCAAAGACGCCGTGATGATGGTGGAATCGGAAGCGTACGAACTGTCCGAGGCGGAAATGCTGGGCGCGGTAAACTTCGCGCATGAGCAAATTCAGCCCGTGATCGACCTGATCATCTCGCTGGCCGAAGAAGCCGCGAAAGAGCCGTTCGAATTTGTCGCCCCCGATTACTCGGAGCTGTCCGCCGCTGTTTCGGCTGCCGGTGAAGAGAAGATGCGCGCCGCGTTCGCGATCACCGACAAGCAAGAGCGCACCGCCGCTGTTGCCGCGGCCCGTGAAGCGATCAAGGAAGCGTTGACCGAAGAGCAACTAGAAGACGGCAACCTCGGTTCCGCTATGAAGAAGCTGGAAGCTGGCATTCTGCGCGGTGACGTCGTCAAAGGCGGCAAACGTATCGACGGTCGTTCGACCACCGATATCCGTTCGATCGTCGCAGAAACCTCGATGCTGCCGCGGACCCACGGTTCTGCCCTGTTCACCCGTGGTGAGACTCAGGCATTGGCCGTGACCACGCTGGGCACCGGTGACGACGAACAGTTCATCGACGCGCTACACGGCAACTTCAAATCGAACTTCCTGCTGCACTACAACTTCCCCCCCTACTCGGTTGGCGAAGTTGGCCGCGTGGGTGGTCCGGGCCGTCGTGAGATCGGCCACGGCAAGCTGGCATGGCGTGCCCTGCAGGCGGTTCTTCCTGCGGCGACCGACTTCCCCTACACGATCCGCATCGTGTCGGAGATCACCGAATCCAACGGCTCGTCCTCGATGGCGTCGGTTTGCGGTGGTTCGCTTTCGATGATGGATGCGGGCGTTCCGCTCAAAGCACCGGTTGCCGGTGTGGCCATGGGTCTGATCCTGGAAGATGACGGCAACTATGCCATCCTGTCGGACATTCTGGGTGACGAAGACCACCTTGGCGACATGGACTTCAAAGTGGCTGGCACCGAAAACGGCATCACCTCGCTGCAGATGGACATCAAGGTTGCGGGCATCACGCCTGAGATCATGGAGAAAGCCCTAGCGCAAGCCAAGGACGGCCGGATGCACATTCTGGGTGAGATGGGCAAAGCCCTGTCCGAGACCAACGAATTCTCGGTCCACGCGCCGCGCATCGAGACCATGAACATCCCCACCGACAAGATCCGTGAAGTGATCGGTTCAGGCGGCAAGGTCATCCGCGAGATCGTCGAGGTTTCGGGCGCCAAGGTCGACATCAATGACGACGGCGTCATCAAGATCGCTTCGCCCGACGGTGAATCGATCAAGAAGGCCTATGAGATGATCCACTCGATCGTTGCTGAGCCGGAAGAAGGCCAGATCTACACCGGTAAAGTGGTCAAGATCGTCGACTTCGGTGCCTTCGTGAACTTCTTTGGCAAGCGCGACGGTCTGGTGCACGTGTCCCAGATCGAAAACCGACGCCTGAACCATCCGTCGGATGTTCTGAAAGAAGGTCAGGAAGTAAAGGTCAAGCTGCTGGGCTTTGACGATCGCGGCAAGGTGCGCCTGTCGATGAAAGTTGTCGATCAGGAAACCGGCGAAGAGATCGTTCCCGAGAAGAAAGAAAAGAAAGAGGAAAGCGCAGAGTAATCTGCCTCTTTTGCAAGAACGAAGGCCCCGGTGATCCGCCGGGGCCTTTTTCTTTGGGCGAATGACGAGTGCCGTAGCGATGCTGTGGAATGTGCCGACCATCAGCTGGTGCTGGGGTAGGCTTCAATTTTGATGAGGCTACAATTCTGATTGTTGAGTGCATTGCCCTGAAACAGAGCCTCGCAACCACTTAAAACGTTGGTTTTACAGGCCCGAGGCATCTACTTGGGCGTTCTTTTCTACTCATTGCCGATAAATGAATGAATTTACGACGATATCCGATCGTTTCTTGGTTTATTTCTTTTCTTCGATCAAAAGCTCTTCTATGAGCGCGCCCAACAGTTGCGTCCTCGATTTGACCTTGGCTTTTTTGTAGATTGAATTGTTCTGGGACTTGATTGTTCCCTCGCTGGTCTCGCGCAGTTTAGCTATTTCTGCGAGGGACAGGCCCTTTACGGTGAGCAGTGCAACATCTCGTTCCGCAGCACTAAGGCCCCAACGGTCGAACTGTAGTTCCAGCATTCGAAAAAACTCGCCTTGAGCCTTTCGCAGGTTCTGTTTGACTTCTTGGTGACGTCGCAAAAACAGCCTGTGGCTTTGCCAAATCAAAAGCCCCCCAAGAATAAACCCAAATAGGGTGATGAGAGCCGTGATTTCATGGACCACCCAACTCGCGGAAAAAATGTAGTACCCTGTTATTTCGCCAATCAATTCGATCACAAACGTCAAAGCAGAGATCGCATATACAGCGATCCCCGCTTTGAACATGGCTTCTTTTTTAAACCATTTGTTCAAACCCCAATCTCGCTTGGGCTCAAGTTGGAAGCTGAATTAATCATCGTCGCCTTCGTCATCCCCTTCGCCATCGTCACCTTCACCGTCGCGCTCGCCATCGTCGCCTTCGCTATCGCGTTCGCCGTCATCGCCTTCGCTATCGCGTTCGCCGTCATCGCCTTCGCTGTCGCGCTCGCCATCGTCGCCCTCGCTGTCGCGCTCACCATCGTCGCCTTCGCTGTCGCGCTCACCATCGTCGCCTTCGCTATCGTTTTCCCCATCGCCTTCGTCATCGTCACCTTCGTCATCAAATCCTTCGTCGTCATCTTCGTCATCAAAATCTTCGTCGTCATCTTCCTCATCGTCGAACTCATCGTCTCGCTCTGAACGATCCCGAACGATGGTTCCGTCTTTCCCCAGCACCACTTCTCTCTCGATTCCAGGTCCAGTCGCTTCAAAGCGAAGATTCCCAAACAGCGTGTTGGTTATTTCGATTCGTTGGAAACCTTGTTCTGTGAGTTCGTCGATGATGTCTTGCTTGGTGGTTTGCGAAAGCGCCGTGGTGGCCATCAGAACGAAAGTTGATGTCAGACCGATAGTTTTCTTGTTCATGTTCCCATCCTCAAAGGAATTGCCAATTGAACTAAAACATCGGCGCTTTGCGATGGGAATATAACTTAGGTTGGTTAGGCCAGACTTGAACCAAAGAACTATATCCTCAACGGTACTGGGTGATGCGCGCAATGTGCGGGAACGTGGATTTGGAGAGCGCCGAAAAATTTTTCAGGAGCAAATTCCTGAATTTGATCTCGGACCGATCTGAATTTACAGCCATGTAGTTTTTGAAGGTGACACCGAGGATATGCCCGAAGCCAAGAAATTCGAAAAGCTCTTCTCTACTCCAATGATGCGATTTGTGGTGCCTAACAGTGCAGCGCTTAATGCGGCGATTCTGTTTGAGGCCGAAAAGATGCGTGAGGAAGACGAGGGTGCCTCAAAATCCAATCGCGGCGGATGGCACTCAAACGGAAACCTCTTTGATCGCGATGCGCCCGCTATTCAGAATTTGCGAGACGCGGCTGAAGATGCGGTGTTTCAAATAACGCGAAAGGTCTCAGACAAGGTTGAACTGGATAAACTTCGCCTGAAACTGTTCGGGTGGATAAACGACAATCCTTCCGGCGGGTACAATGCGCCGCATACTCATCCCGGCGCGCATTGGTCTGGAGTGTACTATGTTTCTCAACCCGAGATCGAAGAAGGTTCGTCTGGAATGATTGAGTTTCTCGACCCTCGAAACGAGTTGCCTCACTGGCGCATACTTCAGGCGAGTGCGTTTCGGAACAAAAAGAAGCTGCGCCCGGCAGCCGGCGAAATGATCCTTTTTCCATCCTATCTGACCCATTGGGTCCACCCAAACCAAAGTAAAGAAAGCCGCGTCACGGTTGCCTTCAACGCAACCTTTCGACGTCCAAAATCGGATCCCAGTTGATCGCCTCGAGATACGCAGCCTCTGTGGTATCGAACATCATGGCAATGTTTCGCCTGGTCAGCGCAGTCAGTGCGGTTTTCAGTTGCCATCAGAAGATACGATCCTTTGGCAGCGAGACCGCGTTCAACTGACGTATCCGATCCCAACCACCGCCTTGGCAGGCGTGCCCACAGTCGATCCAACCATAGCCAATCTGCCTTTTTCGATCAGTGCCGCTTTCGAGCCCTGCGCGTCACGGTAAACGATATGTTAACACTTCTAAGTTGAGTTAGCTCAAAGTTAAGGAAATCCAAATCATCTGGGACGTCGCCGCGCTTTGGCCTCTATCACCATCTTTGAGATCGACGGAGATCCGTTTGGCAACCCCAGTGTGACGGTGACCCAGGGGTTTCAGGTCACCATTACTGATGATGATAATTTTCTCGAAAATCCGGACAACAACGGCAGCCAACAGTTCGATACCCTCCCAATCCCCGGGCTGAACAACTCCGGCAGCTTTCAAATATTTGAAGGCTACAGCGCGACGGTCGGAGGTGCACCGGTCACCTACACACTGCTGCAATTCTCAGGCACGCAATATATCGTTGTGACCTCGGGAAACGTTGCTGTTAACGATGTACTGACAGGCAACTCACTGGCCCAGGGTACTGCACCTGCGGTCGAATATGACAACCTTCCCAGCTTTGTCTGCTTTACTTCGGGGTCACATATTCTGACACCATCGGGCCAGCGTCTGATCGAAGAAGTCAAAGCAGGCGATCATGTGATCACCACAGATGGCACCGGTCGGGCCGTGCGCTGGGTGGGTCGGCGACGGCTGAGTGAGGCGGATCTGAGACAGACCCCTAAGCATTGCCCGATCCGGATCAGTGCGGGCAGTCTTGGGCCGCAGACACCATCGCGAGATCTGCTGCTGTCACCTCAGCATCGGGTTGTCGTGTCCTCACCTGCATTGGAATTGCATCATAGTCACCCGATGATGTTGGCGACGGCCAAGTCTCTGCTCAACGACAAGTCTATCACGCAAGTTCCGCCAAGCGGGGGCGTCGAGTACATTCACATTCTATTCGACCAGCATGAGCTGGTGAATGTCGAAGGATTGTGGTCGGAATCGTTTTATCCCGGCGGATATACGCTGGACGCGATGAGCAGTGCAGTGAAGGAGGAACTATTCGAGCTGTTCCCTGAGCTTCATTCCGACACAGGCGGCTATGGTGATACGGTGCTGCCGGTTCTGAAACCGTACGAAGTGCAGATGCTGCGCCCGGAGCTATCTGCCCCTTGCGGCGCAACCTCGGCGTTTGCGCATTAAAAGAAGGCGGGGGCTTTCGCCCCCTGCCCGTTGATCCGATTACGACGGCGCTTTGGTTTTGCGCAGATAGGGGAAGATCGTCTCGAACTCGCCGAACTTCTCTTTTGCCTCATCGTTGGAGACCGCAGGTGGAATGATCACATCCTCACCCGGCACCCAATTTGCGGGGGTTGCCACGCCCTTGGCGCTCATCTGCAGGCCATCCAGCGCACGCAGAATCTCGGCAAAGTTGCGGCCCACGGTCATCGGGTAGGTCATGGACAGTTTCAACTGCTTATCGGGTCCGATGATAAAGACAGAGCGTACAGTTGCGCTGTCGGCAGGCGTGCGGCCGTCGGGCAGATAGGCCTCGGCCGGCAGCATGTCGAAGGCTTTGGACACAGCCAGACCGTCATCGGCGATGATCGGGAAGCCGGGGTTGGCGTTGCCATAGGCCTCGATATCTTTTTTCCACTTTTTATGATCTTCGACACCATCGACCGACACGCCGATCACTTTGGTGTTTCGCGCCGCCCATTCATCGTTCAACTGCGCAACTGCCGAAAACTCGGTCGTGCAAACAGGGGTGAAGTCCTTGGGGTGTGAGAACAGGATGGCCCAGCTATCGCCAATCCAGTCATGAAACTGGACGGTGCCCTGATCTGTCTCTGCGGTGAAATTCGGGACCGTATCATTGATGCGCAAACCCATTGGGAAACTCCTTTCCTGTGAAAAATCGCGAGTCGATTGCTGCCAACCTAATCACTTTGCGCAGAGGTTAAACCATTCATGTTGCGCTGTCAGAAGATTCAGTAGGTAGATAATTTGATCAAATTATGTTTTACCCTTGCCCGACACCCGGGTGGGTGACAGAGTGCGAATGAAAACCGACCGTTCGGTCGATTGATTCCTGATCCGGAGGATGAGCCATGATCGAAAAACGCGATTTCTATATCAACGGCAAATGGGTCGCCCCATCAGAGCCGAATGATTTCGAAGTGATCGACCCGTCGACCGAAGAACCATGCGCGGTGATCTCGCTAGGGTCAGAGGCTGACACTAACGCAGCGGTCGCCGCGGCCAAAGCTGCTCTGCCTGGTTGGATGGCAACCCCGGTGGACGAGCGCATCGCTTTGGTAGAGAAACTGGTCGATATTTACGCCACCCGCTCAGAGGATCTGGCCCAGGCGATGTCGATGGAGATGGGTGCACCGATCGATATGGCGCGCAGCCAGCAATCGGGCGCGGGGATCTATCACCTGAAAAACTTCATCCGTGCCGCCAAGGCGTTCCAATTCGAACGCCCAATGGGCGATCATGCGCCGAATGACCGGATCATCTATGAAGCGGTGGGTGTGGCAGCCCTGATCACCCCATGGAATTGGCCGATGAATCAGGTCACGCTCAAAGTCGGGGCCGGCGCGATTGCGGGCTGCACGATGGTGCTGAAACCGTCCGAGCAAAGTCCGCTAAACGCGATGATCTTTGCAGAGATGATGGATGAGGCTGGCTTCCCGGCTGGTGTTTTCAACCTGGTGAATGGCGATGGCGTGGGCGTGGGCTCTCAGCTCTCGGGGCACGCAGATGTTGATATGGTCAGCTTCACCGGTTCGACCCGCGCGGGCACTGCGATTTCCAAGAATGCGGCGGATACACTGAAGAAAGTGCATCTGGAACTGGGCGGCAAAGGGGCCAATGTGGTCTTCGCCGATGCCGACGAAAAGGCGGTAAAACGCGGCGTCCTGCACATGATGAACAACACCGGTCAAAGCTGTAACGCGCCCAGCCGGATGCTGGTGCAGCGTCCGATCTATGATCAGGCGGTTGAGACAGCCGCCGAAGTGGCAAACAAGGTCACCGTCGGCAGTGCCGCCGAAGAAGGCCGACATATCGGACCGGTGGTGAACGAAGTGCAGTGGACCAAAATTCAGGACCTGATCCAGAAAGGAATTGATGAGGGCGCGCGTCTGGTTGCAGGCGGCACGGGTCGGCCAGAGGGGCTGAACAAGGGCTATTATGTGCGCCCAACGGTTTTTGCCGATGCCAATAACCAGATGACGATCGCGCGCGAGGAGATCTTTGGCCCGGTTCTGACCATGATCCCCTTCGATACCGAAGAAGAAGCCATCGAGATTGCCAATGACACACCTTACGGGCTGACCAATTATGTTCAGACCCAAGACGGTGCACGCGCCAACCGAATGGCTCGCGTCTTGCGGTCGGGCATGGTTGAGATGAACGGCCAGTCGCGCAGCGCTGGGTCCCCGTTTGGTGGGATGAAACAGTCCGGCAATGGCCGCGAAGGCGGGGTTTGGGGCTTGGAGGACTTCCTTGAGGTCAAGGCCGTCGGGGGCTGGGCTACCGAATAACCCGGTTTTGGTGGTATCAAAATGTGAGGCACCCTAAGGGTGCCTCGCTTTGTTTCTTAGGCAGGTCGGACGATAAGCTGCGGCTCTCCGTCCGACGTGTGACGGGTGGATCGACCATCCCAGCCAATCTCACCTGTCACCCGCTGGCGAAGGGACGAAAAACTGTCGAACCGGACCACATCTACGGGCACGTCGAACTGCAGGGTCACCCGGCGATGTCCGCCATCCCCAATCATGGTCAGACCGCGGATTTCGGCGGTGAAGGGCTGACCCAGATATCGGCCCTCAACCCGGTCACCAACGCGCAACTGCACTCGATTTCCTGCCATCGCGTGCAACGTGTTCCAATCCCGCGCACCGAGTTGATGCGCCAACAGTTCCAGCGCCTCGCTATGCGATAGCTTCACTCCGGCGTCCTGCAGGCGTTTGCGCAGGCGTTTTGCCTGCTCTTTCAGCTCCGCAACCGGAGCGATGTTCTGAGTATGTGTCATGGTGTGCCTCGTTTCCTGAAACGGGCGCGAAATCTGGACGGGGTTCGCATTGCCATCCGCGCGCCTGGAAAGGGCAACAGATGTGATTCAATCGGGTTTCACCAAAGCCTAAGGCCGCGAACGGCAGGGGACCCGAACCTGCCGTGCATATGGCAACGACGCGCCAGAATGTCAATCAGGCGTCGGCCTGCGCCGCCTCATAGGCCAGCATGGCGCGCTTGACGGGCAGTCCCCAGTGGTAGCCACCCAGGCCGCCCGATTTGCGTAAGGCACGGTGGCAGGGGATCAGCCAACTGACCGGGTTGCGCCCAACTGCGGTGCCTACGGCGCGCACCGCTTGGGGTGAGCCGACCCGCTGCGCGATCTCGGAATAGGTGGTGACCTGCCCCGAAGGGATGTGCATCAGCGCTTCCCATACCTTGATCTGCAGTGGTGAGCCGATCAGGTAGAGCGGGGTCGGCTCCAACCGGTCGCTGGCCGCACCGAAGGCGCTGAGCACCCAAGGCCGCAGGCGCATCGGGTCCTCGACAAAATCAGCATTGGGCCAACGAGAGATCATGTCTTCCATCGCCGCCTCCTCGCCTGTCTCGGCCCCAAAGGCGATTCCACAGATTCCCTTGTCAGTTCCCATAACCAGCGCAGGGCCAAAGGGGCACTCGAACCAGCCCCAGTAGATCGTGAGACCTGCGCCTTTGCGGGCATATTCACCGGGGCTCATGGATTCCCATTTCAGGAACAGGTCATGAAGCCGCCCACTGCCGGACAGCCCCACATTATGAGCGGTTTCCAGCGTGGTGAAACGCTCGTGCAACAGGGCTTTGGCATGGCCGAGAGTCAGGTATTGCTGGTATCGCTTCGGCGAGACCCCGGTCCAGCGTGAGAACAGACGCTGAAAGTGGGCAGGGCTCATATCCATCTGGCGAGCCAACTCATCAAGACTGAGACTCTCTCCCCCTTGATCGATCAATTCGATCGCGCGCCGCATGACGTTATAATGATATCCGCTTTCTGCTGTCTGGACGTTCATCAGTCACCTCATCAGTTACAGGAACAGTAACTTGCCCCTGTCGATCTTGCGACCCGGAACCTGCGCTTTATCTTGTCAACTGAGTTGACGAATCAAATCGATTTCTCCTACCATTCAGGTATGGGACACAGGTTGGATCAGCTTTATCAGGCAGTTCAGGCCACCCGGCCTTTGCTGCGGAACATCACGGCAGCAGTTGAGCAGGGCAGCCAGCGCAAAGGCGTGACCGTCGGGCAACGTGCCCTTTTGGAAGGTCTGTCGCTATCTCCCGGCGCGACAGCCCCGATGCTATGCGCCGAGCTGCAGCTGAAACGACAATATGTCTCGCGCATCTTAAAAGAGTTGATGGGTGCACAGCTGATCGAAAGCCAGCCCAATCCCAAACGTGCAGGCACCTACTGCTACCGGCTGAGCCCAGCGGGCGAAGAGACGATCACGGCTATCAGAGCGGATGAGATGGCCAAGCTGACACGCTTTGCACAGGATTTTTCTGCGTCAGAGCTTGTCGCCTATCACAAGGTTCAGCTGGCCCTGACCCGCTATTTCGCAGAACTCGCCAAGGAGGCCTGACATGACCGTCCTTTGGATAATGGCGGCAAGCATCATGATCGCCGTGTTGTACATCCTCTTGCAAATCCGAAAGATTGGCACTCCGACAACCGGACCCAAAATAGACCTGGCATCGCGGCCTGAAACGGCGCTGCTGGTGATCGATATGCAAACAGATTTTACCTCGATACCCACATGGGATGACGCGCAAATTGAGGGTGCGTTGTCGACGATCCGGTCAACGACGGACAGCGCCCGCCAGTCTGACTGGTCCGTGATTGCCATCCGTCATGAATTCAAGGGACGGCTGGCGAACTTGCTGAACGGGTGGTTCAATCAGGGGCGCGGCAACGCAGGTTCCGACGGAGTTGGGTTGGATCCGCGTCTTGCGCTGAATCCCGATGCCGAGTTTGTAAAATCCGTAGGTGACGCCTTTTCTTCGCCGGGCTTTGAACGGTTCCTGCAAGACAAACGGATCGGAACGCTGGTTCTGACAGGGTTGGACGGGTGTCATTGCGTGAATAAGACCGCGCAGGGCGCGCTCAATCGAGGATATCGGGTTCAGATCAATTCGGCAGCCGTTCTGGCGGCTGATCCGAACCGGTGGCAGGGGATCAGGGATCAACTTGCAACGGCGGGGGTGGATTTCCGACTGCAGACGTGAGGCATAGGGATAAATCGACCAAGACCCGCGCCTAGGCAAAATCAAAACGCACCTTTTCAATTGCGACCGCTTGTCTGGCAGGGCATTAAGGCTCGGATGGCCAAACAACTCGGATACCACAAGATCCGCGAGATCTTTACGCGTTTTCACGACGCCGACCCTGAACCCAAGGGCGAGTTGGAGCATGTAAACGTCTATACTCTGGTCGTTGCCGTCGCACTGTCAGCGCAGGCGACCGATGCCGGCGTCAACAAGGCTACGCGCGCGCTATTCAAGATCGCCGACACGCCGCAGAAGATGCTGGAACTGGGCGAAGAAGGTCTGATCGAACACATCAAGACCATCGGCCTGTTCCGCCAGAAGGCCAAGAACGTAATCAAGCTGAGTCGCATTCTGGTCGAAGACTATGGCGGTGAGGTGCCCAACTCCCGCGCGGCGCTTCAATCGCTACCGGGTGTGGGGCGCAAGACAGCCAATGTTGTCCTGAACATGTGGTGGCGATATCCGGCGCAGGCCGTGGACACGCATATCTTTCGCGTCGGCAACCGCACCGGCATCTGCCCGGGCAAGAATGTGGACGCCGTCGAACGCGCTATCGAAGACAACATACCGACCGACTTTCAGCTGCATGCGCATCACTGGCTGATCCTGCATGGCCGCTATCACTGCAAGGCACGCAAACCGCAGTGCCCGACCTGTATCATCCGCGATCTCTGCGAATTTGAGGACAAGACTCTATGAAAACCTACCAACTGACCGGCATCGGAAACGCCGTTGTGGACGTGATTTCCCAAGCCGATGACAGTTTCCTTGAGCTGATGGGCATCGAAAAGGGTATCATGCAGCTGATCGAACAGGAACGCGGCGAGGTACTGTACGCCTCGATGGAAAGCCGGGTGCAGACTCCGGGTGGCTCGGTTGCCAATACCATTGCGGGTGCGGGTGCACTGGGTCTGGATTCGGCGTTTATCGGGCGGGTGCATGATGATGCGCTGGGCCGTTTCTATGCCGATGCGATGAACGAAGACGGGGTGGATTTTGTGAACCCGCCGGTGCCGGGGGGCGAGCTGCCAACCTCGCGTTCGATGATCTTTGTCTCACCGGATGGCGAGCGGTCGATGAACACCTATCTGGGTATTTCGTCCGAGCTGTCTTCTCGGGATGTCTCGGAAGACGTCGCGGGCAACAGCCAGATCATGTTCCTCGAGGGCTATCTGTTCGACAAGGAAAAGGGCAAGGCGGCATTCCTGGAGGCCGCGCGCAACTGCCACAAGGGTGGCGGCAAGGCGGGCATCGCCATTTCTGACCCGTTCTGTGTAGAACGGCACCGGGTCGATTTCCTGCTGCTGATCGAGAATGAGCTGGATTTTGTAATCGGCAACGAGGCCGAAATCAAATCGCTGTTCGAAACCGACGATCTTGAAGAGGCGCTGGCGAAAACGGCCGAGATTTGCCCTCTGGTCGTCTGCACCCGGTCTGGCGACGGGGTGACCGTTCTGAACGGCGACGCGCGCATCGACGTACCAGTTGAAAAGATCGTCCCCGTGGACGCGACCGGCGCGGGCGATCAATTCGCCGCCGGGTTCCTTTATGGCATGGCAACAGGCCGCGATTACGAGACCTGTGCGCGGATCGGCAATGTCTGTGCCCGCGAGGTGATCAGCCATATCGGCCCGCGCCCTGAGGCGAACATGCAGGAGTTGCTGCAGGCTGAGGGATTGCTCTGATCCCGCGAAACGCAACGTAACGCTGGTGCGTCACATTTCGGAATGGCTACCCTTTTTTTGGATGTAAGGGGGGAGCCAATTCATGTTGGGCAGAGCACTCAGGATCACCGCAGGAACATTGGCGTTGGGGCTTGTGGCCGGCGTTGGGTACCTGCTGATCTCTCCGCCCGACCTGTTGCGAGTCGGGACCAACTATTCTGCCAAGATCGTCTGTTCTAACGTGTTCATCGCCAGGCGGGATGCGCAGGAGGTACTGGCGGTTGATGTGCAGGCGCCCGGGCATCCGTTGCTGAAACACGTCTCGGTCTCGGTAGACCCCGAGGCGCAATCAGTATCCGCAAAGCTACTCGGGATCTTCGCCCCTGCGACCAGCCAATATCGCGAGGGGCTTGGATGTGCGAATACGCATGAGGCCCAACCGGTCAACGCCCAGCTAAACACTCTGCCCGCGCTGTCTGATGCACTTTGGCCGGAAGGCACCACCGTGGCCCCAGCGCAGAACTCCAAATTGGCAATGGTTCTGTCGGACCCGACCATTCTGGGAAAGGGCTTCCGCGCCGTAGTTGTGGTGCATGATGGCCGGATCATTGGTGAGGCTTATGCGGATGGATTCGACGAAAATACCCCTCTTCTGGTCTGGTCAATGACCAAAACCATAACCTCTGGATTGATTGGAACGCTGATAAAATCCGGTCAGATGAAGTTGACGGATACACTGGTCGATTCATTTCCCGATTGGGCAGAGGACAACCGGCAGCACATTACCGTCGAGGATATGTTGACCATGTCCAGCGGCCTGCGATGGAACGAAGGCTATGGTGACGTCTCGGACGTGACTCGGATGTTATATCTGAGCGACGACATGGCGGGGTTTGTCACTTCGCTTGAGGCCGAGGCTGAGCCAAATACTGAATTCAACTATTCGTCGGGCACATCCACCGTCTTGGCGCGGGTCTGGCAGGATCAGGTCAAAGATGACAGCTTGTCCTATCCGCAGCGCGCACTCCTGCTGCCACTGGGCATGACCTCGGCCATACTTGAAACTGATGTTTCTGACACCTTTGTCGGCTCAAGCTATATGTACGCCACAGCGCGGGATTGGGCACGATATGGGCAATTCCTGCTGCAGGGCGGCACATGGGACGGGCAGCAAATTCTGCCCGAAGGGTTCACTGACTGGATGTTCGAACCGGTTGCTGTCTCGGGCGGGGCATATGCCAAAGGTCACTTGTGGCGCGACGTGCCGGGTGGAGAACCCCCGTTCGAAGATGCGGTCTGGATGGCCGGACATGATGGGCAATCGGTCGGGATATTCCCTTCGCGTGATTTGGTGATCGTGCGATTGGGGCTTACACCGTCCGATACCGGTTATTCCCCGCTGCCGCTGGCCAAAGCGGTGATTACGGCGCTTGGTTCCTAAACCGAACTACCCGAAATGCGGCTGAAACGCAGAAAGCACCTGCTGGTAGACGTCCTTTTTGAACGGCACGATCTCATCGACCAGCCGCGTCGTGGTCTGCCATTTCCAATGGGTGAACTCGGGGTGCTCGGTGGCGATGTCGATCTGATCATCCCGGCCCAGAAACCGCATCAGGTACCATTTCTGCTCCTGCCCGCGATACCGGCCCTTCCAGATTTTCGGCACAATGTCATGCGGTAGGTCATAGGGCAGCCAGCCGTCGGTCTCGGCGATGATTTCCACAAGATCAGCGGTCACTCCAGTTTCTTCCCAAAGCTCGCGCAGGGCCGCATCGCGCGGGTCTTCGCCCTTGTCCACGCCGCCCTGAGGCATCTGCCAGGCGTCCTTGTGGCGATCATTGCGCTGACCGACAAAGATCAGACCCTCGGCATTCATCAACATCAGTCCCACGCAGGGGCGATAGGGCAGTTTGGCGATTTCATCAGGGGTCATGCGCGGCCTCGTGATTAAGCTTTGCTGCGTCTCTAGCAAGCGTCGCAGTAAAGGCAAAGGGAATGACGTTAGGTTTCGCGTGACAAAGGTGACGCGAAGGTCAATCTGACGGTCAAAGTCGGGAGGGAGAGTTTGCCATGACTGCGTACCCAAACATGTTGGCCCCGCTGGATCTGGGTTTTACCACGTTGAAGAACCGCGTGCTGATGGGCTCGATGCATACCGGTCTGGAAGAGACCGGCGACTGGATCCGTGTCGCCGAGTTCTACGCGGATCGCGCGCGCGGTGGTGTTGCTTTGATGGTGACGGGTGGGATTGGCCCGAACCTTGAGGGCTCGGTGCTGCCCGGGGCCTCGATGATGACCAATGATGAAGAGGTGGCGAACCATTCCATTGTGACCAAACGTGTGCATGAGGCAGGCGGCAAGATCGCGATGCAGATCCTGCATGCGGGGCGCTATGCCTATGGTCCGAAATGCGTTGCCCCCAGCCCGGTGAAATCCCCAATTTCTCCGTTTCCGCCGCATGAGTTGGACGAAGAGGGTATCGAGAAGCAAATCAGCGACATCGTCAACGCGGCTGTTCTGGCCCAACAGGCGGGCTATGACGGGGTCGAGATCATGGGGTCCGAGGGGTATTTCCTGAACCAGTTCCTCGTGACCCACACCAACAAGCGCGAGGATCGCTGGGGTGGGTCATACGAGAACCGGATGCGTCTGCCTATCGAGGTGGTGCGCCGCACGCGGGAAGCCGTGGGGAGCGATTTCATCATCATCTATCGCCTTTCGATGATTGATCTTGTGCCCAATGGGTCGACCCATGACGAAGTCGTTGAACTTGCGCAGCGGATTGAACAGGCCGGGGCAACGATCATCAACACCGGTATCGGTTGGCATGAGGCGCGGATTCCGACGATTGCCACCAGCGTTCCCCGTGCAGCGTTTGCGTGGGTTACCAAGAAGCTGATGGGTAAAGTCGGGATTCCAGTGATCACCTCGAACCGGATCAACACGCCTGAGGTTGCCGAAGAAGTTCTATCGACCGGTTGCGCCGATATGGTGTCTCTGGCGCGGCCCATGCTGGCCGACGCGGATTTCGTGAACAAGGCGATTGCGGATGAGGCCGCGAAGATCGCGCCGTGTATCGCATGCAATCAGGCCTGTCTGGACCACACTTTCAGCGGCAAGCTGACCTCATGCCTGGTCAATCCGCGCGCCTGTCATGAGACCGAATTGGTGATCGGCAAGGCCGAGACACGCAAGACAGTGGCCGTTGTCGGCGCTGGCCCTGCAGGTTTGTCCACCGCGATGACAGCTGCCCAGCGCGGCCATGATGTAACCCTGTTTGATCGCGCCGCCGAGATAGGCGGGCAGTTGAACATGGCCAAACAGGTGCCAGGGAAAGAAGAGTTCTGGGGACTGGTCGACTGGTATCGCACCATGATGGACGACCTAGGCGTGACGGTCGAACTGAACCGCGAAGTCAGCGCAGATGATCTGATCGGTTATGATGAGGTGGTCATCGCCACCGGTGTCACTCCTCGTGATCCACAGATTCCCGGCCAGGATCGGGACAATGTGCTCAGCTACATCGACGTGCTGCGCGACAAGGCCAAGGTCGGCAGCACCGTCGCCGTGATCGGGGCCGGAGGCATCGGGTTCGATGTCTCCGAATTCCTGCTGGAAGACGGTCACAGCCCAACCACGGACCTTCCATTGTGGATGAAGGAATGGGGCGTGACCGACCCCGCAGAACACCGCTCGGGCCTGGCCCCCGAGGGCCCGCAGCCCGAAGCACCAGCACGGCAGGTCACGCTGCTGCAGCGCAAGGCGCAGCGTCACGGCAAGGGGCTGGGAAAGACAACGGGCTGGATCCACCGCGCGACATTAAAGATGAAGGACGTCAGTTTCGTTGGTGGTGTGAATTATGAGCGCATCGACGAGGACGGCCTGCATGTCAGCTTTGGCGAAACCCGCGATGATCCAACCGTCATCGCAGCCGAGTCGATCGTCCTATGTGCCGGGCAGGTCTCGGACCGGTCGCTGGCGGATGAGCTGATCGAACGTGGAATGACCCCGCATGTGATTGGTGGCGCAGATGTGGCAGCCGAGCTGGACGCCAAACGTGCGATCAATCAGGGCACACGTCTGGCGGCAGCGTTCTGACGTTGTAATGCCAGTGCGCTGGAGAAAGCCGCCCCGGAAGAGGCGGCTTTTTTAGTTCCTCTTGACTCAAGTGGTACTTAAGTACATATGTACCACATGAGTCAGAATATAGAACGCACCCAAACAGGAATTCGAATCGAGAAGCGACTTTTGAAGGTTCTCAAAGGGCTGGCAGAATCGCTGGACATGACCCTTGGCGACCTGATTGAGGGCATCGCGCTGCACAGCTTTGAGAACAAGCCAGCCTTCTCTGAAGAGACGCTGAAGAAGATCAAACAGCTCAAAAGTGTCTACGACTTCGATTGGACAGCTGAAGACAGCCACCGTTTCAAGGAGGATGAAGAATGAGCGCATCGCGATACGCCGACGTCACCATCGCATTTGAAGCACACGCAATCGACAACGCAACGTTCGGACACGCCAAACATGTGCAAGTCGCTTATGACCTGCTACGCAAGTATGATTTCATCGATGCCGCAGCGATCTACGCCAAGGGTATTCGCGCGTTAGCAGCGAACGCAGGCGCACCGGACAAGTTCAATCTGACAATCACCTACGCATTCATGAGCCTTATCGCAGAGCAGTTGGCCAACACGCAAGCTACTGACTTTAAGAGTTTCGCACAGGAAAACTCCGACCTGATGGCCAAGTCAGTACTCAACCAATGGTATTCTGCGGAACGTCTCAACACGCAGCTTGCCCGCGATATATTCCTGCTGCCTGCCGCCGCATAATCGTGTTTTGCGGCGAAGGTGAATTGTTACTCAACAGTGATCGTAATCACCTCGGACACAATGGGCGTCGCATGAGGGACGTGGCCTGCATCCCCAAGCACCAGCTGCAAAGTATGCTCACCCGGAGCAAGTTCCAAAGTCACCTCAGTCTGACCGCCACCGAAATGAATGTGATTGTCGTCTGCGGGCAGACCGTATGACAGTTCGTCCGCACCGTCTTCTCCCTGCCCAAGTGGTGGGCGATCAATCAGGAGGTGATGGTGCCCTGTATTTTCCTTGTCGGTTCCTGCAGGGGCAACGCCCATGCCGCTGAGGCCAAAGACTACGATCACAGGTGATTGCACGGTGTCCCCGTCAGACAGGTTGACGAAATAGACCTTCGCATCTGGATTCGATGGTGTTTCCCCTCCGGCCCACGCAAGGCTGGCGATCAGACACAGGGTAATGACAGCAAATAGGGCTTTCATAGTCTCCTCCGTGGTCACAAAAATGCCATTCTCATCATAGCACGATTGGAAAAAAGTCCAGAAAACGGGATTTTGTATCGAAAGGCATGGTCCGCGGCATATAGGCCCGGGCGTTTCCTAGTTGCAAACGATCCGATTCAAAACCCTGATATTATCCCATGTCTGCCCAGTTCTTGCCCAGATTGATCGCGATAAAGAGACAACGAACGGAAGACCTGGGGAACGAGAATGGATCGACTAACTGAAATGGAGGCCTTTTCCAACGTGGTGGACCAGGGTGGTTTCACCGACGCGGCCAAGAAAATGGGCATCTCCAAATCAGCCGTGTCTAAACACGTCTCGAGCCTCGAGGCGCGGTTGGGGGCAAGGCTATTGAACCGGACAACGCGCCGGGTTTCGCCAACCGAGATCGGGTTGGCCTATTATGATCGCGCCCGTCGCGTGCTGAACGACGCAGGCGAAGCGGATGCGCTGGTGACTTCGATGCAATCTGCGCCTTCTGGTCTGCTGCGGATCTCTGTGGCAACAGATTTTGGCGTCAATCACCTGTCGCCGGTCCTGTCGGACTTCCTGTCGGCCTATCCGGACATCACCGTGAACATGGTTCTGAACAACCGCTATGTTGAGCTGATTTCCGAAGGCTTTGACGTGGCCGTGCGCATTGGTGAGCTGGAAGACAGCACGCTGCGCGCCCGTAAGCTGACCGAAACAGTGAAACGCATGGTCGCGTCGCCGAGATATATCGAGCAGTTTGGACGCCCGCAGAAGATCGACGATCTGAACGAACACAAACTGCTGCATTACTCCAGCCAATCCTCGGGCAGCGTGTGGAAGCTGACGGCGCCTTCGGGCGAGAAGCGTCAGGTCCGCACTGCTGGCTGGCTGAGCGTAAATGATGGGCAGTCGCTGCTGAACGCCGCGATCTCGGGGCTTGGGATCGCGCATCTGCCCAGCTATCTATATGCCGAAGCACTGAAATCGGGCGAGGTGGTAGACGCCATGCCATCGCTGCCGGATGAGGTTCAGGGCGTCTATGCGGTCTACCCGCCGGGCCGGTTCACCCAGCCCAAGGTGCGGGCTTTCATTGATTTTCTTGTCGAGTCCTTTGCCGAAAAGGGTCCGATGGATTGGTAGAATTCTCCCTGTGGCACCTAAACGGCCCGTGCTGAATAGCACGGGTCTTTTTTTGTTTAGCGATGCATCAGTTAGTCTCTGGTGATACGGCCCGCTGATACAGGTGCCACGTGGTGTGGCCCAGGATCGGCAGCGTGAAAATCAGCCCCAGAAACGCCGGAACCAGCGACAAAAGCATGGTGACCGAGATGATCGCCGCCCAACTGAGCATTACCACCGGGCTTTCAGCGACCACGCGAATGGACGTGAGCATGGCGGAAACAAAGTTGGTTTCCCGATCCAGAAGCATGGGCATGGCCACCACAGTCACCGAGAACAGGACCGCAGACAAAAACGCGCCGATGCAGGTGCCGACCGCTAGAAAGATCCAGCCTTGCGATGTGAAGAAGATGGTGTTCATGAACCCTTCGAAATCCGAGAAGGACGCCTTTTGCAGGATGATCGCCAGCCAAAGGCGGATTTGGTAGGTCCATACCCAGAAAATGAACAGGGTGACAAAGGCCATCCAACCCATCTCGCGCTTGCGTTGATGGGCCATGACGCTGAGGATTTCGGACCAGCCGAAGCGTTCCCCTTTCTGCATCCTACGGGAGATTTCATAAAGCCCGGCGGCCGCAAATGGGGCAACCAGCGGAAAGCCTACGGCGGCAGGAATGATCATCCAGATCTTGCCAAGCCCGACCAGGCACCAAACGAACAGGATGCCGAAAACCGCGTAGAACAGGCCGAAAAAGCCGCTCATGACCGGGTGTGCGAGGAAGTCGGAAAACCCGGCCTTCAGCGATGCGGTAATATCCTCGGCCGTCAGCCTGTTAACCTCGGGCATGGATTGCTGTGGGACCGTGTTATCCGGCGGAGTGGTATCTTCGGTTTTGGATGCCATGACGCATTCCTCCCAAAGCATGGTGGCTGGTGGGACTGCCTGCCAACAGGCCTGATGGCAAGACAGACGCACCGATTAGCTGCAAGTGTGCATCAGGCCGCGCCATCAGGGCAAGGGGGACACAGGGCGTCCGCGGTGCTCGCGCCTGTTAGTTGACCAGCAACACCGCCTCGACCCGGCGATTGAGATCGCGGCCCTCGGGCGTAGCGTTAGAGGTGATGGGCGCAAGATAGCCTACGCCCTGCGCCTCGATCCGGTCGGCGGCAACACCGTGCGCTTCGATCAGGCGCGCACGCACGGCTTCCGCCCGTTTGGTGCTGACCGCAATATTGGCCTGCAATGCGCCCGTATCATCCGTGTGCCCTACCAGCGCCAAACGGGTCGAAGGATTGTCGGCCAGATAGCCCGCAAGCAGCGCAAGCGAGGCAAACGGCCCTTCGCCCAGCGCGACTTCGCCGGTGCGAAAGTGCAGGTCATCAAGGATGACATGTCCGGTACTGCTGAGATCGTTTAGCAAACCGGCAGGGCCCTCAACGGTTTCCTCGATCACAAGTGGCTGCGCAGGCTGCGTACCTTGCGGGGTTACCCGGATCATCTGCACATAGCCATCCGGCGGGTTGCGGCTGACCAGCAGGCTCAGCACTTCGTCACCGCGGGAGGCGGATAGAAAACGGTAATCGTGGATCGCCACATACATGTCAGGCGTCGGCACCACTTCGGTGCCAAAGCGGAAATCGAACCCTCCACAATTGCGTGCCTCGCATTCAAACGTGATCTCGAAACCTTGCGCCTGAAGCTGATCCCGAAGCGGTGCAAGAATTTGCAGCGTCGTGCTAGACCCGGCCTGCAGACGCCATGTTAGCCGCTCGACACGCCCTTCGACAGTGCGGGATGGAACTGCGCCGTCGGCAAACACGCCGGTTGGCAGGTCGTAGCTGTCCAATGCACTGGTGCGATCCGAAATCTGCCGGGCGCTGGCGGGCAACGTCAGTTCCTGCGCCTGCACAGGCACGGCCAAAAGGAGGCTAAGGAACAGGAAACGGATCATCGGAACTGTGCGTGATACTCGGGGTTCGGGACCATGGCAGTGGCACTGGCCACGCGGTTGGTCATATTGAAGAAACCGGTGACATTGGCAATGTCCCAGATATCGCGATCCGAAAACCCGACATCACGTAAAAGCTGGCGATCGGGCTCTTCGATTGTGGTGCTGGCGGTAGTCATCTTGGCTGCGAAATCCAGCATTGCACGTTGGCGCGCGTCCAATTTGGCGACGCGGTAGTTCATGACCAGCATCTCACCCAGCTGCGGATCGCCCGAAAGCTGCCGCACCGCTGCGCCATGAGCCACGAGGCAGTAGAAGCATTTGTTGATCGAGGACACCACGACCGCAATCATCTCGCGTTCCAGCTTGGCCAGCCCGCTATCGGCCAGCATCAGATCATTATACATCGAAGTGAAGGCATTCAGCTTGTCGATATCGAAGGCATAGGCGCGCAGGACATTCGGCACCATTCCCAGTTTCTCAACACAGATATCAAAGTATTTCTGCGTCTCTGACGGTAGTGGGTCCACCATTGGCAGATCCAGGGCAGTGGGCATGTCCTGTTTTGTCAATTCGTCCTCCTCAGACGCGCTGGCGATAGTGGTATTCTCCGACGATCTTCATCCCAAGCGAGTGATAGAGGCCATTGGCCCCCGCGTTCGCCTTGGTACAGATCACGCTAAGCGTCTGCGCGCCATTGTCCAGCGCCCAAAAGGCCGCGGCGCGCATGGCCCACTGGCCCAACCCCTTGCGGCGGTGATCCGGCAGGATTTCGAGCGCGTGAACCATCGCGATACCTTCATGGATCGCCACGAAGCCTGTTCCTGCGGGCTGATCGCTGTGGCGCAACAAAAGGCCGGTCTTTGGGCCCGGTGCCCGGTACATGATCGCAATCCGTTCGGGGCCGATACCGCCCTGCGCCCAGATCTCACGCATGATGGCCAGCGGTTCCCAGATGTTGAAAACAGTCACGCGCGGGATCGGGATATCGGTCAACTGCTGCGCCGGGCAGGAATAAATATTGACCGGATCAAGGATGTCGTAGCCGCGTTGCGCAAGCATTGCATCCAGCGCCTCATCCCCCGGACGCAGGCAGAAGATGCGTTTTTGACCCATCGCCTGCATGGCGCTTTCGGCCGCATCGATATCGGCGCTGGTGACGTCCCCGGTGCGATTGGCGGCAGAAACGCGTGAACCTCCGCCCTGTCCTTGCCGCAGTCGAAGTGGGCCTTGCGTTTGATAGCCGGCGGCAGGCCATGTGCCATCGACAACAGCGGCCCAATCGGGATTCAAAGCTCGATCTCTTTCGCAAGGCGGGTCATGGCGGCATCGATCCGTCCACCCTCGGTGCCGCGCACGACGACGTTGGCTCCGAAGACGCCATTCGTCTGAAACGGATAACAGCCGATCGAAAGATCGCCGAAGTCTTTGGCCAGTGCGGCCAAAGTTGCTGCAATATCGCCTTCACCCCGATCCACACGCAGCGTCTGCGACAAAAGCGGGCTACCTCCGATGAGCGAAGGCAGAACACTCGCAACCATGGCCTGAAAAACCAAAGGCACCCCGGCCATGACATGGACGTTGTTGATGGTAAAGCCGGGCGCGGTCGAGACCGGGTTGTCGATCAATTCGGCCCCTTCCGGAATACGCGCCATGCGCAGGCGAGCGTCGTTCAGTTCCAGCCCGGATTTCTCGTAATGCGCCTCAAGCAATGCACGCGCGTCGTCGCGAACATCGATATGCACGCCAAAGGCACGGGCGATGCAGTCAGCGGTGATGTCGTCATGGGTCGGACCAATACCACCACTGGTAAACACATGGTCATGGGCCTCTGATAGCGCCCTTACCGCTGCCTCAATCGCGGGTGCATCATCGCTGACAATGCGCACCTCTTTCAGGTCAATGCCGTGTTTGGTCAGCTCTCCAGCCAGATAATGCATATTAGCATCGCGGGTGCGGCCCGAGAGGATCTCATCCCCGATCACCAACATTGCAGCGGTTGGATTGGCCATGACGCGCCCTCCCTCTTGATCGACCGTTAGGGCAGGTATAGGCCCTTGGCCATGCGATTTGAAACCCCCCTTGTCCCCGCTCGACTGATCCGCCGCTACAAACGCTTTCTGGCAGACTGCAGGCTGGAAGACGGGCGCGAGGTGACAGCCCATTGCGCCAATCCGGGCTCAATGATGGGGCTGGCAGAACCGGGTGAGAAAATCTGGCTGGAGCCCAACGACGATCCGAAGAAAAAGCTGAAATACGGCTGGCGGCTGGTCGATCATGAGAACGGGCATTTCACAGGGGTCGACACATCAGTCCCCAACAAGGCGCTTCGGGTGGCGCTCGAGGCGCGTGAAATCCCCGAGCTGGCCGCCTATGAAACCGTGCGCCCCGAGGTCAAATACGGTGGAAACAGCCGTATCGATTTCCTGCTGACTGGGCCGGGCCTACCCGATGCTTATGTCGAGGTCAAAAGCGTCACCCTCTCACGCCAAGCGGGCCTCGCCGAGTTTCCCGACAGCGTCACCGCACGCGGCACCAAACATTTGGGTGAACTGGCAAAGATGGCCGTACAGGGCCACCGGGCGATCATGCTTTATTTGGTGCAAAGGACCGATTGCAATCGGTTTGCACTGGCCGATGATATTGACCCAGCCTATGCGGCGGCGTTTGAGGCGGCGATAGGTGTTGAACGCTTTGTCGTTGGAACTCGGATCACGCCCGAAGGCGTCTGGGTTGAGCCCGCTCGGCAATGGGGCACGGGCTAGAAACTTCTTTGATAGACCCTATTTACTAGTTGAAAACCGAGCCCTCTGGTACTTTCTGCACAAGCAGCGTAAAAGAAGTGCTGCGTGAAATATTTGGAGTCCCGCACCGATGAAAGAACATCGTGGCCGTCTGACCAAAGACGGTATCCGCATCTATGAACAGAGTGACTTTGCCGGCATGCATGCGGCAGGGGCGCTGGCTGCGCGGATATTGGATGACATTGCTGAACATGTTTTTGTCGGCCAGACCACCGGTGCGATTGACGGGCTGATCACTCAGATGGTCGAGGATGCAGGTGCGGAATCGGCAACCATTGGCTACAAGGGTTATCAGCACGCCAGCTGCATCAGCGTGAACCACGTGGTCTGTCACGGTATCCCCGGCGAGAAGAAATTGAAGGACGGCGATATTTTGAATATCGACGTCACTGTCATCGTCGATGGCTGGTTCGGTGATACGTCGCGCATGTATGTGGCGGGTAAATTGCCGCGCAAGGCCGAACGGCTGATTCAGGTGACCCACGACGCACTGTTCAAAGGTATCGAGATGGTCAAGCCGGGCAATACTTTCGGCGATATCGGCCACGCCATTCAGGCCTATGTCGAGGCGCATCGGATGAGCGTTGTACGCGATTTCTGCGGCCACGGTCTGGGCCGGGTGTTCCACGCGCCACCAAATGTCCTGCACTATGGGCGTCCGGGTACCGGAGCTGTGTTGGAAGAGGGCATGTTCTTTACCATCGAGCCGATGGTCAATCTGGGGCGTCCTGAAACCAAGACACTGTCCGATGACTGGACTGCCGTGACCCGCGACAAATCGCTGTCGGCGCAGTTCGAGCATTCGGTCGGTGTGACCGCAGATGGGGTTGAGATTTTCACCTTGTCACCGGGCGGCAAATATCACCCGACCTATTCGTCCTGATCGGTCGCCTGATCGCGTAGTAGCTTCAGTAGCAAGGTTTCATCCCGCCACGGGATGACCGCGTCGTGAATGAACACCGGCGCGCGCATCGGTTTGGGCGGAGGCCCAGTTGTGGTGTCAGCGTCTTTCGAAAAAGCCCAGAGCGGAGGTGTGATAGCGCGGTCCATGGACCAAGCATAACACGTTTATGGCTCAAAGTCCCAAAAGCTTGGGCGCATGTAACATGTCGGAGAACACTTCGGCCCCTAGTTCTTCCAATCGCGCACCATCATCATGGGCCGCATAGCCCAGGCAGCGCATATTGGCGCGCATTGCTGCGGTGACACCGTTTTCGCTGTCTTCGATCACAACCGGCACCGTTGCGCCGAAATGCTGGGCAGCGGTCAGGAACAGGGTCGGGTCGGGCTTGCCCGTTCCAAGCACCTGAGCCGAAAACATCACATCTTGAAAACGCTCCCAAAGACCATTCTGGCCCAAAGTGATCTTCATTTTCTCAGGCCGACCATTTGAGGCGACACAGTAGGGAATGTCGCTTGCATCCAGTTGCGCCAGCAATTCACGGATACCCGCGACCAGAGGCGTGCCTGCTTTCAGCGTCTCGTAGATTTCCGCATAGATTTGATCAGTCCAGTCATCCGGCAGATCAGCCCCCAGCTCGCGCGCCTTGTCGCGCACACCGGTCATGGTGCCACCAACAAACAGGGACATGCATTCGGCTAAGGACAAGTGCAGGCCATGGCCGGCGAGATTGTCGACCATGACCTGATTGGACAAAACCTCGCTATCGACCAGAACGCCGTCGCAATCAAAGATAACCAGATCGTGCATCTCAGCCCCCTGTGCGCCACATCAGCGAGATATGCGTGTCGCCATACTTCCGCGTGTCGTGCAGCGTAAAGCCCTCGGGCGCAGTCATTGGGGTGCTTTCTTCCCAGACGATCAGAGCGTCATCAGACAGCCAACCAACTTGGGTAGCCGCGGCCAGTGCCCTTTGACCCAGAGCTTTTCCGTAAGGCGGATCCAGAAAAACCAGATCACAAACAGCGCCCGGGTTTTCGCCCAAACGGGTCGCATCCCGCCGGATCAAAGTGGTCTGGCTGGCGCTTCCGGTCAGGGCGATATTCTTGCGGATCAGACCCTGCGCGACCCTCCCATCATCGACAAACGTGACGTGGGACGCGCCGCGAGACAGCGCTTCAAGTCCCAATGCACCGGTGCCCGCAAACAGGTCGAGAACCTGCAAGCCGTCGAAGTCGATCTGACTATTTAAAACGTTGAACAGGCTTTCCCTTACCCGGTCAGTGGTCGGGCGAAGATGCGCACCGGCATCGCCTTTGCCAACCGAAGTCAGAGCCCGGCCCCGGAAGTCTCCGGCGATGATCCTCACGCTTTGAGCAGCGGTTTCAGGTCCGCTTCTGGGTCGGCAACGACAACAGGATCAGCGGTCTTTCCCGCATCAATCAGGCGTTTGCCGACCATATAAGCACGCGGGTCATTCATCGCATCGACCGCGATCAGCTGATCGCCCTTGTAGTACCAGAAGGACACCGTCGCGCCCTCACCCTTGCGAGTCACCACACGGTCATAGCCGGTATTCAGCCCGGCGATCTGAAGCTTGACGTCATACTGGTCCGACCAGAACCAAGGTGTTGCGGTGTAATCCTTAGCTGCACCCAGCATGTTCTGGGCCACGATTTCGGCCTGATCAATGGCGTTCGGCACGCTTTCCAGGCGAATACGGCCTTCGCCATGCGGGAACGACGCGCAATCGCCCGCCGCCCAGATCGACGGATCTGAGGTGCGGCCATGGGCGTCGGTCTTGATGCCGTTATCCAGCTCTAACCCAGCTATTTCAGCCAATTGAATCGACGGCGCGATGCCGACGCCAACCACGACGAAATCCACCTCAAGCTCGGTGCCGTCGGTCAGAATAGCACCCTTCACTTTGCCGTTTTCACCAACCAGACGATCCAACCCGACGCCCTCACGAATGTCGGCCCCGTATTCGGTGTGCAGCGTGCGAAAGTAGTCGCTTGTCTCTTTGGCCGCGACACGCTGAAGGATGCGGTCGGCCATCTCGACCAAGGTCACCCTGACCCCGCGCTTGGCACAAACGGCGGCGGCTTCAAGCCCGATATAGCCGCCACCAACGATCAGCGCGCGGGCGCCATCCGATACCCGAGGTTCCATCTCGTCGATATGGGCGAGATCTCGCACCACATGGACACCCTCAAGATCGCCCCCGATCGCTGCGGGCAGGCGGCGTGGGTCGGACCCAGTGGTCAGCGCCAGTTCATCATAGGTGATCACCTCATCGCCGAGGGTCACCGTCTTGGCCTTTGGATCAATCGCCGTCACACGTTGACCCAACCGTAGGGTGATATTGTTTTCGGCATAGAAGCTCTCGGGCCGCAGGAACAGGCGCTCCAGTTCCATCTCGCCCAACAGGTAAGCCTTGGACAAGGGCGGGCGTTGGTAGGGCAAATGCGGCTCGGCTCCGATCAGGGTGATGTCACCTTCGAACCCGTCCTTGCGCAGCCGTGCTACCAAAGAAGCACCGGCCTGCCCTGCCCCGATCACGACAATATGGCTCATGTTTCGCTCACCCTGCAGAATTCACGTGGTTACTTTGTTTCGACCACCTATATTGCGGCAAAGCCCGACTCTGCAAATCCAAATGACAGGAGCGTAAAAATGATTGCAACAGGTGACATGCTGCCCGAGGCCACGCTGATCCAGATGGGTGCCGAAGGCCCCGAGGAGGTTCGGATTTCAGACAAGACCAAAGGGCGCAAGGTTGTGATCTTCGCTGTACCCGGTGCGTTCACCGGAACCTGCACAACCGCTCATGTACCAAGCTTCATGCGGACCAAGGACCAGTTCGATGCCAAGGGTGTAGAAGAAATCATCTGTATCTCGGTCAACGACCCTTTCGTGATGGGCGCCTGGGGAGAAAGCACCGGTGCAACAGCGGCCGGGCTGACCATGCTGGCCGATGCGGCGTCCGAGTTTACCAAGGCCATCGGCATGGATTTCGACGCCCCGCCCGTAGGCCTGATTGCACGCTCCAAACGCTATGCAATGCTGGTTGAAGACGGCAAGGTCGTGGCGATGAATCTGGAAGAAAACCCCGGTGTCTGTGAGGTCTCGGCTGGTGAAGGCCTGCTTGATAGTATCTGATCCCTGTCGGCCCCGGTTTGACCGGGGCCACGTGAAACGCATTTAACTTGATGCAACGCCCCGATGCGCCAATACTTGGCCCATACAACTGGGGAGTTCATTGATGCGACTGAAATTGCTTACATTGTTTCTTGGCACCGCCGGGGCCCTGGCGGCGTGCGGACCTGCACCCACACCCCAACAACAGGCTGCCCGACAGCACGAGATCGCCTGCCTGAGTGGTACCATAGGCGGCGCCCTAATCGGTGGAGTGATCGGCAATCAATTTGGCGGTGGTTCAGGCAAGACCATCCTGACGGCGGCGGGCGCCGCTGCGGGTGGCGTGTCTGGCGAACGTTACGCGTGCTGAGGAGATTTGAGATGAAACGAGTATTGATTATCACCACCGCATTCCTGATGGCTGCTGCTGCAAACGCCGAGACCGTCGCAGAACTGCACGAGGCCGAGTTGAATAACATCGACACCAACAATGACGGCTTCCTGTCCAAAGACGAATTCAACGCCTTCTCGGACTATGCATTTCAGGCAATGGACGAAGACAAGAACGGCACTCTGGGCCTGAGCGAAGCAAAACCGTTTTTGGATATCAAACAGTTCGAAGCCGTTGACCGGGATGGCGACAGTCTTATCTCAAAGGCAGAGTATGTCAGCCAAATGCAGAACGATTTTGACGCTGCGGATAAGGATGGCAACGGTCTCTTAGATTAAACGCCAACTTGGTTGGCAGGAGCGTGTCATGAATAAATGGATCTGCCTCGGTAGCCTGGTGGCTTTGGCCGCATGTGACGTACAGCAATCCCCGGTGATCAGCGGCCCTGATGGTCAGGTGCAGATTCAGATCAATACCAGCGGTCTGACCTGCTATGAAAATCGGTGTCTCGACATCAATCCGTCGGCCCGCAGCGTGCGGTCCGTCGGCACCCGTACGATCAGAATTCCGGGCAATATCAATGTCAGCGACGGCACGATCACCCCGGCAGAATTCAAGCAGCTGGGAACGGCAACATTGCTGGCCGGTGGGACGGGTTCACGCGGAGACCGTTAGCAGGCTGTCCATCTTACGCGCCAGCTTGGCGTCTTGTGCAGACAGACCGCCAACATCATGGGTCGACAGGACCACCTCTACCGTGCGGTAGACATTCGACCATTCGGGGTGGTGGTTCCATTTCTCGGCCCAGATCGCCACCTGCGTCATCCAGCCAAAAGCGGCGACAAAATTATCGAAGATGAAGGTCTTGGTGATCGCATCGCGGTCTTCGACCATGGTCCAGCCATTTCTGAACAGCGGGTCCAGCAGCGGGCCGCGGGTCTCGGTTGACAGAAGTTCGGTCATTGCTGTTCCTCCGGGTTCGATTTCCTGAACGGACCATAATCCGTCAGAATCTCGATCTCTTCTCCCACTGCGTGGGACTCGGCGTCCAGATATTTCTGAACCGCATCAGCAAAACCCGGATCGCCAACCCAGTGCAAGCTATGCGTACGGGTTGGCAGATAGCCGCGCGCCAGCTTGTGCTCGCCCTGTGCACCGGCCTCAACCCGGGCCAGGCCTTCTGCAATGGCAAAGTCGATCGCCCTATAATAGCACAGTTCGAAATGCAGGCAGGGGTGATGCTCGACACAGCCCCAGTAGCGGCCAAAGAGCGTTTCCCGCCCGATGAAGTTCAACGCCCCTGCGATGGGGTATCCGTTGCGTTCCGCCAGCACCAAGGCGATGTCATCCGTCATGGTTTCCTGAGCGATATCAAAGAATTGTCGCGTCAGGTAGGGCGAGCCCCATTTTCGCGCGCCGGTATCCTGATAGAACCGCCAGAACGCGTCCCAATGCTCGGGTCGCAGATCATCGCCGGTGATTGTTCGAATCTGCCCACCGAAATCACAGGCCTGCGTGCGTTCCTTCTTGATATTCTTGCGTTTGCGCGAGGACAGCGCAGCCAGAAACTCGTCAAAATCGGCGTAATCATCATTGAGCCAGTGAAACTGCTGCGAGTGACGCACCATCAGGCCCATCTGTTCCCCTGCCAGCGCCTCGGCCTCGGTACAGAAGGTCGCGTGCAGGGAAGAAATTCGATTCTCGGCGGCCAGTTGCACCGCTCCTTGCACCAGCGCCGAGATCCCGACAGCATCGTAGCCGGGTCGCACCAAAAAACGCCTGCCAGTCGCGGGTGTGAAGGGCACCGCGATCTGCAGCTTGGGATAATATCGCCCGCCCGCGCTTTCATAGGCATGAGCCCAGCTATGGTCGAAGATGTATTCACCTTGGGAGTGCGACTTGGCAAACATCGGGGCTGCCGCAATCAGCATCCCGTCCAGATAGGCTGTCAGGTATTGCGGCTGCCAGCCAGTACCACGCCCGACCGAGCCGCTTTCTTCCAGGGCATGCAAAAACCGATGTGTCGTGAACGGATCAAGCGGTCGCCCGCCATCGGCAACCTCAGGGCAGGCGCAACTGTCCCAGTCGCTCGCGGAAATCTGCGAGACCGATGTCAGAACCCGAACCTCAATCTGTGCCTGATCCATATCCCCTCCGCGCTGCACCTTTATCTGTGATCGCGCGCGCCGGGATCAAGCGGGATGTTCGGCCAGATAGCCTTCGAACGTAACATTATCGGCAACCTTGCGTGCCTCTGCTTCTTGTTCAAGCGAACGCACGGTCCAGCACAGGATCGGCACACCCTGTGCCTTCAACTCAGCGACCCGGGGGCGGTCAAGATCGATGACTTCATGGCTGATAAAGCTGGCTCCAACGCGGTCGAAATCCGGGATGTTGCGCAGATGATCGCAGACGGCTTGCGGCAGAAGCTCGACCTTGGGCTCATAAGAGCTGGTAACGAGACCGCGCGGCAAATGTGGCGCAAGGCGTGCAATCTCTGCGACTGAATGCGGGTTGAACGACATCAACGCGACCGGGCCTTCATAGTCTTTCAGTGCGCTTACAACATCTGCTTCCAAAGCGCCGATATCGGGGCCCATTGCACCATCTTGATCCTTCAGCTCGATGAGCAAGGGCACCCGTCCTGCAACAATGGCCAGCACCTCTTCGAGCGAGGGGATACCTTCACCGTCAGAATGCAGAAGCGTCTGGGCCCGCGCTTGTGTCTCGGTGATCTGTTGGATCGGTCCGGGCTGCCCGGTCAGACGTGTCATGTCATAGTCGTGAAACACCATGGCCCGATTGTCACGGGTGCGTTGCAGATCAATCTCGACCCCATAACCGGCGTCAATTGCGGTACGAATGGCGGCCCGGCTATTCTCGGGCCGCTGATCAGAAATGTCATGCAGCGCGCGATGTGCTATCGGGCGCTGCAGGAACTCAGACGGAAGGGACGGTTTCATTGAACCTCGAAAATACCCTCGATTTCAACGGCAACACCCAAAGGTAATGAGGCTGCGCTGACGGCCGAGCGCGAATGACGACCGGCGTCGCCCAGCGCTTCGACCAGGAAGTCGGAGGCCCCGTTGATCACCTTCGGCTGTTCTGTGAAATCAGCGGTCGAGTTTACAAAACCGGTCAGCTTGATCACGCGCACCAGCTTGTCGATATCGCCACCACAGGCCGCCTTGACCTGAGCCAACAGGTTGATGGCGCAGACTTTGGCTGCAGCGGCGCCTGCCTCAACATCCATATCATCACCGAGCTTACCAGTGATCAGATCATCCGCCTTGGAGATCTGGCCCGACACGTAGACAATGTTGCCAATGCGCACGAAAGGAACGTAGTTCGCTGCCGGAGCAGGTGCGTCCGACAGGCTGACACCCAGGCTGTCCAGTTTTGCTGCGATGCTCATGTGGATTATCCTCATCTCATAGTGATTCCGCGCGGACGCTAACCGGGAAAACCTGTTTCCGAAAGCGTGAAAGCGGGATTTTTCCCATTGCCTGCAAACTGGGCAGGTCTTCTCTTATTCAGGAAGTGTTGAATTCGTGTCACTTTACGTCGCCCCATCGGCTGAGGTAAACGCGAGTTGTTGTTTCAAATCCTGCGCGAAACCTCTATGTGAGACCAATTGCGCCACCAAGGGTGCAAAGGCTGTATTGATTGAAGGCCCGGATACCGCTGGGCAATTTTCGGAGTAACGAAGACAGTGCCAAGTTACATTCGTCTGAAGCACCTGATCATATTCGGCATCCTGACGGTCCTATCGGCATGCGCGACGCAGCCTCAGGACGCAGCGGCGCGGGGTGAGATTTTTGACCCCTATGAAGGGACCAACCGGGGCATTCACAAGTTCAATCTGGGTGTGGACCGATTCCTGTTCCGACCGGCCTCGAAAGGCTATGTGAAGATCGTACCAGATCCGATGGTTACCAGTTTCAATCACTTTGCCGAAAACCTGACGATGCCCGGGCAGGCGCTGGACTATCTGCTGCAAGGCAATCTGAAACAGTCCGGCAATGCGCTGCTGCGCTTTCTGATCAACTCGACCGTGGGCGGCTTTGGCCTGTCAGCCCCGGCCGATGAGCTGAACCTGCCGCCTGTTGATACTGATTTCGGCGAAACCCTGCATGTCTGGGGCGTGGGCGAAGGTGCTTATGTGGAACTGCCCTTCTACGGCCCGTCCACCGCGCGCGATGCGGTCGGCGTTGTGGTCAACCTGTTCTCGAATCCGATCAACTTTAGCCCGACCCGCCCGGTCGACAATATTGGTGTCTATGCCGAGGTCGTGCGGCGGATGGGAGATCGCGGTCGGTTCTCGGATACAGTTGATTCGATTCTGTACGAAAGTGCAGACAGTTACGCGCAAGCGCGCACGATCTACCTGCAAAATCGCCGCTTTGAACTGGCAAGGGATGATGAAGACGCCTATCTGGGTCTGTATGACGATCCCTACGCCACCACCGGGACCGACCCTGTCAGAGACCCCTATCTTGACCCGTACGAGGACCCCTATGCCGAATAACCTGTTGAACCGACGCCGTTTTGTGGCCACCGCCCTGACCGGGATGACAGTTGCCGCATTGCCTCTGCCCGCGTTCGCGCTGACCGAAGCGCAGGCCAAACAGCTGGTCAACAGCGTTGTGGCCGATATCACGCGTATCATTGACTCGGGTAAATCCGAAAATGCCATGCTGCGTGATTTTCAAAAGATCTTTGTGCAATACGGTGATGTGCCGATCATGGCCCGCTATGCGCTGGGGGCGGATGCACGCACAGCCTCATCCGCACAGCTGCGTCAGTTCACCAAAGCGTTCGAAGGCTATATTTCGCGCAAATATGGTCGCCGGTTCCGCGAGTTCATCGGCGGTGAGGTCACCGTGCGTAACGCGCGCAAGATCAAGACCGGATACGAGGTCAGAACCTCGGTCAAATTGCGCGGCTCATCCCCGTTCGAAGTGACATTCCTGGTGTCCGACAAATCGGGTCGTGGAAAGTTCTACAACATGTTCATCGAAGGTGTGAATTTGTTGCTGACCGAGCGCACAGAGATTGGCGCAATGCTGGATGCGCGCGGCGGCGACCTGAATCGCCTGATCAAGGATCTGAAAAAGACTGGCTGATCAGAGGTATTATCCTACGCCGGCCACCGCTCGACCCGTTCGCGCGGTGGCTTTTTTGTTCAGGTTGCAGGCTTGCGCGCGATCTGGCTGACATAAGACATGTAGCCAAAAAACGTGCTTGCAGACACACGCGCCCGGGCCTCGGATTTCAGCGCCTGTGCCGTTTCAGGCGCCAACAACCCGGTCTCGGCCATTCGATCCGCACCACGGTCGATAACGGTCAGAAAGTAAGTCGCCTCTCCTTCGGCCACATAACCGTGTCCCCGGCGACGGCCCAACTCAAAACCTGCTTGAGAGAGTGCACCGCCAATCTGGCGCATGATCCAGAGGTTTGTGACGTTCTGATTGATCATGAACCGAATGAGTTGATCCAGAGGATCAAAATCGGCAATCTGCGCTGTGGCGGTATCGTAGTCCCCATCGCAAATCGCAAATATCCCGCCCGGTTTCAGTATCCGAAAGGCCTCGGAAACCACTTCTTCGGGGCCGGGTACATGGCACAACAGTGTATGCGCCAGAACAAGGTCTGCTGAGCTATCTTCAAGCCTGGTTGCCTTTGCATCGCCGGTTTCAAAAACAAGATTGCTCTCGCTGGCGAAGCTGTTTCTCGCACGTTCGACCATAACCGGTGAGGGCTCAATGCCGAGCGCGCGCTCCACCCCGCCAACTGACAGCAGCTCTTGCGTGATGTGCCCGGTGCCTGAACCCAGCTCAACCGCGAACCCGCCCTCAGGGACAATCAGATCACTTAGATAGCTATCCCTGATATCTTTCTGCGCCGGCTCCAGACACCGCGCTTCCATAGCTTCGGCGATACGCTCTTGGACCGAGATATCCTGCCCGGCCAGATCGGAATACGGATCGGACATAGCGCGCCTCCCTTCGCTACGTCCCAAGATAGCATATTTCAAATTTACCGGCCAAAACCGACTGTGATTGGTATGGCCCACCCCGGGTTGGTGCGGGCCAACGGCAACTTAATTCAGCCGTTCACCCGTTTCCTTGGCAAAGTAGGACACCTTGCTCATGTCGAACGCCAGGTTCAGCAATTGACCTGCCTGCGCGCTGGTTTCAGCATGCAGCCGCGCCGTGACCTGCTTGCCACCCAATTCCGACACAACATAGGTATCTGCCCCTGCGGGTTCGACCATATCGACCATGCAGGCGGCTTCCTGCACGCCTGCGCCAGCGCGGAACCCCGCCTCGGCGATATCTTCAGGGCGTAGACCAAGGATGACATCCTGCGGCAGAGACAAGTCGCGTGCATCGTTCAGAACCAGCGTTTCACCGGATTCGCGCGCGATCGAGATTTGCGTCCCCGAGCCATTGTTCGATGCCTGTGCCGGGATCAGGTTCATCGCAGGTGAGCCCATGAAATCCGCCACAAACAGGTTGGCCGGGTTGTTGTAGATCTCGGCCGGAGTACCGATCTGCTGCACGACCCCGCCTTTCAGGACTACGATCTTGGTGGCCAGCGTCATCGCTTCGATCTGGTCGTGGGTAACATAAACTATGGATGCGTCCAGTGTCTGGTGCAGCTTCTTGATCTCGGTCCGCATCTCGACCCGCAGCTTGGCGTCAAGGTTCGACAGCGGTTCATCGAACAGGAACAGCTTGGGGTCGCGCACCAACGCCCGGCCCATCGCGACCCGCTGACGCTGACCACCCGACAGTTGGCTGGGGCGGCGGTTCAGCAATGGCTCGATCTGCAGCAAGGAGGCGACGTCTTTCAGCTTGGCTTCCTGCGTGGCCTGATCGACCCCGCGCACTTTCATGCCGAAGGTGATGTTCTTGGCCACCGACATGGTCGGGTACAAAGCGTAAGACTGGAACACCATCGCGATGTCGCGATCCTTGGGGCTGACATGGGTCATGTCGTTGCCGCCGATGGACAATGTGCCACCGGTGATCTCTTCCAGTCCCGCAATGCAGTTCAGCAGCGTAGACTTACCGCAGCCCGAGGGGCCGACAAGCACCAGGAAGTCGCCCGGTTCAATCGAGATGTTGATGTCTTTCAGAATCTCGGTCGCGCCGTAATTCTTGTAGAGTTTGTTGATATCAAGGATGGGAGCCATGGGTCTTATCCCTTCACAGAGCCAGCGGTCAGGCCGCGGATGAAATACTTACCGGCAACGACATAGACGAGCAGCGTCGGCAGCCCCGCGATGATCGCGGCAGCCATGTCGACGTTGTATTCTTTGACGCCGGTGGTGGAGTTTACGATGTTGTTGAGCGCAACAGTCACGGGCTGTGTCCCTGCCTGGCTGAACGACACGCCGAACAGGAAGTCGTTCCAGATCTGCGTGAACTGCCAGATCACGGTCACCACGATGATCGGCAGCGACAGCGGCAGGAAGATCGACCAGAAAATTCGCATGAACCCAGCCCCATCAACCCGCGCCGCCTTGGTCAGCTCGGCCGGAATGGTGACATAGTAGTTGCGGAAGAACAGCGTGGTGAAGCCCAGCCCGTAGATCACATGGACAAAGATCAGGCCCGGAATGGTACCCGCAATCCCCATCATACCCAGCAGACGTGCCATTGGCAGCAAAACAACTTGGAACGGGATGAAGCAACCGAACAGCATCAGCGAGAAGATGATATTGGCCCCTTTGAACCGCCATTGCGCCACGACATAACCGTTCAGCGCACCCAACAGGGTCGACAAAAATACCGCAGGCACCGCGATCAGGACCGAGTTCCAGAAATAGGGCCGCAGACCTTCACACTGGATACCGGTACAAGCGCCGGACCATGCGGTTTTCCAAGCGTCGAAGCTGACCTCTCGCGGCAGCGAGATCAGGCTGCCGGTGCGGATTTCCTCAAGGCTTTTCAATGATGTCGTCAACATCACGAAGAGCGGCATCAGGTAATACAGTGCGAACAGACCAAGCAGGACATAAAGCAACCAACGCAGGGCAATCTTGCCAGTGGCGCTTTGGGTGCGGGTTTGTGTTTGGGGCATCGACAGATCAGTCATTTTTCGCCCTCAGCTCTGAGTAAAGATAGGGAACCACAATGGCAAAGACGACCAGCATCATGATCATCGCGGACGAGGCTGCTTGACCAATATCGCCGCGCGAAAACGCCATGGCGTACATATAGGTGGCTGGCAAATCGGTTGCGTAGCCCGGACCGCCACCAGTCAGGGCGATGACAAGGTCGAAGCTTTTGATTGCGAGGTGCGCAAGCACGATGAAAGCAGACAGGAAAATCGGGGCCATCGAAGGGATGATGATCGCCGTATAGATGCGCCACGTGGGGATACCATCGACCTGTGCGGCCTTGATGATCTCGCCATCGACCGAACGCAAACCGGCCAAAAACAACGCCATGACGAAGCCGGAACTCTGCCAGATCGCGGCGATCACGATAGTGTAGATCGCATAGTCAGGGTTCACCAGCCAGTCGAATTCGAAATTCGGAAAGCCCCAGCCCTGCACCATGGATTCGATGCCCAGGCCCGGGTTCAAAATCCACTTCCACGCCGTACCGGTCACGATCATCGACAACGCCATCGGATACAAGTAGATCGTCCGGATCGCGCCTTCGACGCGGATCTTCTGATCCAGCAGGATGGCCAGCAACAGGCCCAGTACCATCGCGATCACGATGAACAGCGCGCCAAAGATATACAGGTTGTTGATCGCCGTATCCCAGCGGGGAGAGTCGAACAGGCGTTCATACTGAATGAAGCCTTTGATCTCGTATTTCGGCAGTAGTTTCGATCGGGTTAGCGACACCCATGCGGTCCATCCGATAAATCCGTAGACAAAGATCAATACGGCGATGAACGACGGTGCCAGCACCACCTTGGGAAGGTGGTTTTCCAGCCATTCGGACATTTTAGCCTCCGGGGAAAGATGCTCTGCCCCTCACTATAGGGGGCAGAGCGTATTGGATCAGTAGCTGTTTGCTACCGCGTCCGCCAGTTGCTGAACCGCGTCAGCCGAGGACATATCCGAGTTGAAATGTGCGGTTACAACATCCGTAATCGCACCGGCCTGCGACCCGCGCAGCGCCATGCCATGGGCATAAGACGGCAGCAGCGAACCGCCTGCCGAGGTCGAACCCATATCTTCGGCCGAGATTTGCGCGCAGATGTCGAACGCATCCAGCGCCACATCAGTCCGCGCAGGGATCGAGCCCTTGTTCAGGTTGAACACTTCCTGGAATTTCGGCGCGACGATCAGCTTGGCCAGCAATTCCTGACCAGCGCGGTTGTCGTCACCTTCCACTTCGAACATGGCGAAGCTGTCGACGTTGTACAGATATCCGTCGCCGGGGGTCGAGGCACACAGGAAGTCTTCGCCGGGCTTCTTGCCAGCCGCCAGGAATTCGCCTTTGGCCCAGTCACCCATGATCTGGAAAGCTGCTTCGCCATTCATCACCATGGCGGTGGCAAGGTTCCAGTCGCGGCCTGAGAAGTTTTCGTCCACATAACCGCGCAGGGTGCGCATCTGGTCAAAGACCTGCACCATGGTGTCCGAGGTCAGCGCCTCGGGGTCGAGATCGACAAAGGCTTTTTGATAGAACTCGGGGCCACCCAGACCCAGCGCAACCGCTTCGAACACTGTGGCGTCTTGCCATGCCTGGCCACCATGGGCCAAAGGGATCACTCCGGCAGCCTGCAGTTTTTCGGCAGCGGCGTTGAACTCTTCCCATGTTGTGGGCATTTCAATGTCGTTGGCGGCCAGAACGTCAGCATTGGCCCAAATCCAGTCGATGCGGTGCACGTTCACAGGTGCTGCGCACCACGTACCTTCGCACATCATGTGGCCTGCAATCGATGCTGGCAGCACATCGGCCCAGCCTTCGGCTTCTGCCACGGATGAAATGTCTGCCAAAACGCCCTCTTCATACCATTCCTGAATGGCAGGTCCTTTCAGCTGAACAGCAGTCGGCGCGTTACCCGCAAGAACCCGGGCCCGCAGCGCAGTCATGGCCGCATCGCCGCCGCCACCTGCGACCGGCATATCGGTCCATGTGCCGCCGTTCGAGGCGAACTCTTCCTGCAGAACCGCGACCGATTTCGCCTCACCACCGGATGTCCACCAGTGCAGAACTTCGGCCTTTGGTTCAGCCACAACAGCCGACCCGGCCACTACGGCCAAGGTCGACACGGTGGCAAATGCAAAACGCTTCATTTTTTGTTCTCCTCCCTGAGAATTCGGTGCCACCCCAAGGGCGGCCATAGGTGATATAGCGCTAACGGATTGCCGCATGGCAACGCAGAATGCGATGCAATATCCTGACAAGGTGGAAATTTTCACCGCTTTTGTTACCCCGTGTTACGTTGGCCTTGAATCCGTTTCCATTCGTTACAATTGGCGGCGACGGAGAACCCTGAGGAGGAGAAACAGAGTGGGCATTCCCCGGCTCCTGGTGGTGGACGACGATTCGGAGATGCGGTCGATGATGACCCAGTTCTTTCAGCAGAACGGGTATATTGCTCTGCCTGCCAGTTCCGAAAGTGAAATACGCACGCATCTAACGTCGGGGCGGATCGACCTGATCCTGTTGGACGTGATGCTGGGCGATGAAAACGGCGTCGAGATCTGTGCCCGGTTGCGGGCCGAACAGGATGTACCGATCATTCTGGTCTCGGCCCTGTCGGCGGATCATCAGCGCATGGCAGGATATGAGGTTGGAGCAGACGATTACATCGCCAAACCATTCAACCCGCAACTGTTGCTGGCCCGCGTCCGTGCGGTGATGCAACGCGCCCGACGCACGCCTTCGCTGGCATACCGCCGCCGCACGCGCACCTTTCACTTTGACGGCTGGGTCTTTGACGGCAAACGGGACGAGGTGCATTCGCCCGAAGGCTATCTGGTTTCCCTGTCCCAACGGGAGACCGCCCTGCTGAAGGTTTTGCTGGCGAACCCGCATATTCCGCTGACCCGTGATGAGATCGCCGCCGCACTGGATGTAACCGGTGAGGCCGACAAGCCCGAGGCGCAAGGCCGTGCCATAGATATGCTGGTGGGGCGGTTGCGGTCGAAAATCGAGGCCAATCCAAAAGACCCCCAGATGCTGCGCACCGAGCGCGGTGTTGGCTATCTGTTTACCGCTGACGTTATGGTGGATGAGGACGCATGACCCTGCGCCTGCGCAGTTTTGGCTGGCTCTGGACCCTGTCCGCCTTTGTCGCGGGGCTGGTCGCTGCCGGGATGTGGTTCACCTCGGCACAGGCGTGGAACCGGTACCAGACCGCAGCATTTGTTGCTGGTTTCACCATATACGAAGATTTGCGAGCGGGGATGGCGCCGCCACCCGGCCTGTTGATCAACCCATTGCCAACCGAGGCAGCCGCTCTTGCTGACAGGGGAGCGTTCCAGCAAATGCCCGGCTTTGCGGATCGCCGCTTTGTCACCAATCTGTCGATCCTGACCGACAGTTCAGCTCCCTTGAGTGGCCGCGAATTGACGCTTGCGGTGTTATCGGATCGACTGGTCTATCCGGTTTCAGACATCGTCTCCGGCAGCGATCAGACCGGCCCCGAGAAGATGGGGAACCTGACCCGTCTGTTGGCCACATATTGCAGCGAACCTATCCTGATCGCGCAATTCGGGCGCGGAGTTTGGCAGCAAGTCGACGGCACCGAAATCTGGGGCTGTAAGGCTGCGCCGGTTGATCTGCGTTTGCCCGCGATATTACTGGGCATTGTGTCCTTGGCGGTGCTTCTGACCTCGGTCGGGAATGTTTCTGACAGTTTCGCACGCTTTGCTCAGGCACTAGGCGACCGCCGACGTCGCGGCGGGCCGCAAAGCTATGACGCGGACGGGCCCGAAGAGCTGCGCGATATCGTGACTGCGGTGAATGATCACCTCGATGCCGAACGTGCGCAGCTTGAGAAACGCGCCATTGTACTGTCGGGTGTCAGCCACGATCTGGGGACACCTGCAACCCGCGTCCGGCTGCGTGCGGCGCTGATTCCCGATGGAGAGTTGCGCGAAAAGCTCGAGGCCGATGTGGACCAGATGACCGGCATGATCGAAAGCGTGCTTACTTACACGCGATCGGAACTCAGCGTCGAGGAACCGCGCCAGATATCGCTGACCTCGCTGGTTGAGTCGCTTGTGGCCGATTATCAGGATATGGACCGGCCTGTGTCGTTGAAAGCCGTTGATCCCGTTGTCGTCGAAAGCGCGTCGTCTGTTTTCATGTCACGCCGTGGGCATGCGTCGCTGCCGGAAACGCGGCGCATCCTGGTGACGGGTCAACCGATCGCATTGAAACGAGCGTTGTCCAATCTGATCGACAATGCGCTGAAATACGGTCGTCACGCCGAGGTTGAACTGGAAACTGATGCTCAGACCGCCACGATCATCGTCGAAGACAAGGGCACCGACCTATCGGTCGCGGATATCGAGGCGCTGTTGGCACCGTTCCAGCGCGGATCAAACATCGGATCTTCGGACGGGTTCGGATTGGGCCTGACAATTGTCAGCACCGTTGCCGAACAACATGGCGGAACGCTGAGTTTCGAGGCCGGAGATCAGGGTCTGCGCGCGCGACTACAGATCACACGGCAATAGTCATGGCGCATAGCTGCGCACCAAGGCGCTGGCGATCAAGGCCCAGCCATCAGCGATGACGAAAAACGCCAATTTGAACGGCAGCGAGACCGTAGCCGGAGGCACCATCATCATTCCCATCGACATCAAAACCGCTGCGACAACGAGATCGATAATCAGGAAAGGCAGGAAAATCAGGAACCCGATCTGAAAGGCCCGCGCGATTTCCGACAACATGAAAGACGGCATCAGCACGGATAACGGGGCCTCGGGCGATAGTTGAATCGCAGCACCATCCGGGCGCAGGTCTGCCATGGCCTGAAACGTGTCGGCATCAATACGCGCTGCCATAAAACTGCGAAACGGCACCAGCGCGCGTTCCAGCGCAGGCTCTAGGTCAAGCGTTTCCTCGACCATCGGCTGAATCCCGGTCTCCCACGCCTCGGTAAAAACCGGCTCCATGACGAAATAGGTCAGAAACAGCGCCAGACTGACGATCAACATATTTGGCGGTGACTGCTGCAAGCCGATTCCTTGCCGCAGGATCGCCAAAACCGTGATCAAAAACGGGAAACAGGTGATCATGATCGCCAGTCCCGGTGCCAGGCTGAGCACCGTGATCAGCAAAATCAACTGTATGGTCCGGGCCGAGATCGACCCGCCTTCGCCCAGGGACAGCGACAGTTCTTGCGCCGCGCCACCGGAGGGTATGACCAGCAAAAATGCCAGCCAAAAAAGGTGGCGCATCATCCGATCCCGTTCTGCAGATCCGAGATTTCGGTCAGCCGTACAGCCAGTTGCCCGGACTGATCGCCCTCCATCTCTTCCAACAAACCGCGCGCGACCAATTGGTCCCCGACATAGAGGTCAACCGGATCCTCGATCCGCTTGTCCAGTGTCAGTACGGCATTTTCGCCCATGCTCAACAGGTCACGGATCAAAGGCCGCGCACGCCCGACCGAGACGGTGACTTCGATCGGAACAGTCTCGAACGGGTTGGGTTTTTCGGGTTTCGGTGGTTGAGGATCACTCATTTGACAAAGCCTCTTTTGCTTCAAACAGATATGCGTCGAACGCTGCAGCAATGGATGAGAGCAAGGCAGCGCAGTCCACCTCGCGTTGGGCGATCCCCACCTGCAATCGCGCCTGTCCCGGCTGGAGCGAGACATCCTCGATAACCTGGGGACGCGGCGAGATATCCTGCGGCAGCATCGCCTCGACCTGATCCGAAGTGCCCGCCGGAACAGTCAGCTGCAGTGGCTGGTCGACCTGCTCACGCGCCATGTCGCAAAGCTGCTCGGTCAATCGCTTCGCAAAGCCATGCTCGATCGTCTCAGGCAGAATAGTCTGAACCAGGCTTTGGAACATCGGTTCCAGCGACAGGGTCATGCGGGTCAATGCTTCTTGATAGGTAAAGGACAGGTCGGATAACGTCGCCGACAGATCGGAGCTTAGCTGTGTGCCAGTCTGTTCCTGCGCCTGAACCGCATCTTCCCAGCCCGCCCCATAGCCTTGTTCAAATGCAGCAAGCCGCTGTTCTTCCAGTGCGTCTTCATCCAGTAGATGTACGGCCACCCCAGCCGCAGGGGCGGTGAAGTCTTCAAGAAGATGAGCGATCGACATCACACCTTCTCCTCGCCTTCTTCGAGCCAGCTGCGCAGGATCTCTACCGTCTCTTCCTGCTTGTCGCCGATCATGGCGCGCAAACGGTCGACAGGATCTTCCCCTCGCGCAGCGGCAATCGCCGGAACATTCGGCTGCGCCGCATCCGCGAGCGGTGCAAAGTCCGGCGCATCTGCGGTCGCAATTTCCCCGGTCAGGGAAGGCGCTGGGGCGACCTCGACCGGTGCACCTGCTGGCAGCAGCGCCGATGCCGCAGATTTCGTCAGAATTGGCCGTATGACAAACAGACCCAAAACAAGGGAAACCAGCGCCAAAACCACCATCTGGATTAGCGACATAGCGTCGATATGCATGTTCTGCCAGATCGACCCGGACACCAACTCGCCCTGGGGTTCAACCATGGGCAAGTCGAGCGATTTCAGTGTGATGACGTCGCCGCGTTCAGCATCAAACCCGACCGCAGAAGCCACAAGCTCTTGCAGTGCATCAAGCTCGGGCTGCGGCATGGGTTCAAAAATCTCGACGCCATCTGTGCCTGCCGCTCGAACACCATTGACCAGCACCGCGACAGTCAGACGTTTGATCGCACCTGGCGCGCGATGAACTTCCAACTCGGTCTCTGACACCTCATAATTCACCCGTTCGCGGGTCTGAGTGGCATTCGAATTGGATTCATCGCCTCCTGCCCCGTCGCCATCCGGCAGATTCGACGCCACTGTCACATCCGCTGACTGATTACGCGCACTGTCCGACCGTTCTTCAACATCTGTGCTGATCGCAACACGGCCTTTGGGGTCAAAGCGACGTTCCCGTATAGACTCGGTTTCGGTCACCGTATCTACGCTGACCTCAACCACCGCGTTGCCGGCCCCGACCCGGGCTTCGACCAGACGTAGAACTTTCTCACGCAATTGGCGCGCCTTATCATCTGCAGTATCGGCTGCCACCGCCGTGTCCTGCGCGCCAATCACAGCCCCGTTCGAATCAATCACAGTGACGTTTTCCGGTGCCAGCCCGCTAACCGCCGACGCCACTAAAAACCGGATCGCCTTTGCCTGATCTCCGTTAATCGGTGCACCCGACGGGACCAGATAAACCGAAGCGGTTGGCGCTATGCTGCGCTGAAACGGGTTGGAGGAGCTGTTGGCGATGTGCACCCGGGCCTTGCTGACATGCGGGCTGCCCACAATCGTGCGCGCCAGCTCTCCTTCTTTTGCGCGCCAATAGGCGGCATCAAACATCTGCGACGTAGTGCCAAAGCCGCTGAGCGAATCCAGCAGTTCGTAACCGCGATTGCCGTTCGCAGGCAGGCCCTCGCTAGCCAAAGTCATCCGCAACTCATCCCGCTGAACGCCGGGGACGTAGATCGAGCCACCCCTTATTTCATAGTTCACACCACGCTGGTCCAGCGCCCGCACGATATCCCCGGCTGCACCGCTTTCGAGCCCCGCATAAAGCAGCGTCATCGACGGCGCTGTCACAATCCGTGACATCGCAAGCACACCCAGAAACACCAGTGCCACGGCACCGGCCACGATAATTTGTTTGCGCCTGTCCAAACTTGCCCAGACAGTTCCGATCTGCTGCACGCTTACCTCCGACTCACCGACATTCTGTGCGGCTCTGCCCTTGTTTGGACGATTGCCCTTAACAATCGGTTAGTCCCTGAGGGGTTATGACGGTTGCCGAACAGATTCATGAGGACCGCATGACCGACGCAACTGCAGATGAGGCGGAAGCCCCTAAAAAATCAGGGAAAAAGGGCCTTCTGCTTGGACTGATTCTGGCTATCGCGGGCGGTGTTGGTGGCTATTTCATAACTGCATCCGGCCTGCTTCCCATAGGTGGGTCCGAGATGGTGAAAGAGGCCAAAAAGAAAGGCGAAGACGCTTCCGTAAAGGCACTTCCCGATGTGAAATTTGTCGATCTTCCGCCGGTGATCATCTCGGTCAAGTCAGATGATTCGCGACATTTGAAATTTCACGCGCAGCTTGAAGTGAACGCGGGCTACGCCGCCGAGGTTGAAAAGATGCAGCCGCGAATCATGGACGTTCTGAACAGCTATTTGCGCGCCCTTGAGTTAACCGATCTGGAAGATTCTCTGGCTTTGATGAGGATCCGCGGACACCTGCTACGACGCATTGGGATCGTCGTGGGCGAAGGCCGCGTGCGTGACGTTCTGGTCATGGAATTTGTACTGAATTAGGAGGCGATGGTGGAGTTGATTGCCGATATTCTTCTGGTTGCGGGCGCTCTTGGGGCTGGTCTGTATTGTTTCGTTCTGTCGCGACGCCTGAAGCGGTTTACCGATCTTGAGAAGGGTGTGGGTGGCGCCGTTTCCGTGCTGTCCTCGCAAGCAGAAGAGTTGCGAAAATCGCTGGATAGCGCGCGTCAGGCTTCGGATGATTCCGGCACCGCGTTGCAGACGCTGACCGAACGGGCGGAAACCGTCGCACAACGGTTGGAGCTTATGATGGCCTCGATGCACGACGTCGTTCAGGAAGAGCCCTCTGAGCCGGAAGTTCCCATGGATCAGCCAGATGACGCACCTGCTGAGGGCAGGTCTGAGCAGCCCGGCGAAGCAAAAGAAACTGTATCCGATCCGTCTGGTGAACCAACTGAGGTCTCGACTGAGCCATCGGAAGCACCACCAGAGCCGCCCGCAAAGAAACCAGAAGGCCTGATGTTCTTTCGGCACGCCGCACCATCTGACGGAGCAGCGAAATGAGTCGCAACCGGGCAAAAGCGCCTGATCGCCGAGCGCGCGGCGGTGTTCTGACCGTCATTTCCTTGCTGATGGTCGGCTCTGCGATTATTCGCATCGGGCTTGAGGCCGGGCCTGCACTTGCCCGCGGCGCGGAACCAAACATGGCCTCGCCCGTCGGTGGTGAACGCAAAGAGGCGAATGCGGCAGATCTACAATTGCTGCTTACGGAACTATTGCGCCGTGAAAAGACTCTAAACCAGCGTGAAAGCACGATTTTGGACCGGGAACGGGCGCTCGACATTGCCGATCAGGCCATCGAAACCCGGCTCACCATGCTGGAGGACGCCGAGAACGCTCTGCGTGAAACGGTGGCGATTGCCGAAAAGGCCGCCGAAAACGATCTGACACAACTGACTGACGTGTATCAGAGCATGAAGCCCAAAGATGCCGCCGCGTTGTTCGAAACGATGGACGCGGTATTCGCCGCTGGCTTCCTGTCTCGCATGCCACCTGAAGCTGCCGCTGAAGTTATGGCCGGTCTCAGCCCCGAGGCTGCTTACACCATCAGCGTGATCATGGCCGGGCGCAATGCACGTGCCCCACAGGAATGACCCTCATGGCCATATCTATCTGCACCCTCAACGCTGGAGACCTTTCATGATCGGGCTCATCGGAATTGCCGTCATCTTTGTCATGGTATTCGGCGGCTACCTTGCCGCAGGCGGCAAGATGGCCATCATTATGAAATCACTGCCCTTCGAGATGATGATGATCGGAGGGGCCGCAGTCGGCGCATTTCTGATCAGCAATGATATCGGCGGCGTAAAACACACTGCCAAGGATATCGCGAAAGTTTTTAAAGGACCCAAATGGAAGCCCGAGGATTATCGCGATCTGTTGTGCTTGTTATTCTCTCTGATCCGGATCGCACGCGCGAACCCGGTCGAGGTAGAGCAGCACATTGAAGAGCCAGGAAGCTCATCGCTATTTTCCGCATATCCCAAGATTCAAGCCGACAAAGAAGCGGTGGACCTGATCTGTGACACCATGCGCTCGGCGGCGATGAACTATGACGACCCGCACCAGGTTGAGGAGGTGCTGGAAAAGCGGATGGAGGCGAACTTCCACCATGCCATGCATTCAAGCCACGCGCTGCAAACCGTTGCTGACGGGTTGCCCGCCTTGGGGATCGTGGCCGCCGTTCTGGGTGTGATCAAGACGATGGGATCAATCGACCAACCACCGGAAGTTCTGGGTAAGCTGATCGGCGGCGCGTTGGTTGGGACGTTTCTGGGGGTTTTTCTGGCTTATGGATTGGTGGGTCCTTTCGCGGGCAAGCTGAAATCTGTTGTTGAAGAAGACAACCACTTTTACCAACTCATCAAAGAGGTTCTGGTGGCTAATCTTCACAACCACAACGCGGCCATGTGTATAGAGGTCGGCCGCCAGAACACACCGACCCACAACCGGCCCGGTTTCTCGGAACTTGAAGACGCGCTTAAGGAACTCAAGCAGGCTGCAGCATGATCCGCGCATTGTCTTTGGTCTTGCTCGCATGGGGCACAAGCGCGTCAGCACAGGCTTTGACCGTGCGATCGGGCGAGCATGAGGGATACACGCGACTGGTGGTACAGGTCCCCTCTGGCACCGGTTGGATGTTGGATCCGGTCGAGAACGGCGCGCGGCTGAGCATTGGCATCGATAATGCGACATTCAACACTGCAGCTGTCTTCGACCGCCTGTCGGGGAACCGTCTGCAATCGCTTCAACAGGCCGGGCCAGGTGCAGCGTTGGAGATGACATTTGGGTGCGACTGCGTGGCAACGGCATTTCTGCATCGCCAAACTATGGTGGTCATAGATATCGCACCCGACCAGGGTACACCTGCAAATGACCCGGTAGAGCCAGAGGCGCTTCCCAGGACTGCAAGTATCCCGGCCCCAAAACCCTTACCTACTGATATTCCAGCCACCGAACTGGCCTTGCCTTTGCTGCAATTAAATCAACGAAATTTTGAGGAGCAGTTGGCATCACGTATATTGCAAAGCGCTGATCGAGAGGTTGTTGATCTTGAACTGGCAGGTGTCGGAAGCAGGGAATCGTCCAGTTTTGGGTCGCTGCGATCTTCGGAAAAGCTGGTACCAAATCTGCGACTGTCTTCGGTGCTCGATGAGGTTTCGGGGCTAGGCAATCTGGCAGTTCCTCAGATTGATAGCAAACCGGAATGTATCACGGACAGCGAACTGGGTTTTGGGACATGGTCGGGCGCTCGATCATTTTCCGAGGATGTGGCCGAATTGCGGGTCGGGCTATTTCAGGAATTCGATCGTGTCGACCAGGCGCATGCAATGGATTTGGCGAAGCTCTATACGTATTTCGGGTTCGGTGTAGAAGCGCACCAAGCCCTGTCTTTGTTGTCGGAGACCTCGGTTGAGCAGCGCAGAGTAGCGGCCATCGCATCAGTGATGGACGGGTTGCCTGCGCCGACGCCGAACCCTTTGGAAGGACAGCAAAGATGTGATGGTGCCGCCGCACTCTGGGCGCTTTTGAGTAAGGGTAAACTTCAATCCGATGCGCATGTGAAGGCGATCGAACGCAGTTTTGGTCGGCTGCCGTGGCATCTCAGGCAACATCTCGGCCCGGATATCGCCGAGATGTTTGTCTCGGCAGGCCGACTTGAAGTATCGCGCCGGATCTTGCGTGCGGTCGAACGGGTCTTAGAGGACGAACCCGCTGATGTAACCTTTGCCCAAGCCAAAATCGCGGATGCTGCAGGGGATACCGATACCGCAGAAACGCTGTTGACCGAGGTCATATCGGCGCCCGATGCCGCGACCGATGCGCCGTTGGCACTTGCGCGGTTGATCGAAAAGCGGTGGTCGGACCGGGGTACGGTCTCGCCCCGCGACCTCGATTTAGCTGCAAGTTATGCGCGCGAGCTTCGGAAGTCCGATCTTGGCCCGATGTTGGCGCGTGCACACGCTTTGGCGATGGCTTTGTCGCAGGATTTTACCGGAGCTCTTGCCAGTTTTGAGGATGTCTCGGATTCCGACGAATGGCAGAGGACACGAGATCAGGTATTCCAATTGCTGGCGGAGCGGGCGGACGACATTACTTTCCTGCGCCATGTGATGGAATTGAAGGACAAGCGACGCAACGCGCTGGCGGTCGAAACTGCCGTGTCCATGGCAGAGCGATTGGCTGACCTTGGGTTTTCAGCGCAGGCTTACGCGCTGGCAAACCGACCGCAAGATCGGGAACGCAGCCGTGATCGTGCTCGGCTTCGGGCAAAGGCGGCTCTGTTGGGCAACCGTCCCCGTCAGGCGCTGCTGGAAATCGCGGACGATTCCTCGGACACCGCGCAAGAGTTGCGCGCCCAGGCCATGATGCAAACACAGGATTTCGATGCCGCCGCGCGCGCATTGCAGGCAGGCGGGAAGCACGAGATGGCCGATCGATACAACTGGTTGGCGGGCTCCGGCGGTGCGGATGAAGAGAGGTCAAACACCTTCACCGATTTGTCCCGCATCCGAACGTCCCTGATCAAGCCCGTTGCGCGGCAGCCGGACAAGCCGTTGTCGGACGCCGCAATGCTAATACAGGACAGCACCATCGCACGCGCGCAGATCATTGAAATGCTTGAGACAGTGCGCACAATTGACCCGAACTGAACCTTGGAAGTCTGTTCTTGCAGGGACAGGTGTAACTGATTTGGCCTGTAGGCTGATAGACGCCAAAATCAGCCTCTAACAAAGGTATTGAATTCATTTGGACTTCCTATGCGTTAATCCATGATGCCCATGGGACAGTGGCGGTAAACTCAGTGAACGTGTCGAAGATCTACAGCTGGCTCAATGATCATTCAGGACCACCGCACGCGTTCAAGTGTGCTGGTTCTTGGACAACTCTATCTGAAATTACGATCACCACATCTGCCCTTGGTAATCCAGGCCGAGTGACTCAGACTTTCTGAAACCGTATTCCAGGGCATTACGGTTGCCACATCGGGATCCTGCAGACCCGCCCCAGAGATTTGTTCAGCCCAGATGTGAACATGCACCGCCAAAACAGCCGCTACAATTGGCATTGCGTATTGTGCCGGGGACATGGTCTGGGGTTGGCCCCAAGTTAGCTCGCCCTTTCCAGCATCGCCACGTCAATCCAACCAAACTTGGCCAGTTGATAAAGGATCAAACTGCACCGATCACATAAGCTTGGGCGTGTGTTTTCACAGGCTGATCTCCGGTTTGCGGAGGAGGCGTCTTGAGGAATTTAGTCATATGTACGAGCCGGCATGTGCTCTGCCCCCGACGTGAACCATCAAGAACAGAGACTATTCAACCGGATTTATTCAGTATGGGGCCTCCACATCATTCATCGAGACGTAGACTGTCTTCATCTCGCTGAAGTGGTTGATTGCCAGTTTCGAGTTCTCGCGACCGACGCCCGACATCTTAGATCCGCCGAACGGTGCCTCAACCGGGGCCAGGTTATAAGTGTTGATGTAACAAGTCCCCGCCTCAAAACCTGCCACGATGCGGTGGGCGCGGGTTAGGTCGTTGGTGAAGACGCCGGCGGCCAGACCGAATTCAGTGTCATTGGCACGGGCCAAAACCTCTTCTTCGGTGTCGAAGTCCAGCACCGACATCACCGGGCCGAAAATCTCTTCGCGCGCGATTGTCATATCGTCCTTAACATCGGCAAAAACCGTGGGCTGCATGTAGAAACCATCGCCTTGGACCCGTTCGCCGCCATAGATCAGCCGCGCGCCTTCAGCCTTACCCTTTTCGACATAGCCAAGCGCGATATTCATCTGGTTTTCGCTGACCATCGGGCCAAAGTTGACCTCTTCATCCATCGGGTCGCCGATTTTCGCCGTAGCAAGGCGTTCAGACAGGCGCTTAAGGAACGCTTCCTTGATTCCCTTTTGCACAAAAACTCGAGTGCCGTTGGAACAGACCTGTCCCGAGGAATAGAAATTTCCCAGAATGGCGCCTGACACGGCATTTTCGATGTCGGCGTCGTCGAACACGATCATCGGGGACTTGCCACCCAATTCCATGGTGACATGTTTCATGCCATCGGCGGCAGCAGCGTACACCTTGCGACCCGTTGGAACCGACCCTGTTAGCGAGACCTTGGCCACTCGGGGGTCGGTCACCAGGCTGGCGCCTACATCACCGTAGCCCTGAACAACGTTATAGACGCCTTTGGGTGCACCTGCCTCGATCAAAATCTCGGCTACTTGCAATGCCGACAGCGGAGTAGTCTCGGAAGGCTTGAAGATCATTGTGTTTCCGCACGCCAACGCCGGGGCACCCTTCCAGCAAGCGATCTGCGTCGGGTAGTTCCATGCCCCAATGCCCACACAAACGCCCAGCGCCTCGCGGACGGTATAGACAAAATCCCCGTCTGCCAGAGGGATATGTTCGCCGGTCAGCGAGGCCGCCAGACCGCCAAAATACTCCAGCGCATCCGCGCCGCTGGTAGCGTCGGCCACCAGCGTTTCCTGCAGAGGTTTGCCGGTATCATGGGTTTCGATAATCGATAAGTCACGATTGCGATCCCGCATGATGTCGGCCGCGCGTCGCAGCACACGGCCTCGCTCGGTGCCCGATAGGGCAGCCCAGGCCGCTTGGGCCGATTTTGCACTGTTTAGAGCCTTTTCAACAATCTCAGGCGTGGCGGAATGCAGCCGTGCGATGACCTCTCCGGTGGCGGGGTAGATAACGTCGATGGGCGCGCCATTGGTGTCCTCGACAGACTCGCCATTGATGAAGTGGCTGGCCTTGGGTTGAAACTTCATGCCGGTTCCCTTTGTGTTCAGAAATCTCTTTAGGCAAAGAGATCGCGTACGTTGAGGATCGAACTATCGATTATTGACTGATCAGTCAATCAAGTCGCAAATTGGCAGGATCTCGCCTAATACAAAGGGTCTTCCCTTGAAACGAAAGGTTAATGTTCTATTTATGTTCTGCACAGTCAGAGGATTACCCGATGGCCCAGAACATGCGAAATTCCGCCCTGAGCGGCCCGACAAACGACTATCACCTGCTGCCAGTTACAGATCGGCAGATGCGCTTTGCCCGCGCCATCGCGCAACAATCAGCGCTTGAGATTCCGGTCGAGGCGCAGCGTGACCGCAAATCCCTGTCGGACTGGATTTCAGCCCATAAGCCGCATGATCCGTCGCCCTTTGCAAACTACCCAACAGGTAAGCAGGTTGCTTTTGCCGAACGTATCTCGCGTAGCAAGCGCCGCCCGATCCCGTCCGAATGTTTCCGCGACAAACAAATGATGTCGCGCTGGATCGATCATAATAAATAGATCGCTCTATTTGCCGTGGTTGCGCGCGTATAGCGCGACGGCGGCGGCCACAAACATGCCCAACAGGATGTAACCCGTCACAGCCTCGGCCACAGCCAGCCCACGGCAAAAGCCAGTTGGGGACATGTCCCCATATCCGACCGTTGTGAAGGTGACGTATGAGAAATACAGAATATCGGCTGGCCCTTCAGCGCCGATCACACAATGATCGTTATATCCAAACGCGCCGTAGACGGCTGCGAACAGGAATGGCACGACCTGAATGAAGGACACCCCCATCAGGAACAACAACCTCCGGGGGGATTTCACCTGGGTCATGTAGTACCAAGACTGCGAGGCGATCCAGATTAGAAGGCCTACCGAGGAAAGCGTGCCAATGGTGTCGCCTGCAGTAGCTTCGTTCAGGCGCGACAGACCGTACCACGCAAGAAAGCTTGCCAAGACCAGCCCAAGCGCCGCCAGCAAAGTTGATTTCCATTCTTCCAGGGTTCTGGGTTCGTGGGTCATGAGCGCTCCGTCGGTTGGGCTTGCGCACAATCATCCGATTTCAAACGCGGCCTGCAAGCTGATTTCAGTCAGAGCCCAGATGTTCCTCGCCCCGCGCGCGGGCCAGCTGTATCTGCTTTTGCCGCTCGCGAAACCGCGACTTATCCTGTTCTGAAGTCTCATTGATACACCGATGGCAGGATACGCCATGCTCGTATTCAGGGCGTTTCACATCTTCGGGCAGGATCGGGCGACGGCAACCATGGCACAGCTTGTGTGGGCCTTCGACCAGCCCGTGACCAACTGAAACGCGGTTGTCGAAGACAAAACACTCACCCTGCCAAGTGCTGTCTTCGGGTGGCGTTTCTTCCAGATACCGCAGGATGCCACCTTTCAGGTGATAGACATCCTCGACCCCTTGCCCCAGCAGGTAGTTGGTGGATTTTTCGCACCGGATGCCACCGGTGCAGAACATGGCAACGCGTTTGTTGTGAAAGCGCTCCTTGTTCTGTTCCCACCACGCCGGGAAATCGCGAAAACTGGCTGTATTAGGGTCTATTGCACCCTCGAATGTGCCAATCGCCACCTCGTAATCGTTGCGGGTGTCGATCAACACCACATCATCTGATCGGATCAGCGCGTTCCAGTCCTCAGGCTCGACGTAATTCCCGACATTTGCGCGGGGATCGACATCGGGCTGGCCCATCGTCACGATCTCTTTCTTCAACCGCACCTTCATCTTGCCGAAGGGCGGATTGTCCGAGGTCGCCTCTTTCCACTCAAGATCACTGCATCCTGGCAACGCACGGATATGCGCCAGAACCGCATCGATACCTGCGCGGGGTCCGGCGATGGTGCCATTGATCCCTTCTTGCGCCAGCAGCAAGGTGCCTTTCACCGACTGCGCGCGGCAAAGCTCGTGCAAAGCCGGGCGTAGCGCATCGGGGTCGGGAAAACGCGTGAAATGATAGAGGGCAGCGATTGTGTACATGTGGGCGATCTAATGCCCTTGGCAAAAACACACAAGAGACCGCATTGACGATACCCGCTGCGCACCATACCGATAACACGACTTTAGGAGGCCAGCATGTCCCACGCCCTGCTCGTTATCGATGTTCAAAATGACTTCTGCCCCGGCGGCGCGCTTGCCGTTGCCGGAGGGGACGAGATCGTCGCACCGATCAATGCGATCATGGATACGTTCGATACGGTGATCCTGACACAGGATTGGCACCCGGCGGGGCATTCTTCATTCGCCAGTTCTCATACTGGCAAAGCGCCGTTCGAGATGATCGACATGCCTTATGGCCCTCAGGTCTTGTGGCCCGATCACTGTGTTCAGAGCAGCGCAGGCGCGAACTTCCATCCGGATTTGCGAACAGATGGCGATCTGATCATCCGCAAGGGATTTCGCAGCGCTATCGACAGCTATAGCGCGTTTTTCGAAAACGACCATTCCACGCCCACTGGTCTAAAAGGCTATCTTGAGACGCGCGGGATCACGCAGCTGACCATGGTCGGTTTGGCGACAGATTTCTGCGTGCATTATTCGGCGGTAGATGCGGCACAGCTGGGGTTTGATGTCACTGTCTTAAGCAACTTGTGCCGCGCCATTGATATGGACGGATCTTTGGCTGTCGCAGAGCAGGCCATGCGCGCAGCAGGTGTGACACTGGCCTAAGGATCAAAGCGCGGCACCGTGCTCGGCCAGCAGTTTCAGAAACACAAACAGGATCACGGCAAGACCTAACGCGAAACCGATACGCCCAGAAACCGTGCGACGCTTTGGACGCACTGGTCTTGGGCGTGGCGCTTGCAATGGTCGCTCGGGCATTTTCCGGTTCACGGTCCCGGGCTTTGCGGTCCTGATATGGCCCAAGAAGTGATGGAAATCGAACTCACCACTATACTCTCCCTGGACACCCATATTCCGGATATTCGCAAAAAGCCGCTTTATGATCAGGAGGCGATCTTCAGCCTCTTCTGGCCGAAAATAACCTCGGGCAAGATGCCCATCCGACTCATCCAGGCTAAATCCTGATTCCAGAAATATTCTGCGAATCTTGGGCGATGCAGCGCGCAAAGCGTCTGCCGTCTTGATATCCCTGAACCGCGCCCGCACCGGGGGCCGCCCAGTTATCGATGTTTGCCCATGCTCAGGATCAACCTCATCCGGAGCTATTGCAACAATGTCAAAATCGTACTCGAGACTCATTCACTAACTTCAACCTTCAGTTCCATCCCCACCCCTCACTAAAGCGTGAAGGAAACCCACAATAAGCCCGTAATGTGTTCTGTCGTGGGCATTGTTCCCAATTCCGCGACTCTTGCCATTTCGTGCTCCGATTGATCTAACAACGGAAATTGCAGGAGGTCCCCATGGTCGATATCGCGACGCGGGTCTACAATCATAAATGGAAGATTGACCCGATAATCCGGTCATTGATCGACACAGATTTCTACAAACTGCTGATGTGCCAGTCAGTGTTTCGAAATAAGCCCCAAACCGATGTGGTGTTTTCGCTGATCAACCGGTCGAATCACGTGCCATTGGCCCGTTTGATCGATGAAGGCGAACTGCGCGAGCAGTTGGATCACATCCGCTCGCTAAGTCTGAGTCGTGGGGAAAGCACGTGGTTGCGGGGCAATACATTCTACGGCAAGCGTCAGATGTTCCGCCCGGATTTCATGGAATGGTTCGAGAACCTGCGCCTGCCCCCTTACCATCTGGAGCGTAAGGGTGATCAGTATGAGCTGACCTTTGAGGGCAAGTGGCACGAGGTCATGCTATGGGAGATCCCGGCGCTGGCCGTACTGATGGAATTACGCTCACGCGCGGTTCTGAACGATATGCGCCGGTTCGAACTACAGGTGCTCTATGCCCGTGCAATGACACGCGTATGGGAAAAGATAGCCCAGCTTCGCACTATTGAGGGGCTTGGGATCGCGGATTTCGGTACGCGGCGGCGGCATTCCTTCCTTTGGCAGGACTGGTGTGTGCAGGCCATGATTGAAGGTTTGGGCTCGTCCTTTACCGGAACGTCCAACTGTCTGATCGCAATGCGACGCGAAGTTGAGGCTATTGGCACCAACGCACATGAACTACCTATGGTGTATTCTGCGCTCGCCGAAGACGACGCCGCGCTTGCGCAGGCGCCCTATGACGTCCTCAGCGACTGGCACGAGGAACATGATGGAAATCTGCGGATCATTCTGCCCGACACGTATGGCACCAAAGGGTTTCTGGACCGCGCGCCTGACTGGCTGGCAGGCTGGACCGGCATTCGCGTTGACAGCGGCGACCCCGCAACTGGCGCAAAAATCGCAATAGACTGGTGGAAATCACGCGGCGAAGACCCGACGCAGAAGCGGGTTATTTTCTCGGACGGGTTAGATGTGGACAAGATACGCGAATTGCACGCTCAGTTCGCGGATCAAACCAATGTCTCGTTCGGCTGGGGTACGTTGCTGACCAATGACTTCCGCGAACTTGTACCGAATGACGCATTGGCTCCCTTTTCGCTAGTCTGCAAGGCGGTCTCGGCCAATGGCTACCCGACGGTCAAACTATCTGACAACCCGGAAAAGGCGATGGGACCCGCCGAGCAGATTGAGCGGTACAAGCGCGTCTTTGGCGTTGGAGCGCAGGAGCCGATCGAAGTGATCGTTTAGCCGTGGTAGGCCGCAACCGTCTTAAGCTGCGAGAACCCATAAAGCGCCTCGAACCCTTTTTCGCGGCCATGGCCGGATTTTCCAACGCCGCCAAAAGGCAGCTCGACACCTCCACCCGCGCCGTAGTTGTTAATGAACACCTGCCCCGAACGCAAACCCTTAGCCAGCCGCATTTGACGCCCACCATCTCGGGTCCAGACGCTGGCAACAAGGCCATATTCGGTGCTATTTGCTATGGTTAGAGCCTGTTCTTCGGTGTCAAACGGGATCAGAACCTGTACGGGGCCAAAGATCTCATCCCGCGCCAAGGCATGATCGGGCGGCACATCCGAGAACAATGTGGGCCTGACATATGCGCCGGATTCGGGTGCGCCAGCCGCAATCTGGCCCTCGGCGGCAATCGCCAAGTCCGAGCCTTGGTGAAGGAAACCGGTCACGATTTCTTTTTGCCGTGTTGAGATCAGCGGACCAACGCGCAAGTCCTGGACCGCCGGTCCAACGGTGAGTTCTTGATAGGCAGTCGCCATACGGGATTTCACCGCATCATAAACACCGCGCTGCACCAGAATGCGCGAAGAGGCCGAGCAGGTCTGGCCCGCATTCTGTATACCCGCATTCACCAGATACGGCAGCGCGGCATCCAGATCGGCATCATCGAAAACCAGTTGCGGCGACTTGCCGCCCAGTTCCAGTGTCACCGGAACAACGTTTCGTCCCGCCGCCTGCTGAACCAACGCGCCTGTCGCGACCGAACCGGTGAATGAGATGTGATCCACACCCGGGTGTTCCGACAGGGCCGCGCCCGCCTCAGCCCCCAGGCCAGGCACCACATTCAGGGCGCCAAGCGGAAGGCCCGCCTGTATCGCCAGATGCGCGAAGGCCAGTGCGGTCAGGCAGGCCTCTTCCGCCGGTTTCAGAACACAGGCGTTACCCATTGCCAGCGCCGCCCCGACAGAACGGCCAATGATCTGCATCGGATAATTCCACGGCACGATGTGGCCGGTCACACCATGCGGCTCGCGCAACGTGTAGACGGTATAGCCATCCAGATAGGGAATGGTCTCGCCCATCACTTTATCCGCAGCACCACCATAAAATTCGCAATACCGCGCCAATGCTACCGCATCTGCCCGCGCTTGGGTCAGCGGTTTGCCGACATCCATCGCCTCTAGCTGTGCCAGATCATCCACTCGGTCTAGAACCAGTTGCCCCAGCCGGGTGAGGATACGCCCTCGCTCCAGGGCCGTCATGCGACCCCAATCGCCATCGCACGCGGATCGGGCGGCCCGCACCGCAGCGTCGATATCGGTTTGGCCACCTCGAGCGATCTGGCAGATCTCGGAACCGTCCGAGGGATTCACCAGCAGCAAGGTTTGACCTGACGCGGGCATTTTCCATTCTCCGCCGATCAGGCAAAGGTTGGGATCGAACCAGAGGGGGTTAGTCATCGGAAGCTCCAATATCAGGCTCTATACGGGGGTTTTTCATGCAGCGCCTCGTCCTGTCTCCGGCAATTTCGGCGCCGCATTGATCAGAGTTCGTGTGTAAGGATGCTGAGGCTCTGTGAAGACTTGCTCGGTTTCACCCTGTTCCACAATCTTGCCGGCCTGCATCACCAGCACACGATCGGTGATGGTTCGAACCACGCTCAGGTCATGGCTGATGAACAGGTAAGTCAGATCGTAAGCCGCACAAAGCTCGGCCAGCAGGTCGAGAATTTGGGCGCGGACCGAGACATCCAGCGCCGAGACAGCCTCATCAAACAGGATCAACTCGGGTCGAATAATCAGAGCGCGCGCAATAGCGATACGTTGCCGCTGCCCACCCGAGAATTCGTGAATGTAGCGGCCCGCATCATCGGGGCTTAGGCCAACGGCGGTAAGCATCTCAGCGACGCGATCCTGCCGTTCAGAACCGGTTGGCGGGGTGTCCAGCAAATGAAATGGCTCGGTGATCAGGCGCGCGACCCGGTGGCGAGGATTGAAGCTGCCATAGGGGTCCTGAAACACCACCTGCATCTTGCGTCGCACTGCCAGATTGGGTTTGTGGCCGGTGAAAACAGGCTGGCCATCAAGGGAAATGCGGCCTTGCTGCACCTCCTCCAAGCCTAAAATGGCTCGTGTTAGGGTCGATTTTCCACAACCGGACTCTCCAACCAGCCCTAAACGCTCCCCCCGATTCAGGGTAAAGCTGACCTGATCGACGGCCCGATGATGACCGGGCGTGGCAAACAGGCGCGTTCGGGGCAGACGGTAGTCCCGCACCACGTTCTCGACCTCAAGCAACGCTCGCGGTGCAGGAGAGGTCGGCAGGTTGACTTGATGCCCCGAAGCTTCGAACAGCATACGGGTGTAAGGGTGCTGCATATGGCGCAGGAGATGATCTGTTGCGCCCGTTTCAACAACCTCCCCATGCCGCATGACCACAATCTGATCCGCCATGTCTGCAACCACCGCCAAATCATGCGTGATCATCAGCAGACCCATGCCATACTCCGACACGAGCCCTTTAAGCAGATCAAGGATTTGCGCCTGCGTGGTCACATCAAGCGCCGTTGTCGGCTCATCCGCGATCAACAGTCGGGGGCGCAGTGCAATCGCCATGGCGATCACCACTCGCTGGCGCTGACCGCCTGACAGTTCGTGAGGATAACGCTTCAACGGAAACCTGTCGGTTGGCAATCCAACCCGGGCCAGAACCTCTTCGGCCCGAGCGCGCGCTTTGGCCGGGGGCATGGCCTTGTGGATCAGGATAGTCTCCATAACTTGATCGCCGATGGTCTTCACCGGGTTCAGGGCAGTCATCGGCTCTTGGAAAACCATTCCGATCGCAGCGCCCCGCAACGCACAAATCTCGGCCTCAGACCGGTTCAGTAGGTTCTGGCCCTCTAACTCTAGCACCCCATCTACTTCGGCATCGTTTGGCAGCAACTGCATCACGGCAAAGGCTGTCATTGATTTGCCCGAACCGCTTTCTCCGGTCACAGCCACGATCTGCCCAGGGGCAATCGACAGGTTGATCTTCTTTAAAATCGGCGTGCCATGGATAGCCAACGAGAGGTCCTTGATTTGCAAAAGACTCATGCGCGGGCCACCCGTATCCGAGGGTCCAACCAATCGCGCAAGCCATCTCCCAGAAGGTTCAGGCCCAGAACCGTCACGATGATGGCAAGACCTGGAATCAGAGCCAAATGCGGGGCAAAACTAACCATCGTCTGCGCATCGGCCAGCATTCTGCCCCAGCTTGGCGTAGGGGGTTGCGCACCAAGACCGACATAGGACAGCCCAGCCTCGGCCAGAACGCCAAGTGAGAACTGGATTGTTCCCTGAACAATCAGCAGATTGGCGACATTGGGCAGGATATGTTCAGCCGATATCCGTGCCGCGCCTTTGCCTGACACGTGGGCGGCAAGGATAAACTCGCGCTCCCAAAGAGACAAAGCTGCGCCTCGGGTGATGCGGGCAAAAACGGGGATGTTGAAGATACCGATGGCGATGATCGCGTTTATGGCCCCGGCACCAAAGACGGCGGTGATCAGAATGGCGATGACGAGAGAGGGGAATGCAAAGACCAGATCATTGCCGCGCATGATGAATTCATCTAGCCACGATCCACTGCGCGCAGCGGCAGCCAGACCCAAGGGAACGCCCAGCGCCATGCCAATCCCGACCGCGACCAGCGCCACCGCAATCGAGGTGCGCGCACCAACCATGATCATCGAGAACATGTCGCGTCCGAAATGATCGGTACCGAACCAGTGCTGTGCGCTGGGTGGCTGCAGCTTGGCCGGAATGCTCAGCGCGGCGTGGTCGTATGGGGTCCAGACAAAGGACACCAGCGCTGCCAGCACCACCAGTGAGGACAGCGTCGCGCCAAGGATCAGGTTGCGGCTCATGTCCTGCTCCTCAGCCTTGGATCGACTGCGGCATAGGCCAGATCGACAAAAAAGTTCACCATGATGACGGCAAAGACCAGCAGCATAACGACCGATTCCACGACGATCAGATCGCGCGCCGATATGGCCTGAAAAACCAGCCGCCCGAGGCCGGGTAGATAAAACACCTGTTCGATGATGATCGAACCCGCCAGCAGGAAGGAAAATTGGAGTCCAATGATCGTCAGTACTGGGATCAGAGCATTCCGCACTCCGTGTCGCCAAAGCGCCTGCCGACGCGAAAGGCCCTTGGCGCGTGCAGTGCGCATAAAATCCTCGGCCAGAATATCCAACAGAGCCGAGCGCATAACCCGCGCAAGGATCGCCGCTTGCGGCAGGGCCAATGCAATGGCTGGAAGGGTCAGTGAATGTAGACCGGTCCAAATGCCGTTCTCCCAACCCGCGAAACCGCCGGCATTGAACCAGCGCAAATTGATGGCAAAGACCAGCACCAGCATCATCGCGAACCAGAAATTCGGCACCGCGATACCAAGCTGAGTCGCACACATCACGGTCAGATCACCCGGTTTGCCTCGCCGTGAGGCTGCGTAGATACCGGCGGGGAAAGCAATCAGCGTGGACAGGGTCAGCGCGTATAAAGCCAGCGGCAATGACACCCACAATCGATCTGCGATCATCTGCGACACGGGTGTGCGATAGGTGTAGGACGTACCAAAATCCCCAACCAACATCCCGCCGACCCAGTTGAAGTACCGCTCGATCTTCGAGACATCGAGGCCCAGTTCAGCTCTCAGCGCAGTCAATGTATCGGCCTGCGCATTCACGCCCAGCATGAACGACGCCGGATCGCCGGGCGCGACCTCGATCACTGCAAAGATGACAACCGAGGCGACGGCCAGGCTCAGGATCAGCGACAGCAGACGTTTGAGGGCGTAGCGGAGCATTTGGAAACGTTAGGGTCACATCCCGTGAGGGTCCAGCGCCTAAGGCACGAGAAGATAGACAAAAAGAAACCCGCCAAACCAGAATCCTTGTGGGTTTCATGGTGCAACAGTTCGCGCCGGGGCGCTGGCCATCGCCCCGGTCCAACTCTGTTCTTCTATTCGGACCAACTGATCCCGGTCAGATCGATCGCTGCCGTGGGTGCGTTTTCCCATAGCCCCTCAACACCGGCCTTGGCCACGCCAAGCTTGGCAAGTTGAAACAGGTACCCGTTGACGTAATCGGTCGAAATCAAGCGCTGTGCCTCACCCAGCAAACGTGTGCGCTCATCAGGGTCCGTGGTCGAATTCAGCGTGTCCATCAATGCCTGAAAGTCGGTGCTGTCATATTGGAAGTAATAGTCGGGCCGGGCATAAATACCGATATCCATCGGCTCGGTATGGCTGACGATGGTCAGGCCAAACTCCTTGCCCTTGAACACGCTTTCCAGCCACTGCGCCCATTCCACATTGATGATCTCGGCGGTGATGCCAATATCGGCCAGTTGGGCAGCGATGATTTCACCCCCGCGTCGGGCGTAGGAAGGCGGCGGCAAGTGCAGCGTGGTCTCGAACCCATCGGGATACCCGGCCTCGGCCAGCAGCGCCTTGGCTTTTTCCGGGTCATAGGCCGAATTGCCGGTCAGATCGACGTAAGCCGGATTATGCGGAGCAAAATGCGTACCGATGGGTGTGCCATAGCCGAACATAGCCCCATCAATGATGGCCTGCCTGTCAATCGCGTGGGCCAATGCCTGTCGGACCAATATGTCATCAAACGGGGCTTGTTTGTTGTTGGTCGACAGAATGGTTTCCCCCTCGGTCGAGCCGACAAGAACCTGAAAGCGCGGATCAGCCTCGAATTGCGGCAGATTCTCGGGTGCGGGGAAGTTGTCGAACACGTCTACATCCTCGGCCATCATGGCGGCAAAGGCGGCGGTCGGATCCGAGATAAACTTAAACGTTGCGGTCTCTAACGCGGGCTGTTCGCCCCAATAGTCGGGGTTGCGATTCAGGATGATGCTGTCACCCTGCAGCCAGTCAGAGAAGGTGAAGGCCCCCGTGCCAACCGGATTGGTCTTGATATTCTCGATGCTTTCGGGCGCAACGATCACCGCGTCACCCCAGGCGAGATTGAAAAGGAAGTTCCCGTTCGGCTCATTCAACGTCACCTGAACGGTCAGGGGGTCCACCACCTCGACACTTTTAATGCCCGCAAACAAAGCCTTCTGCGCGTTGGCGCTGTCTTCTGCCGTGGCGCGATCAAGGGTGAACTTGACGTCCTCGGCATCCATCGTTGTGCCATCGTGAAATGTCACACCGTCGCGCAGCTTGAATGTGTAAACGGTACCGTCATCCGAGATTTCCCAGCTTTCGGCCAGCCCCGGCACCACCGAGCCATCCCCCATGAACCGGGTCAGGCCTTCGAAGATATTGGTGTAGACGACCGAATCGATAGCCTGCGCCGCAGCGCTGGTCGGGTCCAGATGCGGTGGCTCAAGCTGCATGGCGATGGTGATGTCAGATTTGGCCATGGCCTGCGTGGCAAACAGGCCCGCGCCAAGGACCAGGGCCGACGCGAACGAGCGAAAGCGCTGCTTTGTCATGAAAATCTCTCCCCACTGAAATTGGCTAGCCCTGCTTTTTTCGGGCCGATCTGCGACCAATGTCCTCGCAAACCCGAGGTCAATCAAGGAATTGTTGGCGCAACCGGGGTTTCTTTGCGCCTGCCGCATCTGCTATGCCGCGCTGCAACATGAAACCTGCGAGGAGCGAGCATGAGCGCCACCGCCCGCAAGAAAGCCCCGAACGCCGAGGATATCCGCGCCCGGAAAGGTACTGATCCTCTGGTCTCGTTGACCGCCTACACAACACCGATGGCGCAGTTGATGGATGCGCATTGTGACTTCGTTCTGGTCGGTGACAGCGTCGGCATGGTGTTGCACGGGTTGACGTCGACTCTTGGTGTGACGATGGAGATGATGATCATGCACGGCCAGGCCGTTGCCCGTGGTCTGGACAAGGCAATGATGGTGATCGACATGCCTTTCGCCAGCTACGAGCATGACCCGGCTCAGGCATTCCGCAATGCAGCCCGGCTGATGTCGGAAACAGGAGCTGGGGCGGTTAAGCTGGAAGGTGGCTTCGAGATGGCTGAAACCATCCGGTTTCTGGTCAAACGCGGGATCCCGGTGATGGCACATATTGGCCTGACACCGCAGTCGATAAACACTTTGGGTGGCTATAAGGTACAAGGGCGCGACGAACAGGCCGATGCCGTATTGGCCGACGCCCGGGCCGTCGCCGAAGCAGGCGCGTTTTCGGTCGTGTTAGAGAAAGTTCCGCAGGGTTTGGCAAACCGAATTACCGCTGAGATTGCGATCCCCACAATTGGCATTGGTGCCTCGGCCGGGTGCGACGGGCAAATTCTGGTGGTGGACGATATGCTTGGCTTTTTCACCGCCTTCAAACCGAAATTCGTCAAACGCTATGCTGATCTTGGCCCGTTGGCCGAAGCCGCCATTGCTGAATACGCAGCCGAGGTTCGTGCGCGAAGCTTCCCGGCAGACGAACATGTCTTTGCCGATGCCGTACCCGTCAAAGGACCCAAGTCATGACCGCGCCTATTCTGCGTCGACTGGCAGACTTGCGTGCGCTGACTCGTGATTGGCATCTGAATGGTGAGGTGATCGGAATTGTCCCCACCATGGGTGCGCTGCACCAGGGGCATCTGTCGCTGGCCGAAGCCGCGAAGACGGCTTGCGACCGGGTGATCGTGACGATCTTTGTAAACCCCAAGCAGTTCAACAACCCCGAAGACCTCGCCAACTATCCGCGCACCGAACAAGAAGACGCAAAAAAACTCACGCCTTACAACGTCGATGCGATTTACACGCCCGACCCGGATGAGATTTACCCAGATGGCTTCGCCACCACAGTCTCGGTCTCGGGTCTGACCGTCGCGATGGAGGGAGAATTCCGCCCGGGTCATTTCGATGGTGTGGCAACAGTTGTCGCCAAGCTGTTCCTGCAAACGCAAGCGGATCGAGCCTATTTCGGGGAAAAAGACTATCAGCAGCTTATGATCGTCCGCCGGATGGCCCGCGACCTCGATATTCCGATCGAGGTGATTGGTTGCCCCACGGTGCGTGAACCTTCGGGCCTCGCAATGTCTTCGCGCAATCAAAGGCTATCCGAGGATGGTCTGGCCATCGCAGCCGAAAAACATCGTATCATGCGTGCAGTTGTTCAGGCGCTGGAAAACGGCGAAGAATTCGAAGCTTTGGCTTCTCAGGCACAGGCCGATCTTTTGGCCGCCGGCTTCAACGAAGTGGAGTATCTGCAACTACGCTGCGCTGAAACGCTGGAGCCTATGACCCATGCCAAACGACCCGCACGACTGTTTGCGGCAGCCTTGGTCGACGGCGTGCGGCTGATCGACAATCTACCGGTGTCTCCGGTCTGATTTCCCCTCTGGTACGTTTGGTTGTGTTTGCGCTAAAGTCCTGCAAAACCAAAGCGGGAGGGGCGCAGGAATGACCTATATACTGGCAATCGATCAGGGCACCACATCGTCTCGTGCAATCCTGTTCGACGCGCAAATGCAGCGCGTCGGCACTGCGCAGCACGAGTTTACACAGCATTTCCCACAGGAAGGCTGGGTTGAGCATGATGTCGAGGAGATATGGGACAGCGTTCTGACGGTTTGCCGTGAAGTGATGCAAACGACAGGTGTATCCGCGGCACAGATCGCTGGTATCGGGATTACCAACCAACGCGAAACCACTGTCATCTGGGATCGCGCCACTGGGGCCCCCATTCACAACGCAATCGTCTGGCAGGACCGTCGCACCGCTGAGATTTGCGAGCGTCTTCGCAAAGCCGGATGCGAGGATGACGTAACTGCCCAGACCGGTCTGCTGCTAGATCCTTATTTTTCAGGCACCAAGGTCAAATGGTTGCTTGATACCGTCCCCGGCGCACGCGACCGTGCCGCCGCCGGAGAGCTGCTGTTCGGCACAATCGATACCTTCCTGATCTGGCGACTGACAGAAGGGCGCGTGCACGCCACCGATGCCACCAATGCGGCCCGCACATTGCTATTCGATATTCACAAAGGGGAATGGAGTACCGAGATCTGCGACTTGCTGGACATCCCCCAAGCTTTGTTGCCCGACGTGCGCGATTGCGCCGCAGACTTCGGATCGACCTCACTGTTTGGCGGTAACACTCCAATTCTCGGCGTGGCGGGGGATCAGCAAGCTGCCACCATCGGACAGGCCTGTTTCCAGCCGGGCATGATGAAATCCACCTATGGCACGGGCTGTTTCGCACTACTCAACACCGGTACGCAGCCAGTTGAATCGAAAAACCGGCTGCTAACGACAATTGCCTATCAGTTGGACGGGCAGAAAACCTATGCGCTTGAAGGCTCGATTTTCATTGCCGGTGCGGCGGTGCAATGGCTGCGCGATGCGTTGCAAATCATCGAAACCGCACCGCAAAGCGGTGAACTGGCCGCCAAAGCTGATCCAAACCAGCACGTTGTTCTCGTCCCTGCCTTTACTGGGCTGGGCGCGCCTTATTGGAAACCCGATTGCCGGGGCGCAATCTTTGGCCTGACTCGCAATTCAGGCCGCGCCGAAATCACGCGCGCCACGCTGGAAAGCATCGCGTTCCAGACCCGCGACCTGTGGCACGCCATGCAGGGCGATTGGGGCGCAGAGACTGACGTGATCCTGCGCGTCGACGGCGGAATGAGCGCCTCGGACTGGGCCATGCAGGGGCTTTCCGACATTCTGGGCGCCCCGGTCGACCGCCCGGTGATGCAGGAAACCACCGCGCTTGGTGCCGCATGGCTGGCGGGCATGAAAGCGGGTGTCTACCCGGATCAGGCCGGATTCGCCGAAACCTGGGATCTGGACCGGCGGTTTGAGCCTGCAAAACCCGTTGCTGACCGAGACGCGGCCTATTCGCGCTGGCAACGCGCGGTTCAGGCGGCCATGGCGTTCTAACTGTGGTCCTTCATCAAGCGCTGTTTCTGCCGTGACCAGTCGCGCTTGGCCTGCGTTTCGCGCTTGTCGTGCAGCTTCTTACCTTTGGCGATGCCGATCTTCAGCTTCGCCCGACCCTTGTGATTAAAGTAAAGCACCAGCGGCACCAGCGTCATGCCTTTGCGTTGGGTCGCGTTCCACAGGTTCGACAGTTCCTTGCGTGACACCAGCAGTTTACGGCGGCGGCGTTCTTCATGTTTGAAGACCTTGGCCTGCTCATAGGGCGCGATATAGCTGTTGATCAGCCATAGCTCTCCGTCATCAACCGACGCATAGCTTTCAGCAATGTTCGACCCACCGGCACGCAGGGATTTGACCTCGGACCCTTCCAGGACAATACCGCATTCGAGATCGTCTTCGATCGCATAATCGAAGCGCGCACGCCGGTTTTCGGCGATCACTTTGTAATTCGGGTCAGTGTTCTGCTTCTGCTTGGCCATGACGCGTTGATGTATGCCGCTTGCGTCCGCCTTGCAAGGCAGGGTTATGAATTGGCCGAGATTATCAGGTCAGGTCCAAATATCGTGTCAGCGTGATTGTGCAGATAAATCTTGAGCCACGGGGTAAAACGGTCGGGGTGCCGCTTCACCTCGGCCAGCAGATCGTGGTAATCGACCCAGCGGATATCCATCACTTCTTCCGGGTTAGGCTCGATTTTCAAGGCTCCACGCACATGGGCCAGAAAGACGTCGACCACCTCGTTCTCGACCATTCCGTTGCCGACATCGGCGTGATACTCCAATCGATGCCGGTATTCGGGGTAAAGTCCGGTGATGCCCAATTCTTCGCGCAGGCGCCGGACGGCACAATGCGAAGCGCTTTCGTCCCAATCCGGATGCGTACAACAGGTATTCGCCCATAGACCCGGCGTGTGGTATTTGCCCATCGCCCGGCGTTGCAGCAATATCTCGGTCCCGCGCACGGCAAACACGGACACAGCCTTGTGTCGCAGCCCCTTTTCATGCGCCTCCAGCTTGTCGACGGGTGTCAGTTCGCCCTCAACCCAAGCCGGGATCAAGATTCCCATCTGTCGTCTCCTGTTGGCGATCTCCGGTGCACATGGCCTTACCGGTTTTCCCCAAAGTGGCGCTGATTACAATGTCAATCAATCGCACGAAAGGCCGCAGGGGCTGCGGCATTTCGAAGTTCGTCTGTAAACCTGTTGGCGGAGTTACTCTCCCGAAACGCTCACGATATAGGCGTAAACGTCTTCGGCGCCTTTCTTCAGCTTGAAGGTCATTTTCGACTTGGCCGAGGTTTCCCCCAAATAGTCTTTCAAGAATGCTTTGGGGTCTTGGGCGTAGGCCACGAAAGTCTCTTCATCCCAGACCAGCCCATTTTCGCCCGCGGCCACGATGCTATCGCCGTATCTGAAGCCTTCTTCAGTGCCGGCGGTGCGGCCTGCGATTCCGTACAGGTTCGGACCCGTCTTACCGCCCTTAACGATAACTTCACCCGCAGGGTCAGCAATCATGTGACAGGATTTACATTTATTGAAGGTCTTCTTACCCGCTTCGGCATCACCTTCTGCATAGACAGGAAGGGCCAGCAGACCGGCAATTGCGGTGGCAAGGATACGATTCATAGCTTTTTGCTCCGATATGAATTGGCTGCACCGAATGGATCGCTGGCACAGCAGAGAGTCAACGCGCAGATTGCCGCGCGACGGCACTGTGTCACAGGCGATCGGTGTCGTACTTAACCGAAGTCATGTAACTGCGACCAGCAGGGCAGCAGGTCGCCAGCGCGGGGGGAAGCCAGATAGATAGCCCGTGCAATCGCGCGCGCAAGACAGATCGAGGCCGCATGGCCGATCATCGCCATCGCCTCGGGGCCAATCGTGCGCGCGCCGGTGCTGAGACCAAATACCAGATCTCCATCGCCAGGCGTGTGCGCAGGAACAATGGCACGGGCGATGCCGTCATGGGCTGCTACCGCCAGACGCTGGCATTGCGGTTTGGTCAGCGCTGCATCAGTTGCAACTATAGCAATCGTGGTGTTTGCGCGATCTGGCGGAGCAGAATGCATCATCTGCGCCTTACGGCTGACAAGAGAGGAACCAAGACCCGAGGTCGGATCTGGCCCCAATCCACCGAACTCGCCATCGATCTCAAACGGCGCAGCCCAAAAATGCCGATCACCCGGTGTGGTTACGCTGCCAAGCGGATTGGCCGCCACCAGCGCGCCGACGGTTACGCCACCCTCAAGCTTTAACGAAGCCGAGCCTAAGCCACCCTTGTGCATCGCGGCCAATGCGCCGGTACCAGCCCCCACCGAGCCCAGTTCAAATTCTGGTGAGGCGGTCAAATACGCAGACTTCCCCAGATCGCGATAAGGATTTTCGGTCCAGTTCTTATCTCCACCATTGAGTAGATCGAACAGAATCGCGCCCGGCACGATGGGCACGACGGCCGAACCGACCTGAAATCCGCGCCCCTGAGCGCGCAATGCGTCTGAAACGCCCGAGCACGCATCCAGTCCAAAGGCCGAGCCGCCGGACAAAGCAATCGCGTCGACCCGATCAACAGTTTTGTCGACCGCCAGAAGGTCGGTCTCACGCGTGCCGGGGGCGCCGCCCATCACATGAACCGAAGCTATGAACGGGTTGTCCGCCGTCAGGACAGTTGTGCCTGATTTAAGCGTATCATCGTGCGCATTGCCAACCTTGAGGCCAGCGACATCAGTGATCAGGTTTCTGGGTCCGGGGTTCATTTTCGTCTCGCACACTGGGCCGGAAATCGCGATGGCGCGCGCTGCCTCCGGCGGAGATATTTATGGCCAGATGAAGGGCGGATCAGATGCATCGGCCTCCGTCCACTTCCAGGGCTGTGCCGGTGATCATGCTGGCCTCGTCCGAGCAGAGGAAACAGGCGGCGTTTGCCATATCTTCGGGGGTTGAGAAGCGACCAAGCGGGATCGTCGACAGGAATTTGGCGCGGATTTCCGGGGTGTCTTCACCCATGAAGGATTTCAGCAGCGGGGTTTCACCCGCCACCGGGCAGATCGCGTTGACGCGCACGCCCGAAGGGGCAAGTTCGACGGCCATCGTCTTGGTCGCGGTGATCATCCAGCCTTTGGAGGCGTTGTACCAGTTCAGATTGGGCCGCGGCGACAGGCCTGCTGTTGAGGCCACGTTCAGGATCGCCCCCGCGCCACGTGCCTTCATCTGCGGAACAAAGGCGCGCGCGGTCAGGTAAACGGATTTCATGTTCACGGCGAAGACGCGGTCGAATTCATCGTCATCGACGTCCTCAAGTGGGGCCGGCAAGTGCGTCACGCCCGCATTATTCACCAGAATATCAAGCTTTCCGAATTCTTCCGACACAGCATGTGCCATGGCCTGAACCGATGCCGCATCCGAGACGTCAACGCGCTGTGCGATGGCATTCGTGCCGACCGCAGACGCCATGTTGGAAGCCGCTTCGCCATTGATATCTGCGATCATCACGCGGGCACCTTCGGCCAAGAATTTTTGCACAATCCCTGCGCCGAACCCGGATGCGCCGCCGGTTACGATGGCGGTTTTTCCCTCAAGCCTCATGGCTTTACCTCCCCTGCGTCTTGCACCGGCAGAGTAGCAACGTGCAGCGAAACTGCCAGATCAATCTTCGGACACTTTGCCTCGCAGGGCTTTGACATCCGCGCGGGCTTTCTTAGCAGCAAGCCTTCGCTTGACCGAACCATAAGTGGGTTTGGTCGCGATCCTGCGCTTGGGATTGACCAAAGCCCGCGTGATCAGTTCAGCCAACCGGGCGCGCGCGATGTCGCGGTTGCGGGCCTGCGAGCGTGTTTCTTCACATTGAATGATGATCGCGCCGTCCTTGGTCCAGCGACGTCCGGCCAGCCGTTTCAGACGTGTCTTGACCGGATCAGGCAAGGAAGGTGAGCGCGCGGCCTCGAACCGCAGCTCAACGGCGGTGGAGACCTTGTTGACGTTCTGCCCACCCGGACCAGAGGACCGCACGAAGCTTTCGGTCATTTCCCAGTCTTGCAGGGCGATATCGTCGGTGATGCGCAACATGGATCGGACCTTACAGGGCGCAGTTGAAAACAAAAAGGGCCGCCCCGGCGGGACGGCCCTTCGAAAGTTCAGGAGGTTGGGTCGGTTAGATCAATCGACCAGCCGGAGCGAGCGCTCCGCCAAGGGCTGCCTTAACAGGCGATCCCCCCGGTTGTTCCAACACCTCTCTCCAATCTCTTTCTCGACACTGGATCACCTCCTTTTCTATCTGTTGCGGTTAATTTTGAGCCTGACACAAGATGCGCCAATCTCAAAGCACTTTTTTATGCAGGCTGCGCGGCGGTCAAACGGGCAACAATCACCTTGAACGGAATCAGGGCGATTAGCGCCAGCGACAGTTTCACCAGCCAGTCGGCGAAGGCCAGCGTTACCCAGAGCGGGGCCATCGGGCCGCTTAGCATAAACGGCACAGGCTCCCACGCCCAGTTGATCGCTGAATCTGCATTGGCACCAAAGACGGTAACTGAGGCCGAGAACGCAAGGGTAAAGAAGATCGCGGTGTCCAGCGCCGAGCCAACCAGTGTCGACACCAGCGGCGCGCGCCACCAGCGGCCACCTCGCAGTGAGTTGAACACAGTGACGTCGGTCAATTGCGCAATCAGGAAGGCGGTGCCCGAAGCCACAGCAATGCGCAGCGGTACGGCTGCATAGGTAAACCCGTCACCCTGCAGCATGATCTGGCTGCCGATCAGCGAGCAGATGATACCGGTGACAAAACCGGCGAATACGACCTTGCGGGCCGGACCCACGCCGTAGACGCGGTTCATGATGTCGGTGACCAGAAAGGCCAACGGATAGGTGAAGGCACCCCAGGTCAATAGGCCGTCAAGGATCAGGAACTGGACCAGGATGTTTGAGGCCACGACGATCGAGGCCATGGCAAGGATGCCGGGAATATAAGAGCGTTGCATTTTCAGATGCCCGTTTTGACAAGGTAGCGGCGACTTGGCCCCAGGCTCATCCCGAGGCAGGCCGTGCGTTTAGACCTTTGTATGCGGTCTGTCAATCAGGCAGCAAGTATTCCACCAACTCGGTACGTTGCAAGGAACGAAAATTGTCGTCCGATACCATGGTTGCGCGCAACCGCCCGTTCTGATCGCGCCAGACCGAAAGACCCTCCAGATTGTCATGGGTCCCGGTAGCGGTTTCAAACAGCGTTTCTTCGGCCTTGGGCACGTCGCCAGAGATCACCCAGCGTCGCAGGCGTGAGCGGAAGCCGATGAAAGCCACCGCACGCTCTAACACATAGAGCCTCCCGTCGGGCCCGAAATCCGCTGCAACCGGTAGGAACTTTCCACGGGGCGGCAACACAAAAGGCGCTGACCAGCGTGCGCCATCCCAGCGATAGACCGGTATATCGCCTCGAACAGTGCGGGTCTTTTCGGTCAGCGTATACAACCGCCCGCGACCATCTATCGCCAGCGCTTCAAATGAGCCGTTGAGGTCCATATTCAGGAACTCTCGCGGGCGCGGCAGAACCCGTCCATTGGCGTCGGGGGCAGTGTAATGCACGACTCGGTGAACGCCTTCGAACGAGACGTAAACGCTGCCATCTGCAGCAACGGCGAGCCCTTCGGAATCCCCTGCCCTCCCCTTCAAGATACGGCCTTTGCTGGACAGAATCGGCCACTGGTCAAGGATTTGGATGTTTCTGATCGTATCTTGATCTCGTTCAATCCGCGCGGTGATCAGTGTTGACCGGTCACTGATAGCGACCATGTTCCGCCCGTTTTCAGAGATATGAATCGCCGAAAATCCACCGAACCAGTTGGCGTTGTTGCGCCAGACATAGCTGTCCAGCAGCGAAGCCTGCTTAAGCTCCACCGCCTGAACAGTCCCTGCCAGCAGAAGCGCCGTGATCAGTTGGATTGCAGAACGGCGGTACATTGCTGGGGAAGGTCCGCCATTCGATATTCACGACGCTTTTTCGGTGCTGGCGCATTTGGATCAGGTGGCGGTGGGTTCAGAATATTGCGCACCCATTGCTGCGCCTCGGCGCAACCATCACCCTTGGGTGGCGGGTCCTGATTTACACAGCCTTTCGATCCTTTCGGGCATTTCAACCGCACGTGGAAATGATAGTGATGTCCCCACCATGGCCGGATCTTGCGCAGATAGGCTTTGTTGCCCTTCTCGTCATTGCACATCTGCACCTTTGCACCTGGGAACACGAAGATCCGGGCAACGCGCTTGTCCTTGGCGGCTTCGCGCAATACCGCATGGTGCTGCTTGGTCCAGTTGCCGTTTACATACGCGCCGTTCGCGCGGCGCAAGGATATAGACGAGATATTCTCGCGTGCTTTGCGGCTTAGGCGCATGTTATCGCCCGGCAGCATCCAGATATCGATATCCAAACCCAACTGGTGCGAACGATGGCCCGAGGTCATCGGCCCCCCCCGCGGTTGGCTGATATCCCCGATATAGAGACCATTCCACCCCGGTTGTTTCGCGGCAAACCGGCTGAGATCCTGCACATAGTCGATCGCCTGAGGATGCCCCCAATTGCGATTGCGCGACAGGCGCATGGCTTGCCAAGTTGGCCCGGTTTCAGGGAGTTGCACCGACCCGGCGGCGCACCCGCGCGAATAACTGCCGAATGCGGCAGATTTTTGCTGCGACCCAACCTTCTGGGCTCCGAATAACTGTTTGGCCAAGGGCTGTGCCGTGGCCGTGCCTGCCAGTTCTATTGCGGCCAGAACGGCCAAAAAACGTAGTAAAATCATCTGCTCTGATCCCCTTCCGGTTTCACCCAGCGCATCAGGACTAGGCCCAGAATAAACAACAGAATGATCGGTGACACCCCCAGTCTTGCACTACCGGTTGCTGCTGTTGCTATTCCGATCAATAGCGGCGCTGCAAAGGCGGTCGCCCGACCCGAAAGCCCGTACAGCCCAAAACTCTCGACCGGGGTGGCGGGATCAGTATGGCGTACCATCATTGAACGGCTGGCGGATTGCAGAATACCTCCCATGCCGCCGATCAGAACTCCGCACCCGAAGAACGCCATGTCCGGCAGGCCCGAGCCTACGGGTAATGAAATTCCGTAGATCTGTGTTCGATCCATCGACACAACCGTTACGCAGACAAAGATCAGAACCCAAATCGCAACCAATATCACCGGTTTAGGGCCGTACTTGCGATCCATCTTGCCCCCGATCCACGCAAAGATGGCCGAGGCCAGAACGCTGACGATTCCAAATACGCCGATTTTTATCAGGTCCCATTCAAGCACCAACCGCGCGTAGACGCCTCCGAAACTGTATAGCCCGTTCAACGCGTCGCGATAGAACATCGACGACCCCAGATAGGTCGCCAGACTGACCCGGTGACGCAAAGCCGCCACGGACTTGCCCAGCAAGCGCAGCGCCTCACCCACGCTACCCTGTTTGTTGGTCTCAGGATCATCCCGAACCCACAGGAAATACGGCACCATGAACAACACGAACCATCCAGCGGTGAAGGGGCCGACAAACCGCGTCCCTTCACGCGTTGCCGCATCCAGCCCGAACAACGGATCCATACCAATCAAGGTCTTGCCGTCGGGCTGTTCAACAAACAGCGCCAGCATGATGGCCAGCGACAGCAGGCCTCCGAAATAGCCGAAGGCGAAGCCCGAACCTGAAATCTCGCCCACTTCTCTATCGTCACCCAGATCGGGCAGCTGAGAGTTGATGAAGATCAGTGCATATTCTGCGCCCACAAAGCCCAGACCAAAAGCCGATAGCATCAACCACATGTTGGAGCCATCGGGCATCGTGTACCACAACGCGGCAGACCCCACCGCGTACATCACCGAAAACCCGAGAATCCACGGGATGCGCCGACCCGAAACATCCGCCATCGCGCCCAACAGGGGCGCTCCGAACGCGATGATCAGCCCAGTTATGGTCAGGCAATTCGCCCAGACGGTCTGCGCCTGCGCCGCCGCAGCATCGGTGTCTAATCCAGTATTCGCATAGTATTGAGCCGCCACCCCGGCGAAATAGGGGCCAAAGACAAAGGTCACCAGCAATGTATGGAACGGCTGGCTGGCCCAGTCGAAAAACCACCAGCCCCAGATGCGCTTACGCTTGGAAATCTCCGCCATCTCTGCCCCATATTATTATTGTTGCGATCATAAGACGGGGCTTTGGGTCAATTCGCAAGCGTTCTGTTGGGGCGCACTTGCTCTTTGCGGCTGTGACGCTTAGGTCTCAGGGCAATTGACGAACGGAGTGCCCATGCTGTCGCTGATCCAAATCCTTCTGCTGATCCTGGACATTGTCTGGTTCATCATCCTTGCCCATGTGATCATGAGCTGGCTGATCAACTTCCAGGTGCTGAACCTGCACCAGCAACTGGTGGCGCAAATCTGGTACGGACTGAACCGTTTGTTAGAGCCGATCTACGGCCCCATTCGCCGCATTCTGCCCGCCATGGGCGGTCTGGATCTGACCCCTCTGGTGGTGCTGATCGGGGTCTATGCGTTGCGGATCATCCTGATCAACAACGCGGTCTATTTCTACTGACCTCTTGTTCACCGAATCTTAGTATGTGATGGTCCTGTCTTAAGAGCAGATAAACCATAAAACAGGACCCTCCGTCGCATGTTCGACTCCGCACCCTTGTTGCGAGACGTTTTCGGATTCGACGACTTCCGCCCCGGTCAGGAAGAGATCGTCGACGCCGTGACCGCAGGTGAAAACGTGCTGGCGATCATGCCCACTGGTGGGGGCAAGTCCTTATGTTTCCAATTACCTGCGTTGCTGCGAGACGGCGTGACTGTTGTGATCTCTCCGCTGATCGCCTTGATGCGCGATCAGGTGCGTGGGCTGCAGGAAGCCGGTGTCGAGGCGGGCGCGCTCACCTCGGGCAACACCCCCGAAGAAACTGATGCGGTGTGGGACGCATTAGAGGCTGGGCGGCTCAAGCTTCTGTATATGGCGCCCGAGCGTCTGGCCGCCGGGTCGGCGCTGGGGATGCTGCGCAGGATCAACGTCAATCTGATCGCGGTGGATGAGGCCCATTGTGTCAGCCAATGGGGCCACGATTTCCGCCCTGATTATCTGCGGATCGGAGAGCTGCGGCGCGCTTTGAATGTTCCCCTCGCCGCGTTCACCGCGACAGCGGATGCGGAAACGCAGGACGAGATCGTCGAAAAACTGTTCGACGGTGTTGAGCCGCGCAAGTTCCTGCGGGGGTTCGACAGGCCCAATATCCATCTGGCTTTTGCCGCCAAGGATGGACCGCGCAAACAGATCCTCGATTTCGCTGCCGCGCGCAAAACCCAGTCCGGCATTGTCTATTGCGGGACCCGCAACAAGACCGAGGTGCTGGCGCAAGCCCTGCGCGCCGAAGGTCACACGGCCTGCCACTATCACGGCGGGATGGAGGCCGAGGATCGCCGCATCGTGGAAGCTCGCTTTGCGCGCGAGGACGGGCTGATTGTCGTCGCTACGGTCGCCTTTGGCATGGGTATCGACAAGCCGGACATCCGCTGGGTCGCCCATGCGGATTTGCCGAAATCGATCGAGGCCTATTATCAAGAAATCGGTCGCGCCGGACGCGATGGTGGACCAGCCGAGACCCTGACCTTGTTCGGGCCTGACGATATCCGACTACGACGCTCACAGATCGACGAAGGGCTGGCCCCACCTGAACGGCGCATGGCGGATCATGCGCGTCTTAACGCGCTGCTGGGATTGGCCGAAGCACTGAAATGCCGCCGCCAGACCTTGCTGGGGTATTTTGGGGAACAGGCTGAACCCTGCGGCAAGTGCGATCTCTGCGACAACCCGCCTGAAGTCTTCGACGGCACAACGCCCGTCCGCATGGCTCTGTCCGCCATTCTACGCACCGAGGAATGGTTCGGCGCAGGTCATCTGATCGACATTCTGCTTGCCAACGAGACCGATAAAATTCGCGCACGGCGACACGACAATCTGTCCACCTACGGCATCGGCAAGGACTGGTCGCGCCCGCAATGGCAAGCGATCTTCAGGCAGATGATGGGCCATGATTTGGTGCGCCCCGACCCTGAACGCCACGGCGCGCTGCGTATGACAGAAACCGCCAAACCCATCCTGAAAGGTGAGGCGTTGATCGATCTGCGCAAGGATACCATCCGCAAAGCCACCCGACGACCCGCTGTCAAAGCGATGGTGTCCGAGGAAGACGCGCCGCTGCTCTCGGCGCTCAAGGCCAAGCGGCGCGCACTGGCCGAGGCCGCTCGGGTCCCGGCTTATGTCATTTTTCCTGATCGCACCCTAATTGAGATGGCAGAAACCCGACCTGCAAATCTGGATGACATGGCGCGGATCGGCGGTATCGGGTCAAAGAAACTGGAACGCTATGGTTCCACTTTCCTTGAGGTGCTGACCGGCGCGGTAGAAGAGCTGCACCCCGCAAGGCGCAAACTTGCCGGCCGCAATCAGGGCGACATTTACGATCAGTTGCTTGAGGTTCAATCGCAATTGTCGCGTGGCCCCGACGGGATCGACAAACCGCTAAGCTGTACGGCCTCGCAACTGGCGAAAGTGGCGCAACTGCACCCGGATGATCCACGAGCGATGGAGCAGGTTCTGGGTGACCGTCGTCACGAAAGGTTTGGCGCGGCGTTTCTGGACGTGCTGCAACAGGCGGGCTAGATACGCCTGAACAGGCGAGAAACGAGGGCGGATATGCTGGTAGTAATTTCCCCGGCCAAGCGGCTGGATTGGGCAGAACGAAACGTCGAATTAACCCAACCCGATTTTCAGGATGACGCGATCCGCTTGTCGAAGACCGCACGCAATCTGACATTGGGCAATCTGAAAAAACTGATGGACCTGAGCGACGACTTGGCCCGCCTGAACCGCGACCGGTATCGTATGTTCTCGGACGCGCCCGATGCGGAGACGACGCGCCCTGCCGCACTGGCGTTTGCGGGCGATACCTATCAAGGGCTTGAAGCCGCATCGCTGGATGCCGACGAAATGGCCTGGGCACAGGATCACCTGCGCATTCTGTCCGGGCTTTATGGCGTATTGCGCCCGCTGGATGCCATACAGGCCTACCGGCTTGAGATGGGTAGTAAACTGAAAACCAGACGCGGAAAAAACCTGTACGAATATTGGCGCGATCAGCTAAGCAAGGTGCTGAACGCGCAGGCCGCCGAAACTGACAGCAAGGTTCTGGTGAACTGCGCCAGTCAGGAATACTTCGGCGCGGTCGACCTGAAGGCACTGAAGCTGCCCGTTGTGACCCCTGTCTTCATGGAGGACAAGGGCGGCACCCCCAAGATCGTCAGCTTCTTCGCCAAGAAAGCGCGCGGTGCGATGGCACGCTACATCATCCAGCACCACCTGACCGATCCCATTGGCCTGTTGGATTTCGACAGCGGTGGTTATGAATACAGGGCAGATCTGTCTGACGACTACAAACCTGTGTTTGTTCGCCCCTATCAGGCCTGATCGAGCAGTGAAGGGTCGTAGGCTACAAGCTCAACGGTGTTCCGTTCGGGGTCTTGGGTGAAGATACCGCGCCAGCCGATCCAGCCGAAATGCTCGACCCGATAAGGCTGGTCGATCTGGTCGTACCAGCGCATGACAGCATCCTGTTCGACAAAGGGCAGCGACAGCGCGATATGGTGCAGGGCCGAGGCACCCCCTGTTACTGGCATTGCCGCGCCAGTCTGGCCCGATCCACGCTCAGAGCCAACAGACTGGTGAAACAGGGCCAGCACCTGTGTATGTCCACCAAACCCTTCGGCAATCCGAAAAAAGGTGATGGCGCTGTTATGGTCGCCTTGCAATCGCTGCAACCCGATCACCTTCTCATAGAAATACACCATTGCCGCCATATCGGTGCAGCGAATTGCAATCTCACCCAATCCCCGGGGGCGAAAACCGCGCTCATCTGACATAAATCGATCCTATTCCGTACTTTCACCTTCTGCACCGACCAATTGGGCATCGGCTGGACGATGTTCCAGTATCATCTTGTGGATCAGTTTCTTGTGCAACGGTTTGGTCAGATAATGATCAAGCCCGGCTGCCAGTATGCCCTGATCATCCCCTGTCATGGCATGGGCCGTCAGGGCCACTATGGGAACATGTCGATCCGTTCCGATCTCGCGCCGCCGGATTTCACCCGTCGCCTCTTTCCCATCCATCTTGGGCATCGAGATATCCATGAAAATCAGGTCCGGGTCGAAACTGGCGAAGGTTTCGATCGCCTCCAACCCATTGGAGACGAATCTCAAATCGATATTCAGATCTTTGGTCATCTTTTGAAGGATCAGTTGATTGGTTCGATTGTCCTCGGCTGCCAGAACCCGCATCAGCCTCTGATTCTGCGGAACTTGCGCATAAGTCTCGGGATCAGCGACGCAGTCGTCACTGCGATCCGACTTGAATACAGGAGCACCCAGCGCCATCAGCCGTGAATACAGCTCGGCGCGAGGAATGGGCTTTTGCAATACGCCGTCAATCAGGCGATGGGCCGGGTCGGCATGAATCACACCCGGATTGGCCGACATCACCACAATTGGCAGACCACCCCATCCTTTGTCGCGCAGTGTTGTGGCGAGTTCCAGACCGTCCATGTCCGGCAGATCGTGATCGCACAGCACCAGATCAATAGTTTTGTCCATTGCAGAAAGCGCTTCAGCCCCTGTTGAACAGGTGAGCGCCTGAGACCCAAGGCGACTCAGTTGCTTGGTCAAAATGGCGCGGTTGACGGCCATATCCTCGACCACCAGAACACGGCCCAACTGCCCCGCCAGATCAGGCGGAACGGGCTGCGGACCCTCAGCCGTGGGCAGTGTGATACGGAACCCAAAGCAAGATCCTTTGCCCGCGTCACTTTCGACCCAGACGGCACCGCCCATCATCGAGATCAGCCGCTTGGTGATTGCCAGCCCCAAACCCGTGCCTTCGAATTGGCGGTTCTGGGCATCCTCAACCTGATTGAATTCACCAAAGATGTGCGGGACCTTGTCGGCTTTGATTCCGATACCCGTATCCTCGATGGCCACGTGGATGTCGCAGGTTTCAGTTGTCGCGTCAGGAACACCGGTCACCCGGATAAGGACATGGCCCTGCGCGGTAAACTTCACTGCATTGCCGACAAGGTTGGTCAGAATCTGCCGAATCCGCCCCGGATCACCCACATAAAGCGTCGGCAGGAACAGGTCATAGTCCACCAGCAAGGTCAGGCCCTTGTCGCGTACGCTGGGTTGCAACAGCATCGCGACCTCAAGGATACAGCGCTCCAAATCGAACTGTTCGGGGTGCAGCGTCAACTTGTCGGCCTCGATCTTGGAATAGTCGAGAACATCGTTGATGATGACCAGCAAAGCCTCGCCCGAATTGCGAATTGTGCTTACATAGAGCCTTTGTTCTTCGTTCATCGGGGTTTCGGTCAGCAGTTCGGTCATACCGACGATCCCGTTCATCGGCGTGCGAATCTCATGGCTCATATTGGCCAGAAAGGCGGATTTGGCGCGGTTTGCGGCCTCGGCCCGTTCACGTGCAGCGTTTAGCTCGGCCTCATGCCGGACCGAGGCTGTGATGTTCAACGCCAGGCTCAGCACGTCACCGCCGTGGCCCCGCTGATCAATCAGCCGGATATACTGGCCGTTCCACAACTGGATCACCTCGGGTTCGGGGTGCGGTTGCGCCCAGCGTGCAAGCATACGCGCCTGCCAGTCCGCGATATTCTCCGCGCCGATGTCCACGATACCTTCATGGGTCAGAATTTCGAGAATACGCGTGTAGCTGATCCCCGGCGCGACCTCTTCCAGCCCATCGAAAACGCTTAGGTAAGCGGCGTTGGCACCGATCAGTGTGTTGTTGCCGTCGAAAAAGGCAAACCCGTCAGGGATGGTCTGGATCGAATGCCACAGGCGGCGTTCAGCCTCTTCGATCTTGGCATTGGCCACGGTCAGATCGGATTTGACCTTTTCGTTTTCATCGCGAACCGTCGCAACCTCGGCCTGAGACTCATCGATCTGACGTGTCAATGCGATAGCATGACGTCCCAATTTGCGGTTGGCAGCAGACAACTCGGCCTGTTTCAGATGCAACAACCGCTCGGCCGCCAGTCGTGCGCGCCGTTCCTGCGCCAGTTTCTCAGCAAGACTCATGTAAAGTTTTCCCGCGATAATCTGCTCAGAGCATCGCGGTAGAGCATGAAAAAGTGCTTAAGCAGCGTTAGCGACGTCCCTCACGCAACCAACCGGCCAAGAGGAACCCACCGGCCAGCAACAGCACCAGCCAGGGTGGAAGCAACCCGGCCTGTGTAACATCGCGAGTTTCATAGGCGTCGCGCGGGGTCAGACCGATCCAGCCCCGACCTGCTGCCGGTCGGCCCGCACGGACATTCCGGATTGTGGGCAGACCCTCTTCCAACCGGATCGTTCCCCCGCGCAGGCTGGCCAGAACGGGGCTTAGAATCTCATCGGTCGCGATCGTGCGCTCGAATTCCTTTGGTGCAGCAGGACCAAGACCGATCACGGCAGAATGCGCACCCTCTTCCAGACGGTACAGGCCAATTTCAGGGCCGAAGTACTGCGCCTCGAACCGACCGGGCGAGACTTCGTTTAGCGTAATCTCCAAGGTGTCACCATTGGGGAGGGTGACCGTGACTGGGCCAACCTCATCCTCCAGCGTTTGACGGATAATACGCATGGACTGGCCGTTCGCTTCGGCCCACAGCGCCTCTTCCTCAAGCTCGGGTTCTTTCATCATCCAATGCGCCAGCCTGCGGAGTAGTTCCAGCTGCGGGCCACCACCCTCAAAGCCGCGGCTCCATAGCCAGGCGTGGTCTGATGCCATCAGCGCCACACGGCCTTCACCCACGCGATCCAACAGCAGCAACGGACGATCATCCACGCCGGTCATGAGCATATTGCCGGACAGCTGGCTGACATCGATCTGGCGCAGCCAAGCGCCCCAAGTCTCAGCATCGCCCAGATCAGCGGTAACCGGATGACGCTGGCCCAGATCGGTGACCATGGGCACGTACCGTTCCTCGTAAACCCGCGCACTGGGTTTTGCGGGCAGGACCGGCCCAAGCGGGGATCGGTACAGGCTGTCAGCCGTGGCAAAATCAGGGCCAGCAGCGACCAGCACCGCGCCACCATTGACGATATAGTCGCCAACATTGTCCAGATAGATCGCGGGCAGGATGCCGCGCCGTTTGTAGCGGTCAAAGATGATCAGGTCGAAATCATTGATCTTCTCCAGAAACAACTCTCGCGTTGGGAAGGCAATCAGTGAGAGCTCATCCACCGGTACGCCATCCTGTTTTTCCGGCGGCCGGAGGATGGTGAAATGGACCAAATCAACCGAGCTGTCAGATTTCAGCAGGTTGCGCCAAGTACGCCCGCCCGGATGCGGCTCGCCCGATACCAGCAGAACACGCAGGCGATCCCGCACACCGTTCATCTGGATCAGAGCCGTGTTGTTGCGGTCGGTCAGTTCGCCCTCGGCCTGCAGGACCGTGAACTGGATGACGTTCCGACCACCATGCGGCAGCGTGATCGGGAGCTCGACGTCCAGACCGATTGGAATGGTGAACTGCTCGGGTTCACCTCCATCGACGGATATCTCAAGCGGAGCGTTAGTAACTCCAGCAGGCGCAGCGCCGGTATCTTCGACGCGCAGGGTCAGGGTCACGGGCTCACCGATAATGGCGAAGGCTGGGGCGTTACGCACGATCAGGCGCCGATCCCAATCGCCTTCGCGCCCGGTCTGCAACAGATGCATTGGAGCAGGTAGGTCGGGTGCCAGGTCTGCATCATGAACGATGCCGTCTGACACCACGACAATGCCCGCAATCCGTGCACGGGGTTCTTCGGCCAGTGCCGCGTTCAGCGCAGCCATGACCTGCGTGCCCTCGTCACCATCGCCGTCACCAACCTGGATGCGGCGCAGCTCGGTATTATCTCGGGCTTCGATCTCGGTCGCGAGGTCGTTGGCAGCCTGAGCAGTCTGTTCGGCACGATCCGATAGGGTTTGACTGGCGCTTTCATCTTCGATCATCAACACGATGTCGGTAAGCGGCGCGCGATCTTCGACCTGATAAACAGGACCGCTAAGCGCCCCGAGGATGACCAAGGCCGCCAAGCCGCGCAGGGCCCAGCCCGACAGACCGCGCCAAATCGCCAGAACCACACCTGACATGGCAATCAATGCCACGGCTGCCAGAAACGGCCACGGGATTAGCGGGTCAAAGATGACGGTTCCGGTCATTGTCCCAACCTGTCTAAAAGCGCGGGCACGTGAACCTGATCGGATTTGTAATTCCCGGTCAGCACATGCATTACCAGATTAACCCCAAACCGATTGGCCAACTCGCGCTGTCGTTCTCCGGCATAACCGCGACCCACGGGCAACAGGGACTGACCGTTGCGATCCACCGCCCAGGCCCCGGCCCAGTCATTACCGCCGATCACCACCGGGGTCACGTTATCGTTGAGGTTTCGGAAGGGCATTCCTTCGATCTGCTCGGCATCGGGTGGCGCGGCCTCGACCCAGACCTCGGTGCCAGAATATCGTCCGGGGAAATCCTGCAGCAGATAAAAGGCGCGGGTCAGGACATGATCACGCGGGACAGGCTCTAATGAGGGGATATTCAACGGGGCGGCCAGTTGTTGCAGCTTGCGCCCATTGGGGCTGGACGCCCCGAAACCGGCGATATCGGCGTCGCGCGTATCAAATAAAATCATCCCGCCCGAACGCAGATAGGCGTTCAGCTTTGCATAGGCTTCAACCGAGGGCTGTGGCTGGTCCGGAGTAACAGGCCAATAGAGCAGCGGAAAGAATGCAAGCTCATCACGTTCAAGGTCGATGCCAATCGGGTCGGCGGGTTCGACCGAAGTGCGAAAATGCAGCGTCTGCACCAACCCACGCAGCCCGGCCAGCGCGATATCGTCGACCTGAGCATTCCCGGTAAGTACATGGGCCAGCACAAGCTCATGCGTCGCGTTCAATGCAAAATCGGTGTCTTCAGGGGTCTGCGCCCGCGCCTCAGGGGCAAGGAACAGGGCAGCAAGCGCAAATGCAACAGGGGTTGCCTTGGCCAAGCGCCCCGACAACGCCAAAGACGCAATCACATCGATTGTCAGCAACAACAGTGCAAGGCCAAGCAACAGCCCTTCCAACGGAGTCTCATTGCTGATCTCCTGACCCCGGATTGGGACGTCAGACGGCCAGACCACCGGGGATAGTACAGCATCCTCGGCAAGAACATTCCGCGCCAGTTTCTGCTTGCCGTTTTCATAAAGCCCCGGGCGCAGGTCCGGCCCGATTTGCCCAGAAACCAGTTCGACTCCATCGACACCGGGCAGCGTTCCTGCGTCAGTCAAAACACCGAAGCCATCCATTATTTGAATCGGCTCCCATACGGTGCCCTGCATCTGAGCCTCTTGACGCGATTTGGCAGCAGAGGCAACGGCAAGCCGGTCGAGCATTTCGACAAACAGCCCGGACAGCGGCAGGCTGGACCATTCCGCATCAGCCGTGACATGGAACAGAACCACCTGCCCCAGCCCCAGCGGTTTTCGGGTCACCAGTGGTGTGCCATCCGACAGTGACGCAATGACCCGATCCGACAAATTAGGGTCTGGTTGTGCCATGACCTGAGTGGTCACAGAGACGTCCGCAGGAATCTCCAACCCATAGAACGGCGAGTTTTCAGTGAACGGAGCAAGCCCCTTCGCTTCACCCCAGCTCATGGCGCCGCCGACCGAGCGGCCCCCGCTACGAAGTCGAACCGGCAACAGTGCATCCTCAGTATCGCGCCCCAGATCGCTGGCGGCCATGCGCGGGCCGGCAAAGCGCAGCAATAGGCCGCCCTGTTCAACCCATTCGACGACTTCAGTCTGTTCCGACTCGGACAGCTTGGCCACATCCGCCAATACGATCACATCCGGGTTAGCGGGGAGAACCTCGGCCAGGCCGCCTTCGACAAAATCAGCGGTCGGAATCAGCACCTGTGTCAGGTAGTGAAGCGGCGACAGTAACTCTAACCCTTCGCGGTTCAGGGTACCTGCGATCAATGCCACTTCGCGCCGACGCAGGCTGTCATCTGTCAGTGTAATGGCACCGGCAGAGCGCTGGCCTTGAATCTCGAACCGTGTAATGCGTGCGCGCAGTTCCGATGGAAGCGCAAGATCAATTTCCGCCTGCGTAGAGCCGTTTTCGAACTCAAGATTGGTCGATTGCAGCACCCGCATTGCTCCTGCCGGGTCGCGCCCCTGCGCCAGAACGGTGACTCTTTCCTCTGGTCCTGGATTAGCGCGCTGTACGCTGAGTCGGATTGCGCCGTCCTGATAGGTGGCGGGCAAGATCGCGGTAACGGGTGCAGAGGATTGGTAGACAATCACGTCCCCACGCGCCTGCAGGGCAGAAGTCAAACGATCATGGCCGACATAGGACAGACGGTCGCTGAACCAATGGGTGTCGAAGCCACCTTCGACCTGCCCCAACGCGATCAGAGTTTGGTCAATCTGCGCTTGGGTTGGCTGCCACGGCATCGGTGTAAGGCCCGGCAGACGACCACGCCACGCCTCGGCGGCCTGAAACACAGGTGCCTCAGGCTCAGTCAGACGCAAGATCGACACAGGACGACCCGCCCGCCCGGCTTCCGTCAATTGCGCATCAATCTGATCAAGTGTCGAGGACCAACGTGTCGCGCCTCCCCAGCTTGCATCCAGTACCAGCAGAAGCGGCCCGGATCCGGTCTCATCGCGTGAGGGGTTCAGCACCGGCCCTGCCAGCCCGATGATGATCGCTGCGGCTGCCAGCATCCGCAGTAGCAGCAACCACCATGGTGTACGGTCCGAAACGCTTTCATCATCCTTCAATCCCAGCAGCAAAGTGACCGCCGGGAAAAGACGTCGGATCGGTGCAGGTGGGACGGCACGCAGGATCAACCACAAAATCGGAAGGGTCAGAAGACCCAGCAGCACCCAAGGCGCGGTAAATCCGATTCCTGCAAGAACCGTCATTGCGCACCCCCATCCAAGGCGCGATAAAGCCACAACAGAGCCGATTGAGCGCTGTCATCGGTGTGATGGAGCCCCATCTGCCAGCCAGTCGCGCGGCACAGGTGGGTCAGCGCATCCTTGCGCGCCGCTAAGCGATCCAGATAACGATCGCGCAAATCAGCGGCCTTCAAGGTTTCATGTCGAGCAGTGCCACCAACACTTTCAAAAATGGTACGTCCCGAATAGGGAAAGGACTCCTCGCTGGGGTCCAGAACCTGCAGCAACACGCCGCGCACGCCCCGGTCAGCGGCTTTGGTAAGGGCCAGCTCGACCTCGTCCAGCGGCCCAAGAAAATCCGAGATAAACACCGCACGCGCATGCGGGATCATGGCGCGGTGTTCGGGTGGCGCGTAATCGGTTTGCGCATCTTCAGACCAGGCTTGGGCCAGCCGAATGATCTGAGCATTCCCCCTGCGCGGGGGCAGCGTCGTGCCAGTCAGACCAACGCGCTCGCCGCCACGCACAAGCAGGATAGCGGTCGACAGCCCCAGGAGGCGCGCACGATCGGCCTTGGTCGGCAAGTTCTTGTCCGAAGCAAACCGCATCGACGCGCCCTGATCGACCCAAAGCATGATCGACTGTGCAATCTGCCATTCGCGCTCACGTACAAACTGCTGATCACCACGGGCCGAACGGCGATGGTCGATCAACCGGCGACTGTCGCCAATCTGCGCAGGGCGGTACTGCCAGAAATCATCCCCCAGACCCGAGCGTCTCCGCCCGTGATCGCCCAATAAAACGGTTCCGGCCAGATGCTCGGCCCGCGCCAATAACGGCGGCAACCGGGACGCTTCGGCCTCGGAGCGTTCGCGTAGGGTCTGGGCGGCGCTCACGCCGCGGCCTCAGTTCGGACCAGCCCAGTAGCGGTGGACTCAATCAGGTCAGAGAGGCTGTCACCACGTGCCCGCGCCGCGAAGTTCAACGCCATACGGTGGCTAAGAACCGGACGCGCCATGGTCAGAACATCCTCGGCATTGGGGGCCAAACGGCCTTCCAGCATCGCATTTGCGCGCACGGTCATCATCAGAGCCTGCGCAGCGCGCGGTCCGGGACCCCAGGCAACAGTTTCCTTCACCCGCTCTGACACACCTGCCTCATCCGGGCGGAAGGCGCGGACCAGATCGAGGATCAGTTCGACAACCGACTCTCCTACAGGCATCCGGCGCAACAGAACCTGTGCGGCCAGCAATTCTTCTTTCGTGAAAATCTGATGCGCCTCGGCTTCCTCGACGCCCGTGGTAGCCAGCAAAATATCTCGCTCGGTCTGGCGATCCGGATATTCCACGTCGACCTGCACTAGAAACCGGTCCAGTTGAGCTTCGGGCAATGGATAGGTCCCTTCCTGCTCAATCGGGTTCTGCGTTGCCAGCACATGGAACGGTACGCCCAATTCGCGGTCTTCGCCCGCGACTGTCACCGTACGCTCTTGCATCGCCTGCAACAGCGCCGATTGGGTCCGGGGACTGGCACGGTTGATCTCGTCCGCCATCAGCAACTCACAGAAAATCGGGCCGGAGATGAAGCGGAAATGGCGGCTGCCATCTTCGGCAGTATCCAGCACTTCCGAGCCCAGAATATCAGCAGGCATCAGGTCCGGCGTGAACTGGATGCGGTTGCCATGCAGGCCCATCACGGTCGAAAGCGTCTCGACCAACCGCGTCTTGCCCAGCCCCGGCAGACCGATCAGCAGCGCGTGACCGCCGCACAAAAGCGCGGTCAGGGTCAGGTCCACGACCTTCTCCTGCCCGATAAAGCGGCGGGTGATCGAGGATTTGGCCTCTTGCAGCTTGTTTTCCAGCGCTTCGATCTCGGACACGAGGTCGGCAGGTTCGGACATGAGGTTCCCTTCCGTGGACTGTTATGATTGAAGTGTATCGCGCTGAGAGGAAATGGCAAAAGCAATGAGCGGACAAAAACCCGTGACCCCTTCACCAGACGGTCTGGCAGCTTCGGTCAAAGCGGCCAAAACGCGGGGTTTGCCGCCCGTTCACCTATGGAATCCTCCGTTTTGTGGCGATCTGGACATTCGGATCGCCAAAGATGGCACATGGAGTTATCTAGGGTCACCGATCAACAGGGTCGAGCTTGTTAAGCTATTTTCCTCAATTCTTAAGAAAGAAGAGGGTAGGTACTTTCTCGTCACTCCCGCTGAAAAGGTGGGAATCACCGTCGAGGATGCGCCGTTTGTTGCCGTTGATTTTGAGCATGAGGGACAAGGCAGAGCCCAACGTCTGACTTTTACGACGCAAGTGGGCGATACAGCCATCGCCGGGCCCGATCACCCGATCCGCATTGTCCTAAATACGGAAACTGATGAGCCCTCACCCTACATATTGATGCGCGCGAATCTTGAGGCGCGCATTGATCGCAAGAGCTTTTACCGGTTGGTCGAGATCGCCAGACATCACGACGGTTGGTTTGGTGTCTGGTCGGACGGCCAGTTTTTCCCACTGATCGCATCTGATGTGCTAGAGGATTGAACCGGTCGCGGCTTGCGGTCCTGCGCCAGCACGACTGCAAGTGCCACCAGCGACGCGCCCAGCGCGCGGGTCCAGTTCCAGTCCTCGCCCAGCGCCATCATGATCACCATCACATAAAATGGCGCGATATTGATGTGGAATGACGCCAGGGCGACCCCTAATTTTCCTACTGATGCTATGAAGAAAAACTGGCTCAGGCCCAGTGAGAACAGTGCGTAGAACACCAACATACCCATCTGCGCCACATCAACGGGGCGTGTAGGCAAGACCTCTAGCCCCAGCAATCCGGCTAACGGTACTAGAATGGCTGCGGTCGACAATCCTCCGACCAAGGTAATGGTGCTACGGCCCAACTGGCTAAGCTCGGGGAAGTCGCGCGCAGTGGCCATGCTGGCCCAACAGAACAGCGCGGTAGACACCACTGCGCACATCGCACCCAGTCCTAATTGTGCCGGTGCCACCGCGCTGGTGGCAATCAGGCCGCCAATGATTGAAATCACCAATCCCAGCGCAAAGCTCCAGCGCAATCGCCGCGTTCCCGCCACAAGCTCCATGATCGTAGCGATCAAAGGCGCACACGAGGCGATAATGGCAACGGTAACTGGGTCGGTCAGCTTCTGCGCCACAAGGATCAGGAACATCCCCGACCCTAGCCCCAAACCTCCAACCAGGAGGGCATGGCCCCAACGGGCGCGCAATACCTGAGCCGGTCCGTCCAGAATCAGCCAGATTGGTACCATGACCAACACCGCAAGAGACATCCGTGCTGCGAACAGGGCGATAGGTGGCCAGCTTTGCAATAGGATCTCAGCCGCCGGGAAACCCGCCGCCCACGTCAGCATCGAAGCCACCGCCAGCGTATTTCCGGTGAACGCGGTCTGTCGACCGTCAGATACAGCTATAGCGGTCCCGCGCGCGGGTTCAGGGCTCATGGCCATCGTGATCAGACCTTATTGTTGGCGCGGCCCTCGCAACGGGATACCGCTCGAGCCTGATGGTCCCTGATTCGAAAGCCTTTATCTGGCCGATTTTCGACAATCTGTCGTTTTCAGTCTCTTTCACGTGGCCGTCGTGATCGCTAGGCTCTGCAAAGTTCGACACCGGATGCCCGATGCCCAGATTTGCCGCCAATCTTTCACTGCTGTTTGCAGAACTGCCCTATCTCGACCGGTTTCAAGCCGCCGCGCAGGCCGGGTTTACGGCTGTTGAAATTCTCTTCCCCTACGACCTCGCGGCCAAAGAGACCCGCCGCGCGCTGCTGTCCAGCGGGCTTGATCTGGTGCTGATCAACGCCCCGCCCCCGAATTATACCGGCGGTGAACCGGGTTACGCCGCCATGCCCGGCAGCTCTGACAGGTTTAAGTCCGATATCCGGCGCGTTCTGCGCTACGCGGATGTGCTGCGGCCAGAGATGATTCACGTTATGGCCGGATACGCTTCCGGCCCCGAGGCCCTGCGTTGTTTTGTCGAGAACCTGCAATGGGCCGCCGACCTCGCGCCGGCACAGCGGTTTACAATCGAACCGCTCAACCCCGTATCGCAACCCGGTTACTTCCTGAACAATTATGATCTGGCCGCCGAAGTGCTGGACCGCGTCGACCGCGCAAATGTCGGCCTACAATATGACAGTTTTCATGCGCAGATGATCCACGGCGACGCGCTGGCGATTTGGCTCCGTTTTCAGCCCCGTATTGTCCATGCACAGATCGGGGCTGCGCCGGATCGCTCGGAACCCGGGCTGGGTACAATGGACTTTGCCGCGTTGTTTGCTGCGATGGACCAGTCGGATTACAGCGGCTGGGTCAGCGCCGAATACAACCCCTCAACCCGGCGGACTGAGGACTCACTGGCTTGGATACAGTATTAAACCCTGCATGAACGCTGGATTTTCAGACTGAAATGGCGCAATTGAGGGCATCGACACGCCAAGGATGCCTCGCATGATATCTGCCCGCTATGCCAATGCCCTGTTCGCCTTGATCATGTCCGGCCTGATGTCCTGCGTCGTCACCGGCATAGCCACGCTCAAAGCTATCGGCTTCAGCCCTTCAACACTCGGAGACTGGATGGCCTCTTGGGCCTTTTGCTGGCCTATCGCCTTTACCGTCATCCTGACGCTGGGCCCTTTCGTAAAACGCCTGATCGCCCGCCTGGTCAGGCCAGAAGCCTGACCCGCTGCAAAGAGGGCCCGCAGGGCTTGATGAGCAGCGCCGCCCCTAATGGGCCTCGGCCCAGTTCGCGCCTTGTCCGGCATCCGCGACCAGCTTGATATCCAGCTTCACTGCCGGATCAGCCGCCCCTTCCATCACCGCGCGCGCGACCGAAATGGTTTGATCCACAGCCTCTTCAGCCACTTCGAACAGCAGCTCGTCATGCACCTGCAACAGCATCTTGGCGGGCAAGCCGTTGATCGCATCCGGCATCCTCACCATCGCGCGCCGGATCACATCTGCTGCCGTCCCTTGGATCGGAGCATTGATCGCAGCACGACGCGAGAACCCCGCATGCGGCCCCTTGGCATTGATCTCGGGTGTATGGATTTTCCGGCCGAACAGGGTCTGGACATAGCCATTCTCTTTGGCAAACGCGATCGTGTCGTCCATATAGCGCCGGATGCCCGGGAAACGTTCGAAATAGCGATCGATGAAACCCTGCGCATCCGCCCGGGGAATGCGCAGATTGCGCGCCAACCCAAAGCCCGAAATGCCGTAGATCACACCAAAGTTGATCGCCTTGGCCTGACGACGGATATCCGGCGTCATCTCGTCCAACGGAACATCAAACATCTCGGACGCTGTCATTGCGTGAATGTCCAATCCATCCGCAAACGCCTGTTTCAGGGTCGGAATATCGGCGATATGGGCCAGTATCCGTAGCTCAATCTGGCTGTAATCAAGGCTGACCAGCACATTGCCCGGTTCGGCAATGAACGCCTCACGTATGCGCCGACCTTCCTCAGTCCGCACCGGAATGTTTTGCAGGTTGGGGTCGGTCGAGGCCAAACGGCCCGTATTCGCCCCCGTAATCGAATATGACGTATGCACCCGGCCCGTATCAGGATTGATATGGGTCTGCAGCGCGTCCGTATAGGTCGATTTCAGCTTGGAGAGTTGCCGCCAGTCCAGCACCCGGCGCGGCAGTTCATGTTCGGTCGCAAGGTCCTCAAGAATGTCCGCCCCGGTCGAGTACTTCCCGGTCTTGCCCTTCTTGCCGCCCTCAAGCCCCATTTTGTCGAACAGGATTTCACCCAGTTGCGCCGGCGAACCGACGTTAAAGTTCTCACCCGCCAATTCGTGGATTTCAGCCTCTAATCCGGCCATCTTCTGCGCAAATGCATTTGACATTCGGCTGAGAACATCGCGATCGACCTTGATGCCATGCATCTCCATTTCTTTGAGAACCGGCACCAATGGTCGTTCAAGTGTTTCATACACCGTCGTCACCTGAACCTGATGCAACTGCGGCTTGAATAATTTCCACAGGCGAAGGGTGATGTCCGCATCCTCGGCAGCGTAGGCCGTGGCCTCGTCAATCGGCACCTTGTCGAAAGTGATTGCAGACTTGCCCGAGCCAAGCAGAGGTTTGATGGGAATCGGCGTATGGCTCAGATAGCGTTCAGATAGCGTATCCATGCCATGCCCATGCTCACCGCCATGCATGGCGTAGGACATCAGCATCGTGTCGTCGATGGGGGCGACGTCGACGCCATATCGCTTAAAGATCTTGGCATCGTATTTCATGTTCTGTCCGATCTTCAGGATCGACGGATCCTCAAACATCGGTTTCAGCAAGTTTAGAGCCGCATCCAGCGGCATCTGTCCATCGGCCAGCGCATCCGATCCGAACAGATCATCGGTCGCGCTTTCACGGTGAGTCAACGGGATGTAACAAGCCTCACCCGCCTCGACACATAGCGAAATCCCGACCAAATCGGCGATCATCTCATTCAGGCCAGTGGTCTCGGTATCCACCGCAACCCAGCCGCGCTCGTAGGCCTGATCGATCCATTTCTGCAAAGCCGCAGCATCGCGCAGGCATTCGTATTTCGTTGCATCAAATGGGACGTCTTCGGCCTGTGACTCCGCCTCGGGCGTGGATATATCGGGGATGACAGGGGAATCGACGCCCAGCTTGTCAGCAATGCGTTTGGTGAGCGTCCGAAATTCCATCTCTGCCAGAAACTTCATCAAAGTCTCAGCATCGGGATCCTTCACCTCAAGGTCATCCAGAGTGAAATCCAACGGTGTGTTTTCATCCAATTGCACAAGTTTCTTCGAAAGCTCGATCTGGTCGCGCTTTTCGATCAGAGTCTGGCGGCGCTTGGGCTGTTTGATCTCTTCAGCGCGATCCAGCAGGGTTTCCAGATCGCCATATTCATTGATCAACAGCGCTGCCGTCTTCACACCAATGCCCGGAGCGCCCGGTACGTTATCCACCGAATCCCCGGCCAAAGCCTGCACATCGACAACCCGCTCGGGCCCGACGCCGAACTTCTCAACCACCCCATCGCGATCGATCCGCTTGTTCTTCATCGCATCCAGCATCTCGACACCGCCGCCCACAAGCTGCATCAGGTCTTTGTCAGAACTGACAATGGTCACCCGCCCACCGGCCTCACGTGCCTGAACGGCGAGGGTCGCGATAATGTCGTCGGCTTCATAGCCTTCAAGTTCTTTGCAGGCGATGTTGAACGCTTTGGTGGCTTCGCGCGTCAGCGGCATTTGCGGGCGCAAATCTTCGGGCATCGCTTCACGATTGGCCTTGTAGAGATCATACAGATCATTACGGAACGTATGCGAGCCCTTGTCGAAGATCACCGCAACATGGGTCGGCGCATCCGGCCCGGCGTTCCCTTCGACATATTTCTGCAGCATATTGCAGAACCCCGATACCGCCCCAATCGGTAGCCCATCTGATTTCCGCGTCAACGGCGGCAAAGCGTGATAGGCGCGGAAGATAAAGGCTGATCCATCAATCAGATGCAGATGGCAGCCTTTTCCGAATTGGGTGGTGGTCATATGAGGCTCCTGCGCTGGGTTGCGCCAAGTTGTACATAAGGGCTGCACGAAAGACGAGGCCGCCTGGCAAATTCGTTGCGACCTAATTTGCCCGTGGTCTGGCCTTAGCTATTCGAAAAGGTGCGCTTATCCGCATTCCAAGCCAAACCTGCTTTTTGCGCGATCAACGAGAACTGTTTGTTCAGCGAGCGATCATTCAGACGTTGGGACAGGCTGCGCAGTGGGATGAGGTTCCGCTCACCATATCCATCGATCAGGAAGCAGGCCGGACCAGCGCCCCTTGTCCCGTAGACAATATTCGAACTTTTGACGTCGCGCGCGACGATGTGAAGGTCAAACATCTGCCCGACGAATGCATTCAGCGCATCTAAAACCGGGGCGTCCAATCCACTACGGCAGACTTCATACAGCTTTGGTGCAAGCCCGCCATCAAGGCCAGAAATGCGCTCAACCACAACCCCCGCCCCATGCGTCGTCTGAACCACGCCCAACATCCTGGACAGGGGTGAACGCTCAATTTCTGTCCCGAGTTTCAGCGATACCCGCAGCTCGCATTCCAGCTCTTTTAGCGTGCTGCGATACTGCGCCTCGGGGAACAGTTTCCATGCCAGTCGCTTGCCAAGCCTGTGCGAGACACGATCTTGGGACCGGGTAAAAACTTTGATCAGTAAGTCAGGATGACCGGGAAAGTCATAGACACTGCGCACAGTCCCGTTCGCGATTGGCTGGCTGTCGGAAAGGTCAATCGTTTTGGCTGTGAACAGCATTATCCATCCTCGCCAGTTACGACCGCCTGCCGTCCTGGTCGCCCTTACGCGTCCTGACCAGAGTCCTCACCACGCAGCACGTATTTGCAATCGCAATAGGGGCACTCGACCCAACCAGTGTCTTCGGGAATCTGCAGCCAGACGCGCGGATGACCCAGCGCACCCTCGCCACCATCGCAGGCGACGCGGGTAATTTCGACAATCTTGGTTTCCGGCGCTTCGATGGTCACGGCTGGCGATCCTTCTTTGGTTGTCGGCCTCGCGGGCATGTATTAGGTGCGTTTATGGGCGATGAGCAAACCGGGGGCAAGGGCCACATGTCCGATGCGGCAATCACAATCAGATCACTGCGCAAGACCTATCGCGGCGGCAAGGGCCAGCCCGAGAAACAGGCTTTGAAAGGGATCGACCTGACGGTGCCGCAGGGGTCCGTTTTCGGTCTGCTTGGCCCGAATGGAGCCGGCAAATCGACCCTGATCAACATTCTGGCGGGGCTGGTGGTCAAAACGTCTGGCAGCGTCTCGATCTGGGGCTTCGACCAGGATCAAAACCCGCGCCAATCCCGCGCCGCCATCGGCGTGATGCCTCAGGAATTGAACCTTGATCCGTTCTTTACACCTCGAGGCGCATTAGAAGTTCAGGCCGGGCTGTACGGTGTTCCCAAGTCTGATCGGCGAAGCGATGAGATCCTCGACCTCGTTGGCCTTGCCGACAAGGCCGAGGCCTATGCGCGCACGCTCTCGGGCGGAATGCGGCGGCGTCTGCTGCTGGCCAAAGCGCTGGTGCACCATCCCAAGATTCTGGTGCTCGACGAACCCACGGCGGGTGTGGATATTGAACTGCGACAGATGCTTTGGGCCAATGTGCGCAAACTGAACGAACAGGGCATGACCATCATCCTGACCACGCACTATCTGGAAGAAGCGCAAGAGATGTGTGACGAGATCGCCATTATCAATCACGGCGAAAAGATCGCACAAGACAGCACGGCCAATCTGCTGGGCCGCATGGACAGCCGAACCATGGTGATCGTGCCGGATAGCCCCATTCAGACTCTGCCTGTAGCGGATAACGTGATTGCAGCGCAACGTGAGAACGGCGACCTTGTGCTGCAATACCACAGCAACCTAACTACAGCCGAGCAGGTGCTGGAATCTGTACGTCAGGCCGATATTCGCATCCAGGACGTCCGCACTGAAGAAGCTGATCTTGAGGATGTGTTCCTTGCGTTGACCTCCAGTCGGGTCGACGACGCAACTGTCAACGACCCGAACCAACCACATCGGGGGATGCACCGCGTCAAGCTTTAGACACGATCGATCCGTGCGTGATAACAGTTGTTCAGAGCAGATCGGATGTGGATGTAAGCGACTTCAGCGCGGGAGAAGATTTTTTCAGCCGCCTCATGCAACTGCGCCTGTGGGGTGATGATCCCGGTTCCATAGACAATTCGGTCGTCCGGACCATACCCTTTGATCAGGTAGTTGGGCGAGTCGGTCAACGCCTCGGGCAGCACATCCTCACTTTCATAGCGTGCGCAGGGGTCGGCACAAAGGAAGATCGGTCCAGTCTCTGCATAAGGCTGCGTTTCCGGGAAGGGTCGGTGCGCCAACACCAGCATCTCTTTGCCTTCCGGTATGTATTTCAAACAATGACGGCATGGGTTGCCCGCCCCATTGGAAATCGCGCGCTCTGGTGGGTTTCCATATCCATCCGGCGCACCGGCGCGATATGCCTGGACCTGCTGTGTTGGTAGGGCTGAAATTCCGTGCATGATGTTTCTCCTTGATTTGAGATGATCATGGCAATCGCTTGTTTTGGACTCGACCCGTTTCCTGCGTATTGCAAAATCTGCAACCCTGCTTGCAAAAGAATGTTAGCGATAAAATAAGGGCTACCCGTCAGACCAATTTGGGTCTAAGCAAACATCAAACACCCCAAACGATCCATCTATGATTGAGGCTTTTGTCATGAGCGCTCAGAACTCCACCCTTCGTGGGCTTGCCTTTGCGTTCTTAGGCTTTGCCGTCTTCGCGACGCATGACGTACTGATCAAGGTGCTGGGTGGCACCTATTCGGTTTTGCAGATCATCTTCTTTGCGACGCTGTTTTCCTTTGTCCCTATGGCAGTAACAATTCTAGCCGATCGGACCACTGGGAATTTCCTGCCGCGGCATCCGTGGTTGGTGCTGTTGCGATCAGCGACGATGATCATGGCCATGTCTTGTGCCTTCTACGCTTTTTCGGTGCTGCCGCTGGCCGAAGTCTATTCCCTGCTATTTTCCTTCCCGCTGATCGTAACTGTTCTGTCGATTCCGATTCTGGGTGAGGTGGTCCGAGCCCAAAGGTGGGCGGCCGTGGGCGTCGGCCTGATCGGCGTCCTGATCGTCCTGCGCCCTGGCGCGACCGAAATCACCCTGGGCCATTTAGCGGCCCTGGCAGCAGCCTTCTGCAGCGCATTTGCTTCGGTTCTTGTCCGCAAAATCGGGAATGAAGAACGCTCTGCCGTCCTGATCCTTTATCCTATGCTGCTGGCCATCGCCGTCATGAGCGTCGCCCAACCGGCAGTTTATCAACCACCATCATTGCTGCATCTGGCGATGATGGCGTTTGTCGGGGTGTTCTCGGTAATCGCACAGCACCTGATCATCCTTGCTTATCGCGCCGCCCCCGCCGGCGTCATTGCCCCCAGTCAATACAGCCAGATCATCTGGGCCACGATCTTCGGCGTGATTTTCTTCGGCGAGCACCCGGATATCTGGGTCGCCGTTGGCGCAAGTATCATCATCGCATCAGGTGTTTTCGTGGTTTGGCGAGAGAGCCGATCAAACACTACCTCTGCTAATACGCCTGTGCTGCGCGTCAGGTCGCCCCGGTCAGATACTGGAGCGACGAGGCCCGGAGAATAAGAAACGGCGCGCATTGCAGCGCGCCGTGCAATCCATTTCAGCCCTTATAGAGCCTTAGTAGACGACCACTGATCGGATACTCTCGCCCTTATGCATCAGGTCGAAACCGTGGTTGATGTCATCCAGGCCCATGGTGTGGGTAATCATGGGGTCGATCTCGATCTTCCCGTCCATGTACCAATCCACGATTTTCGGGACGTCGGTGCGTCCACGCGCTCCGCCAAACGCGGTGCCACGCCATGAGCGGCCTGTTACCAGTTGGAACGGTCGGGTCGAGATTTCGGCACCCGCAGGTGCCACACCGATGATGATCGATTCACCCCAGCCCTTGTGAGCCGATTCCAGCGCTGCGCGCATTACGCCGACATTGCCTGTGGCGTCAAAGGTATAATCCGCGCCGCCCTTGGTCAGGTTGACCAGATACGGCACCAGATCACCTTCGACCTCAGAGGGGTTCACGAAATCGGTCATGCCGAACTTGGTCGCCATTTCCACCTTGGCTGGATTCAAATCAACGCCCACGATCTGATCCGCGCCAGCCAGACGCAGGCCCTGAATCACGTTCAGGCCGATACCGCCCAAGCCGAACACGATGGCACGGCTGCCAATTTCTACCTTGGCAGTGTTGATCACCGCGCCAATTCCGGTGGTCACGCCGCAGCCGATATAGCAGATCTTGTCAAAGGGCGCGTCCTCACGCACTTTGGCGAGCGCTATTTCAGGCAGAACCGTATGGTTCGAGAAGGTCGAGCAGCCCATGTAGTGCAGGATCGGATCGCCATCCAACGTAGAAAAACGCGAGGTGCCATCCGGCATGAGGCCCTGGCCTTGGGTTTCGCGAATTGCCTGGCACAGGTTGGTCTTGGGATGCAGGCAGTATTCGCACTCACGGCACTCGGGCGTATAGAGCGGGATGACGTGATCGCCGGGTTTCAGGCTGGTTACACCCGGGCCGACCTCAAGCACGACACCTGCGCCTTCATGGCCCAGAATGGCGGGAAACAAGCCTTCAGGGTCGGCGCCCGACAGGGTGAATTCATCGGTATGGCAAATGCCTGTCGCCTTGATCTCGACCAGAACCTCGCCCGCTTTGGGGCCTTCAAGGTTTACGTCCATCACTTCCAAAGGTTTGCCTGCCTGAACGGCGACGGCGGCACGGGTACGCATGGTGCTTGTCTCCCTGTCTGTTTTGCCCGACCCTGCGTCAAATACAGGGTTTTTTCAACTGCGCTTTCATGACAGGTTGGCTAAATCTTTGATATTTCAGAAACGACATCACCAGAAAGCCCTGCGCCAATGTACCGTTTATTTCCGATCTTAATTCTTCTGACCGCATGTTCTGAGACCTCTGCACCGCAGGACGCGGCGCTTGAACTAGAGGAGGCACCGGTTGAACTTGCATTTTGCAAGGGAGAACCGTTTGCGAACACTATTGGTGAACCGGTTTCAACCATACAAGCCCAACTGCCTGAACGGTCGCGCGTTCTGGGCCCGGATGATATTGCCACGCAGGATTATCGCATCGACCGGCTGAACGTTTATGTGAACGGCGCAGGCACAATTCAGAGGCTTACCTGCGGATAGGGTCACTTTCCCCGGTACACCAGAATATCGGGCAAATAATCGATCAGGCGCACAACCCATGAGAACGGTGCCGGGAAATCGGTTCGAAACCGGCGACGGGACATGGCGCGCACTACGCGATCGGCCGCATCTTCGGGTGTCATCAGCATCGGCATTTTGAAACTGTTCTTGTCGGTCAGACGGGTCTTGATGAACCCCGGATTGACAATGCGCACCGTCACGCCTGACCCTGCCAGATCGTGCCGCATGGTCTCGGCCAGCGAGATCAGCGCAGCCTTGCTGGCCCCGTACGAGATCGCATTGGGAAGCCCATGATACCCGGCAAGCGACCCAATCAGCGTGATATCACCACTGCCTGAGCCCACAAATCCGGGGACGGTTTCACCCAACACCCGAAGCGCACCGGAATAGTTCACATCGCTGATCGCCAAGGCGGCATCGGTGTCCCAATCTGACGTACTGATCGGCTCATAGGCGCCTGCGTTGTAGACAAGCGCGTCAATTGAGCCAGCCTCCACCACAGCGCGGCGCACAGTGTCGAGATCAGTCACATCCATCGGTACAGCACGTGCATTGGGCAAGGTGCCACAGATTTCATCCAATCGCTCGGCATTGCGAGCAGAAAGGATCAGATGCGCGCCTTCGCGGCTCAGCTTTTCGGCCAAGCAACGGCCCAACCCTTCGCTGGCGCCAATGATCCAATAGGTTTTTCCGTCAAAACTGCTCATGCGTAAGTCTTTTTTCGTACTACTGGGTCGAATACGTTCTGACAGCAGCAATGGATCACGCCCAGCGCTCGTAGCATTCGGCCAGATAACACTACATAGCGCGTCGGAAAAAAACTTCTAACGCGGTTGATCCAAAGGCTCATTCCCTGCGTATCTTGTTGTAAATACCGAATAACGAGGATGGAATGTTCGACGAAACCCGGGGCGTACGCAAGAAAATCGCAGTCATAGGCGCAGGCATTTCAGGTCTCTCCGCAGCTTATTACCTTTCCGAAGACAACGATATAACCTTGTTCGAGGCTGAGCCCCGACTGGGCGGCCACGCCCGCACGGTGATGGCCGGAAAGAACGGAGATCAGCCGGTAGATACCGGTTTCATCGTCTTCAACTATGTCACATACCCCTATTTGACCCGGCTGTTTGATGAGCTGAACGTGCCGGTCACCAAAAGTGAGATGAGCTTTGGTGCAACTATCGACAATGGCCGCATTGAATATGGGTTGAACAATCTGCGCACTTTGACCGCGCAGAAGCGCAACCTCGCGCGTCCAGCCTATTACAAGATGATCGCCGACATCCTGCGGTTTGGCAAAGAGGCCCCCGAAGCCGCGCAGGACGACGACACCACGATCGGTGAGCTTGTGGATCAACTGCGTCTCGGCCACTGGTTCCGGCACAATTATCTGATGCCGATGTGCGGCGCGATATGGTCAACTCCGGTCGAGTTCGTCGATCAGTTCCCAGCCCGCTCGCTGGTGCAGTTCTTCCGCAATCACGCGCTGCTGGCCTCGGGCCGTGCCAATCAGCACCAGTGGTACACCGTGAAAGGCGGCAGCATCGAGTATGTCCGCCGGATCGAAACTGCGCTACGTGCGCGCGGTGCTGACATCAGACTGTCCGCACCCGTGCAGCGGATCGAGCGGCATGATCTGGGCGTCACCGTCCATGCAGGAGGTGAGGCCGCTCTGTTTGACGAAATCATACTGGCAACCCATTCCGATCAGTCCCTCGCCATTCTGGGTGATGCAGCGACCGAAGCGGAAAAAGCGGCGCTCGGCGCGATTAGATATCAACCGAACAAAGCTATCCTGCACTGTGATCCCCGCCAAATGCCCAGGCGGCGTGCTTGCTGGTCCAGTTGGACCTATCGATCGCAAAAGGGCAATGTTGGGGTCACATATTGGATGAATCGGCTTCAGAATATCCCCGATAGTGACCCGCTGTTTGTGACCCTGAACGCCGCCTCAGAGATTCCCGCGGACAAAATCTATGACGAGGTCGAGTTCGCCCATCCGGTTTTCGACAAAGCCGCCCTGCGCGCGCAAGGGCAAATCCGCGAGATGCAGGGACAGAACCGAACCTGGTTTGCCGGGGCGTATAACCGGCATGGTTTCCACGAAGACGGGATTGCCAGCGCAATGCATGTTGTCGAGCGCCTCACCGCAATCCCGCAGAGCATCGGAGCTGACAATGGTATCCCTGAAACGGACCTCGCTGTTTCGGCCAGCATATAGAACCTGTTGCGCTGCGCTGCTGTCACTGGCGCTGATGGTCCCCGGCGGACTGGCGGCTTCGCCTTTGTCGGATGCAATCAAAGACCCTAAGCTGCGCGGCACCGGGACATTCCGTTTTCTGGGGCTGCCGCTCTATGACGCCAAGCTTTACACGCCCGACGGTGCCGCATTCAGCTGGAACGAGAATTTCGGACTGCAACTGACCTATCGAAAAAACCTGAAACAAAAAGCGCTGGTCGAGTCGACCCTGGAAGAGATGGCCCGACAAGGCAATTCTGCGCCGACGGAAGCCCAATTGCAGGGCTGTTTTCAGGCGGTCAGCAAAGGCGATAGCTATCTGGCCATCGCGCAAGGCCCCAACAGCGTCAGCTTCTGGCGCAACGGAAGCAAAACCTGCACCCTGACAAATCCGGGTATCACACGCAGCTTCATGTCAATTTTTCTGGGTAACAATACACGATCCGCCTCGTTCACACAGCAGTTGAAGGGGCAGTGATGCTGTACCCGCGTGTCAGCCTCTATGCGCTGATGCTTGCTGCAGCAGGTATCCCGCTCTACATCCACCTGCCGCGCTTTGCAGCCGTGAATCTCGGTATCGGGCTGGGGGTCATTGGCACCATTCTGCTGGTCATTCGGCTGGTCGATCTGGTGCAAGATCCACTGATTGGCTGGGCCATTGATCGCTGGCCCGGTGGGCAAATGTTGTTTGCCGCCGCCTCTGCGCTGGGTCTGGCGATTGGATTCCCATTGCTGTTTGGTTTGCCAGAAGGGGCAAGTATCGCCGCATTAGTGTCTATTCTGATCCTGTTATTCTCGGCCTACAGCCTCGGGACCATCTTGCTTTATGGCCGCAGCGCCACGCTGGCGAAACAGGCTAGCGCGAAGGAACTGATGACACTAGCCGCCTTCCGCGAAGGCGGACAACTGACCGGAGTTATCATAGCAGCCGCAGCACCCGCTGTGTTCGTGGCGCTTGGCGCAGCCGCGCAAGGGTATCCGGCCTTTGGAATGTTTCTCGGGCTTCTGAGCGTTGTGACTCTGGCTGTTACTCTGCCAATGTGGCGACGCACGCCGATCACCGGTCAAGGGCTGTCCTTTGCAGGCCTAGGACAGGCTGGGGCTTTACGTCTGCTTGCCCTTGCGTTGGTCAACAGCCTGCCCGTCGCCATCACCTCGACCCTGTTTCTGTTTTTTGTTGAAGATCGGCTGCAACTGCCAGGCAAAGCGGGGCCATTGCTGATCCTGTTCTTCCTCAGCGCCGGGCTCAGCGTTCCGTTCTGGGCCAGGCTCAGCAACCGAATTGGCCCGAAACAGACTCTAATGATCGCCATGCCGCTGGCCATTCTCGGCTTTGTCGGGGCCGCTCTTCTAGCCCCTGGGAATCTCGTCGGTTTCGCCATCATATGCCTCGCATCCGGCGCGGCGCTTGGGGCGGACATGGTTGTCCTGCCAGCAATGTTCTCGGTCGTTCTGACCCGGGCCGGGCTGAACGCATCTGCTGCGTTCGGCATCTGGTCCTTCGCAGGCAAGCTGGGTCTAGCTCTGGCCGCCTTTTTCACACTGCCGCTACTGGAACGCAGCGGCTTTACACCTGGACAGGCCAATTCTGCCGAGGCTTTGAATACACTCACCCTCGCCTATGCGGTGCTGCCCTGCATCTTGAAACTCGGAGCGTTTGGCATGGTCCTGACCCTCCCGACAGAGGTCTCTGCCAAATGAAAACGCTCCTGATCTGTCTGCTTGCGATTTTTGCGCTGTTTGCTGTGAAGAACCGGTTCCTCAGTTTCCGCTCGCAATCACCCTCCGACTACAGCGGAACCGGACCTGAGTTTTCACTCAAAAAGAACCTGAATGGCGAAATCCTGTCCGAAGGATTGATCTATGGCCCCAACGGCAAGATGTCGAACAGCTTTGTCGCACGCATGGTGGGCGAATGGGACGGCAATACCGGTACGCTGTCCGAGTATTTCACCTATTCCAACGGCAAACAGATGACCCGCAAATGGCATCTGACGTTGGGCACGGGCAACACTTTCACCGCAACAGCGGACGATATTGTCGGCGAGGGCAAAGGCGTGATTTCGGGCTCAACCGTCAAGCTAACCTATCGCATCATCCTGCCCGAGGACGCGGGCGGGCATACACTGGATGTGACCGACTGGATGTATCTGACGGAGAACGGTGTAATCATGAACCGGTCCGAGATGCGAAAATTCGGGATCAAGGTGGCCGAGCTGGTCGCCACGATGCGCCCTGCGCCTGAAGTGAAATCCGCCCATCTGCATGGCGCAAACGGCCACGATACAGACTCTGAACTGAGGGTTTTGCAATGATCGCCCGCCGTACCCTTATTGCAGGGGTCGCGATCGCGGGGTTGGCCACTCTCGCCGCATGCTCGGCCAAACCGCGTATACCAAAAACGTTTCTGTCAGATCGTCAACTGAACCTTGAAGAGTTCTTCGAAGGTAGGACTGTCGCTTATGGTCAGTTTCAGGATGTACTAGGTAATGTCCCGCGTCGCTTCCAGGTCGATATTGACGGCACATGGGACGGAGAGACTCTGACGCTTGTCGAAGATTTCGTCTATGACGATGGTGCGACCGAACAACGGATCTGGACCCTGACCAAGACCGGCGATGACACTTGGACCGGCACCGCTCCCGGTGTGCTGGGCACAGCCAGTGGGGTCGAAAGGGGCGATACGTTTAACTGGAAGTACAAAATCGACCTGCCCGTCAAAGACGGCACCATGCGTGTCAATTTCGATGACTGGATGTGGTTGTTGTCGGATGACCGGTTATTGAACCGAGCCTATGTTTCGCGTTTTGGCGTAAGGCTGGGTGAAATCATATTGTACTTCGAGAAGAAGTAGTCACCCCGCCAGCACAGCCAGCGGGGCAAAAAAGTATCAGACGGTTCCGCCCAGACTGCCTTCAAGCTCGACCATCTCCTGACCACCGGCCATCAGGTCCTGCAGCTCTTCCGGGGTGATCTGGCCACGCTGCGCCGTACCCAGCGTCTGCCCGCGATTGAGAACCGTGAACCTGTCACCAACCGCCAGTGCATGGCGGACGTTGTGAGTAATGAAGACCACCGCGATCCCCTGCTTGCGCACCTTGTCGATGGTCGCCAGAACGTTGGCTGTTTGGCGCACCCCAAGGGCCGAGGTCGGTTCATCCAAGATCAGAACCTTCGCCCCGAAATGCACCGCCCGCGCGATGGCGACGGTCTGGCGTTCACCACCTGACAGCGTGCCCACCGCCTGATCAGGGCCGCGCAGGTTTATCCCCATTTTCTTCATCTCTTCCATCGTGACCTTGTTGGCATAGTCATGATCAAAAAAGTGAAGAGGTCCGACCTTCTTTACCGGCTCATTGCCCATGAAGAAGTTGCGCGAGACCGACATCAACGGGATCATGGCCAGATGCTGGTGCACGGTTGCGATCCCGGCCTCGATGGCATCACGCGGGTCGGCGAAATGCATGGGGTGGCCTTCGAACAGAATCTCTCCGTGCGTAGGCTGGTGCACGCCCGACATAGTTTTGATGAAGGTCGACTTGCCCGCACCGTTGTCGCCGAGAAGGCAGTGGCATTCACCGGGGAACACGTCCACCGAGACACCCGCCAGCGCGATCACGCTGCCGAAGTGCTTTTCGATGTTTTTCATCTGGATGATGGGTTCATGTTCGGGATTCATATCAACGCTCTCCCGTGATGATGCGGCGAATATAGGTGTTGAGGATCACAGCCCCCAGCAGGATCACCCCAAGGAAGACCCGGAACAGCGAGCTTTCGACACCGGCAAAGAACAACCCCTGTTGCACCACGCCAAAGATCAACGCGCCCAGCGCCGCGCCCAGTACCGAGCCGTATCCTCCGGTCAGAAGCGCGCCGCCGATGACCACGGCGATGATCGCCTCGAACTCTTTCAGCAGACCCCGGTCAGCACCAGCCGATCCGAACTCCATCACCTGACAGACCGCAAAGACGGTGGCGCAGAAGGCCGTGAACATAAACATCAGAATCTTGACCCGGTTCACAGGCACACCCGAGTTGCGTGCCGCCTCAGCATCCCCGCCCGAGGCGAAGATCCAGTTGCCGAACCGCGTTTTGGTCAGCAGCACATGACCAAAGATGATCAGTGCGATCGCCCAGACGATCAGCATTGGAATACCATCCACAACCGGCTGACCGGCGCGGGTGCCACGCTCGAATACGGCGATGATCCCGGCATCCCCGAGCCATTGGAACAATCCCTGCAAAATTTTACCACCAAAGATCGGCGCCAGCCAATCGCCTTCGGCTGCGTCTTTCACACCGCCGATAATAGTTTTGCGCTCGATCACCTGCGGCAGGAAGATGGTAAAGCCGCGCAAGATGAACAGAAAGGCCAGCGTTACGATAAAGCTGGGCAAACCAGTCCGGATCACGATCCAACCATTCAGCGCGCCGATTGCCACCGCCATTGCAAACGTGACGAGAATTGCCATCCAGACCGGCCACGCGAGCGTGACCGAAAAAATTGCGATCATCATGCCCGAAAAGCCGATCATCGACCCGACTGACAGGTCAAACTCACCCGCGATCATCAGAAGGCAGGCACCCACGGCGATGATCATGAACTGCGCCGAGACAACCGACCAGTTCATCATGCCCTGTGCGTTGAACATGCCGCTGTCAAAAGCGAACAAAAGAAAGAAGGTGAAGACGGCAACGGTGCCAACCATCCCGCCAAGTTCAGGCCGGATCAAGGCCTTGCGCAGCGGCGATATTTCTTTAATCCGTTCGTCGGTTACAGCCGTGTTTTGAGCAGACTCGCTCATTAGAACGCCCCTCCGAGTTAAGCAGTGATTTTGCGTCAGATAGTTGTTGGCGGGCGCCGCTTTGGCGGGGCGCCCGCGCTGTAAGAATCAGCGGTACTCGCCAGCAAATTCTTCGATCTTGGTCAGACCATCAGCAGTTACGAAGCCGGGACCCGAATTGATGTTGTTGCCCGGCAAAACGCCATAGCGGTGGTAGTTGGTCATCACAACAACCGGCAGGTAAGCCTGCAGGAAGGGCTGCTGATCAATTCCCCACTGGATCACGCCAGACTTGATGCCTTTGACAATCTCACCACCCAGATCGAAGGTGCCGAAATAGATGTCACCGGCCATACCATTTTCTTCCAGCGCCAGAATTGTCGGATCAGCCGAGGTTGGACCCAGTGTCAGAACCGCATCAGTATCCGGGTTCGCCGACAGATAGGCCAGCACGCGGTTCTTGATCTCGGCTGGGTCCTGGCCGGCGTCGATCATCTGATCCCCCAGTTCAATGCCCAAGCCGTCTGCAAAGCCCTGACAACGTTCCTGGCTTGAGGGCTGAACGATATAGTGGTTCACACAAAGGAACGAGCCGATGCCGTCACCCTTGGCGCGCTGGCCTGCAGCAAATCCGGCATCATATTCGGGCTGACCCACATACATCAGGGCACCAACTTCCCGGGCCTGATCCGGCGTACCAGTGTTCATGATGATCACATCAACGCCCGCATCGACCGCCGATTTGATCGGTCCGCTCAGCACATCATAATCCGCCAACGTGGTAATGATCCCGTTCGGGCCCGAAGCAGCCGCCTGATCGATAATCCGCGCCATATCGGCAAGGTCGCCAGTGGGCGGATTGCGGTATTCGACTTCGACACCCATCTGGTCGCCTGCCAGCGCGATGCCGTTCTTGATCGTGTTCCACCAGCTATCGCTGTCTGGCGCGTGGCTGACCAGAATGTACTTCTCACCTTCCGCCGCAGCGCCCGTGGCTGCGATCAGAGGCGTCGCAGCTACCGCCGCCGCCAGCGCCAACTTCTTCGTCAGTGAAGTCATGATGTCCTCCCAAAACTCATGTTATCGCGGATTGAGGCAGTCCTTCGCACCTCTCCGACTCGAGTTAGAGCATATCTGTCAAAATTTTGCAACCGGTTGCAAACGGTGTCAGATGTGTTTCATACTGTATCTGCCAAAGAATACAGGTAAAAGGACTGCCACTAAACGCAGGAAGGTCAGACGGATCATGGCTGTCACATTGAAAGAGGTTGCAGAACGCGCCGGCGTTTCACGTTCGGCGGTGTCGCGCACTTTCACCGATGGGGCCTCGGTATCCGACAAGATGCGCCGAAAAGTCGAGAAGGCCGCGCGTGAGCTGGGATACAGCCCAAATGCACTGGCTTCATCTCTGACCACAGGCCGAACTAAGCTGATCGGGCTGGTCTCGAACAACTTCCACAACCCGATTTTTCTTGAAGTTTTCGACCTCTTTACCCGGGGGCTGCAGGACCGAGGCCTGCGCCCGTTGCTGGTGAATCTGACCGACGAGGTTGAACCCGAAAATTCGGTACGAATGCTGCGCCAATATTCGGTCGATGGCGTTGTCGTAGCGTCGTCGACCTTGCCGCCCGGGTTCGCAAAAGCGTTTCGGGATGCTGGCGTACCAGTGGTGCACAGCTTTGGCCGGTCATCCTCTTCACCGCAGGTTCATGTGGTCGGGATCGACAATGTGGAATGCGGACGCATGGCGGCCCGCGAGCTGGTCGCGCGTGGTTATACGAAAGTAGCCTTTCTCGGCGGGCCCGAGGCGGCGACCTCGACTCAGGATCGCCATGCGGGATTCATGTCAGAGATGGCCCGGCATCCTAGCATTGATGTGACCTGCTCGTTTGCTGAGGCTTACTCATTCGATGCAGGTCGTCAGGAAATGCTACGCTTGCTGCAATCTGAGCGGGCTGATGCATATTTCTGCGGCGATGACGTGTTGTCCATCGGGGTGTTATCCGCAATTCTGGATAGTGGCCTAAAGGTGCCCGAAGACATCGGCATCATCGGCCTGAACGACATGGAAATGGCACGGTGGGAGAATATTGATCTCACCACCATCCATCAGCCGATCCGGCAAATCGTGAGTTCCTCGATCGAGCTAATGGTGGCAACCCTGAACGAACCCGACCGATATCCGGAGGCGCGGATATTCCCATGTTCGGTGGTGGAACGGGGCACATTGCGCCCCGTATCTGAGAGTTAACGAAACATCGGTGGCCGGGCATCCATCCACGCGCTGCCCTGTTTCGCCGACTCGACCGCTGTATGCACAGCCGCCATCGACCGCATGCCGTCTGCCGCATTGGGCAAGCCGTCGCGGGTTTCCCCGGCAATAGCATCTGCGAGATCGCAATAGATATTCGCAACCGCCAACGGGAACCCTTCGGGATGCGCAATCGCCACCCGGCTGAGTCGTTGCGCGTCTTCATGCAGCCCGCCTTCGCCTTTTTCTATGATCTGCAGGCGACCACCAACAGGCGTGTAGATAAGCTGGTTCGGCTGCTCCGACGCCCATCGAAGACCGCCGGTTTCTCCGAACACCTGAATGTCGAACCCGTGCTGCCGACCGATGGCGACCGAAGAGGTCCACAACCGGCCAACAGCGCCTTTTGTCGTGCGGAAGTTGACCATGGCATCATCTTCAAGTTCACGGCTGCCAATGGTTGAAGCAAAATCTGCAGACAGGGTCTCAACCTCATCATCCGCAATGAATCCGGCCATGTGCATCGCGTGGATACCGCAATCAGCGAACTGCCCGGAAACACCCGCCATCGCAGGATCATAGCGCCAGCGCACGCGTGGATTGTCAGCATCAGTGGCGTCTCCGTGATGGCCGTGACTGAAATTGGTAACGACCAGACGGATTTTGCCGATCTCACCTGCGCGCACCATCGCGCGAGCCTGACGCACCATCGGATAAGCCGAGTAACAGTAGTTTACCGCGCAAATCTTCCCTGATTTCTCGGCGACTTTGACAATCTCTTCGCCCTCTTCCACCGTCATGGTCATGGGCTTTTCGCACAGCACGTTGAACCCGGCCTCAAGGTACGCTTTGGTGATCTCGAAATGCGTCGCATTTGGAGTGGCTACAGTGACCAGATCAATCCGATCCTCGCGCCCGCGCTCACCTTCCAGCATCTCGGTCCAGTCGCCGTAGGCTCGGTCTGCCGCGATACCCAATCGTTGGGCGTATTCGCGACCAATGTCAGGCCTGTGATCCAGCGCTCCGGCGGTGAATTGGAAATGCCCGTCCGCCAGCGCCCCCAACCGGTGCGCCGGTCCGATCTGGCTACCTTCGCCGCCTCCGATCATGCCCCATTTCAGCTTGGTCATGGTCTGGACCTCCTTAACTGAAACCAATTGATTCAAGGTATTCACGATTCTTCCGCGCGTCCCCTACAGGATCAGGGTCGAGCGTTGGGTCGCAATCCTGCTCGACCGTGCACCATCCTGTGAAACCAGCGTCCAGCAGCACCTGGCGAACGGTCGGAAAGTCCACGTCGCCGTCGCCCAGATTGCAGAAAATCCCCTGCCCGCAAGCATCATAGAAGCCCGTCCGATTGGCAATTACATCCGCTTTCACTGTCGGAGAGATATCCTTGAAGTGCATGTACGAGATCCGATCAACGTAGCGCTTCATGAAGCCGACCGGATCGAACCCGGCATAAGAGTGATGCCCCGTATCGAAGCAAATTTTCAAAAGGCTTTCATCGACCTCGTCCAGCAAACGGATAAGTTCAGGTTCAAAGTCCATGAAGCCCGCAGCATGAGCGTGCATCCCAACGGTCAGCCCGTATTCCTCGGACCCGATCCGCGCGCTTTCAGAAAGGCGATCCCGGAACGCCGTCCACTCGGCCTTGTCCATCTGCTCAGCCTCATCGGCGCGACCAGCGGTTGGCGCGCGGCGGGGTGAGATCGCATCGATCAGCACCATATGCTGCGCCCCATGCGCTTTCAATGCGCGAGCGGTGCGGTGGGTGGCGTCCAGCACGTCTTCCCACGCGTCGGGGTCGTGATAGTTGCGGAACACAACGCCGCCGATCAGTTCAAGATCATGCTCGGCCAGCGCATCGGCCAGCACCGCAGGGTCTTCGGGCATGAAACCCACCGGGCCGAGTTCGATACCCTTATACCCGGCCACAGCGCATTCGCTGAGAACTGTTTTCCAATGCGGATTGCGCGGGTCCTGCGCAAATTCCACGCCCCAGGAACAGGGCGCATTGCCAATTCTGATGCTCATCTTGTCTTGTCTCCGATGCTCAGAAATCTTCGATATTTTTCCAGCTTTCATCCGCTGACGATGCCAATGCCGCAGCGACGACCCGGTTGACCTCATGCCCGTCGTGGAAGGTCGGCCAAACCGGTTTACCTGTCTCGATTGCACGCAAAAAATCGCGTGCTTCGATGATTATCTGGTCCTGATAGCCCGTGCCATGGCCAGGGCCCTGACAGAACGGCTCATAGTCCGGGTGTGCGGGGCCGGTCAGGATCTTACGAAAGCCACGCTCAGCTTCGGGACCCTCCATACGGTAGAGCCACAAAACGTTCTGGTCTTCCTGATCAAAGCGGATCGCACCCTTGGTGCCACTGATCTCATAGGCATAGCCCATCTTGCGCCCCGTCGCGATTCGACTGATATAGATCGATCCCATTGCTCCGTTCGCGAACCGCACCATCATCTGAGCGTGGTCGTCATTGTCAACTTCGCCACCCGGGCGGCTATTGTGCACGGTTTCGACCTCGGCCATCACGCGTGAAATCGGGCCGATCAAAGCCAGTGCGGCATTGATCATATGAGGCGCAAGATCACCCATCGTTCCGTTCGACATTCCTGTTGTACGCCAGGTTGCCGGGGCTTGAGGGTGCGCGTAGAAATCTTCGGTATGCTCACCCCGAAACCATGTGATGTCGCCGATCTCTCCTTCGGCTATCAGAGCGCGAGCGTATTGGCTGGCCGGGGTGCGGATATAGTTGAAACCAACCATGTTGGCCAAGCCCGAGGCCTCGGCCGCTGCTAACATCGCCGCACCATCCTCCAGCGACGCGCCCAAAGGCTTTTCACACAGCACAGGTTTGCCCAGCGCAAACGCTGCCTGAGTGATCTCGCGATGTGTTTCCGGAGGCGTGGCGATCACAACGGCCTCTACCTTCGGGTCGTTCACCAACACACGCCAGTCATTCGTCGAGCGCGCGAATCCATAGGCCTGACGATACCGCTCAGCGCTTTCCGGTGACGAGGCGCACACCATCTCTAACCGTGGTCGCAAGGCCGTGTTGAACACCGCCCCAACCGAGGACATGGCGACCGCATGGGCCTTGCCCATATATCCGCCGCCTAGAATGCCAATGCCGATCTCTGCCATTCCGACGTCCTCCCTCGCTTTTTCTTGAAAACCATTTGCAACCGGTTGCAAAACTTGTATCGTGAGAATAGGACTCTCGCAAGCTGCATTCGGCACTGCATCATAATTTTCCTAAAGGAGCCCGCAGACATGTCCGCGCAACACGACACTGTTTACCTGACAACGGCGCAGGCGATCATTCGCTGGCTGTCGAACCAGTTCATCGAGATCGATGGTCAGGAATATCGCCTATGTGGCGGGGGCTTCGGGATTTTTGGTCATGGCAATGTGACCTGCCTGGGCGAGGCACTGAATACTGTCCGGGATGAGCTGCCGTTGTATCGCGGACAGAATGAACAGAGCATGGGATTCGCCGCCGCAGGCTATGCCAAGCAGTGGCTGCGTCAGCGATTCATGTTCTGCACCGCTAGCGCAGGCCCCGGCACTGCGAATCTGTTGACTGCTGCTGGACTGGCCCATGCGAACCGGCTGCCAATGCTGATGTTGTGCGGGGACACGTTCATCACCCGCTTACCGGATCCGGTTCTGCAGCAGATGGAGAACTACTATGACCCGACGTTTGGTGTGAATGACGCCTTCAAACCGGTCAGCCGCTATTGGGATCGCATCACGCATCCGGCACAGGTCATTCAATCTCTGCCCGCCGCTATAGCGACAATGCTGGACCCGGGCGATTGCGGGCCGGCGTTCCTCGGGTTGCCACAGGATGTGCAGGGTTGGACCTATGATTACCCGGTGAAGTTCTTTGAGAAAAAAGTGCATCGCATTCGTCGCCAATCTCCCGATGCGGATGAAATCGCCGATGCCGCTACCGCGTTGGCAAGCGCGAAACGCCCGATGATCATCGCGGGTGGGGGCGTGCAGTATTCCAAAGCCGTGACCGAGCTGACCGAATTCGCCGAAAAGCTTCAGATCCCGGTCGTCGAAACCATCGCGGGCCGCGCCAATATGCTGGCGACCCACCCGCTGAACATTGGCCCGATCGGCGTCACTGGATCGGACAGTGCCAACGCAATTGCGGAGCAAGCCGATGTGATCATCGCTGTTGGCACGCGGCTGCAGGATTTTACCACCGGATCGTGGACCGCCTTTGCCAAAGACGCTCAGTTCATCTCGATCAATGCTGCGCGGCATGATGCGGGTAAGCACATGTCCTTACCAGTTGTTGGGGATGCCAAGCTTTCAATTCAGGCTCTAACACAGGCAATTGACTACACGGCTGCATCCGATTGGGTTTCACTTGCGCAAGACGAGCGCCGCAATTGGGATGCTTACGTGGCTGAGAATGTGTCTTACGGGAACCGTCCAAATTCCTATGCTCAGGCCATCGGCGTTGTGAACGAACTCTGTGACTCGCGTGACCGCGTGGTCGCCGCTGCCGGAGGTCTGCCCGCTGAAGTCACCGCCAACTGGCGCACGCTGGATATTGGCACCGTTGATGTTGAGTTCGGATTCTCCTGCATGGGCTATGAGATCGCAGGCGCTTGGGGGGCGCGCATTGCCCAATCTGAGCGTGAGCCGGATAAGGACACGATTACGTTTTGCGGTGATGGCTCATATCTGATGCTGAACTCGGACATCTATTCCTCGGTTCTGAGCCGCAAAAAGATGATTGTTCTGGTGCTGGACAATGGCGGTTTTGCAGTCATCAACAAGCTGCAGAACAACACAGGCAACGAAAGCTTCAACAACCTGCTGGAAGACTGCCCCACCATCCCCGAAGCCTTTGGCGTTGATTTCGCGGCCCACGCGGCCTCGATGGGGGCCACCAGCGAAAAGGTCGCGAACCCGGCAGAACTGGCCGAAGCGTTCAAGCGCGCCAAGGCCAGCGACAAGACTTATGTGATTGTGATGGACGTGGGCGCCTATGAAGGCTGGACCACTGAAGGCCATGCATGGTGGGAGGTTGGAACACCCCACACTTCGGCTGACGAGAGGGTTCGTGATGCTCATGTCGAATGGGAATCGACCCGCGAAAAACAACGCAAGGGCATCTGATGAAACGGTTCAAGGCAGAAACGGCTGACCCAGACGTCATTGTGGATGAATTGCTGAACGGTGATGGAGTCGTCGCAATCTCGGGCCTTTTCACCCCTGAAGAGATCGCCGAGGCACGTGCCATCGTCATGGCCGAATCCGAAACAGCGGCCGAGAAAGTGACCCATTTCCAAGGCGCTGCGGAAGAGGATGGCAAACTGAACCTGCAGCGGCGGGTCTGGAATCTGTTGGCTAAGGGCGACGTGTTTTCACGCATGGCTGCGCATCCGGTTCTGATGAAGATCCTCCGCAAGTTTCTGGGGACCGAGTTCATCATGGGCTCGATCGCTGCTAATCGCATCCTGCCGGGCGGGCCGGGGCAGGAGCCGCATGTCGACTATCCCTATTGGGACTTTCACAGCCCCGAAACGCATCCCGTCGGTCTGAATGGATCATTTCCGATGAATGCACAGGTCTCGGTTTTGCTGGACCCGTTCACCAAGGAAAGCGGCGCGACCGGCTATGTACCCGGATCGCAGAAAGAGCTGCGTTATCCCACGCCCGAAGACAAGTTCTATGACAAATGCGAGCAGATGACCGGTGAGCCTGGTGATGTTGCTCTGTTCTATGGCGTAACGTGGCATTGCGCGATGCCGAACAAAGCGGATCACGACCGCAGCGCGATCCTGATCCAGTATCTGCCCAAATGGGTTAAACCGATGGAAGATATGCCCGCTGCGCTACCGCAGGATTTCCTTGCTCAGGTAAGTCCCGATCTGCGGCAGTTGCTGGGCCTGAATTATCCCTACCCCGAGGTGCTGGATACCGCGCGGGCAGGCAATACCGAGGGGCGCACGTGACTCTGATTGAAGGTATAAAAGGTAACCGCTTTGCCGTGTTCGGCAGGGCCGGAATGGACATGTTTGCGGATCCGGTCGGAACCAAAAGCGAAGACGCACAGTTGTTTCGCGCCGATCTGGGCGGATCAAGCGCCAATATCTGCGCCGGACTGGTGAAGCTGGGATCGCAAGCGGCGCTGGTCACCTCGGTCTCGGATGATGCCGTGGGGCGGTTCTGTGTGAACCGGCTGCGGGACTATGGCGTTGAAACGAGATATGTCCGAGCTGTGGGTGGCGAGGCGCGTACGTCCTTGGCTGTCTACGAAAGTTGCATTGAAGACTTTCAGAATGTCATCTACCGCAACGGCGCCGCTGATTTCCAGGTAACCGAGGCGGATATGGATGAGGTCGACTACAGCGCCTTCTCAGCCCTGATCACGGCGGGCACGGTGTTTGCTGCGGAACCCTCACGCTCGGCCACCTTCCGCGCATTTGAAAATGCGCGCGCCTCAGGTCTGCCGGTGATCTTCGACATCGATTACCGCCCCTATAGTTGGCCATCACCCGAAGTCGCCTCAGAGGTTCTGACCCGCGCAGGGAATGAAAGCGATCTGATCGTAGGCAATGATGAAGAGTTCGGCTTTATGGCGGGCGGCATCGAAAAAGGTTTAGACAAGGCCCGCGAATTGGCGGCCAACGGCAAGATGGTGATCTACAAGATGGGCCATGAGGGGGCCATTACGCTGGCAGACGGGCAAGAGGTCCGCACCGGCATCTACCCGGTTACCGCCGTGAAGCCCAACGGCGCAGGCGACAGCTTCCTGGCCGGACTGCTGGCCTCGATCGCTGCGGGGCATGACCTGCGCGATGCGGTGCTGCGCGGTTCGGCCTGCGCGTCGATCGTCGTGTCGAAACCCGGCTGCGCCGGGGCCATGCCGACGACGCCCGAACTTGACGAATTTCTGGCCCAACACCCGGGCTCCACGGATACCTGAAAGGAGACGCAGATGCATATTGCGCCCCATGACAACCAGAACAAACCTATCGTCGATGCCGACCATGATCTGGTGCCGCTAAACTATTTCAACATCGTCAAACTGAAAAAGGGCGAGGTGTTCGAATATGCCGTACCGGGCTATGAGACCTGCATCGTGCCCGCCACCGGTACCGTGGATGTCGATGTGGACGGCGCGATCTATACCAACCTTGGCAACCGCGCCATCGACGTCTGGGATGGCGAGCCCGAGGGCGTATACGTTCCCGTCGGCGCCAAGGTTCGAATAACCTGCATGACGGATGAAACCGAAACCTTCATCGCGGGCGCAAAATTCGACCGTGTGCTTGAACCCTTTGATGTCCGCGTACCCGAACTGGATCTGGTGCAGTATGGATCGGACGACACCAAAACCCATCGAAAAATCAAACACATTCTGGGCGCGAACCATCACGACAAGGTCGGCCGCTTGCTGGTGTCTGAACTTTATACCGTGGGTCAGGGCGGCTGGTCCGGCTTTCCCAGCCACAAACATGACACCGACCGCAAAAGCGACGATGGCGAAATGATCGAAACCCGCCATGACGAAACCTATAATTTCCGCTTCCGGCCCAACTATGGTTCTGGCGTCCAGATGCTGCAGCGCGAAGACAACAAGCCGGGTGATGCCTATCACATCATGGATGGCTCGACGATCCTGCTGGACAAGGGCTATCACCCCTGCGCAGTTTTGCCGGGGTATGAAATGTACTATTTCACCATCCTCGGCGGGCTCAGTCAGCGCTCGCTGAAGCAGTATTTCCAACCGACCCATGCAGCCCAGCTGCATACGATCCCGGGCATTATGGACATGGTGGCCAAGTTCAAATGAGCCTTGTGACATTATCGGACGTGCTGCAACCCGCGCTGCGCGACGGCTATGCCGTGGCCGGGTTGGTGACGCTGGGCTGGGAGGATATGCGTGCCTACGTGGCCGCTGCCGAAGCCGAAGGCGTACCGATCATCCTGCAAGCCGGCCCATCATGCCGCGAACACACGCCGCTGCCGGTTCTGGGCAAGATGTTCCGCCATCTGGCCGAAGGGGCCAGTGTGCCTGTCGTGGCCCATCTGGACCATGGCTACACCCATGACGAATGCCACATCGCCATCGACAGCGGCTTCACCTCGGTCATGTTTGACGGATCGCGCAAGCCTTTGGAACAGAATATCGCCGAGACCGCTGCAATTGCCGAGATGGCCCATGCCGCTGGTGTCTCCTGCGAGGGGGAAATCGGTTTTGTCGGCTATTCGGGCGGTGAAGGTTCGGACGGAACCGACCCGGAGGAAGCCGCGCAATTCGCCCGAGAGACCGGCGTGGATGCAATGGCGATCTCGGTCGGCAACGTCCATTTGCAACAGAACAAAGAGGGCGGTCTGGACGAGGCCCGTATCCGCGCCATCGAAGCCGTGACCGATATACCTCTGGTAATCCATGGCGGCTCGGGCGTGCCGGTTGCGCAACGTGCTGCGCTGGCGCGCGGATCGAAAATCTGCAAATTTAACATCGGGACCGAGCTGCGAATGGCCTTTGGGAATGCCCTGCGAACGGCCGTGAATGCCGATCCGGACAGGTTCGACCGCGTTCAAATACTGAAAGATACACATGAACCGGTGGTCGAGGCGACGCGCCGAGTACTGAAAGCGTTCAAAGGGGCATGACATGCTGAATATCGGGCTATTGGGATGCGGGCGGATCGGTCAGGTTCATGCGCGCTCGATCGGGCAGATTGATGGCGCACGGGTGAGCGCAGTGGCGGACGCATTCACAGAACCGGCTCAGATGCTGGCCGACAAAACTGGCGCACAGATCCTGTCGGCGGACGAACTGATCGAAAGCAAAGATGTCGATGCTGTCGTCATCGGTACTCCGACCGACACCCATTACGATCTGATCCATAAAGCGGCGAATGCCGGCAAAGCGATCTTCTGCGAAAAGCCGGTGGACATGTCCGCTGACCGCATCCGCGACTGCATCAAGGTGGTCGAAGCCACCGGCGTGCCCTTCATGACGGCCTTCAACCGCCGCTTTGATCCGAGCTTTGCCAATATTCAATCCCGCATCGCCGAAGGTGAGATCGGCGCGGTCGAAATTGTCACCATTCTGTCCCGCGACCCCTCGCCGCCACCGATCAGCTATATCGAAAGCTCGGGTGGGTTGTTCCGCGATATGATGATCCATGACTTGGATATGGCACGTTTCTTGCTGGGCGAAGAACCTATCAGCGTTTACGCTGTTGGATCATCGCTCGTCGATCCCGAGATCGGCAAAGCCGGAGACGTCGACACCGCAGCCGTAACCCTGACGACAGCCAGTGGTAAGATTTGCCAGATCTCCAACTCGCGCCGCGCCAGCTATGGCTATGATCAGCGCATCGAGGTGCATGGCGAGAAGGGCATGTTGCGGGCCGAAAACATGTTGGAGAATGCGGTTGAGGTCGCGACTCCGTCGGGTTTCCGCAAAGCCCCCGCCCGGCATTTCTTTCTTGAACGCTACGAAGGCGCCTATGAAGCCGAGATGGCCCATTTCACTGACGCTGTGTCCGGATCAGGACAACTTGCACCAGGTATCATCGATGGGCTGCGGGCTCAGTTGCTGGCCGATGCGGCGGATGCGTCCTTGAAGCAGGGCACCGTTATCAACCTCGATTGAGGTTTTTGGGAAATCATCGAGGTTCAAGGTACGACGCGCCAAACTCGTACCCCCTCAAGAAATCATCAGACATCTTCTAGGCGCGCCGTATCGTTTTGGTATCTGGGCGAGATGTCCGGAATGTGTCTGAAAGATTAATTTTCCCAACTACGGGGAACCCCCAATATACGGGCCTACAAGCATCGCATAACCTGAGTTCAACGGACCACTTTCACTGATCCGTGTATCCCCTTCAGAGGGGTTGGCTCGACCCCCTCGCCAACCCCTCTGCTAGGTGGAATGTGAGGCGACGCTTTCAATCTAATACCGCCACCGCGAGATTTGGACGAAGCGGGCTTGTTTTCGGGCCTTAGACCTGTTCACTTTGGGTGACGACGGCGTCAACGATGAACGAAAAAGAAGTGCATGGTGTTTCTTTAATTTTTTAGTTTCAATGTCTTACTACAAAACCACCGACACCCCGAGAGAACAGTTGTCACGAGCGCGACAACATGCGCTTAAAGGCCCTACAACTTTGCGGTGCTACATTAGATCGCTGAAACAAGCGCATTCACGGCTCCGGCAAAACCAGCCACTGCCACAACACTTGCCAAAATGACGCAAAGGATTTCCAACGCACTGAGTTTCATATCGGCCCCCACCGGAATGCTGCACCCGGCATAGAGCAAGTCTTGAAAGGCGAAAAGTGAGCTTATGTTTACATTGCGGAAACTTGCTATCTAGGCAGCGCTTACTTGCTCAGATACCGCTCTCAGGACGTTAGTTGGGGTCGTTCTGATGGCATTTCTATCTTGACCTGTTGCACCTCTGCATCGCCGATTGCACATCATTCGGCGCGCAACGATCAATGGAAAGATACCTGAAACTGCGCCCATAGAATCTAATGGCGCTGTCGAGGTACACCATAACTACACCCAGATGCGCGATACAAAAGGTTTGAACGCGCATTGTATCAACGCCACCGAAAATGCGCTTCATTCATTGGACGATCAGAAGACTGCTCGTGGGGCGGCATATCGAACTAGGTAACCCCCTCAAATCCAGTTGGAAAAACTAGAAAGTGCTAAAAATAAATACATGCCGCCCACTGTGGCAGGATGGCATTATGGCAAAAATGTGTCCACGGCTAAATTCGAAACTCTTAGTTCGTGAATTGGAAACAAGATGTTTCGGAAAGATTCTCGGGACCACTGAGAACCCTGCACTTCGAAGGTGCTCAGTGATGAGAGTTTGAATTCGAAAGATAACACTGTGACGTCACTCTCTCCACCTATGAAGAAGGCTCGATAAGCGGACCATCGCTGCTTGGTGTCCTTCTCAGCAGAAACTACGATACCTCTCATTGGATGAGGGATAGCCTCATCAAGCTTCAACCGAACAGCACGGCCAACACTGGATGGGCACTTCCCGAGCTACTGAACTGACACTTTAAACTGGAATGCATCTTGCTTCCCCATCTGTGCCCATCGCGCATCCTTCGTTCCAGAGAACGGGTCAAGTCATCAAACCTTGGGAGCAAAATTTGTTCTAAACAAAAACGGGGGAGTTCTAGGTTAGTTCAATATACTTCAACTGATAAGCATCCATTTTGACGAAATAAAGTACAATGCTTCAATTGGTAGAAATCCAAAGAACTAATTCAATTGTAACACGACCCTTGGGTTTTTCCGTTGTGTTGTCATAGAGAAAGATGAATTAGCAGCGCTTGAAGTCTTGGTACGTGTTGATGCAATAATTGAAGCCAATGACAAGATGTCAAGAAACGCCTTTTGTCGATATTCAAGTGGCATTCGCTCTTTGACCTCTTAATGTGCATCCTTATCTCGCGCTGCGACGGTGCGTTTCTTTCTTATTCACCGGAATCAAGCACTTATGAAGTAATGCGGAAGCTTTCCCTCTTTAACATCTACCAATGACCGGAAAGTATCAGTTCATATCACCCACCACTAAATTTATTTATTTATATCTGGCACTTAACAAATACCTGCGTTCGCAATTGCAAATGTCGAGCGCGTTTAATGTCGACGAGTTACTGAGATTAGTGTACTACTGACCCTAACTGTGGGGTTATTTTTATTAAAACAATCGATCAGGGTGTCGAATTTTAGGCATTAGAAACGTTTAATATATTTACTTTGAGGTCAAGATATGGGGTAGACCAGACAAAGTTTTCCAAGACTAAAACACCCGAAGCCCGCCTAATGGCCATCGTGTTCATTGATGCATGTGGGTACTCGTTAGCGGTTCGCGAAACTGAAATGCGAACCCTATCCACTATTCGCGCGGATCTGAATTTAGCCAGTGAAGTAGTGGTCGCACTTGGAGGTGAAGTCACGGGTATTGCTGGTGATGGTTTTTGCGCGACATTTAGAAGTGTTTCAGTCGCGGTAGAAGCCTCGTTGAGGGTACAGGAAACTCTTTCCGAACAAGTCGGAAACTATGATCGCGGATTCAGGATCGGTGTACATGTTGGTGATACATTTGAAATAGACCGCCAAATCATAGGGAATACCGTAAACACCGCGGCCCGTATCGAAAGTGCTGGATCGGCCGGTGATGTCCTGGTCTCCAGTGCGGTCCGAAATTCGCTTCGGGGTGGAAACGACTTTCGGTTTGTCTCCATCGGCTACCCAACACTAAAAAATCTGGGAAACTCTCTCGAGTTATTCAAGGTGATCAGAGTTTCGGACCAAGGGTCGCTGACAAAGGCCCGTCTCGAATTGATTGGGTATCCGAAGTATTGGGGCTCCCAAAACACTTTGCTGGACCTAAGCAACGAGCAGACAATGCTTCTCTCGCTCTTAGCTTGCTCTCAAGGTGTTTTTTCAGCGCATCGGGCTGGCGAAATTATTTGGGAGGACCAGTCTACTTCTGAAAGGTCTGATTTATTGGAGCGGCTCGTTGACGCCACCAATGAACACACGGGTTTGGCAACCCTAATCAGTGTAGTTCGCGACAAAGATCTCATTTGCCTCAATCAACAAGAATTGGAAATAGACGTAACGGAGCCAGCAGCAGAACTATCGAATAATAGGCTGTTGGAGGGTTTCAATTGCCGCAATGCTGCTTTCATGGATTGGCTCCAGCATCAACGGTCTGCGGTTCGATGCATCAACCAAGATGGTGCTAATCTAGTAAGCAAAACCGATCTCACAACTCAGCCAACGCCTAATGCGTCATGGGTAGAAACTACGAGAACAAATTTCGTAATTGGCCTTCTAGCCTCAGATGTGGGAGCGGGATCGGAAAAAGCCTCTTTCGTAGCAAATATCGTCGCAGAGCAGCTATCAAAATCTCTTTCGGAAACCGAGGCCCTGATTGTTCAGGACTATCGCACCCCGAACGTGCCCGGGCCATACAACTCCAGCCCCAGCCACGGTGTTGGTCCCGACTTGTTTCTTCAGTGCAGAGCGTCAGCCTGCGAAAGCATGCTTCAAGTTTCTGTCACTGCAATGCGCCCCGAGGACCGGAAAGTTATTTGGAATCAGAATGTGGTGGCTGATCAGGGCGACTTTCTTGGGCTCTCAACCTCCAGCGTTGCAGCTTTTGTAAGCTACGCTACCGATGCGCTCCTCACGGCATTGGTGAATGGGCGTCATATGCGAGACCCCGCTGCCCATCATGCTGCAAAGACGGCGATCTCAGCAGTCCATCACTTGCTAACAATGTCTGGACCCGGTTTGGACCATTTGCAGGCAGACATATTGGCGGCCTACGAAATCGACCCCAAACCTGTTTACTTGGCCTGGCTAGCATATTTTACGACGTTCCAAATCGGCGAACGTTACGGAACGTGGGACATTGAGCTTGAAGAAAGAGCACGAGAGCTAGCGAGGCGAGCAGTCGAAGCTGACGCAGATAACGGGACCGTTTTAGGGCTTGTCGCTCACGTCTATTCCTACGTGTTCCGCGAGTTTTCGATTGCTCAGGACCTTTCTGACAGAGCCCTGGAGCTGAGCCCATATCGTGCAATGTGTTGGGATTCTGCTGCGATGCTCTACTGCTATACCGATCGTCCGAGGCTTGCAGTGGAGGCGGCGAACAAAGCTAGGGTTATCGGACGGCACAGCCCTTATCGTCATCTATTCGACGGCGCAAGCTGCGTAGCATCGTTGGTAAATGGCGACTTCGAACAGGCCGTCAAATTTGGCGAAAACGTGATGGCGGTACAACCACAGTTTAAAGCAGTTATGCGCTATCTGGCGGCATCTTACGGTCACTTGGGCGATCACACCAAAGGTGAGAAAGCGTTACATCGACTTGTCGAATTGGAGCCAGACATGTCTCTCACAAGTATTCGAGAAGACTGGTTTCCGGTTCCAACCCGCTTCAGCGCAAAACTTATGGAGGATGGTCTGAGCCGTATCGGGCTGCCAAAACAAATTTAGTATTTCGATCAAGGGAGGGGGATTCATTGAATTACGTTAGTTTTCTCAACAACTTCGGTATGCTCGTTCGGCGTGGGGAATTGATTTCGTGTAAAGTTTTAAAGCTGGCGAACTTGGGCGCAGCGAACAATCCTGAGCGAAATAGGGATGAACTTGTATCGCTAATCTATGACGAACAGCAGCAAACATTCTGGGCGTACATCAATGCGATTCGTGAGATCAAGGACGACATAATTGATGATCCAACACTTGAAAAATTGAATTTGTTTTTTGATGAGATGACTCTGGTAGATCGTCTTCAGCGGAACGAACAAGTAGCTAATTCGGTTGCCACAGAAATTGGAAGCCGGTCTGCACTCGGAGCCGCTGTAATTGCGATGGGTCAGTCTTCATCCTTTGCCCTGAACCGCAACAGAAATAGAAACCGCAATAGAAACAGGAATCGAAATAGAAACAGAAATAGGAATCGAAATAGAAACAGAAACCGCACTGAGTTCGATTTCGGTGGGAGCGATGCCTCATTTGGTTGGCGCGAAATGCGTGATCTCTGTAAAATTGGCATTCCTATTGATACAAGTATTCTCGGGAAAATCTGGGAGAATATTGATCTTCTACCACCTCCAGGACCCGATGAAAGCCTGAACGAAACCACTCATCTGCTGGAGCTTCAGGAGCAACTGAAACAGCCAGATCAAGTGCGCCGTCGCGACGAAATTGTTGCACAAGCGCAGTTCGGAATTGACGATTACCTGACCCCTTTAGGGATTGACGAGCAGGGCGGATTTGATGCGACGAAGGCCTTGATGGTCATCCTGCTGGAAATCACCAACGAGATCGGCCTTACTTACAAGAATAGGTTCAGCCGACCTCGACCAAACATCGTGCAGCCGCTTATCCGTCCTTACATCCCCGTACCATATCACGCTGCATATCCATCCAACCATTCTTATCAATCATTCGCGATTGCAGAGCTGTTCTCTCGGCTGGTTCCAGAGCATCCGGGAACGATAGCGCTTTTCCATCGCGCCCAGCGTATTGCCGAGAACCGAGAATGGGCAGGTCTACACTACCCAAGTGATACAGCTGCAGGACGAAGTCTCGCAAAGAAAACAGTGGTTTATCTAACAGAAGCTCTCGATGAACTGATGGATGAAGCCCAAGACGAATGGCTGGGATAGCTACAAAGGGGAGGTGAGCCAATGCCTGTTGGCGATGAGTTATATAAACGTTACTACTATCTTTGGCATCTGGTGGCGATCAATGCGATTTCCGTACCAACTGGCACCTCATCTGGTGAGGTTTGCCCGACGATAACTGGTGTCGAATGGGATTTTGCAGGACGGGATGTAAAAATTGGCCTCATTGATATGGGGGTGGCCCGGCATCATCCAAACTTAGAAGCGCCAGAGGCCCCCCTTCCCCCTCCAGATCAAGTTATTTGGAATGATGCAATTGATCTAGCGAGCCACCCGTATGGAGCAAAGTACGAGGAGTTATCGGCATATCCTGCAGCAAACAGACACCGCGAGCTGCCAGAACAACATTTGACCGGAATCAGCGCTTTGGTCATACCTGGTCTCGACCCCGAAGAAACCGAGATAATTAACAGAATTAGTAACGGTTTTGGCGTCAAGCGTTACGTCGATGCCTATGATGATCGGTATGCCGCTCACGGGACTGGATGTGCCGGCCTGACGAGCGGTACCAGTTATGAATTGGATCAGTTCGGCAATGCGGGTAATATTGCCCCTTACTTTGGCGTAGACCCGCTAAGCAAAGTAGTTCCTATCACAACTTCAATATCTCCTAGCCCTGAAGAACTGATAGCGGCCTTTCTTTATGCAGAAGCGAAAGGTGTGGATGTCATTCTATTTCCGCGCGATGCCGCTGACCCTTCGTATTGGCCCGGCTATCCAACCTCTTTTGACGATGATGAAGAGACCCGCCTTCACAAAAGCAAGGCGGGAGAAGTTCATGAAGATATATTGGATATCCAAAAATCCTGGGCTCTACTTGAGAAAGTCATAGAATGGGTAAGCAAGCAGACGCCTGTTGTATGCGCCGCAGGTAATGAGGGCAGGAGTGAACTGATTTACCCGGCTAGTTTGTCATCCAATCCCGCAAACGGTGTCATTTCAGTAGGCGCCGTCAATTACAACGGCTACCGATCGGGTTATTCCAACTACTCGGGTGATCTGACCGTAGTCGCACCTTCAGATGACGGAGAAGTATATAACCGATACCAAATCCGATTGGACCGTCGCGCTGCTTCAGCAGGCGACTTCTGGGTAGAGAACGTGCACAAAAAGCGCGAACCACCTTATGATGATATCCCTGAAATTTTATTTGCCTCACAACGGTTGCTTTCCTTGGATGTTCCAGGACCGCGGGGCTACGTGGAAGGAACATTCGCTGGCCCCGTGAAGAAACGAGAAAGTGCGCGCGACGATCCTTCGGGATTATATGCTGAATTTGGGGGCACATCGGGTGCTGCTGCCTTGGTCGCCGGAGCAATCGCGATGATGCAGCGCAAGTCGACTTCAAAGGTGTCAGGTGTTGACGTCAAGAACATTTTCGAAGGTTTTTCGGCTGATACCAATAAACTAAATCTAGACCACTGGTATTGGTTAGATGCAGGGTCATCTTTGCAGCCAGATGCCATGAACTCATATACTACACCGAGCACTGATGAGCTTTTTGGGCAGGCAGGACTATTGGACGTCGCAAAACTACTTTTACAGGTTTGAACAAACTAGGACGTGTGATTGGTTGATACCGCTCCTTTCAAGGCATTTTGCCGCAAAGGAGATTGAATATGGGAATGAAGCGCACGGATTGATTCGTCTCTGCTGCGAGACGGATCAAGCTGATCATAGGGCTTTCACGCCAACAGACTGCGTTTGAACTCGGCATTGGCCTTAAGCGATCGGAACGCTTGGTGAAGAATACCAATATCGCGCCATTAATGGGTTGGGATCAGAAGCACGTAGAGCGATAGATTCAGGGTCATCCCTATTCTCCCATTCTTCCTCACGCGTCGATTTAAGGGCGTGGCGCTATAAAGTGCTTGATCGTTAAGCAATTGATCGGGGTGATCAATTGTAGTCTGCGCGGGCTGCTCTGGGATTTTCTAAAGTTGGTTGCGGGAGCAGGATTTGAACCTGCGACCTTCAGGTTATGAGCCTGACGA
>NZ_JBQFMM010000010.1:0-192430 GCF_056531845.1 Ruegeria sp. K3 | reverse complement strand
CTGCGGTCAGCGTGGTCTTGCCGTGGTCAACGTGGCCAATCGTGCCGATGTTGACGTGCGGCTTATTACGCTCAAACTTTTCCTTTGCCATGATGGCCTCCTTTTTCGGTAATGAAGGGAGCGCGTTAGCCGCGCTCCCTCAAATCTTCGCTTATGCGTATTTCGCCTGAATCTCGTCCGAGATGTTCTGCGGAACCGGATCGTAGTGATCGAACTGCATGGTGAACTGGGCACGGCCCGACGACATCGAACGCAGAGTGTTGATGTAGCCGAACATGTTGGCCAGCGGAACAAACGCGTCGATCGCGATTGCGTTTCCGCGCGGTTCCTGACCAGATACCTGGCCCCGACGCGAGGTCAGATCACCGATGATACCGCCGGTATATTCTTCCGGGGTGATCACTTCGACCTTCATGATCGGTTCCAGCAGTTTCGCGCCAGCTTTGCGCATGCCTTCACGCATACACATCCGCGATGCGATCTCGAACGCCAGAACGCTCGAGTCAACGTCGTGGAACTTACCGTCCAGCAGGGCAACCTTGAAGTCGATCACGGGGAAGCCAGCCAGCGGGCCGCTGTCCATGACCGAGTTGATACCTTTTTCAACACCGGGGATGTATTCCTTCGGAACGGCACCACCAACGATGCGGCTTTCGAACGAATAGCCTTCGCCTGCCTCGGTCGGCTGGATCTCCAGCTTGACTTCCGCGAACTGACCCGAACCACCCGACTGTTTCTTGTGGGTGTAGGTGTGCTCGACCGGCATCGAGATGGTTTCACGATAGGCCACCTGAGGTGCACCGATGTTCGCTTCAACCTTGAACTCGCGCTTCAGACGGTCAACCAGGATGTCCAGGTGAAGTTCGCCCATGCCCTTCATGATGGTCTGACCGGATTCCAGATCAGTTTCCACACGGAAGGACGGGTCTTCGGCGGCCAGACGGGCCAGACCCTGAGACATCTTCTCTTGGTCGCCCTTGGTTTTGGGCTCAACCGCGATCTCGATAACCGGATCGGGGAAGGTCATGGTTTCCAGAACCACCGGATCTTTCGCATCACACAGAGTATCACCGGTGGTGGTGTCTTTCAGACCTGCCAGCGCGATGATGTCGCCTGCAAACGCTTCTTCGATCTCTTCCCGGTTGTTCGAGTGCATCATCATCATACGACCGATGCGCTCTTTCTTACCTTTGGTCGAGTTCAGGATCGAGTCGCCCTTGTTCATGGTGCCCGAGTAAATCCGGGTGAAGGTCAGCGAGCCAACGAAGGGGTCGTTCATGATTTTGAACGCCAGACCCGAGAAGGCCATGTCGTCGTCTGCACGACGGGCGATGTCACGAACTTCTTCCTCGTCGCCGGGTTTGAAGCCCATGTAATCAACAACGTCCAGCGGGCTGGGCAGATAGTCGATCACAGCGTTGAGGAGCGGCTGAACGCCTTTGTTCTTGAACGCCGAACCACCCAGAACCGGAACGAACGCGATTTCCAGAGTACCTTTGCGCAGCAGGGCGCGCAGGGTCGGAACGTCGGGCTCATTGCCTTCCAGGTATTCCATCATCGCGTCGTCGTCCATTTCGACGGCCGCTTCGATCATCTTGCCGCGCCATTCGTCAGCCATGTCTTTCAGGCTGTCGCGGATAGGAGCTTTGATCCAGCTTGCGCCCAGATCTTCGCCCTGCCACAGCCACTCTTCCATGGTGACCAGGTCGATCAGGCCTTCCAGCTCGGACTCGGCACCGATCGGAATACCAACCGGAACAGCGCGTGCGCCGGTGCGGTCTTCGATCATGTTGACGCAGTTGAAGAAGTCAGCGCCGATCTTGTCCATTTTGTTGACGAAAACCATACGCGGAACCTTGTAGCGGTCAGCCTGACGCCACACGGTTTCGGTCTGGGGCTCAACACCGGCGTTTGCGTCCAGAACGCAGACAGCACCGTCGAGAACCGCCAGCGAACGCTCAACTTCGATGGTGAAGTCAACGTGGCCGGGGGTGTCGATGATGTTCAGGCGGTGCTTAGGAGTTTCTGCGGTCTGACCGTCCTCGGTGCGTTCCCAGAAAGTGGTGGTCGCAGCCGAAGTGATGGTGATGCCGCGTTCCTGCTCCTGCTCCATCCAGTCCATGGTGGCTGCACCATCGTGCACCTCACCGATGTTGTGGGATTTACCAGTGTAATACAGGATACGCTCCGAGCAGGTGGTCTTACCTGCGTCGATGTGCGCCATGATACCGAAGTTACGGTACAGTTCGAGCGGATATTCGCGTGCCATTGGTCTAAGCCTCTCGGATTACCAACGATAATGGCTGAAGGCTTTGTTCGCCTCGGCCATCTTGTGGGTGTCTTCGCGTTTCTTGACGGCAGTACCGCGGGACTGAACGGCGTCCAGCAGCTCGCCTGCAAGGCGCTCTTCCATGGTGTTTTCGTTGCGGCCGCGCGCAGCAGTGATCAGCCAGCGGATGGCCAGTGCTTCGCGGCGCTCAGGGCGCACTTCGACCGGAACCTGATAGGTTGCACCACCAACGCGGCGCGAGCGAACCTCGACCGACGGTTTGATGTTGTCGAGCGCTTCGTGGAACACTTCGACAGGAGCGCGCTTTACCTTGTTCTCAACGCGGTCAAACGCGTTGTAAACGATGCGCTCTGCGACCGACTTCTTGCCGTCGATCATCAGGTTGTTCATGAATTTGGTCAGTACCTTGTCGCCAAATTTGGCGTCAGGCAGGACTTCGCGTTTTTCGGCGGCGTGACGACGTGACATATCAGCCTCTCCTTCTTACTTGGGACGCTTCGCGCCGTATTTCGAACGACGTTGCTTACGATCTTTGACGCCCTGAGTATCCAGAACACCGCGCAGGATGTGGTAACGCACACCGGGAAGGTCTTTTACACGACCGCCACGGATCAGAACAACCGAGTGTTCCTGCAGGTTGTGGCTTTCACCCGGGATGTACGAGATGACCTCGAACCCGTTGGTCAAGCGCACCTTGGCAACCTTACGCATAGCCGAGTTCGGCTTCTTAGGTGTGGTGGTGTACACGCGGGTGCAGACGCCGCGTTTCTGCGGGCACTGTTCCAAGTGCATGGACTTCGAGCGTTTTACTTTGGGCTGCCGCGGTTTGCGGATCAGCTGTTGAATAGTTGGCATTCCGGTTTCTTCCCCGTTTTGCAACACACATGACATGCACGCGCGTTGCGTGCGGTTAAATTCGCTGCACTCATGCGTCCACAAGCGCAAAACCCGCGAGCGTTCCCATTCCGAGGTGAACGTCGCGGTTTGTTATCAGAGGGCGCGAACGATAAAAGTGTTCGGGCCTTGACCAGTTCATTACTGAAATCGGTTATGGGGCGGCCCCCGGTACCGAGATGTCGCGCGTATTAAGGGGAGTCGGCCCGAGTGTCAACAGCCCAGCAGGAAAGGCGTGTTGTACATAAGAGCTCCGGCCGTCTATCAGGAACTAATGGAGATTCCCACTGCGCCGACGCATTGCAGCACTCCGGCACCGGATGCATAGTGAGCATGCCCTGCAAACCATTGGATGCCCCATGCAAGTCTTTGGCCTGTGCCGATTTTCATTCCCTGCTCTGGGCGATTTCCAGATCGAACATGACACGGTCGCAGATCGGCGCGCCCATCTCTACAACCCTGCTCGTCTGGAAGAGCGGTTCCGCCTGTTCGAATCTGTGACGTTGCCCAGCTTTCGCGCGCAGACAGATGGGGACTATCAGCTTCTGGTCGTTGTTGGGGACTGTCTGCCGCGAAAGGCGCTCGACCGGCTTAAGGACCTCACCGCTGACATCAAGCAGGTACGAATTGTCCAAAGACCCGTCGAACCAAGCCATAAACACCGGCAGGTCATGAAACGAATCCTTCAGGAAGCGCGTTCAAACCCGGACCGGCCCTGTCTTCAATTTCGCCATGATGACGACGACAGCATTTCGATTGATTTCATCGAAAGACTGCGCGAGTCCGCCGATGATGTTGCCGGGCTGATTGGAAAAAATCAGGCCATAGGCCTCGATTTCAACAACGGATACCAGGCCAGCTTTGGGCCGAATGGGGTTCGGGCGGCACAAGTCTACAAATCTCTGCTTGGGGTGGGCTTGGGCATGCTTATCGCGGGCGGGTGCGACCACACGATCATAAGTTTTACCCACAACCGGATCGGGCGTTTCATGCCAGTGGTCAGTTATCCTGATCGCCCGATGTGGATCAGGACATTGAACAACTCCAACGACTCGCCGCGCGCTGAAAAGCAGAAGGCGCAGCTTGCGCCGATCACGCCCGAAATCGAGACCGATTTTGCCACGCGTTTCGCGCTAAACCCCGGTTTCGTACGTTTGCCTCACTTCTCCGCCTGACGCGACCGTTCGCGAAACAGAGTGAACATCCCTGCCCCAACTACCAATGCACCACCCAGCATTGTGATCGCGTCCGGCCAGTCACCAAACACAGCCCACCCCAGTCCCAGTGCCCAAAGCAGGCTGGAATAGCGAAATGGCGCAACAAAACCGACCTCGCCCACGCGCATCACCATGACACTGAACAGATAGCCTATCAGAACAAAGACCGCAGCGCTGGCGATCATCGCTCCAGATGCGGTCGAGACCGGCACCCATCCTTCAAACGTGGAGACGATGATCGCTGCCAATGTGATAGTGAGGGATGTTGCCAGTGTTACCACCACAGAAGGTACTTCAGCTGACATTCGGCGGGTGATCAAATCGCGAACTGTAACGGAAGCAACCGCAATCAATGCGTAAATCGCATAGATGCTGAACCCTTCAGGACCGGGCCGAACGATCAACAACATACCGACGAACCCAAGCGCAATTGCAGCAATACGTCTCCATCCAATTACTTCACCGAAGAATAAGGCAGCGCCCAAAGTCACGGTCAGCGGCAACGCCTGTAGAACTGCCGTAACGTTGGCAAGCGGCATGTGCATCAGAGCCGTCAAAAAGAAGATGGTCGCCGCCAACTCTGCCAGGCAACGTAATGCGATAAGCCATTTGTCATGGAGGGGAAAATTCAGGTGGAGCGCCCCAAGATAACGGGCCATTATCAACACAAGAACTGTCGCCAAAACTCCGCGCATGGCCACAAGTTGGAACAGAGGCAGATCTTGCCCCACCACTTTCACCAACGCATCATTGACGGTAAAGGCCGCCATACTGCCCATCATCAGCAGCGCGCCTTTAACGTTAGGACTCATTTAATCAACACCCGGTCTTCAATATATTGTCGTATTCACTGTTCAATTGATCACGAATTCAATTTGCGCCTGACAATCCTACAGTAATAGTTCCGACGAGCTACACAAACTGTCGACTTTTCAGTCGTTTCAATCTGTCATCTGGGCGGAAGGCGTAGATTTCGAGATCTCGATCTCATCATCCGTCATCTCCTCTTCTACGCCATCAAACAATGGCGTCGAAAGGTAACGCTCGCCCGTATCTGGCAACATTACCAACATGACGGAACCTTCCGGAGCAGTCTCCGCCAGTTTCATCGCGACCGCAAAGGTCGAGCCACCAGAAATACCGGTAAAAATCCCCTCTTCCGCGGCCAAACGGCGCGACCATGCAATACCGTCGCTACCGGGAACGGGAATCAACTCATCATAGTACGAGTTATCAATGGCCTCCTGCAGAACCCACGGAATAAAATCAGGCGTCCAGCCTTGGATCGGATGCGGCTCGAAGTTCGGATGGCTCTCGGTCGGCTGGTGTATTTCATTGCGCGTGTTCACATATCCTGACGACACAATGGCTGCGTTGGCAGGCTCTGTCAGGATGATCTTGGTCTCAGGGCGCGCTTTTCTAAGAGCCCGGGCCACGCCCGAGACGGTCCCGCCAGTGCCATAGCCCGTAACCCAATAGTCGAGATTCTGCCCATCAAAGTCACCCAAGATTTCCTGCGCGGTGGTATTTTCGTGAATATCGGCGTTGGCTGCGGTTTCAAACTGGCTGGCCAGGAACCAACCGTTCTGCTCGGCCAGTTCTTTAGCTTTTGTATACATGCCGAACCCCTTTTGCGCGCGCGGTGTCAGGACAACTTTTGCCCCCAAAAACCTCATCAGCTTGCGCCGCTCGACCGAGAAACTGTCGGCCATCGTCACAACTAAGGGATAGCCTTTGGCCGCGCAGACCATCGCCAGCCCGATACCGGTATTCCCCGAGGTCGCCTCAACCACTGTCTGACCGGGTTTTAAGCTACCGTCGCGTTCTGCCGCTTCGATGATGTTGAGGGCAAGGCGATCTTTGACAGAACTGGCCGGGTTAAACGCTTCGAATTTTACGTAAACCGTCACGTTTGAGGGCGCGATCCTGTTTATTCGTATGCTTGGCGTGTCTCCGACGGTGTCCAAAATACTGTCATACAGTCGCTTTCGCCCATGCGTTTGACGAGTTGTCATTGCGGCCCCCTCCTCTGTTGACGAAAGCATGCCACAAACCGGATCACATTAGTAACTATCTTTGTGAGAGTTCGCCTCGGAGCGCTCACAACAAGAAAGGCCCCGCGAAATCGCGGGGCCTTTCTTAGTTATTGAGGGTGCCTATTCGCGGCTTTCCGGTGTTTCCACCAGAACGTCCAGCTCATCACCGACCATGTCGTCGTCGAAGGTCGGAGCGGCCAGAGCAGCGGCTGCTTCGGCCTCTTCCCTGCGCGCTTCGATAACCACGTTGTCACGCGACTGCGCGATGTGGCGGACGGCCTGAGTGGCCCCACCGGTCCCGGCGGGGATCAGACGACCAACGATTACGTTCTCTTTCAGGCCAACCAGCTTGTCTTTCTTGCCCTGAACCGAAGCTTCGGTCAGCACGCGGGTGGTTTCCTGGAACGACGCCGCCGAGATGAACGAACGCGTCTGCAGCGAAGCTTTGGTGATCCCCAGAAGGATCGGCTCACCCTGAGCCGGACGACCGCCACGCGAGATAGTCTTCTCGTTGGCTGCGTCGAACTCTTGCTTGTCGACATGTTCGCCTTTCAGCAGGGTGGTGTCACCTGAATCCAGGATTTCCCACTTCTGCAGCATCTGGCGCACGATGACCTCGATGTGCTTGTCGTTGATCTTAACGCCCTGCAGACGATAAACGTCCTGCACTTCGTCGATCATGTAATCCGCCAGCGCTTCGACACCCATAATCGACAGGATGTCATGCGGAGCCGGGTTACCGTCCATCAGGTATTCACCCTTCTGGATGAAGTCCCCTTCGGCGACCGGGATGTGCTTGCCCTTGGGTACCATGTATTCGATGGTCTCCATGGACTCGTCAGCCGGTTCGATGCTGATGCGGCGCTTGTTCTTGTAGTCGCGGCCAAAGCGCACGTAACCATCGGCTTCTGCGATGATCGCGTGATCTTTCGGACGGCGGGCTTCGAACAGTTCGGCCACACGTGGCAGACCACCGGTGATGTCCTTGGTCTTGGCGCCTTCACGCGGGATACGCGCAACAACGTCACCGGCTTCGATCTGCTGACCATCTTCGACCGACAGGATCGCATCCACCGACATCGGATAGTGAACCGGGTTGCCCGCATCGTTGCGGACCGGCTCGCCATCTTCACCAACCAGAATGATCTCGGGCTTGAGGTCGCTGCCTTTGGGGGCTGCGCGCCAGTCGATCACGATCTTCTGGGTCATACCGGTTGCGTCGTCGGTCTCATCCCGGACAGCAAGGCCCGAAACAAGGTCAACATATTTCGCGGTGCCAGCTTTCTCGGCGATGATCGGCAGGGTGTAGGGGTCCCATTCGAACAGCTTGTCGCCGCGAGCCACTTTGGTGCCGTCCTTGACGAACAGCTTGGAGCCATAGCCCAGCTTGTGGCTGGCACGCTCTTCGCCGTGTTCGTCGCTGATCACCAGCTTCATGTTCCGGCCCATAACGAGGCTTTCGCCTGCGGCATTGACCAGAATCTGCGGGTTCTCGAAGGAAACGACGCCTTCCTGGCTGGCTTCCTGGAACGACTGCTGACCACCTTGCGCAACACCACCGATGTGGAAAGTACGCATCGTCAGCTGCGTACCGGGTTCACCGATGGACTGCGCGGCGATGATACCGACAGCCTCACCTGTGTTCACCATGGTGCCGCGTGCAAGGTCACGACCGTAGCAGGTGGCGCAGACGCCTTCCTCGGACTCACAGGTCAGAGGCGAGCGGATGCGCATCGACGCAACACCAGCTTCGTCAATGGTGTCCGCCATGCGTTCGTCGATCAGCTGACCAGCGGCCACGATCACTTCATCGGTGCCCGGACGCAGAACATCGTCAGCCGCCACACGACCCAGCACACGTTCGGCCAGCGAGGCAACAACCTCACCGTCATTCACGGCGGCTTCGGCTGTGATCGCACGCTCAGTACCACAGTCGATCTCGCGAACGATGCAGTCCTGTGCGACGTCCACCAGACGACGGGTCAGGTAACCCGAGTTCGCCGTCTTCAGAGCGGTATCCGACAGACCCTTACGGGCACCGTGGGTCGAGTTGAAGTACTCGAGAACGGTCAGACCTTCTTTAAAGTTCGAGATGATCGGCGTTTCGATGATGTCACCGTTCGGCTTCGCCATCAGGCCGCGCATACCGCCCAGCTGTTTCATCTGAGTGACCGAGCCACGCGCACCGGAGTGGGCCATCATGTAGACCGAGTTCGGTTCCTGCTCGGAGCCGTCCTCTGCCCGATCCGACGACGAGATCGTCGACATCATAGCCTCGGTGACGCGGTCGTTACACTTCGACCAGGCATCAACAACTTTGTTGTACTTTTCGCCCTGAGTGATCAGGCCGTCCATGTACTGCTGTTCAAAGTCCTTCACCTGACCGCGGGTGTCATCAACGATGCCCCACTTGTCATCCGGAATGACCATGTCGTCCTTACCGAACGAGATGCCCGCCTTGAACGCTTCTTTGAAGCCCATCGACATGATCTGGTCACAGAAGATAACCGACTCTTTCTGACCGCAGTAACGGTAGACGGTGTCGATCACCTGCTGCACTTCTTTCTTCCGTAGCAGACGGTTGACCAGTTCGAACGGCGCCTTGTTGTTCATCGGCAGCAACGCACCCAGACGCAGACGGCCCGGAGTGGTTTCATAACGCTTCTGAACTTCGTTGCCTTCTTCGTCGATCTGCGTGATCCGCGCGGTGATTTTCGAGTGCAGATGCACCTCACCCGCGTCAAGCGCGTGCTGAACCTCGTCGATCGAGCCAAAGACCTTGCCTTCGCCCGGCATGCCTTCACGTTCCAGGGTCACGTAGTACAGACCCAGGATCATATCCTGCGACGGAACGATGATCGGCGCGCCGTTTGCAGGCGACAGAACGTTGTTCGTCGACATCATCAGAACACGGGCTTCCAGCTGGGCCTCAAGGCTCAGCGGGACGTGAACGGCCATCTGGTCCCCGTCGAAGTCGGCGTTGAAGGCCGAACAGACCAGCGGGTGCAGCTGGATGGCTTTACCTTCGATAAGAACCGGTTCAAACGCCTGAATGCCAAGACGGTGCAGCGTCGGCGCACGGTTCAGCATGACAGGGTGTTCGCGGATCACCTCGTCGAGGATATCCCACACTTCGGGACGCTCTTTCTCGACCAGTTTCTTCGCCTGCTTCACGGTCGAAGACAGACCCTTGGCTTCAAGGCGCGAGTAGATGAACGGCTTGAACAGCTCCAGCGCCATCTTCTTGGGCAGACCACATTGGTGCAGCTTCAGCTCCGGGCCGGTCACAATGACCGAACGGCCCGAGAAGTCGACGCGCTTACCCAGAAGGTTCTGACGGAAGCGGCCCTGCTTACCCTTCAGCATGTCCGACAGCGATTTCAACGGACGCTTGTTGGCGCCGGTGATCACGCGGCCACGGCGGCCGTTGTCGAACAGAGCGTCCACGGATTCCTGCAGCATCCGCTTTTCGTTGCGGACGATGATGTCAGGCGCGCGCAGTTCGATCAGACGCTTCAGACGGTTGTTCCGGTTGATGACGCGGCGATACAGATCGTTCAGATCCGAAGTCGCGAAACGGCCACCATCCAGCGGAACCAGCGGACGCAGTTCCGGCGGAATGACCGGAATCACGGTCATCACCATCCACTCGGGACGGTTGCCCGACTCGAGGAAGGATTCAACAACCTTCAGACGCTTGATGATCTTCTTGGGCTTCAGTTCGCCGGTCGCTTCCGCCAGATCAGCGCGCAGCTGCTCGGCTTCGGCTTCCAGATCGATCTGGGCCAGCATCTCACGGATGGCTTCGGCGCCGATATTGGCGGTGAACGCGTCCATGCCATAGGCATCCTGTGCGTCCATGTACTCTTCTTCAGTCAGCATCTGGCCGTAGGTCAGGTCGGTCAGACCGGGCTCGATAACGACGTAGTTTTCAAAGTACAGAACGCGTTCCAGATCGCGCAGCGTCATGTCCAGCATCAGACCGATGCGGGACGGCAGCGATTTCAGGAACCAGATATGTGCGACGGGCGCGGCCAGTTCGATGTGGCCCATACGCTCACGGCGGACTTTCTGCAGGGTGACTTCCACACCGCATTTCTCGCAGACAACGCCGCGATATTTCATCCGCTTATATTTACCGCATAGACATTCGTAATCTTTGATCGGGCCAAAGATACGCGCGCAGAACAGACCGTCACGCTCGGGCTTGAACGTCCGGTAGTTGATGGTTTCGGGTTTCTTGATCTCGCCATAGGACCAAGACAGAATCCGCTCGGGCGACGCCAGCGAGACCTTGATCTCGTCGAAAACCTTCGGGGGCGTCAGCGGGTTGAACGGGTTGTTGGTGATTTCCTGGTTCATCAGGTATCCTTTCCAGGCTCATCGCACGAGAACGTCACGTGCAGTCCAGTGCCAATGTATGCATACGTATGGGTGAAGCGGTTCAGTTCAGATTGTGTTGCACAGATTGCCGAAGCGACTTCGAAGCCATCCCATTTTGATGTTTCGTAGATCGCCATTCGGCCATCGACACTCTCATTGTGATCAACCAACAGGTCCACTTCCATCGAAGTTGAGCCCGCGGCTTTTCCGGCGAAGAAGCTTGCAACTCCTACAACCAAAACCACCGCGGTGCTCGCGATCACTTTGAGAGTGCGCATCTGCGTCACTCATCCACCTCCGCATCCAGGAGTTCCATATTCAGGCCGAGGCCACGGACTTCTTTCACCAGAACATTGAACGATTCCGGTACGCCCGCTTCGAAGTTATCCTCGCCCTTGACGATCGACTCATAGACCTTGGTCCGGCCGGCGACGTCATCCGATTTCACGGTGAGCATCTCCTGCAGGGTGTAGGCGGCGCCGTAAGCTTCCAGAGCCCAGACTTCCATCTCACCAAAGCGCTGACCACCGAACTGCGCCTTACCGCCCAGCGGCTGCTGGGTAACCAGGCTGTACGGCCCGGTCGAACGCGCGTGGATTTTGTCGTCCACCAGGTGGTGCAGTTTCAGCAGGTACTTGATGCCCACGGTGACCGGACGTGCAAACTGCTCACCGGTACGACCGTCGAACAGAACCGACTGACCGCTTTCCGAGAAGCCTGCACGCACCAGCGCATCGTTGACGTCAGCCTCTTTGGCACCGTCAAAGACCGGGGTCGCGATCGGAACACCGCGGGTCACGTTGCCCGCAGCCTCGATCAGGCCATCCTCGTCCAGACCGGTGATGCCTTCTTCGTAGACATCTTCGCCATAGGCCAGCTTCATCGCTTCGCGTACCGGGGTCAGGTCGCCGGAACGGCGGTATTCACCCAGAGCGTCATCGATGTTCAGACCCAGACCGCGCGCGGCCCAACCCATGTGGGTTTCAAGGATCTGGCCAACGTTCATACGCGAAGGCACACCCAGCGGGTTCAGACAGAAGTCGACCGGCGTACCATCGGCCAGGAACGGCATGTCTTCCATCGGAACGACCTTGGAGATCACACCTTTGTTCCCGTGACGACCGGCCATCTTGTCGCCCGGCTGCAGCTTGCGCTTCACGGCGATGAAGACTTTGACCATCTTCATCACACCCGGCGGCAGGTCGTCGCCACGACGGACTTTCTCGACCTTGTCCTCGAAACGGGCGTCCAGAGCACGCTTTTGCACTTCGTATTGCTCGTTCAGAGCTTCAACGATCTGTGCATCCTGCTCGCCTTCCAGCGCCAACTGCCACCACTGACCGCGGGTCAGGGTTTCCAGCAGATCCTCGGTGATCACCGACCCTGCCTTGACGCCTTTCGGGCCTTTGACAGCGGTTTTACCCAGGATCAGACCTTGCAGACGCGCGTAGATGTTGCGGTCAAGAATCGCCAGCTCGTCGTCCCGGTCACGGGCCAGACGTTCGACTTCCTCACGCTCGATCTGCAGCGCACGCTCGTCTTTTTCAACACCGTGACGGTTGAAGACGCGGACCTCAACGACCGTACCGTAGTCGCCCGGCTTCACGCGCAGCGAGGTGTCGCGAACGTCAGATGCTTTTTCACCAAAGATGGCGCGCAGCAGCTTTTCTTCCGGGGTCATCGGGCTTTCGCCCTTCGGAGTGATCTTGCCGACCAGAATATCGCCCGGCTCAACATCCGCGCCGATGTAAACGATGCCCGCCTCGTCGAGGTTGCGCAACGCTTCTTCACCGACATTCGGGATGTCGCGGGTGATCTCTTCCGGACCCAGCTTGGTGTCACGGGCGGCGACTTCAAACTCCTCGATGTGAACCGAAGTAAAGACGTCGTCACGCGCGATACGTTCTGAGATCAGGATCGAGTCTTCGTAGTTGTAACCGTTCCACGGCATGAACGCGACGACCACGTTCTTACCAAGCGCCAGTTCACCCATATCGGTCGACGGACCATCGGCAATGACCTCGCCCTTCTGGACGGTGTCACCCACCTTGATCAGCGGACGCTGGTTGATGCAGGTGTTCTGGTTCGAACGCTGGAACTTGCGCAGACGATAGATGTCAACGCCAGCGTCACCCAGTTCCAGATCTTCGGTGGCGCGGATAACGATACGCTGGGCATCAACCTGGTCGATGATACCGGCGCGTTTCGCCTGAATCGCGGCACCCGAGTCGATCGCAACCTTTTCCTCGATCCCGGTACCGACCAGCGGAGCCTCGGCCCGCAGCAGCGGAACCGCCTGACGTTGCATGTTCGAGCCCATCAGAGCGCGGTTGGCGTCGTCATTCTCAAGGAATGGGATCAGCGATGCAGCAACCGAGACCAGCTGTTTCGGCGACACGTCGATCAGGTCCACATTCTCGCGCGGGGCCAGAGTGTAGTCACCAGCCTGACGGGTCGAAACCAGATCGTTGATGAACTTGCCATCGGCGTCCAGGGTCGCGTTCGCCTGCGCCACGGTGTGACGCATTTCTTCGGTCGCGGACATGTAGTGAACCTCATCGGTCACCTCGGCGTCTTTGACGACGCGGTAGGGTGTTTCGATGAAGCCATACTTGTTCACGCGGGCAAAGGTGGCCAGCGAGTTGATCAGACCAATGTTTGGACCTTCGGGCGTTTCAATCGGGCACATCCGACCATAGTGGGTCGGGTGTACGTCGCGCACCTCAAAGCCCGCACGCTCACGCGTCAGACCTCCCGGGCCAAGCGCCGAGAGACGGCGTTTGTGGGTGACTTCCGAAAGCGGGTTGGTCTGGTCCATGAACTGCGACAGCTGCGATGAGCCAAAGAATTCACGAACAGCAGCCGCAGCTGGTTTCGCGTTGATCAGGTCCTGCGGCATGACGGTGTCGATCTCGACCGACGACATACGCTCTTTGATCGCGCGCTCCATGCGCAGCAGGCCAACGCGGTACTGATTTTCCATCAGTTCGCCCACTGAACGCACACGACGGTTGCCGAGGTGGTCGATATCGTCCACGTCGCCTTTGCCGTCACGCAGTTCCACCAGCGCCTTGATGCAGGCCACGATGTCTTCGCGGCGCAGCGTGCGCAGGGTGTCCGGCGCGTCCAGAGCCAGACGCATGTTCATCTTCACACGACCAACGGCGGACAGGTCATAGCGCTCGCTGTCGAAGAACAGGGTGTCGAACAGAGCCGACGCAGCCTCGACGGTGGGAGGCTCGCCCGGACGCATGACGCGGTAGATGTCCATCAGCGCGCTTTCACGGTTCAGGTTCTTGTCCTGAGCCATGGTGTTGCGCATGTAGGGGCCAACGTTGACGTTGTCGATGTCCAGAACCGGGATGTCGGTGATGCCCGCATCCATCAGGTCCTTGACGGTGCCGCCGATCAGGTCGCCGTCTTTATCATACTCCAGGGTCAGCTCATCACCGGCTTCGACATAGATCGCGCCGTTTTCTTCGTTGATGATGTCCTTGGCGACATACTTGCCGACGATGTTGTCGAAGGGCACCAGCAGGTCGGTAACAGCACCTTCGTCGATCAGCTTCTTGACCGCGCGCGGGGTGACTTTCTTGCCCGCTTCGGCAATCACTTCACCAGATTTCGCGTCGATCAGATCATATGTCGGACGGGTGCCGCGCACACGCTCGGGGAAGAAGGGCGTGACCCAGCCTTTCTTCTTGTCCAGCTTGTAGGACACGGTGTTGTAATACGCGTCCATGATCGCTTCCTGATCCAGACCCAGCGCGTACAGCAGGGTGGTCACAGGCAGTTTGCGGCGACGGTCGATACGGGCGAAGACGATGTCCTTGGCGTCGAACTCGAAGTCCAGCCAGCTGCCGCGATACGGGATGATGCGGCAAGCAAAAAGCAGTTTGCCCGAGGAATGGGTTTTGCCCTTGTCGTGGTCAAAGAACACACCGGGCGAGCGGTGCATCTGGGACACGATCACACGCTCGGTGCCGTTCACGATGAAGGTACCATTCGGCGTCATCAGGGGCATGTCGCCCATGAACACGTCCTGTTCTTTGATGTCTTTGACCGATTTCGCGCCGGTGTCCTCATCGACATCAAACACGATCAGGCGCAGTGTGACCTTCAGCGGCGCGCTGTAGGTCATGTCGCGCTGCATGCACTCTTCGACGTCGTATTTGGGTTTTTCCAGATCGTATTTCACGAACTCCAGAACGGAGGTTTCGTTGAAATCCTTGATCGGGAAAACCGACTGGAACACACCTTTGATGCCTTCGCCGTCTGTGGGCTGTTCTGCATCGCCGGAGCGCAGGAAAAGATCATAAGAAGATTTCTGCACCTCAATGAGGTTCGGCATCTCCAGCACTTCGCGGATTTTGCCGTAATATTTACGAAGACGTTTCTGGCCAAGGAACGTTTGAGCCATGTCAGATGTCACCTTTCGATGTTCTCAGCGGGCAAAGACACCGTCGGGCCCCGGCATCTTGCACAATCGAGACGACACGTCCGGATCAATTCGTGACCACCGTCCCGAAGGTGGCCTCCCGATCCGAAAACCGTGTCTTAGAAAACGCCCCAGACAATGAGGCCCTTTCTAAGACAGGTTCGGCTGGACCCGGATTTCTCCGGACCCAGCCAAATTTTGCGGCGCATCAGCGATGCACCTGTCGGTTGGCTTAGGCCAGCTCGACTTCGGCGCCAGCTGCTTCCAGCTTGCCTTTGACTTCCTCGGCTTCGTCTTTCGACACGCCTTCTTTGATCTTGCCGCCAGCTTCGACCAGCTCTTTGGCTTCTTTCAGGCCCAGACCGGTGATGCCGCGAACTTCTTTGATCACGTTGATTTTCGAAGCGCCGGCGTTCTTCAGAACGACGTCGAATTCGGTTTTTTCTTCCTCAGCTGCGCCACCGGCGTCGCCACCAGCTGCAACCATTACGGCGCCGCCAGCTGCAGGCTCGATGCCGTATTCGTCTTTGAGGATAGTTTTCAGTTCTTGTGCTTCCAGCAGGGTCAGACCCACGATGCTTTCTGCGAGTGCTTTCAGATCAGCCATTTTATCAGCTCTTTCCGTTTACAGTGTGTGTTCCAACGTCAGGGTATTTACCCTACGCAGATCATTCAGTGCCAACCGCTTACGCAGCTTCCGCCTTCTCTTCGATGGTGGAAAGGATGCTTGCGATGTTGCTTGCAGGTGCGCCAATCGCGCCGGCGATGTTCGAAGCAGGTGCGCCAATGCAGCCCACGATCGAAGCAATAAGCTCTTCACGAGACGGCATTTTCGAAACGGCTTCAACGCCTTTGCGGTCCAGAGCGTTCTCGCCCATTGCACCGCCGAGGATTTCAAAATTCTTGTTATCCTTGGCGAAGTCCTCGGCCACCTTGGCTGCTGCCACGGGATCCTCGGAATAGGTCAGAACGGTCATCCCTGTCAGCAGGTCGGCCATGCTTTCACACGGCTTACCCTCAAGGGCGATTTTGGCGAGCCTGTTCTTGGCAACACGCACGGCACCACCCGCGTCACGAGCACGTGCGCGAAGGTCCTGCATCTCGGCAACTGTCAGACCGGCGTAGTGCGAAACCACTACGACGCCAGAGCTTTCGAAGATTTGGCCGAGTTCCTCGACCACTTTCTCTTTCTGGGCTCTATCCACAGTTCTCTCCAAGTTAGGGGCGATATCTCACCCCGGCTCATATTTGCCGCAGCTTTCGCTCCGGCGTTCAGGTCCGTTGTTACGGGATTGGCCAAAATGCGCCCGAGGATCGTGACCCTCAGAATTCTTTGGTCTTACCCGTCTCAGGCAGGGAATTAAGGGGCCAGATGGACCCACCCACCGTCTTGGACGAAACAAAATAAAGCGCACGACGAATCGCACGCTTTATTCCGTGGCTCTACTTAGGACAGATGGGCCGGGTTTCCAAGGGGTAAATTTAGGTGACTCGCGTCTTCTGCGCAGAGGAAGCCACATAGCTGGAAATGTTCTGAGACCTCTTGGTTATTGGGAAACAAGCCGACATTAAGGCTTGCAGAATCCGCTGCGCACAAACCATAGCCTCACCCCTCCCGCGACAAAGCGCATATCCCTACATTGATCTGGTCAGGCATACCCCTGACTTACCCCCTTGGCACAAATGTGATTGCAACTTGAGGGCCTATGGCGCGGCGCTTTCAACCGATACTAAAGTCGCGCTGACACAAAGGTGCAAACTTACGGCGCGCCCGTCGCCAATGGAAATGAAAAAGCGGGTCCGGTATCCGCCAATTGTTACCGTAACTTTGGGCCAGCAATGCAGGCGCGTCCTGTGGCAGCATGATTTCACCACCGTTAAGCGATTTGAGTGGGAAAATCGCGCTTTCCGGCAGATCATCAAGTGAGTACGGATACACGCTAAAGCGCCCGTTTTCCGTCCAAGCCGGAAACAGATCGATATCAATACCCAAGTTATTTTTGACTTTGAAGATAGGAATGCTGTTTTTCAGCGAATTGTCATCCAAGCAATCGCTGTCCAGCAACTTTCGCTGATAATCAGCCCATTTTTTTGCGACGCCTTCAAGCGTGGACTCACCCAAATACACCGCAAAATCGACATCGTCATCGTGACCGATCAATCCACCCTCGCGAACATGACCCAACAATGCGCCAGCGTACAGCATGATCGGCTTTCCTAAACGGATTACGGGTTCAAGCTCGGCGTCAAGCTTTGAAAAGATATCATCGCCAGTCTTTTCCCCGAATGTTCTGTTATAGCCATGCGGTGTAATGAAATCGGGGTATAGCGTCTGCTTCACGCGCTCAAAGAACGAGGCAAAGCGCGCCTCTTTGCCCTGATCCGCATAGCGAGTCTCCATATGCTTTAGCCTACCGTGCGTCCGGGCAGGCTTTGTTCTCCCATGGCAGCAAAGAAGGATATAGGTCTCTTCCCAGTCATCAAATAGCGCCTGGTTTTCCAAGCGCTTTATTGGTTCCTTTAGCGAATTGACAGCCAAGCGCGTTTTACGAGGCCGTGGTAGTGCAGTTTGTGCCGCAGCATGGGTGAAAACATGCTCTCGAAGTGAGGCAAGCTCCTTGATTAACTCTTCTTCTGTCATTGTGTTTTTTCATAGATCGCGCGGGCGACGATCGCATCTTCTGTTTTATATTTTGCGAAACCACTGCCTTCGACGCCATAACACTTTCGGAATTCTGAGGCTTCCATTTTTGAATCCAGATCCGTCGCACTTACGTATCGCCGGAAATGCGGCGCCGCAATTTTCGTTGTGGCTCGGTCCGCCAACGTTCGATATTCGAACGCTACGACATCGCCAGGCCTGCACTCGCTCCGCAGCGCCCGGATCAGAGCATCTTCTTCATCATCTGTGATCGCATGCAAAAAGAACCGAGCATAAACGCAAACGATTTCAGATCGTCGCTCGGACAACACACGCTCAATCAATCCATCTTCGAGATTGGTCTGAACAAATTCAAGATCGTCGCCGCCCTGCTTTTGTGCATGCTTTTGCGCTGACGCAATCGCTGCCTCAGACGCATCCATGCCGGTCACTTTGAACCCGTGTCGTGAAAAGAAAAAACTGTCACGGGCATTCCCACACCCTACGTCAATGACATGTGACTGCCGATCAATCTCATTTGCCACAAACGCTGCGAATTGCGACGGCAAGGTAAGCTCCCATGACCCTGCCGATTTCGCATAAAACTGGTCCCAAAAGGCGCGTCGATCTTCTGGAAGTGATTTCTGACGAATATTTTGGTTCATTGATGAGTATTCTCGAACAGCTACTACACGGCAATGGGGGAACTGTGTCAGACCGCACCCCCTAGTTCAATCGCTTCTTTAGCCACCGCTGCTGAAGCAGTGAATCTATGTTTGTGTGTATCGCTGCTTTTTAGTCAGCTTAGCTGTAACCGGGTTTGAAATTGGCAAAACTTCAAGATTTCAATTGAGGTGCAAGCAACCGCGCTATCACACAGCTACAGCCTGTTTCTCATGTGGTGCGCAATAAAAATCCCGGGCAGTTCTCACTACCCGGGATCAAGTTCTCAAAGCTAAACGCTAAGGCTTATTCGCCCGCAGCAGCCGCCACGTCCAAAGTCACACCCGGGCCCATGGTCGAGCTCAGCGCGATTTTCTTCATATAGGTGCCTTTGGCACCCGACGGTTTGGCCTTCGCAACAGCCGAGATGAAGGCACGGACGTTTTCGACCAGCTTGGCTTCGTCGAAGGACGCTTTGCCAACACCGGCGTGCACAACGCCGCCTTTTTCCGCTTTGAACTGAACTTCACCACCTTTTGCTGCTTCCACAGCCGCTTTCACGTCCATGGTCACGGTGCCAACTTTGGGGTTCGGCATCAGGTTGCGGGGGCCGAGCACTTTACCCAGACGACCGACGATCGGCATCATGTCCGGGGTTGCAATGCAGCGATCAAATTCGATGGTGCCGCCCTGAATGGTTTCCATCAGATCTTCTGCGCCAACGATATCTGCGCCCGCTTCTTTCGCTTCGTCTGCCTTGGGGCCACGAGCAAATACAGCAACGCGCATCGCTTTGCCGGTACCGTTCGGCAGGCCAACAACGCCGCGAACCATCTGATCTGCGTGACGAGTGTCAACGCCAAGGTTCAGAGCGATCTCGATGGTCTCGTCGAATTTCGAGGTCGCGTTGCCTTTGACCAGGGAAACAGCTTCTTCGACCGACAGGTTTTCCTTGCCAGCGACAGCTTCGCGCGCAGCGCGGGTACGTTTACCGAGTTTTGCCATCTTACTTCACCTCGATGCCCATTGAGCGGGCCGAGCCCAGGATGATCTGCATTGCGCCTTCGACGTCGTTGGCGTTCAGATCTTTCATTTTGGCTTCGGCGATTTCACGAACCTGCTTCGAGGTTACGGTTGCCACGGTCTCACGACCTGGGTTTTCCGCACCACGAGGACGGTTACGCTTGCCAACCGGCTTCAGACCAGCCGCTTTTTTCAGGTAGTAAGACGCGGGCGGCGTCTTGATGTCCATGGTGAAGGACTTGTCCTGATAATAAGTGATCACGGTCGGGCACGGAGCGCCGGGCTCCATGTCTGCGGTCTTGGCGTTGAACGCCTTGCAGAATTCCATGATGTTGATGCCGCGCTGACCCAGCGCCGGACCAACTGGTGGCGACGGGTTCGCCTGACCTGCAGGAACCTGCAGCTTCATTGTACCAGCAAGCTTCTTGGCCATTTGGTTTTCCTTTCAACTTAGGTGAAACGCGTTTCACCCAGACTATGTTGCGTGGTCCGATCCGGGATCGCGATCCCAGCAACCTCCCACGAGAGAATCTCGCCCGAAGACGATAGGGGCGGCATTTACAGCGGAACGGCGGGGTTGGCAAGTGGCCTGCCCTGCTCTCACACATCGAATCAAGCCCCCAAGTGGGTCTCATACGCTCTCGGCGTACAGATCGTTACTAACAAGGTGCGACTGACAGCTCTTAAGAAATTAATATCAATGCAGAATCTGCGCGGTGGTTGCGGGATGGTCGGGTTTTCGCCACCCCCATCACCTCAATACTCGCAGCTGTGCTATACTCGACGAAATTAGTATTTTTGGTGGAGGTTAATTATGATCATTCGTTTATTAATAACAGTTGGCATCGCGCTGTCATTTGCGGCGTTTTCTCCTCAGACCGCGCGGGCCGATGCTGGCGAGATACTGGGCGGTGCTGTGGTTGGTGGCGTCATCGGCTACGCTATCGGCCGGGATCAGCAGAGAAAGCAGCAGGCCCGGACGAGGTCAACAACAACACGCACTTATCGCCCCGGAATTCCGTCGACCACACAAGGGGCGCAAACCCAGACCGCGCTCAACTATTTCGGCTACAACGCCGGTCGCGTTGATGGTCAGGTCGGTCGTGGCACGCGGTCTGCGATCGAACGCTATCAGGTCTCGATGGGCTACCCCGTGAATGGCTATGACTTCCAGCCCTATCAGCGCGACTTCCTGATGCAGGCCTATTACTGGGCGACAAGCGGCGGTCAGACGACAACCCAACTCGCAGGCCAACCGCTTTTGATGGAATACCGTCGGCAGATACAAACCGGCTCTGCCCTGGCTGCTGCCCCTCAGGCACCAGCACAAGCCCCAGCAACCACGATTCCGGTTGTGGTTCCTCAAGCTCAGGAACCAGAGCCCGAGGCCAATACAACTGAAACAGCCTCTGCCAGCCTGCCAAGCCTGTTTTCCGGCGGGACCGGCGGCCCATCGCTGGCCAATCGGTGTAGCGGGGTGATGCTGCAGACCTCGACCAACGGGGGCTACACGACACTGTCAAATATGACGGATGCCGATTTTGCCCTCAGCGAACAGTTCTGCCTTGCTCGCAGCTATGCAATGGCGCGTGGCGAAGATCTGATGGCGGATATCCAGGGGCTGACGCCGGATCAGGTGAGCGCACAATGCGACTCGTACGGTGAAATGTTGGCACCGCAAGTTGATGCGCTGTCGATCAGCTCGAAGGCAGAAGCTGAAACCCAGGTACGCAAGCTTGCGCTGGACTCGGGCCTCAGCCCCGCTGATCTTGCCGCGACAAGCAAAGTCTGTCTGTCGATGGGCTACCGTCAGGACAACATGGACACGGCAGTCGGTTCCGCATTGATGCTAGTCGCGATGGGTGAGCCTGCCTATGGAGAGTTGATCGGCCACCATCTGCGCGAAGGCTTTGGTGTGCAACAGCGTCGCGATCTTGCGATGCAGTGGTACGATGCGAGCCTTTCGGCGCTGGATGCCGGTTCGCAGGCCGTCTTCCTGCCATCCCAGACCGACCGCCCGCAACTGTTGCGAGCCGCTATGGTTCAAGCGCAGTAAGTCGCGCACTAAGTCGCTTCAGCCACTGCGAGGCTGATACAAATAACGCCGCGGTGTCTGTTTGCATCGCGGCGTTCTATATTGAGGGTGCCATTATGCCGACCCCACCGGAACCGATCTCAAAACATGACAAGATCGACGCTCTGATCGAGTGGATGGTTGACGGTGCCCGCCCAGCTGGAAATGCGGTCGATATCATCGAAGGTATCTGTACTCGTCTGCTGGATGCCGGTGTGGCCATCGATCGGTTCGGTTTGTTCATCTGGACGCTGCATCCCAATCTGATGGGTCGACGTTTCCTGTGGAAAGCGGGCGCTGGCGTTGATCGTGTCGACGCGCCGTCTCAATTGTTCACCGAGGCGATCTACACCGATAACCCCCTTGCGCATGTGATTGAGCGTCAGCAACCCGTCCGCCGCCATCTGGAAGATCCCAACTGCCCCGAGGATTACATCATTGTTGGCGAATTGCGCGAGCAGGGCTTCACCGATTACCTGGCGCAACCGCTGATCTATCTCAACGGCGATACCCATGTCTGCACCTGGTCAAGTGCCACGCCCGGTGGGTTTTCAGAGAGTGATCTGGCGATCCTGAACCGGGTTCGCGGTCCGCTCGCCCGCCTGACCGAAACCTATATGCTGCGGCTCGACGCGACCTACCTGCTGTCGACCTATGTCGGCCGTAACAGTGGCGCCCACATTCTGGACGGTAAAGTACATCGCGGTGATGGCAGCAAAATCGAGGCCGTTATCCTGTTTGCGGATCTCAAGGGATTTACCCGCCTTTCGAATTCGGTTTCCGGCGATACGCTGGTCCGGCTGCTGAATGACACGTTTGATTGCCTTGTCCCGTCGGTCATGGACCACGGCGGAGAGATTCTGAAGTTCATGGGCGACGGCTTTTTTGCCATCTTCCCTACCAGCACGGATCTTCCGCCAAAGGTGCAGATTCAGGCCGCCATCGCAGCGGTGCGCGAGGGTGTGGCGTCGCTGGCCGAGGCCGATTTCCAGCACAAGCTAGGCGCACGGACTGCGATCCATCATGGTCGCTTCCACTATGGAAATGTAGGTGGCGGGGACCGCCTGGATTTCACGGCCATCGGTCCAGACGTCAATTTGGCGGCTAGACTTGTAGCGGCGGCCACAGACTTGGATTGCGACCATGTCCTTTCGGATACAGCCGCAGCATTTCTCCCGACACTCTGCGAACCGGTCGGAACTGTATCACTTAAAGGTTTTGGTGAGGATCAAACTGTCTGGCAGATGAGCACGCCCCAAACGTAAAAAGGGTGCCCATAAGGCACCCCAAACGATGGTACGATGGAAACCAATCAGCTCTGCTTGGTGACCTGCGTAAAGTCCAGCTCAACCGGTGTTTCGCGGCCAAAGATCGAAACCGAAACTTTCAGTTTCTGGTTCTCGTCGTCCACACCTTCGACCATGCCGTCGAAATCCTCGAACGGGCCGTCGTTGACCTTGACCTTCTCGCCGACCTCGAAGCTGATCATCAGCTTGGGCGCTTCTTCACCTTCCTGAACGCGGTTGAGGATCTGGTTCACCTCGGCGTCGCGCATCGGCATCGGGCGGCCTTGGGGGCCCAGGAAGCCGGTAACGCGATTGATCGAGTTGATCAGGTGATAGCCCTGATCCGACATTTCCATGTGTACCAGCACGTAACCCGGCATAAAGCGGCGTTCGGTGGTGACCTTCTTGCCCCGGCGCACTTCGATCACCTCTTCGGTGGGCACCAGAACCTCGTCGATATCGTCTTCAAGGCCCTGCTCAGCCACCGACGTGCGGATCTGCTCTGCGATCTTCTTTTCGAAATTCGAAAGAACGCTGACCGAATACCACCGTTTCGCCATGAACCTGTCGTCCTTGTTTGCCTTTGGGCTGCGACGCATCGCGCCCTTCGTTGAAATCCTATTGCGTCACCCGGAATAAAAAGCGGCGCGCAGCCCGATTCGCCGCACGCCCATTCCGAATAGTCATGTCACCTACTCTGACATCGCAAGCTGTGCAAGGGGGCAGTCGCGTTTCAGCTTGCCCAAACCGGCTTAGCTGAACGCGCCGAGTACCAGTTGCAGACCGCCGCGAATGCCCAGATCAACCAGCGCAAAGAACACAGCCGTCAGCGCAGCCATGATGAACACCATGACCGTGGTCAACAGAACCTCACGACGGGTCGGCCAGACGACCTTTGCGACTTCTGCGCGGACCTGCTGAATGAACTGGATCGGGTTTAAGGTTGCCATGAGGCTACAATCTCTCTTCTAGCGGATGGGCCGGACATAGCCGGGCATTGCGGCAAATTCAAGGGCTGTTGACGCCCTTGTCAGGGCTTGGGCTTGTCATCCCATTCGTCGCTTAGGATACGGCGCGCATCGCCTTCGGGATCCTCATACTGGTTCGAGCGGACCGTGTAGATAAACGCAACCAAGCCAACCCCGCCCAAAAGCAGGGAAATCGGGATCAGATAGGCAAGCACTTCCATCAGAGTTACCTCAGCCGCAAGGCGTTCAGCGAAACAGTAATCGACGAGGTCGACATCGCCAATGCCGCAATAAGGGGTGTCGCCAACCCGGCAACGGCCAGCGGGACCGCGATGATGTTATAGACAGTGGCGATCCGGAAATTCTCGCGAATCCGACGCGTCGCCCTGACGGCTGTATCGCAAGCCTCAGCGATTGGGGACAGATCATTGCCCAGTAGCACGATATCCGACGCCACCCGCGCGGCATCCAAGGCGCTGGCCGGAGAAATCGAGACATGCGCCGCCGCCAATGCCGCCGTATCGTTCAGCCCATCGCCGACCATCAGAACGTGCCGACCTTGATCACTCAGCTCCTGCACCTTGGCGGCTTTGTCTTGAGGCAAGGCCTGGGCGATCCAGTTCTCAATGCCAAGCTTGCCCGCCAAGGCCTGAACCGCGCCTTGCGTATCGCCCGAAATCAGGATGACGTCTTTGCCTGCCGCACGGAAAGCCGCGACCGCCTCGGCAGCGCCTGCGCGCAGACTGTCGGTAAAAGTAAAGCGCGATGGCGTCCGCGATCCGATTGCGAGCCAGGCTGCGGTCTGCTCACCATCTTCGCCGCCGACCCAGGCCGCTCGACCCAGCCGGACCTGCTGATCGCGGTAAACGCCCTCAGTGCCATATCCCGGCACCTCAACAACATCGTGCAACTTGGCAGGCTTGATCCCGGCCTCACGCGCAGCCTTTGCAAGGGCAAGCGACAAGGGGTGCGAAGACGCTTCGGCTAATGCCAGAGCCACTTGCAAATCGCTACGCGAATGATCACCAAGGTTGGTCAACTCAGGCGCACCGGATGTGAGGGTTCCGGTCTTGTCGAACACCACCGTATCCACTTCGGCCAACCGTTCTAACGCGGTCGCGTGTTTGATCAGCATGCCACTGCGGAACAATCGGCCTGATGCAGCAGTGGTTACCGCCGGCACTGCCAAGCCCAGCGCGCAGGGACATGTGATGATCAAAACCGCCGCAGCGATATTCAGCGCCGTCCGGATATCGCCCGAATAAATATACCATCCTAAGAAGCTGAGCGCGGAGAGTATGTGTACCCCCGGCGCATAAAGCTTGGCCGCCTTGTCTGCCAGCGAGGTATACCGTGACCGGCCCGATTCAGCGATGGCTACCAGATCCGCCATACGGTGCAGCGAGGTATCTTCCCCGACTGCCGTCGCACGGATGGTCAGAGGGCCGGTCAGGTTAACCTCACCTGCACTGACGTTCAGCCCGGCCTCGGCAAAGACCGGGAGGGTTTCCCCGGTCAGCAGCGACCGGTCCAACTCGGACTGGCCCGAGATGATTTCGCCATCCACTGGCATGCGCCCTCCGGGGCGAACCAGAATCAGATCACCCACGTTAAGGCTCGCCACCGCCACTTCCGCTTCGGTCCCATCCACGAGCCGGATGGCGCGCGGGACCTCCAGCGCGGTTAGTTCTTCGGCGGCCGAACGTGCCGCGGCACGGGTGCGATAGTCCAAATACCTGCCCGCTAGCAGGAAGAATGTCAGGGTCAAAGCCGCGTCGAAAAAAGCATGTTCACCGCTGAGTGCAGTTTCCCAAAGCGACGTGACCAGAGCTAGCAGTATCGCCAAAACAATCGGCACATCCATATTCAACCGGCGTACGCGCAGCGCGCTCCAGGCGTTGGAAAAGAAAGGCTGGGCCGAGAACGCAATTGCAGGCAGCGCAATCGCCGCAGATATCCAGTGGAACATGTCGCGCGTCGCATCGGTGGCGCCGGACCAGACCGACACCGATAACAGCATCACGTTCATCGAAGCAAAACCCGCCACTGCCAGCCGCATCAGCAGATCGCGCCCGGCCTTATCGGTTTGCGTAGCCGAAAGCGCACCCGGATCCAGTTCGTGGGCTTCAAAGCCAGCGCGCTCCAGCACCGGGATCAGATCGGCGGCGCGCGTATCCGGTGCCGCCTTGATCATCGCGCGTTTCAGCGTGAGATTGACCCGCGCGTCTTCAACGCCGGGATGGGCATTCAACTCACGCTCGACCGTAGAGATGCAGGCCGAGCAGTGGATGCCCGGCAGCGACAGCGCGATCTGCACATCCTCTGGGATTGGCCGCGCCGCTTCCGCCGGGGCTGCGATGCAGCCAGGACAGGCTGCCCGAGATGGAGTGGCTTGCGCAACCATCTCTAACCTTTCACATACAGGGGCACACGTTGCGCGAACTCGGCACCATCTTTTGCTTTGGCCACAAGGCGAATGTTCCAGTTCCCTTCGCCCAGGGCAGCCGGAGCGGCATAGGCGATGCCATCAAAAGTAAAGTCCGGCGAGAAGTCTTCCTTCACATGGGTGGCGCGCCCCACCACGGCCTGCAGATCTGCCACTTCAACAGGGGAACCGGTCTGATCGGTTATGTATAGCACCAGCAGCCCTCCGGTCAGCTCGGCCTTGATATTCCAACCCAAGGCCTGCTGTTCCTTCAAACGTTCATTGAACTCCTGGCTGGCTACATAAGAGTTCTTCACCTCAAGCCCCGGAAAGGTCTTGATTGCACTATAAGCCAAGACGAGGTTCACCGTGATGATCACGCCAAAGGCCGCGACAAATACCGCCAATGCGTGTTTGCCTGTGAATTGACGTTCTGCCATTCTCAGCTTCCTCGTCCGTTGAAACTGGTATCCTTGTAGGCCCGCTCACCACTTTCCAGATCTTCGACCCAGATGCGAACCGAGGTGCTGTCAGCCGCCGCAGGGGCAGTACCCTGCGGAGCGGTGATATAGACGCGGGTCAATTGTGCCGTATCTGCAGTGACATTAACAGTCTCGCCTTCAACACCTTCGATTTCAATCTGCAGCGATGGATCGCCCGCAATCGTCAGTTTGAATGGCCGATCCTCGCCATGTTTGTTGCGCAGGCGTACATCATAGGTGTTACGGATCGTGCCATCTGAAAGGGTAACGAAAGTCGGATTCCGCACCGGCGCAACCGTCAAATCGATATCCGAACGAATAAACAGCGCAAAGAGCAGTGCAAATCCGACCAGTGACCATAGCGCCGTGTACAGGATCGTGCGCGGACGCAGGATGTGTTTCCAAACGTTTTTGGGTGGCTGACCTTCGCGTTCGCGGGCCTCATCACTCAGCGCCATATAATCGATCAGACCACGGGGCTTGCCTATCTTGGCCATCATGTCATCGCAGGCGTCGATGCAAAGCGCACAGGTAATGCATTCCAGTTGCTGACCGTCTCGAATGTCGATCCCTACCGGGCAGACATTGACGCAAGCCATACAATCGATGCAATCGCCCAGCTCGCTGTCAGCCGTACGTTTGCCTTTGCCGCGTGGTTCACCCCGCCATTCGCGATATCCGACGACGAGGGTGTCCTCGTCCATCATCGCGGCCTGTATGCGCGGCCATGGGCAGGCATAGATGCAGATTTGTTCGCGTGCAAAGCCACCGAAGAAAAACGTGGTGCCGGTCAGAATCAGCATCGTCGTATAGGCCACTGGATGCGCGTTTCCGGTGACCAGATCACGCGCCAGAGTTGGTGCATCCGCAAAATAGAAAACCCAGGCGCCACCAGTTGCGAGCCCGATGAAGAACCAAGCGACCCACTTGGTCAGGCGCAGCCGCGCCTTGCGGAAATCCAGCTTTTTCTGCCTGTGCAGACGCAGGCGCGCATTACGATCGCCCTCGATCCAGCGCTCTACAAGGATATACAGGTCCGTCCAAACCGTCTGCGGGCAGGCATACCCGCACCAGACCCGCCCAAGCGCCGAGGTGAACAGGAACAAACCCAAACCCGCCATGATCAGCAGCCCAGCGACAAAATAGAACTCGTGCGGCCAAATCTCGATCCAGAAGAAATAGAAGCGGCGGTTCGCCAGATCCAGAAGAACGGCCTGATCCGGAAGGCTTGGACCACGATCCCACCTGATCCAAGGCGTCACATAGTAAATGCCCAGCGTCACCGCCATGATGATCCATTTCAATTTGCGAAACGGGCCGGACACACGTCTCGGGAAAATCGGCTCTCTGGCGGCGTAGAGACTGGGGGTGGGATTGGAATCGCTCACAGGCTGGCTCCGCAACTGGCTATTCTGAGTGTGTGTTCTTCCAGATCACGAGGCAAGGGACTTTGACATGGGTCAAAACGCGCATCGTGCAGACACCTTTAGACGCGTGAATTATTGCTGGCTTCGCGCTTCGCGCCTCAGCCAGTTGATGAAAATTTTCACAGATCGCCTAAGAGCTTGTTTTTGCGTAACTATATGATACCCGCGCGTATCCGGCTCGGCGAACAGTTCGACGATGCGGCCCGCTTTGATGTCCGCTTCGACGAATTGTCGCACAGTGACGGTGACCCCTTGCCCAGACCGCAAACCATCCAGCAGCAGGTTACCGGGAAGCTGCGTACGCCCCGCGCCGCGTTCGGGTCCGACACCTCGCTCAGTCAGCCATTTTGTCCCCTCAGTCGTGCCAATTTCCTCAAGCCACGGCAACTGCGCAAGTTCTGCCGGGGACCAATCGGTCTTGTTACCCAATAGTGTGGGTGAGGCGACGATGACCATCGGCGTCTGCAACAACATCTCACACTCCACCCCCGGCCAACCGCCGGCGCCATAACGGATCGCTACATCCACGCCACCCGGTTGCAGCTCGACCACCTCAAAGGTTGGATCTAGGATCAGGTTTACATCGGGATGCGTCGCGCGGAAACTCGGCAGTCGCGGCATCAGCCAAGATGCAGCGAAGGAAGACGTCAGCGACACATGAACCGGGCGGTCCTGAGCCGAGCGAGCCAGATCACCCACAGCAGCCTCGATCGCACCAAATCCAAGCTGCAGGGCACGGGCCAGATGCTCACCTTCCGCGGTAAGTGTCAGCGCTTTGCCCGTTCGGTCCAGCAGAGCCGCGCCCAGATGTTTCTCGAGCGCGCGAAGCTGCTGGCTGATTGCAGCGTGGCTAACATTGAGCGCAGCACCGGCCTCGACAACACTTCGCTTCTCAGCGAAGGCTGCAAAGGCCCTGAGAGAGGCCAACGGCGGCAGTGATAGCCAGTCCATATGTAAACCCTACTTACACATTGAAATGGTAATTGAGTCGCATTCGGCGTGCGAAAGGTCAATCTTAAAGCTCAGAAACAACTCTGCACAGGAGGGAAACCATGCTGACCGTATTCGCCAGATCTTTTTTGAACGCGACACGCATCAATACGCCTCACATCTACGATGCGCCAAAGCCGGGCCGTCGCAAGCGGCGCTGGCTGCCCGAACATCATTGGTGGAGAGAAAACCCGCGCGATGTAAATCTGAACGATCTTTGATACTGGTTTGAATGCCGTATCTGGACCGGCAGAGATTGCAGCCCTATTGTTTGAAAATCGGCACCGGCTGTTCTGGAAACGCGCGAACAGATGGAACAGCCGGTGCCTAGACCTTCGGGCGGGAGACCGCCCGGAGGTGTTCTTTTAACCCTTACTGACCACCACCCAACTGATGAACATACGCCGTCACGGCGCGGATTTGCGCGTCGGTCAGGCGATTCTCCCACGGGGGCATCACGCCAAAGCGGCTGTAGGTGACCGTCTCGGTCAGGGCCTCTTGGCTGCCGCCGTAAAGCCAGATCGCATCGGTCAGATTCGGCGCACCCTGGGAAACGTCGCCTTTGCCGTCATCACCGTGGCAAGCCGCGCAGTTGTCTTCGAACACAACCTTGCCTGCCTGCGCCGCCGCGTCATCGGTCTGGGCGTTGGTCAGGGACATGACGTATTGAACCACTTGAGTGATCTCATCCTTTTCGAGGATCTCACCAAAGGCCGGCATCTCGGAATAGCGCGCGTCGTCGCTTTCCTCGTTCCGGATGCCATAGGCGATGGTGTACTCGATATCCTCAAGCGAGCCGCCCCACAGCCAGGCGTCATCCAGCAGGTTCGGGAAACCCGGCGCACCCTGCGCGCCCGATCCGTGGCACTGCGCGCACCAGGTTCGGAACACAGCGCCACCAGAGTTAACTGCGTATTGTTGCAGCTCCGCGTCGGCCGAGATTTCTTCCAGCGGTGTTTCCACCAACTTGGCATTCCACGGCGCATTCGCTTCTTCGAACGCGACCATTTCCTGCTGCACCAGCTCGCGCGAGGACCAACCCAGCACACCGGCGGTTGCCGATTGAACCAAGGGCCATGCGGGGTACATGATCGTGTAGATCACGCCCCAAATGATGGTCGCGTAAAAAGTCCAAAGCCACCAGCGCGGCATCGGATTATCGAATTCCTCGATTCCGTCCCAGCTGTGACCCGTGGTGTTAGGATCGCCCGGCTGTTTTTCAGGTGTCTTACTCATTGCCGCGCCTCCTTGGATGTGGCGGGTTTGTCATCGCCCCGACGGGGCGCTGGGGCATCAGTGTGCCGGAACGGGATGTTGGCGGTGTCCTTGTATTCCTTGCTGGCACCCGGGCGGAAAACCCAGATGATGATGCCAATAAAAAACGAGAACAGGAGCAGCAACATCCAGCTATCCGCGAACTGCCTTAGAATTGTGTATAGTTCCATCACACCCTCCTTTAACGGCTTGCGTCCGGGGTGAAGGTCGAGAAATCGACCAGCGTGCCCAGCATCTGGAGGTAAGCAACCAACGCATCCATTTCAGTCAGCTCGGGCTGACCGTCAAAGTTACGCACATTGACCTTGTCGCCATAGCGTTCCAACAATCCATCATAATCGCTGTCCGGATCGGCCTGCGCCCGAAAATCGGCCTGCGCCTGTTCAAGCATCTCGTCGGTATACGGGGTGCCGACCACGGCATTTGCCGCCATGATGTCACCGATATACTTGCCGTCTAGCTTACGATCCTCAAGGAAGCCGTATTTCGGCATCACCGATTCCGGCACCACCGATTGTGGATCGCGCAGGTGGTCCACCTGCCATTGATCCGAATACCGGCCACCGACGCGGGCAATATCCGGCCCGGTGCGTTTGGACCCCCATTGGAACGGATGATCATACATGGATTCAGCCGCCAGCGAGTAGTGGCCATAGCGTTCAACCTCATCACGCATCGGGCGGATCATCTGGCTGTGGCAAACATAGCAGCCTTCGCGCAGATAAACCTCACGCCCCGCCAGTTCGAGAGGGGTGTAAGGGCGCATGCCCTCCACCTTCTCGATGGTGTTCTCAAGATAGAACAGGGGCGCGATCTGTACGATGCCACCGATGGTCACGACCAGAAAGCTGAAGATCAGCAGGAGGGTCGCGTTGGTCTCGAGGATCTTGTGTTTGTCGAGAATTGCCATTGCTCCGGCCCTCCTTATTCAGCCGGGACCGCGACGGTCAGGCTGGCCTCTTTGGCCGGCGCTTTCCGTACGGTCATCCACAGGTTGTAGCACATGATCAGCGAGCCAGCGACGAACATCACGCCACCCAGCGCACGCACCACATACATCGGGAACTTCGCGGCAACGGTGTCAGCGAACGAATTCACCAAGAAGCCATTGGCGTCCACTTCACGCCACATCAGGCCTTCCATGATACCGGTGACCCACATCGACGCCGCGTAGAGAACGATGCCAATGGTGGCGAGCCAGAAGTGCCAGCTGACCAGCTGCAGCGAGTACAGGCGCTCACGCTTCCACAGAACAGGGACTAGGAAGTAAAGAGCACCAAAGGTGATCATACCGTTCCAGCCCAGCGCGCCCGAGTGTACGTGACCGATAGTCCAGTCGGTATAGTGGCTGAGGCTGTTCACAGCGCGGATCGACATCATCGGACCCTCGAACGTGGACATGCCGTAAAAGCCGACCGAAATCACCATCATCCGGATCACTGGGTCAGTGCGTAGTTTGTCCCATGCACCCGACAGGGTCATCAGACCGTTTATCATACCACCCCACGAAGGCATCCATAGGATCACCGAGAATACCATGCCAAGGGTCGAGGCCCAATCAGGCAGCGCGGTATAGTGCAGGTGGTGCGGGCCGGCCCAGATATACAGGAAGATCAGCGCCCAGAAGTGGATGATCGACAGCTTGTAGCTGAATACTGGACGCTCAGCCTGTTTCGGGATGAAGTAGTACATCATACCCAGGAAACCGGCAGTCAGGAAGAAGCCCACGGCGTTGTGGCCATACCACCACTGGATCATGGCATCCTGAACACCAGACCAGACGATGACCGATTTCGATCCCCAGATGCTGACCGGGATGGTCATGTTGTTGACCAGGTGCAGCATGGCGACAGTCACGATAAAGGCCAGATAGAACCAGTTTGCCACGTAGATGTGCGGCTCTTTCCGCTTGATGATCGTGCCCAGATAAACAGCCAGATAGGCAACCCAGACAACGGTCAGCCACAGGTCAACGTACCATTCAGGTTCGGCATATTCTTTCGACTGCGTTCCACCAAGTATATAACCGGTTGCCGCAAGCACGATGAACAGCTGATAGCCCCAGAACACGAACCATGCCAGGTTTCCACCCCAAAGTCGCGCAGCGCTGGTGCGCTGTACGACATAGAACGAAGTTGCGATCAACGCGTTACCGCCAAAGGCAAAGATAACCGCCGATGTATGTAACGGCCGCAGACGCCCGAAATTAAGATAGCCCTGCGCCCATTCGAAGTTCAGCGCCGGAAAGGCTAGCTGGAACGCAATAAAAGTCCCCGCCAGGAACCCGACTACCCCCCAGAATGCGGTTGCGATCACGCCGTAGCGGATCACGTCATCCATATACTCACCAGAGCGGTCGACGAGGATATCTGGCTCTTCCGTGTTTCTAAGCGTCCAGATGAACAGACCGCCGGCGATCAACATCACCAGAATTGCGTGCACCTGATACGCCAAATCCCGTGCGTAGTTAGAGCCGATGGCTGCGAACAGCACCACCAGCCCAAGCACGATCAGCTTGATGTAATTTGACATATTGCGTCCCTTTGCCATGCCTCGCGCGATTCTTCGTGTCACGCGAAACCTTTTTGACTGCATGCTGTAATGCAGCGAGGTCGCCTTTGACGCTTTGATCTGCATCAAGACAAGCCCCTGTTTTCTGTGAGAGGTATTTTGCAGAAACAGACACGCGCTGGCAACGGACAGCGCCGGAAACATGAGGTCGACATGGCATTTAAATCTCTTCTTACGGTCATGACGGAAACCAAGCTTTCTCAGAACGTACTGGCACAAATGGTGGCATTGGCAGAAGGGCAGGACGCCCATGTCGAAGCGTTGTGTCTTGGCGTCGATCGCAGTCAGACCGGTTATTATTATGCCGGTGCAAACGCTTTGATCCTGCAGGAGACCCTGAGCCGCGCCAATGCCGAGGCGGACGAGATACTCGCCTACGCTCAGGATTATCTGGGTAAGTCGGGCGTGCGCTGGTCCGCTGAAAACGGGGTAGCTCAGATCGCTGATCTCGGGCGACATGTCGCACGTCGCGCGCGCTTTTCGGATCTCGTGGTATTGCCGCGACCTTATGGAAAAGACCGCGACGCAGAAGCTGAACCCATCGTCGAGGCCGCCATGTTCGAAGGCCATTCGCCGGTGCTGTTAGTGCCCGATGATAACAAACCGATTTCGGCCCCTAAAACCGTCATGGTGGGCTGGAACGAAAGCGTCGAAGCGATGCGCGCCATCCGTCGCGCGTTGCCATTCTTGAAGCAGGCCGAACTCACACGGATTGTTGTGATTGATCCACCGCGTCATGGGCCGGATCGATCGGACCCGGGCGGTCTGCTATCTCAGATGCTGGCACGACATGGGGTGAAGTGCGAAATCGACGTGCTCAGCAAGACCATGACGCGCGTCTCAGACATCCTCAATCGCCACGCTGCCGATACCGAGGCCGATATGATCGTTATGGGGGCCTATGGCCATTCGCGCTTTCGCGAGGCCATTTTGGGCGGTGCGACCCGCAATATGCTGGAGCAATCAGAAATCCCCGTGTTTCTGGCTCACTGACGACGCCAACAAACGCAAAAGCCGCCCGTCTCTGGTGCGGCTTTATGTCTTGCGGATCAGGCCGATCAGGAACAGCAGGATCACCGCGCCGATAGTGGCAAAGAAGATCGAAGAGATGAGCCCTCCGCCAACCGCAAAGCCCAGGGCGGGAAAGATCGTGCCCGCCAGAAACGCACCGACAATCCCGACTATAATATTCCCGATCAGGCCGAACCCACGCCCTTCCATGATTTTTCCCGACAGCCAGCCAGCTATTGCGCCGATGAACAGCATGGCGAGTAAACCGCTAAATTCCATAAGGGACTCCCAATTGTTCGAGGGCGGCGGGCTGAGGCATCAGACCAGAAACCCGCCATCGGTATCGTCGCCCGCCTCTTCCATTAGGCGCCCCATATCGGGGATTGTTACATGGCGTTTACCTTCCAGAGTAATGACCTGATCTTTCTTCAAGGCGGAAATCTGCCGGCTGACAGTTTCCAGGGTCAGCCCAAGATAGTCGGCCATCGCCTCGCGCGTCAGTGGCAGGTCAAAGACAATCGGAGCTACCATTCCGGCTTGATGAATCGATGCGTCCCGGCGCGCGATGATCGAAAGCAGGCTGGCAATCTTTTCCCGCGCCGTCTTGCGCCCAAGCACCAGCATCCACTCACGGGCCGCATCCAATTCGTCCAGCGTCATTTCCAGCAGACGCTGCGAGATGTGCGGCGTTGTGATCATCATGTCTTCGAACGGCTTTTTGCGGAAACAGCACATCATCAGATCGGTGGTTGCAACCACGTCATAAGGCGCGTTGTCTCGTCCAGGGCGACCCACGAAATCACTAGGCAGCAGCAGGCCGACCATTTGCCTGCGCCCATCCTCCATCGTCTGTGTCAAAGACGCGATTCCCGACACGACCGAGCCGACAAAATTCATCGGATCGCCGGACCAGATGATCGTCTGCCCCGCCTCAAAGCTGCGGTAGTACTTGATGTTCTCAAGCTCTTCCAGCTCGTCCTTTTCGCAATGCGCGCACACCGCACGATGCCGGATCGGGCATTCTGCGCAATTGGTGTGGTCGAATTGGGCCTTGAGTGTCATTCGCGCTTCCATTTGATTTCGGTCAAAGTACCCTGGGCCCTCCAGCTATAGTCATATCTTTATGACACTGAAACCTCAACTGGCACGGCTTGGACTTTTTGACGCGAAAGTACCGCGTTACACAAGCTATCCCACCGCACCCCACTTCAGCAATGACGTTGGGGCCGATCTGTTTAGCGACTGGATTTCCGGGATTGCTCCGGGCAGTTCAATCTCGCTTTACATCCACGTACCCTTCTGCCGTCGGCTGTGCTGGTTTTGCGCCTGCCGGACACAAGGCACCCAGACTGATAACCCGGTCATTGCCTATGTCGACGTGCTAAAGGCCGAGCTGGACCTGCTGGCGGCACGCCTGCCAGAGGGTGTTAAATTGTCGCGGCTACACTGGGGCGGCGGTACGCCGACGCTGTTGAATGCAGACCTGATGCGGGATCTGGCCGCGCGAATCCTTGAGATTGTGCCTTTAGGCCCAGACGCCGAGTTTTCCGTCGAGATCGATCCGAATGAGATCGACGAAGCTCGGCTGGATGCACTGGCCGAAGCCGGGATGAACCGCGCATCGATCGGCGTTCAGGATTTTGACGACGAAATCCAGAAAACCATCGGTCGCATTCAAAGCTATGACACCACCCGCGAAGCTGCCGAGATGATCCGAGCGCGTGGTATATCCAGCCTGAATGCGGACATCCTTTATGGCCTGCCCCACCAGACCAAGGCACGCATGACCGAAAGTGTGCAAAAGCTGTTGTCGCTGAACCCTGACCGGGTCGCACTCTATGGCTACGCGCATGTGCCGTGGATGGCCAAGCGCCAGCAGTTGATTCCATCAGATGCCCTGCCCACACCGGAACAGCGACTGGAACTTTTTGAAACCGCCCGGCGACTGTTCCTATGGGACAATTATGCCGAGATCGGGATCGACCACTTTGCAACGCAGGACGATGGACTGACCCACGCGTTGCGCGCGGGTCGCCTAAAACGAAATTTCCAGGGCTATACAGACGATCAAGCTCCTATTCTGATTGGCTTGGGTGCCAGCTCGATCTCACGCTTCCCGCAAGGATATGCGCAGAACGCACCGGCAACCTCGGCTCATACGAAGGCCATACGCGAAGGGCGGTTCTCGACGTCGCGCGGGCATTTGTTCAAAGATCAGGATGTTCTACGGTCTCGTCTGATCGAAGCATTGATGTGCGATTTTCAGATCAACTCGGCCGAGATTCTGCGCGATTATGACATTTCAACTGCGGAACTGCAGCAAATGTACGCAACGGCAAACGCGGCCTTCGACGGGTTGCTACGCGTGGATGAAAACGGATTGTTCATACCGCCCGAAGCACGTGCGCTGACCCGCATGATCGCGCGCAGCTTTGACACGTATGATCTGAGTAAGGCTGGGCATAGTTCCGCGATCTGAACACTCTTCGGCAGGTCGTTTTTCGCGACCTTCCCTTACAAACCGGCACGGGGGCTTGACGCATGCCTTCGGTTTTCTCCACACTCAAGGGGGTGGAGAGACCCACCTCTTCACAGCCTGAGGCAGGCAAACGCAGACAGTTCTTGCCGACGCGCATGCGTTCGACAGCCCTTTTCGTGCAGCCATACTGCAACCTGAAAGAGGGACAGCACTCATGCGCGTTTTCACCGTCCTCGGCCCCAGCCAATCGGGCAAATCCACCTTGGTCGAAGCGATCAGCCGCCTCGACGGGCGGCCCACCACATTCGATGTTGCCGGAACCGTGCATCTGCACGGTTTTTCTTATTTAAACGAACCGTGGTGCGCTGTGGACGTAGACGGAGGCGGCGATGCGCTGGCCTATGTCGGCCCGGCCATGGCGATCTCGGACGCAGCAGTTGTGGTTGTCCCGCCTGACCCCGATGCCGCCGTTCTGTGTGCCCCGTATCTAAGGTTGGTCGAAGAGGCCGGCATTCCCTGTTTTTTATTCATCAACCGCATGGACAGCCCTAACGGTCGCATCCGCGACATCGTTGCTGCACTGCAGACCTATTGCACCCACCACATCGCTCTGCGGCAGGTGCCGATCCGGGACGGAGACACCATTATCGGCGCAGTCGATCTGATCTCGGAACGCGCCTGGAAGTATCAGGAGGGGCAGCCCTCGGCCCTGATCGAGCTACCGCAATCAGCGGAAGACCGCGAACAGGAAGCACGCACTGAGTTGTTGGAGACCCTATCGGATTTCGATGACAATCTGCTGGAGCAACTGATTGAGGACAAACAGCCCCCAAGCGACGAGGTATACGAGCTGGCCGCACAGGTCTTGCAGAACCATCAGCTTATCCCGGCTTGTCTGGGTGCCGCGAGCCATGGCAACGGTCTGACCCGCTTGATGAAAGCGCTGCGTCATGAAGCACCTGAATTCAACATTGCAGCTGACCGGGATGAGGCCGAAGAAAACGCCCGTGCCATTGCTGGCTTTGCGGATGTGAAGAAGCATATCGGCAAGATCACCGTATTGCGCGGTCTGGGCGACGGCGTGAAAGCTCATGAACCCCTTGGTGGCGAAACTGTTGGAAATCTGACAACCTTGGACGCCAAGACCCAGATCAGCGCGCTTGAAGCCGGACATATTGGCCTTGCTGTCAAATCCGACCACCTTAATCCTGGCTTCATCTATGACAGCGCGGCGGCAACGCCGTTGCCGGAATGGGCCTCATCCCATCCTGCCGCGCATCGTCAGGTCGTATCGCCCGCGCATGAGCGAGACGACGTGCGCCTGTCGAATGCGTTGACCCGGCTGGTTGAGATCGACCCCGGCCTGCACCTGGAGCAAGACGAGTTGAGCGGTCATTCTATTCTGGGCTCACAAGGCCCGCAGCACATGCGCCGCGTGACCGCCAAACTCGCCGAGGATTTTGGCATCGAGATCGAGGCCGAGGCCGCCGGAACCGCCTATCGCGAAACCATTCGCACAAGGGTCGATCATCGCCATCGCCACCGCAAGCAATCCGGCGGTGCGGGGCAGTTTGCCGATGTGGTCATATCCATCGCTCCGCTGCCGCGCGGCTCGGGGTTCCAGTTCGAGGAAGTGGTGAAAGGTGGGGCCGTACCCCGGAATTACATTCCTTCGGTTGAACACGGGGCCAAGGACGCACTGGTCGAAGGCCCCGAAGGTTTCCCTGTGGTGGACGTTAAGGTGACGCTCAGCGACGGCAAGCACCATAACGTGGACAGTTCGGATTATGCCTTCCGCACCGCTGGCAAGAACGCGGTGCGTGAAGCGCTGCCCGAAGCGAAACCAGTCGTGCTGCAACCGATCCTGAACGCCGAGATCCATCTGCCGTCAACCTTCGTAGGCGATCTCGTTCCAACGATCAGCTCGCTGCAGGGACAAGTCCTAGGTTTCGAAGGCAACCCCAACGCCTCAGGCTGGGAAATCTTCAATGCGACACTCCCCGCCGTTGCGGAAGATGAACTGCACCGAACCCTCGCCAGTGCCACCCGTGGCACCGGTTGGGTCAAACTGCAATTCGATCACTATGAAGAACTGCGCGGCCCCGTTCCCGCGTCAGCCAAAAACAAGGAAATAGCCTGACATCGAAGGCGCGGGCTGCGTATCAGCCCGCTGCCGCGATCAGTTCGCGGGTGTAGTCGGTCTGGGCGTGTTCGAACAAATCTTCGGCAGCGCCCATCTCGACGACATCGCCGTTTCGCATGACGATTACGTTATGTGACATCGCGCGCACGACCTTCAGGTCGTGGCTGATAAACAGATAGGCCAGCCCGTATTTCCTTTGCAGGTCACGCAGCAGGTCAACGATCTGCACCTGCACGGTCATGTCCAGCGCACTTGTAGGCTCGTCCAGAACCAGCAGCTTGGGCCGCAACACCATGGCGCGGGCGATGGCGATCCGCTGGCGTTGCCCGCCGGAGAACTCATGCGGATAGCGGTCCATCGCAGAGGGGTCCAATCCGACCTCGTTCATCACTTCGGCCACCAGATCGCGCGGGGCGCGATGAGGATCGACCTTATGGATGGCCAGCCCCTCGGCGATGATCTGCATGCAGGTCATCCGCGGGCTGAGGCTGCCGAACGGATCCTGAAATACGATCTGCATGTCCTTGCGCAACCGCCGCAACTCGCGCGTTGACCAGCGGCGCACATTCTGGTCGCGGAAAGTGATCCCGCCCTCGGACGCGATCAGACGCATGATCGCCAGCGCCAGCGTCGTCTTGCCCGAGCCGCTCTCCCCCACGATCCCAAGCGTTTCCCCGGCACGGACGCTGAGGGTCGCGTCGTTGACGGCCTTCACATAGCCTACGGTCCGTTTCAGGAAACCGCGCTGGATCGGGAACCAGACTTTCAGGTGATCGGTGCGGGCTACCTCTTCGGCATCCGGGGCCACCGGGTCGGGGTGCCCGGACGGCTCGGCCTCCAGAAGCTTGCGAGTATAGGGGTGTTGCGGGTTGTCGAAAATCTCCGTTGTCACTCCGGCTTCGACAATTTCACCGTCCTTCATCACGCAAACCCGGTCGGCGATGCGGCGGACGATGCCAAGGTCATGGGTGATGAACAACATACCCATGTTCTCGGACTTTTGCAATTCGGCCAGCAACTCCAGAATCTGCGCCTGGATGGTGACGTCCAGCGCCGTTGTCGGCTCATCCGCGATCAAAATGTCCGGCTTGTTCGCCAACGCCATCGCGATCATCACGCGTTGACGCTGCCCGCCGGACAACTGGTGCGGATAGCTGTCCAGCCGTTCCTCGGGGTCTCGGATGCCGACCTTGGTCAGCAGTTCTACAATCCGTTCCCGTGCCTCATCGCCGGTAACGCCCTGATGCAGAGCCAGCGATTCCGCCATCTGTTTCTGGATCGTGTGCAATGGATTGAGCGAGGTCATCGGCTCCTGAAAGATGAAACTAATGTCGTTGCCGCGCACGTCCATCAACCTGTCTTCGGTCGCGCCGATCATCTCTTGCCCTTCATAAGTGACCGAGCCTTCGACAATTGCGCTATCACCCAGCAGCGACACAGTGCTCAACGCCGTCACGGATTTGCCCGAGCCGGATTCGCCCACCAAAGCCACCGTTTCACCCCGGTCGACGGTAAAGGACACGCCTTTGATTGCCGCACTCACCTGCCCGTCCTGCCGGAACGAGACCTTGAGGTTGTTCACATCCAAAAGGCTCATGAGAAGGTCTTTCTGGGATCAAACGCATCGCGGACGCCTTCAAAAATGAAGACCAACAGCGACAGCATGATGGCAAAGGTGAAGAAGGCAGTGAAGGCCAGCCACGGTGCCTGAAGGTTCTGTTTCGCCTGCAAAGTCAACTCTCCAAGCGACGGGGCTGAAGACGGCAAACCGAAGCCAAGGAAATCCAGCGAAGCCAGCCCACCGATGGTTCCAGTCACGATGAACGGCATGAAGGTCAGCGTGGCGACCATCGCATTAGGCAGCATGTGGCGAAACATGATCGTCATGTTACCCACGCCCAGCGCCCGCGCGGCACGGACATACTCCAAATTTCGTGCCCGCAGGAATTCAGCGCGCACGACGCCCACCAGTCCGGTCCAACTGAACAGGATCATCAGAATCACCAAGAGCCAGAAACTTCGCCCAAGAATCGCGAACATGATGATAATGACATAAAGCGAGGGTGTCGCCGACCAGATCTCGATAATACGTTGGAAGATCAGATCCAGCCAACCGCCAAAGAACCCCTGAATGGCCCCAGCAAAAATGCCGATCAAACTGGCCACACCGGTGACGAGTAAAGTGAACAGGATCGACAGGCGGAAGCCATAGATGACACGAGCTAGCACATCTCGCTTGGTGTCGTCAGTGCCGAGCAGATTCTGACCATTAGGCGGCAGCGGTGCAGCGCCCGGGCGGTCCACGCTGGTGTTGAAGGAATACGGGATTGGAGGCCAGATGGCCCAGCCTCGCTCAAACCCATCCGCTTCGAACGTGCCCGCCTTGATTTCGTCGATGATACCTTCGGGGTCGTCGAAGCACTGATCCAATCCGCCGCTATCGATCAGGCACATGACCTCGGGGTCGCGATAGATCGCCTCGGTCTGGAAATCACCGCCGAACTCAGTCTCGGCGTAAAAGTTGAAGACTGGCGTGTAGATTTCACCCCGGTACTTTACCAGGATCGGTTTGTCGTTAGCGATGAACTCGGCAAACAGCGATAGGCCGAACAACACCGAGAAGATGATCAGCGACCAGAACGCCCTGCCATTGCGCCGGAAGTTGCGCCAACGGCGCTGATTGAGAGGGGAGAGTGCCATTTACCCCTCCCGCTTTTCGAAATCGATACGTGGGTCAACGAGCACATACATCAGATCGCTGATAATGCCGACGACCAGCCCCATAAGGCCAAATATGAAAAGCGTACCAAAAATCACCGGATAGTCGCGCGCCACTGCGGCCTCAAAGCCCAGACGCCCAAGACCATCGAGCGAGAAAATGGTCTCGATGATGATCGATCCACCGAAGAACACACCAATGAATACAGCAGGGAAACCTGCAATCACGATCAGCATCGCGTTGCGGAAGACATGACCATACAGCACCTTGCTTTCACTCAAACCCTTGGCGCGAGCGGTCATCACGTACTGCTTCTTGATCTCATCCAGAAACGAGTTCTTGGTCAGCAGCGTCAGCGTCGCAAAGGCCGAGATGGTCAGCGCGATTATCGGCAAAGCAATGTGCCAGAAATAGTCAGTAATCTTCCCAAACAGGCTGAGGCTGTCCCAATTGTCCGAGGTCAAACCCCGTAGCGGGAAAATCTGCCAGTAAGAGCCACCGGCGAACAACACCAGCAGCAGAATGGCAAACAGGAAACCGGGGATCGCATAGGCCACGATGATCGCACCGCTGGTCCAAGTATCAAAGCTCGACCCGTCCTTGATCGCCTTGCGGATACCTAGCGGGATCGAGACCAGATAGGCGATCAGCGTCGACCACAGACCCAGCGAAATAGACACCGGCATCTTTTCCAGCACCAGATCAATCACACTGATCGAGCGGAAATAGCTCTCTCCAAAATCCAGCGTCAGGTAGTTGCCCATCATGCCCAGAAAGCGTTCCAGTGGCGGTTTGTCGAAGCCAAACTCTTTTTCCAGTTCAGCGATGAATTCGGGCGGAAGGCCACGCGCACCGACGTATTTGTCATCAATGGCACCACCTGCGGGCTCGGCCCCAGCTCCGGCATCGCCTCCACCAGCGAACCCAGCAAAGACGTCGCCCTGCCCTTCGATCTGCGCGATGATCTGTTCAATGGGACCACCGGGCACGAACTGCACCAGCGTGAAGTTGACGATCATGATGCCCAGAAGGGTCGGAATGACCAGCAACAGGCGTCTTAGGATATAGGCGCCCATGTTATCGCAGCGCGCCTTTGGCTTTCAGGTCAGCCTCTTTCTCGGGGTTGATCCACCACAGATCGAGATACCCAAGCGAGAATGGAGGCAGGTTTTCAGGGTATTCGTACATGTCGTAATAAGCCGTCCAGTAATCCGCCACATACCCATCGGGAATGACGAAGAACTCATAACGCAAGACACGATCCAACGCCATCAGCGCAGCATCCTGTTCTGCCTGATTTGTCGTGTCGAATGACGCTTCGATCACAGCGTCAACAAGCGGGCTGGCAAGACCGGCAGGGTTGAACAAGCTGAACGCGGCTTCTTCCGATCCGTACATCTGACTGAGACCCCCGCCGGTCGACAGGAACGAGCCGTAGCGGTTCGAATATACCATATCATAATCACGCTCACGCCGCCGCAGGGTGAATTGAGAAGGATCTACCTTCTCTGCCGAAGCATCCACACCGATCGACTGCAGGTTCTGCACATAGGTCTCGATCATGGTGGCGGTCGAGGTTGGAATGCTCGACGCATACGGAATATTGACCTTCAGCATCTGCCCATCGGCATTGCGGCGCAGATTGCCGTCGCCGACGGGCCAACCAGCCTCGTCCAGCAGTTTCGAGGCTTGCCGCAAATTGCGACGGTCGTTCAACCGAGCTGGATTGGATTCGTGGACGACAAGCGCAGGCTCGCTGAACACCTCGGCCGGAACCACGTCACCCAGCGTTTCCAGAAACGCCAGTTCGGCACCCTCCGGCACGCCTGTCGCTTCAAGATGTGTCCCCTGCACAAATGAACTGCGCGGTGCGTTCAGACCGAACATCAGCGATTCATTTGCCCATTCGAAATTGAACGCCAGCGCCAGCGCTTTACGCACATTCTTGTCGGCAAATTGAGGCTTGCCCAGATTGAAAACGAAACCCGACGGCGTCGGTGGGCTACCATCCACGATCTCGTCCTGCACGACAAACCCTTCGCTGAGTTTCGGGAAATCGTAACTAGAGGCCCAGAGCTTGGGGTCACTTTCGATACGCATCGTGTATTCGCCCGCCTTGAACCCTTCGAAGGCGGCGGTTTGATCCGCGAAATACTCGATCCGGATAGTGTCGTAATTGTTGCGGCCTATGTTGATCGGCAGATCCTTGCCCCAATAATCGTCGCGACGCTTGTAGACTATACGACGGTTGATGTCATAGCTGTCCAGTTTGTAAGGACCTGAACCAACGGCGACCTCCAGCCGCGGTTCGTCCAGACGACGGCTTTCATCAGCCTCGAACCAGGCTTTTGAAAATACCGGGGTCGACCCGACGGTTTCGATCAACCCGCGCCGGGTGACATCCGGACTAAAAGTAAATTTTACAGTGTGGTCATCCAGAGCTTCAGCCCCTGTAACCATGCGCCCGACGGCTTGCGCATAAGACGGCAAACCCTGCTCAATGAACAAACGATGACTATAGACGACGTCTTCGGCAGTCACCGGGGTGCCATCCCAGAACATAGCTTCGGGGCGCAGATTGAAGATCACATAATTGCGCCCTTCGTCATATTCCATACTTTCCGCAACAACCCCATAATACTGCCCGACACTATCCGCGGTGCTTTCGATCAGCGGGTCATATTGAAGCGTAGTCAAAGCGCCTGCCCGCCCCTTGCGCGAATAAGGGTTCAGGGAATCAAACGTACCTGAGCCCGCCAAAGACAGCTCTCCGCCCTTTGGTGCGTCTGGGTTGACGTAGTTCAAGTACGGATAGTCGGCCGGATAATCCAGATTTCCGAAATAGGAATACCCGTGGCTGCGCGTGACGCCCTCTTCATTGGCACGGGCAGGATCGCTGCTGCCCAGAACCAGTGTCGCCGAAATCCCCAAAGCCGCAGCCCAAGCGTGAATTCCGGTAAAGCGCATCTGGGGCAGAAGGGGTTTCATCAGGCTCGTCCTCTGAATTTCTGTCATCTTCATTGTCGTGCCCGCCAGCTAAAGGTCCAGCACTGTCAGTTGCAAGTTTAGAATGCGTGAACGCTTTGTGAAGTTCTTCTCAGACAAAAAATAAAGCCGCTGCGCAGGGCAGCGGCTTTAAATCCTGCAAATCTGATCAACAGATCAGTTGCCGATGGTCTGCAGATACGCAATCAGATCGGCGCGTTCTTGTGGTTTTTTCAGGCCAGCAAAGCTCATCGAAGTGCCCGAGATATAGGCGCTTGGGCGTTCTAGGAACGCGTCCAGGGCTTCGGGTGTCCAGTTGCCACCATGCGCCTGCATCGAGGCCGAATAACCGGTAAAGCCTTTAGCTGAGGCAACCGGGCGATCTACGACACCATAAAGGTAAGGACCTGTACCATTGGCGCCGTCTTCCAGTTTGTGGCAAGCGGTGCACTTGCGGAATACGCGCGCGCCTTTTTCCGGATCGGCTGCAGCCAACATATCTTCAAAGACTACTTCTTCGCCGTCCGCGCTTTCGCCCGAGCTTTCGGTTTCGATAATGTAAGCAGCTTCGGCAAGATGGCTGTCAGAGCTATAGAGGACATCCGCCCCCCATTTTGCCAGAAGCAACACCAGGAAGGTGCCAAACAAGCCGGCTGCGGCTTTGGTAACTGTCATCGTGTCGAACATTTTGATCGCGTGTCCATTTCAGCTGTCTGCGGGGTGTCTAAGGCTTCCCCTGAGAAGACGCAAGGTATAGACACCGCGACTAAACGCCCAATTCAAGAACTTGTTGCACGGAAACGACCAAATGACCAATCGCATAGCATTTCAGGGAGAACCCGGCGCATACAGTCACGAAGCCTGCCGGAACGCGCGACCGGATATGGACGCCCTGCCCTGCCGCACTTTCGAAGATGTGATCGAATCAGTGCGCTCAGGTGAGGCTGATCTGGCCATGCTACCGGTGGAAAATACCACCTATGGTCGTGTGGCCGATATTCACCGCCTGCTTCCGCATAGCGGGCTGCACATCATCGACGAAGCATTTGTGCGCGTGCACATCAACCTGTTGGGCGTACCGGGCGCGACTCTGGAGGATATCACTGAGGCGCATTCCCACCTCGTCTTGCTACCACAATGCGCAGGTTTCCTGAAGCAACACGGAATTCGTGGCAGGGTCAGCCCGGATAATGCTCGTGCCGCACGCGAGGTCGCCGAGATCGGCGACAAACACTCCGCAGCGTTAGCCAGTGAGCTGGCAGGTGAGATTTACGGCCTCAACGTTTTGGCCCGTCACATTGAGGATCAGGGCGACAACACGACCCGTTTTCTGGTGATGTCTCGTGAGGCCGATGAATCGCGCCGTGGTGATCACGGCATGATCACAAGTTTTGTCTTTCAGGTGCGTAACATCCCGGCAGCGCTGTACAAAGCGATGGGCGGATTTGCCACCAACGGAATCAACATGACCAAGCTGGAAAGCTATATGGTCGACGGGTCCTTCACCGCGACCCAGTTCTATGCCGATATCGTGGGTCATCCAGGCGATCGAAATGTGCAACTGGCGATGGATGAGCTTGAGCATTTTACCACCAACGTAGAGGTCCTCGGCGTTTATCCGGCGGCGCAACCTCGTGGTTAGTGCAGGCAATCGGCTCGCCCCTTCAAAGGAACGGCCTAGATAGGCGGGGCAGCTACGCTTGCAGCTTAGAACGGTAGCTAGAGTCCTTCGGTGCGACATCCTGAAAGTGCGGCGGACTACGGGTTGGTCACTCCGGTCCCCATGCGAAAGACCTTGCATATCGCGCCATCCATCTGCCGGTACTCTCTGAATCCCATCGCCTCATAATAGCCAAGGCCGTCGGAATTATTGGCCCCGATCGTAGCATCGATAGCGGGCAATCCCTGCTGCCTAGCGGCTTGAAGAGAACGTTTGAACAACGCCCGACCGATACCACATCGCGCAGCGGACGGTTTGATATGCGTCCCAATGATGCCCCACCCGACCGCAACGCCATACGGGTTGTTTCGGGTGGCAAGCTTCAACGACTGGAAACCCAGTATCTGTCCGTCCGGCGCAACGGCAAGGCTACACTGAATCCGCTCAGGGTCGCAGATGTAATGCGTCAGTGCAAAGGCGCTGTCGGCGGGCTTGGTCCGCTTTCCAGCCGCTACAAGCGCTGTTAGCACACCGGACAAGCCATCCGCATCGGCTTCGACAGCGTCGCGTATGATCGGTCTCGTTAAAGTACTCATCTACTTCTCGGTTGTCAGACACCATGGAGGTGTCGTTCCTCCATATCGCGCGCGAATTCGCTGAGACGGGTCTGGAACTGCCGCCTGAATCGGGATTGCCCTAACTTCAGGGATTGAAGCAATAGGCGGGCGGGCAGCGTTTTCGCACCCAGCGATGTTTCAACGCGCAGCCGTGTCCGACGTTGGGAAAGCGCCAAAAGCTCGATCACCGTGTCGCCGTTCATTCCCTTGCTGCTGGACTGGAACCGCATCAAGGACGGGCGGTCGCATTCAGTCATCTCGATAATGATATGACGTGGCTTGCCACGTATCTTGAATTCGGTCTCCCAGGTTATTCCGGCCTGCGGCACAACCGACCCCGTGACCCGACGCACATCGACCCCGCGCCGCAAGGCTTTGCGTTCGAAGCGTTCAAAATCCGAGACCATGTTGAAGACCGTCTCGATTGGTACATCGATATCTTCCTGCGCTGAAAACTGCATGATTGCTTTTCTCTGCCCTAGATTGGGTTCAGTTTCTCGTCAGTCCAACGTGTCTGCAAGCCAGTGTTGCAACAAAAAGTGCGCAATCGCACCTTTTCGGGCAGGCAACAGCTTAGGGTGATCCCCAGCGAAGGCCTGCATCATCTCGGTCCGTGTGACCCAGATCGCATCCTCGATCTCGACCGGATCGATCTGGATATCGCGCGATAACGCCTCGCCTGCGCATCCAAACATCAGGGATGCGGGAAAGGGCCAGGGTTGGCTTGCGAGATAGCTCACCGCACCCACGGGCACGCCCGCCTCTTCCATCACTTCGCGCCGCACAGCGGCTTCCAGCGTTTCACCGGGCTCAACAAAACCAGCCAAAAGCGAATACATGCCTTCAGGCCAGCCCGGAGAGCGCCCCATCAGCACCGAATTGCCATGGGTAATCAACATGATGACCACAGGATCGGTGCGCGGGAAATGCTGGCCGCCGCAGGCCGGGCAACTGCGCTGCCATCCACCCTGAGACATCTCGCTGCGGGCACCACATCGGGCACAGAATTGATGCGTTTCGTGCCAGCCGATCACCGCCTTGGCGGTTGCCGCAATCTCTGCGTCTCGTGGGTTGAGGCGTGTCATGATGCGGCGCAGCTCGGCAAAGACACACCCCTCGGGCAGATCAGGGTGCTGCTGTTCGCTGCGGTCGACAAAATCTCCGACACCGGATAAATCCAGCCCTTCAGCCGCCCAGCCCGAGATGTCCATGGCAAAAAGCGGCGATCCATCCTCGGATTTTCCAAGGAAAATCGGTTGCTCGATCACACCGCCCGCTCCCTGTTCGAGAATCTTGTGCGTCATCGGAAGCCGGACGAGCCGGTCCAGTGCCTCACCCTCAACCAACAGTTTGCCGCGCCACAGCAACACACATGTTGCCAAAGGGTCACGATAAACCTGTGCCAGTTTGTCCGCGTCGCCGCGCAGCAAACCCGCCCGATCCAGTGCCGAGCCGCCAAATGTCACCTGTTCTGCGCGTTTCATGCCTGCCGTTCCTGACTGCCGCGCAAAGGGCTGCCACGTCTTACCTGATCGTGCAACGGGTATCGACCAAACATTTTTCGACCCTGCCGCGGAATGACCGCAGCATCGCCCCGGAAATTGCATTAAATCGACCTCATGGTGGAAACGTTGACACACTGACAGCTAGAAGTTGAAGATATTGAAATCAAAGCATTTAATGCGACAACGAAGAGATGCGGATGATAGCGCACGGATTCGAATCCTTGCAACATCCGATCTACACATGCACCTGACGTCATATGATTACTATTCGGATCGCCCCGAACCTGTGATTGGTTTGACCCGTACCGCCAGCCTGATTCACGATGCGCGCAGACAGGCTGAACGCGACGACGCCCTTGTGCTGTTGTTTGACAATGGTGATAGCCTGCAGGGAACGCCATTTGGCAAATGGGCAGCTGAAAACGTGCCAGACGCCCATCCCCTGCCACGCGCGTTCAACACGTTGAACTATGACGCGATCGGATTGGGTAATCACGATTTCGGATTTGGGCTGGAACTCGTCAATCGCATCGCTCGCCAAACCGCCTGCCCAATGATTTGCAGCAATATGCAAACCACTCAGACCGAACAAGGTTGGGATGCACACACGATTCTGCATCGGGTTGTCAGACTAAATGGACAGGACACCGCAATCCGCATCGGGGTTCTTTCTGTTTTGCCCTCTCAAACCGCACAGTGGGAAGCACATCTGCTAACGGACCGGGTCGTGGTAACAGACATTCTGGCCGCTGCGCGGCGCGCTGCTGAAGATCTCAGCGTGCAAGGTTGCGACCTGATTGTCGCCCTTGCGCATACCGGACTGGGATCGGCAATGGCCGAGCCGGATATGGAAAACGCGATCATCCCGCTGGCCGAGATGCCGCTGATTGATGCCGTCGTCGCAGGCCACACCCATCTGACACTGCCCGGAAAGGCGCATGATGGTTATCCATTCGTCGACAGTACGCGGGGGCTTGTCCATGGAACGCCGGTTGTCATGCAGGGTTGGGCCGGGTCTCATCTTGGGATCATTGATCTGACACTGCAAAAAGATACCACCGGCGATTGGCGCATTACAGGCAGCCATGTCGAAGCACGGGCAATCGCTCAATCGGGTACAGAAATACCCGAATGCCAAAGGATCACAGAGCTGTTTGCGACCGGCCACGCTGCGACGCGCAAAAGGGTGACCAGGCCAGTGGGCACAATCCCACACACGCTGCACAGCTACTTCTCATATTGCGTACCGGATCGCGGTCTGGCCTTGGTTGCGGCGGCTCAGGCCGCTGCCCTACGCCCGCATTTGGTCGATACCGACTGGGCAGATTTGCCTATCATATCGTCAGCCGCCCCGGCAAAGTTCGGCGGGCGCGCAGGAAGCAAGTACTACACTGATATCCCCTCAGGCGAGATTTCAGTTCGACATATCGCCGATCTCAGTGTCTTTCCTAATGAATTGCGCGCGATGCTGGCCTCAGGTTCTCAGATTCGGGACTGGCTTGAGATGTCAGCCGGGCTGTTCCATCAACTTGGATCAGACGCCCCGATCGATCTTGCCGATCCTCAGCGCACGGGCTTCAATTTCGATGTCCTGCATGGCGTCACCTACCAGATCGATCTTTCGCAACCGGCGCGGTTCGATACGCTCGGTCGAGTGATTGATCCGGCATTTTCCCGCATACGCAACCTGGAATTCGATGGGCAGCCGATTGCGCCTAACCAGAGTTTCCTTGTCGCCACCAATAACTACCGCGCCAATGGCGGCGGTCATTTTCCAATTGCGCGACAAGCCCGTATGATTGACCTGCCTCAGATCAGCATACAGGATATTCTATGCAAATACGTCGCCGGGACACTGCCCGCCGACCCACTTGCGCATGCACCGCGCTCTTTTTCTTTTGTGCCAAACCAAAGGCAGGGCGCGATCCTGACAACGGGGCCGCGCGCGCTACACCATGTTGCAGAGCTTGCTGAGTATCATCCACGCATTCTGCCCGACGATGCGGATGGTTTCATGCGTATTCATCTGACCTTCTGACGGGTTGCCATTTTCAGGGGATGCACCTATATCGGCTTTGAGAGGTTGGCGCGGGCGAGCGCCTCGCCAACCTGGTCAGGTCCGGAAGGAAGCAGCCACAACGAGCCCCGCTTGGGTCGATGTCCAACCTCTCACTTAGAACCTATCAGCCGCAGGAGGGCGTTTATGATTGTAGCAAAAACCCTTCGGGCAGACCGGTTCTGATCCTTTCCGATCAACTGATTGCCTGAACACGTCGCCGGCGGATGCGCGATTGCCATTCGACTGGATTGCTGTTTCTGATCACAGGCAGACCAATGTTACTTTCCTTATCGGACCTCGGATGGTCCTCTCATTTCGCGGCTCAGCATACGGCTGATCCGTCACTTCTTCCGTATCGCATCTCGGCCGTACACCGGGATCGACTGATCGGGCTGCGCCCTGAAGGTGAATCGCCTTTGTTATCTCTGGATCAATCAACCGGCGCATATGCCGTTGGGGATTGGGTTCTGGCGGATGAAAACAAACGCATACGCCGAGTGATGGACCGGCGCAGCCTGCTGCAGCGCCGGGCCGCAGGTACAGGGGCAGCGGCGCAGCTGATTGCTGCAAATGTTGATGTGCTGTTCATCGTCAGTTCCTGCAACGCCGATTTCAATATGCCACGATTGGAGCGGTATCTTGCGCTGGCGCATCAGGCAGGCTGCTATCCGGTGGTCGTTCTGACCAAATCGGACATGTGCGATGATCCGAGCCTTTATGTAGATCAAGCCCAATCGCTCGCCCCGTTTCTGACGGTACTTGCGGTCAACGCGCTGGATCACGGCGATCTCGAACAAGTTCTGTCGTGGTGTCCGAAAGGACAAACCAGCGCCTTGCTTGGATCATCCGGCGTTGGGAAAACGACGCTCGCCAACGGGATGACGGGGCAGGATCAGGCCACCGCAGGTATTCGCGAAGACGATGCGCGCGGCAGGCACACAACAACTGCACGCGCCTTGCATCGCATGCGCAATGGCGGCTGGCTGATCGATACGCCCGGCATGCGCGCGTTGCGTCTGCTGGATGCGCAGGAGGGGTTGGATGAGGTATTTTCGGACATCTCAGACCTCAGCCTGGATTGCCGCTTCTCGGATTGTCAGCACGAGTCTGAGCCCGGATGTGCGGTGCAGGCGGCAATCGACGCTGGTACGCTTGATCCCGCGCGGCTGGACCGCTGGCGCAAGCTGCGGCGCGAAGACCAACACAATTCCGCTTCGGTGGCGCAGGCCCGCGCCCGTGACAAGGCTTTCGGCAAGATGGTGCGCAGCGTGATGCACGAGAAAAAATCCCGTAAAGGGCTATAACGAAGCTGGGCACCGACCTACCGGTGCCCAGCGCTATCAGGCGATCAGCCTAGGCCAGACTGCCGCATTCCGTCTTGCGAATGCACCGATATGGCCGATCTTGGACACTCCGAATTCGCTTGGTGCAAGCAGATGGCGCCCGGCTTTGGGTCCATAGAGATCGGCAAGACGCCAGACAGCATCCGGCGGCACCATTTCATCATCTGCGAAGGTAAACAGATCGACACGTTTGCCCAAGTCTTTCCAGCGGGCGGCGGGCAGTGTCGTGCCGATCTCTGGCACATAGCTTTTGGGGGCGGTGCACCATTTGCGCCATTGCCAATAGACTTGGGCAGGCAGGTCCGATCCAAACCCGACCAACCGCCCGGGCAGGTAGCCAAGCGCCTTGACCACCAGCGGCGCGTGACCATACCAGAACAACGCCGCCAAAGCGCGATAAGGCCAAGGGTGATCCGCCAGCGTTACCAGACCCGAACAGACACAGATCATCCTGTCAATCTGATCGATATCGGGTTGGATCGGGCCAAACATTCCGCCCAAGGAATGACCGATGCTCCATAGCTTGGCCTGCGGAAACCGTCGGCGCATCTCGGCCCGGGCGGCTGGAATGTCGATCAACGCCCAATCGGCCATGGTGACATTTGACCGCTTTTGCGAACCCACCAAAGAGTGACCAAAATCCCGGTAGTCATAGGTCAGGCAGGCCATGCCCTGTTCTTCGGCAAGCCATCGGGCGAAGTACTGATAGTAATCCCTCGGCACCCCAGTCGCACCGTTTATGACGACCACCTTTTCGGGGTCGGCAACCGGACGGTAAAGCCGCGCCGACAACATTGCCGGGTCGGACGGGATCTGAAAATCCTCGGTCACAACCGCCAGCTGCGTGTCCAACATGGTGCCCTCCAATACCGACTGAACTGATCAGTTCACCCGAAGCGCCTCAAGTCAAGGTTGACGTAGCTGGACCGTACGTCACTTGCCTGACGCAATCTTCTTGACTCGGGCACGGCGCAGCCGCTAGCCATGGCGCGATGGTTCTCGCGCCCAATCGGGCCGGGATGAAAAGGGAACACGGTGCGGTTCTGCCCGGATAAATCCGGAAAGAACCTAGTCCGAGACTGCCCCCGCAACTGTAAGCGGAGAGCAATGCCGAGATACCACTGGCCTTGAAGGCTGGGAAGGTCGGCAAAGCGATGACCCGCAAGTCAGGAGACCTGCCATCGGATGTAGAACCGAAACTCGGGCGGGGTGTCCGGGACGGGTTTGATCGTGCTCCGCAACGACCAACCTGTGCCACGCCCTCGCCTTGCGCGCGGAGGGCGCATTGATGATCTGGAAGACCAAAACACACGAATTCACGGCGACCGTGTGCCAACGTACTGGCGCACCCTGCCCCGCATTGGCGCAGATGGCGCGGGCTCTGACGCAGGCCATGTCGTCTGCACAGCCGATCACAAAACCTGAGTTCGAAATTGAAGGCAGCATAGACCTGTCGCACTGCCCAGAGGGGTGTACCGCCCGCTTTCGCGCCCAATGTGATCAGATCCGCGTATTCTGCGGCGCCGATCCTGAAACTGCGATCGACCGGCTTGATGACTACGCTGACATGATGTTCGGGACCGAGTTCAGCAGCCTGCCCTCTGACCTGCTGAGGAACCATCCGTGCGCCATGCTTGAGGCTTCGCTTCTGGTACCACATACCGGTGGCGAAATCTCGCCACATGTTGGTGTCTAGGCCGTCAAACGGCTTGAACACGGGCCGGTTCAACGGCCCAAAGCATCTGGGCATTTGTCTCGACTGCGCAAGGACGCACCGTACGCAATCGCTTCAATGCCGCCTCAGGCCGTTCACCGCATTCAACCATCAGACGCAGAACCACCATCCCGGATCGGCCACAGCCACCACGGCAATGCACTAGCACACGGCCACCACCTGACAACGCCTGACGGGCAGTCGCGCCAACGCGGGGCCAGCGCTCCACAATCTCCTTGGGTGGCGTGCCAAAATCTTCGATCGGCAAATGCACCCATCTGCTGGCACGCCCCTGAATATCAGCGCCAAAATTCCGCGCACCATCCTGAATCATCTCAACCTCAGTCGTCATCGAGATCACAAGCCCGGGCTTCCAGTCTGCGATAAGATCAAGGTCTTCTGCATACGTTCCTCCACGCCCAGGCATCGAGGACAAGGCCAAGGTGCCTCCGCCGACCTGCAACGCATAAACCACCAGTTGCGACATAATCTCCCCCCAAACAAACTTCACCCAACAACATACTGGTCCAGTAAATAGAATAGAGTGGATTTTAGCCGCATACCCACGCATTCCAAAATGAAAATCGTCCCGGCTGGCTGTGGACGCGGGCGGCGGGGGCCTCTACGCTGCGGCGTAACGCGAATCCGACAGAGCAGACATGACCGAGACGCCCAGCCCCGCCTACCAGGTTCTTGCCCGCAAATACCGCCCCGAAACCTTTGCCGATCTGGTCGGTCAGGACGCCATGGTGCGCACTCTAAAAAACGCCTTCGAGGCGGACCGGATCGCGCAGGCCTTCATCATGACCGGCATCCGCGGTACCGGCAAGACGACGACCGCTCGGATCATAGCCAAGGGTATGAACTGCATCGGTCCCGATGGCAGCGGCGGCCCTACCACCGAACCCTGCGGTCAATGTGAACACTGCGTAGCCATCATGGAGGGCCGCCATGTCGATGTGATGGAGATGGACGCCGCCAGCCGCACCGGTGTCAATGACATCCGCGAGATCATCGACAGCGTACGCTATCGCGCTGCATCCGCGCGCTACAAGATCTATATCATCGACGAGGTTCACATGCTATCGACCAGCGCTTTCAACGCGCTGCTCAAGACGCTGGAAGAACCCCCCGAACACGTGAAGTTCATCTTTGCCACCACCGAGATTCGCAAGGTCCCGGTGACCGTCCTGTCCCGTTGCCAGCGCTTTGATCTGCGCCGGATCGAGCCGGAGGATATGATCGGACTGCTGCGCAAGATTGCAGATGCCGAAGGGGCACAGATTGCCGAGGATGCGTTGTCGCTGATCACCCGGGCCGCCGAGGGATCGGCGCGGGATGCGACCTCGCTGCTTGATCAGGCGATCTCGCACGGGGCCGGTGAAACCAGCGCGGATCAGGTGCGCGCGATGCTGGGGCTGGCCGATCGGGGCCGGGTGCTGGATCTGATGGATATGATCCTGCGCGGCGATGCTGCAGGCGCGTTGACCGAGCTGAGCGGGCAATATGCCGAAGGGGCTGATCCACTCGCCGTCTTACGCGATCTGGCTGAAATCACGCATTGGGTTTCGGTGGTCAAGATCACACCGGATGCCGCCGAAGATCCCACCGTTTCCCCCGACGAACGCGCCCGAGGTCAACAAATGGCCGAGGCTCTGCCCATGCGAGTCCTTACACGCATGTGGCAAATGCTGCTGAAAGCGCTCGAGGAAGTTTCCGCCGCACCCAACGCAATGATGGCTGCGGAAATGGCCGTGATCCGCCTGACCCATGTGGCCGACTTGCCTAGCCCGGAGGAGCTGATCAAGCGTCTGCAGGATTCACCCCCGCTGCCCAATGGTGGCCCCGACAAGGGAATCGGTGCGCCGGGACATGCTCCTGCCGCGCCGCAGGCTGCGGCCCGACCGGCCTATGCCACATCGGGAATCGGCGGCAACGCCGGCGGGCCAACGGCCGCGCCAGCCCAAGATGTGCAGGCAGCGCTGGCACGCTATCCAACATTTGAACATGTGGTCGAACTGATCCGAGCCAACCGGGACGTGAAGTTGTTGGTCGAGGTCGAAAACGGCGTGCGTCTGGTATCCTACCAACCGGGCAGGATCGAGTTTGCCCCAACCGACAACGCCCCGATCGACCTGTCACAACGATTGGGCGCGTCGCTGCAGCGTTGGACAGGCAACCGGTGGGCCGTTTCTATTGTCGCTGAGGGCAACGCACCGACCATTGCCGAGGTACGGGACGCTGCAGACTTGGCCCTGAAAGCCGAGGCTGAACAGCATCCTCTGGTGCAAGCAGTGCTGACTCATTTCCCGAAAGCGCGGATCAAGAGCATCGAAACCGCAAAACAACGCGCCGCTCAAGTCGAAACCGAAGCCCTGCCCGAGGTCGAAGACGAATGGGACCCGTTTGAAGAGGACTGACTTTCGAGCATAAGCGCACCTCAACCAAATGCTCCCGCACCCGCCACGGGCCATCGGCTGGCGCCGATACCCCTGAGCGGCTTTGTGCCCGGCAGCGCGCCTTGCTCGCCACCCGGCCCAACGGGAGGAAAGGTCTTGCCAAAGACCTTGACGACGGTCGGGAGCATCCTGACCTCTTGTGCCGCGCGGTTACGCTTCGTATCTAGGCCACAAATCGAGTGACAGGAGATTACCGATGCTAAAAGGTTTAGGCGGCCTGGGTGACATGGCCAAGATGATGAAATCCGCGCAGGATCTGCAGACCAAGATGACAGACATGCAGGAAGAGCTGAACACCATCATGGTTGTCGGCGAATCCGGTGCCGGGCTGGTCAAGGCCACCGCAACTGCCAAGGGCGAGTTGAAGGGTCTGGACATCGACCCGTCGATCTTTAACGGTGACGATAAGGAAGTAGTCGAAGACCTCATCCTCGCCGCGATCAAGGACGCCCAAACCAAGGCGCAGGAACGTTCGCAGGCAGAAATGGCCAAGCTGACCGAAAGCATGGGCCTGCCCGCAGACATCAAGCTGCCGTTCTGATACACCCTCCTGACGGATCTATGGCCGGGGCGTGTTTCCCTGGCCCAATTGCGAGGGTCTCACGGTGAGTTCGAACAGTGACATCGACAATCTGATCGACCTGATGGCCAAGCTGCCCGGTCTCGGCCCCCGCTCGGCCCGCCGCGCAGTCCTGCACCTGATCCGCAAACGCGCCCTGCTGCTGACGCCGCTTTCTGACGCCATGCAGCAGGTAGCCGTAACTGCCCGTGAATGCCTGAACTGCGGCAATGTGGGCACCACTGATATCTGCGACATCTGCAATGATGAGGCCCGCGCAACCGGAGAACTGTGCGTAGTCGAAGACGTCGCAGATCTTTGGGCGATGGAGCGCGCCGGGGTCTTCAAGGGCCGCTATCACGTTTTGGGCGGCACGTTGTCGGCTTTGGACGGAGTCGGCCCGGATGAATTGCGCATCCCCCGGTTGAAGGACCGGGTTGTGGCCGAAAGTACTACCGAGATCATCCTCGCCCTGAACGCCACCGTCGATGGTCAGACCACCGCCCACTACATCGCGGATCAGTTGGAGGGGCAGGTGCGCCTGACCTCGCTGGCACAAGGTGTGCCGATTGGGGGCGAGTTGGACTATCTGGATGATGGGACGATTACGGCAGCGCTTAGGGCGAGGAAGGAATTATAGTCTTTTTCGCTTCAAAGATGAAATTTGTAACAACTAAGATGCAGAAACTCAAACCAGCCGTGCGTTCGCAGATCTTGGCACTAGGTGCTGTAGTGTTTTGCTGTCTCGCAAGCGCGGCGAGTCCAGAACATCTTAGACTAGCTGTGATCTCAAACATGGACGATCAGACACTTGATGGGTTTTACAATAGAATTGCCGCAGAAAACCCGGTCGTCGACCCCTTTGCTCGTCCAAGTGGAATCGATGATACAGACATACTTGTCATTCTGTTAGAAAACTGGGCGGACGTTGAAATTCTTCCAATGGTGGTCCCCTGGACCCATTATTTGCGAATATCGGAAAGAACCGTCCAGATACTGTAAGATTCGAAGCATCGGCCAAGAGCTCTAGTGGCACCGAATTGAGGATTGTTGCGTACGCTCTTGCGAGCACAAACTACAAATCGTTGGCGTGTTACGCTGAAGATATTGCTGCAGTACTTCGCAAAAACTTCGACGTTTTAAACTCAGACGACTGCCAGTAGTTTGAAAGCTACTTTGTTTTCAACGATGGGGCGTCATTACACGTTTATCATATTGATTGACCCTACTACGTTAGTAGGCATCAAACTCGCCACATGATGTTGGGAAACCATACTATGAGCCGCCTTCTCGCCCTCACCCTAGCCACCTTCACTGCCACCGCCGCACTGTCCCAAGAACTCATCGACAAAGGTTTTGTCGAAGGCTGGAACATCATGATGGACCCCAATCTTGGCAATGGGTGCCTGATACAAACCGTGTATCAGGACCTCTCGGTGGTGCGGCTAGGCTATGACGCGTTGGATAATCGCGGGTATTTCACCGTTTACAACAAGGCTTGGGGCGACATTAAACCGGGGGAACAATATCCAATCCGGTTTGAGCTGGACGGCAAGAGCTTTGATGCCACCGCCATCGGGTTCAAGCAGGATCGCGTGCCCGGCGCGACGGTGTTCTTTACGGACCGGAGTTTCGTCACCTCGATTGCGCAGAACAAGACCATGACCGTCTACAATCCAGAAGGTCAGACCGTCATGGCGATTGATCTGAAAGGCACCGCCAAAGCGCTGGATTATGCGCGCGACTGCCAGAACAAAAAGCTCTAACGAATCGGATCAAACACTGCGTCTTTGGCGGTGCAATCACGGATCACGTCGCGGCCACAGGGCACCGGGTCAAGATCGCGGGACAAGCACAGGCGGACTTCTTCGATATAGCCTTGCTTACAGGTGATGGTGATCATGTCAGGCTCGAGCGTGGGATTGGCCTTGAGAAAGGCCTCTTCCACCACCGAAGCGGGCAGTTTGACCGTCGCGTCCAGCTTGCGGAACACTTCGGGGCGCGCAACACCTGCATAAGCCTGCCGCGACAGGGCGAAATAGTCGGGTGCACTGAGGCCCGAACAGGTGCCGTGCTTTTTCCATTGATGCCAGGCCAACCCGGATGAGCCCTGAATATCCTCCATTTCCCGCGTCATGCGGCGTGTGGGTGGCGCTTCGGACGTGCGACAGTACGAAGGCCAACCCTGATGGAATTGCGGCCAGAGACCATGCAATATCCATCCGTGATCGTGTCGTGCGTTGCACTGATCCGATCCGCGCGCATCGCCCTCGCGGGCGCACCAATTGGGCGACCAGCTGAGCGACAGAACGTAGTAGTCAAAATCGCCCGCCTTTTCGCCCTCGGCCATCGCAGCCATGGCACTTAGCACCCACAAAATCGCCCAGCGCATTCGCCTCTTCCCTTCTTTAGCTGTCGCGACTATATAGGCCCCAAGTTCCCCGACAACGGAAACCTGCCCCATAGCTTCGGGGCCGCCGAATTCCGGCGACGGGACAGATGTATTTATAGGAGACGGGCTGATGGCAAAACCGCTTATGGCCAAGGCAACCGCCGTATGGCTGGTGGACAACACCACGATCAGCTTCAAGCAGATCGCGGATTTCGTAGGCATGCACGAGCTGGAAGTGCAGGGTATTGCGGATGGTGATGTGGCTGCAGGTGTCAAAGGGTTTGACCCGATAGCCAACAACCAGCTGACTCAGGAAGAAATTGACACCGCGCAAAACAACCCGCTGCACAAGCTGAAGCTGAAATTCAATCCGGCGGCATCAGGCGAAGAGAAACGCCGTGGTCCGCGCTACACCCCGCTGTCCAAGCGTCAGGACCGTCCGAACTCGATCCTGTGGCTGGTCAAGTTCCACCCGGAACTCAGCGACGGCCAGATTGCCAAGCTGGTCGGCACCACCAAGCCGACCATCCAGTCGATCCGCGAGCGGACGCACTGGAACATCTCGAACATGCAGCCGATCGATCCGGTTGCCCTGGGTCTGTGCAAACAATCCGAACTGGATGCCATCGTGCAAAAGGCTGCGGCCAAGAAAGCAGCTGAAGGTGGCGTGATGAGCGATGATGAGCGTCGCAAACTGGTGTCGACCGAACAGTCGCTTGAGATGGATTCAGCGCCCAAGATCCCGACCGCGATCGAAGGTCTCGAGACATTCTCGTTGTCCGAGGACACCAACGAGAAGGAAGAAGAAGAGCCCATCGTCGATGCGGATAGCTTCTTCAACCTGCCCAAGGGTGGTGGTGATGAAGAAGACGAAGACGATCTGCGCCCCTGAGATGCGCATGGTCCCGGCCTCGAATAGCCGGGACCCGATTTTTTGGGTGATTTGATGCTAAAGGTTCTATCCTTATTCTTCGACGCGCATCGTGCCGTTTCAATCTATGTGTTCCTGAAATCCTGGTGGTTGGCCATTACAGGTGCCGTAGTGATGATTGCAATAGTCGCTGGCTTGCTATTGCTGAATGACGACGGCAAGCACGAGCACGAGGCGTTTCTCACCGTCGCGGTTTTGTCGGCGACACCGATCAATGGCGATCTCAAGAACGGGGTCATTGCTTCGGTGCGCTTGCCGGATGGCTCGGCAGCATCAATCACCTCGACCGAAGGGCCGATTGCTCAGACAGTTGGAACCCAAGCCTGTATCGAGAAACGGGTTTTCGTTGAAAGTGGAGAGCCAAGGTATCGGTTCAAACTGCCACGATATTGCGAAGCTAGCTAGAAAAGGAAAACCGCCCGGTGGCTCAACCGAGCGGTTTTTTGTTCAGATCATCTGAAACAGGATGCCTGCTACGATAGCGCCGCTGATGCCCAATCCCAGATAGGTGGCAAAGACGCGCGGTTTCACCAGTGACCACACGGCCGCCATCGCAGGTATCGAACTGACGGCGCCGGCCACCATGAACGACATCGCAGCACCCGCACTCATACCCTGCTCCATCAGACCCGCAAGAAGCGGTGGTGCGACGTAAGAGTTCAGATAGGCAGGCATTCCGACCAAGGCTGCGATGACGATTGGTACAACACCCTCACCACCAACAACGCGGGCGATCAGGTCTGCCGGAACATAGCTGACCAGCAATGCTTCGAGCACGTAGGCAAATGCCAGCCATTTGAGCAAGAACAGACCGTTATGAACGAACTCAACCCGAAAGCGCGTCCGACGGTCAGGGTCTTGCCAGAACTTCCAGACGGGTTTGTCATCTTGCTTTGGTCCGCAACCGCAGCAACCAGCGGGTTTGTATTCACGCAACGGCTGCGCAAAGGCACCTCCCTGCATCAGGGTGCGCACGGCAAACCCGCCGAACAAACCCAACGCGACAGCGGCAACCGCTTTACCAATTGCAAACGGCCAACCCAGCGCACCCGCAGTAATCAGCAACGTCGGGGGGTCGATCAACGGTGAACTGAGCCAGAATGCCATCACGGCCGACAATGGCGCACCCAGAGCCAGCAAGCCTGCGATGAATGGGATCACTTCGCAGGAACAAAATGGGGCCAGCCCGCCAAACAACGCGGCCAGAAAGATCATCCGTGTCTCGCGACCCTCAAATGCACGGGCGACCATCACTTCGGCCCCGGTTGCCTTCAGGTATGATAGCAGCAGAACAGCAAACAGGATGTACTGGCCCGTATGCGCAAGCGCTTTGGCTGCAAAACTCACGACCTCGGTCCAGTTGCCCGGATCAAGAATGGCCACCAGCGCCAGTATGACCACGATCAGAGCCCAGGGCGTTTTGATCAGGTCGATCAGGTTTCTGGCAAGTGGCTTGGGGTTTTGGGTCAGTTCAGCCATCGTTTGCGGCCTTTCCGATTTCGTCTGCGCAGCATTCACTTAGGATGAACTGCGCCAGGTTTCTCAATTCGTCAAAGCACGCGCGGTTGATCGTGCTACGCCCGATCTTCTCTTGCTCAACTACTCCGCCAGCAGCCAGAAACCGCAGATGATGCGCCAGAGTCGAGGGCGCGATTCCTGTCCTCGTTTGAATTTCTCCAACGGTCAGGCCTGCTTCCCCAGCACGAACCAAGGTCTTAAGAACCTTCAATCGGGCTTCCGAGCCCATGGCAGAGAAACCTGCGGCAGCTTCTTCCCACATCCTTTATCTCCATTAAACTAGATTTATGGTTATTTAGTTTAATTCGTATCCTGCGTCAACCACACGTGTGCGTAAAACTCTCCACATGGTTCGCAGGGCCATAAGTCCAGATTGCCACCGCCTTAGGTCCAACCTATAACGATGCAATGGGTATTTCGGTCGACACATTCTTTTTGGAACGCAATGGGCAAGGCACCTTACAGGCGCAGCTGCAACAGCTGATTGCCGAAGGCATTCTGTCAGGACGCTTCCACGTCGGGGAAAAGCTGCCCTCGTCCCGTAAACTTGCTGCCCATTTGGGTGTCAGCCGGATTACGGTCACGCTTGCCTATACTGAACTGCTGGCCAATGATTACCTGACCGCCAAAGGCCGGTCGGGATACTATGTTTCAGAAAATGCGCCAGTGCCGCCGACCTACACGCCAGTGCGGCGCGACACCGAAGTGGTTGACTGGGATCAGGCGTTTGCCCGCCGTTTCTCGGGCGGTGATGTGCTGACAAAACCCAGCAACTGGCGTGACTACCGCTATCCCTTCATTTATGGCCAAGTCGACAGAAAGCTGTTCGATCATGCAAACTGGCGTCTCTGCGCAGTTCGGGCGTTGGGACATAAGGACTTTGATTCTTTGACCGGAGACTATGTCGATCAGGATGACCCGCTGCTGCTTGAATTCATCGCCCGGCATACTCTTCCCCGCCGCGGAATTGTAGCCCGGCCCGAAGAAATCTTGATCACCCTGGGCGCTCAGAACGCCCTTTGGCTGGCGTCTCGCATATTGCTGAACCGGAACCGTAGGGCAGCGATCGAGGACCCCTGCTATTACGCCCTGCGCGATCTTCTGATTCACTCGGAATGCAAGCTGTCTTATCTGAAGGTCGACCGGGACGGGTTGCCCCCGGAAACGATCCCAGATGATACCGACGTCATATTCACCACCCCCAGCCACCAGAGCCCGACAACCGCGACCATGCCGGTGGACCGCCGACATGCACTGCTGCGTCGTGCCCGCGAATTGGATGCCATGATCGTCGAGGATGACTATGAATTTGAAATGTCATTTCTCGGGGCCCCGTCACCGGCGCTCAGGTCAATGGATCGCGATGGGCGGGTGATCTACGTGGGCAGCTTTTCCAAGTCGCTGTTTCCGGGGCTTCGATTGGGCTACATGGTCGGGTCCGAACCCTTTATCCGTGAAGCGCGCGCCCTGCGATCTCTGGTCTTGCGTCACCCTCCTGGCCACATGCAGCGAACTGCAGCCTACTTCCTATCGCTCGGCCACTATGATGCTCAGATCCGGCGCATGTCTAAAACGCTGCAACGCCGTCGCGAAGCGATTGAGGAGGCGATTGGACAATATGGTCTGACTGTTGCTGGGCGCGGGATGCTGGGCGGATCATCGATCTGGATGCAAGCGCCGCTGCATGTAGACACCAGCAAACTGGCCCGAGACCTGCAGCGCCAAAGCGTCCATATCGAACCGGGTGAGGCATTTTTTTCAAGCCAGAACAGGCCAAAGAACTTTTATCGGCTGGGCTACTCTTCAATCTCGTCGGATCGTATCGAACCGGGAATCCAACAGATTGCTGAAGCGATCCGGCGTTCTTAAGCACTCTGGACTTAAACCGCTACCGGTTCTGGCCCTAACGCCACAGACACCCGTACGCCAAAACCGATCAGAAAACTGGGTGCAAAACCCCCGTTCCATCCTTCTATGATCGGAGATTACGCAGATGAAGATGACCACCGAAGAAGCCTTTGTAAAAACCCTGCAGATGCATGGCATCGAACATGCGTTCGGTATCATCGGCTCGGCCATGATGCCGATCTCCGACATCTTTGGCAAAGCAGGCATCACTTTCTGGGATTGTGCCCACGAAGGGTCCGGCGGCATGATGGCCGACGGCTATACCCGCGCAACCGGCAAGATGTCGATGATGATCGCCCAGAACGGCCCCGGCATCACCAACTTTGTGACCGCCGTCAAAACTGCCTATTGGAACCACACTCCGCTGCTGCTGGTCACTCCGCAGGCCGCAAACAAGACCATGGGTCAAGGTGGTTTCCAGGAAATGGAGCAGATGCGCATGTTCGCAGACTGCGTTTGCTACCAGGAAGAGGTGCGTGACCCCAGCCGTATGGCAGAGGTTCTGAGCCGGGTGATCATGAACGCCAAGCGCGCCTCGGCACCTGCGCAGATCAACGTTCCGCGCGACTTCTTCACTCAGGTGATCGACATCGAGCTGCCTGCTGTTGTTGAGTTTGAACTGCCTTCGGGTGGTGCAACGGCCGTGTCCGAAGCTGCAGCTCTGCTGTCGAACGCAAAGAACCCCGTTATCCTGAACGGTGCAGGCACCGTTCTGTCGAAAGGCGGCATCGAAGCGTCGAAAGCACTGGCCGAGCGTCTGGACGCTCCGGTCTGCGTTGGCTACCAGCACAATGACGCTTTCCCCGGCTCGCACCCACTGTTCGCTGGCCCACTGGGCTACAACGGCTCAAAAGCCGGTATGCAGCTGATCAAGGAAGCAGACGTTGTTCTATGCCTCGGCACCCGCCTGAACCCCTTCTCGACCCTGCCGGGTTACGGAATGGAGTACTGGCCTGCAGATGCAAAGATCATTCAGGTCGACATCAACCCCGACCGCATCGGCCTGACCAAGAAGGTCTCGGTTGGTATCGTGGGCGATGCGGCGACCGTTGCCACCAGCATCCTGAACCAACTGTCCGACACAGCCGGTGACGAAGGCCGCGACGCGCGCAAGGCTAAGATCGCCGAAACCAAATCGCGTTGGGCGCAAGAGCTGACCTCGATGGACCACGAGCAGGACGATCCGGGCACCACGTGGAACGAACGCGCGCGCGCTGCCAAGCCGGACTGGCTGAGCCCGCGCAAAGCATGGCGCGCGATCCAGTCCGCGCTGCCGAAAGAGGCGATCATCTCGTCCGACATCGGCAACAACTGCGCCATCGGCAACGCCTATCCTTCGTTTGAAGAAGGCCGCAAGTATCTGGCCCCCGGCCTGTTCGGCCCCTGTGGCTATGGCCTGCCTTCGGTCATTGGCGCGAAGATCGGCTGCCCGGATGTACCAGTTGTCGGCTTCTCTGGCGACGGTGCCTTTGGCATTGCAGTCACTGAACTGACCGCCATCGGTCGCGAAGAATGGCCAGCCATCACTCAGGTTGTGTTCCGCAACTACCAGTGGGGTGCGGAAAAGCGCAACTCGACCCTGTGGTTCGATGACAACTTCGTCGGCACCGAGTTGGACACAAAAGTGTCCTATGCCGGCATCGCCAACGCCTGTGGCCTGAAAGGCGTCATCGCACGCACTCAGGATGAGCTGACTGCGGCGCTGAGCCAGGCGATCGAGGATCAGAAGAACGGCATCACCACCCTGATCGAAGCAATGATCAACCAGGAACTGGGTGAACCCTTCCGTCGCGACGCGATGAAGAAGCCGGTTGAGGTTGCAGGTATCGACGCAAGCGACATGCGTCTGCAGCAGGTTTGATTGCTGTCAAAAACATAAGTCGGACCGGGTTCAACCGGTCCCCTTAAAAAAAGCAGAGGAAGGGGGTGCCTGCACTCTCTTCCTCTATATGGTTGAGCCCGGTGTGCTTACGCTCCAGTGTGTTCAACACGTACAGGTACCAAGGCGATCCGCCACAGGGAGAGACAGCGTGAATCAACAACCGAACCTCAACCTATCCCCACCCGTGTCAGACGAGATCCGCCGGACTACATGCTACATGTGTGCCTGCCGCTGCGGTATCAACGTGCACATGAAGGATGGGAAGGTCGCCTATATCGAAGGCAATCGGGATCATCCGGTAAACAAGGGCGTTCTCTGCGCCAAAGGCAGCGCGGGGATTATGCAGGTGAACGCCCCGTCGCGCCTACGCGCACCGCTCAAACGCGTCGGCCCGCGTGGGTCTGGCGAGTTCGAAGAGATCAGTTGGGACGAGGCGCTCGAGATCGCTGTCGGTTGGCTAAAACCGATCCGCGAAGACAACCCTGAGAAACTGGCCTTTTTCACCGGCCGTGATCAGAGCCAGAGCTTCACCAGTTTCTGGGCACAGAATTTCGGCACCTGTAACTATGCGGCCCATGGCGGGTTCTGTTCGGTCAACATGGCAGCCGGTGGCATCTACACGATGGGCGGTGCATTCTGGGAGTTCGGTCAGCCCGACTGGGATCACACCAAGCTGTTCATGCTGTTCGGCGTTGCAGAAGACCACGACAGCAACCCGATTAAAATGGGCATCGGCAAGATCAAGGCGCGCGGTGCCCGGGTGATTGGGGTAAATCCGATCCGCTCGGGCTATAACGCCGTGGCAGATGATTGGGTCGGCATCACCCCCGGTACCGATGGCCTGTTCATCTTGTCGATGATCCATGTGCTGATGAAGGCAGGCAAAATCGATCTGGATTACCTAAGTCGCTACACCAACGCGCCGGTCCTGATCAACGTATCCGACGGTCCGGAAAAGGGTCTGTTCCTGAAAGACGATGACGGCAAGCCATTGGTCATCGACCGCAATACCGGCAAGCTGACTGCTTTCGACACCCCCGGCGTCCGCCCTGACCTATCAGCGACCTACGAAAAGGACGGTGTCACCCACCGCCCCGTCTTCCACCACATGGCAGAACGGTATCTGGCGGATGAATACGCCCCCGAGGCAATCGCAGAAAAATGCGGCGTACCAGCGACCCGCATTCGCGCGATTGCTGGCGAGCTCGCCCGTGTGGCCTTTGATGAAGCGTTCGAACTGGACCATGAATGGACCGATTTCCGGGGCGAGAAACACTCGAAGATGATTGGTCGCCCCGTCGCGATGCACTCGATGCGCGGCGTTTCGGCCCACGCGAACGGTTTCCAGACCTGCCGCGCCCTGCATGTGTTGCAGATCCTGCTTGGAACGGTCGAAGTCCCCGGCGGCTTCCGCTTCAAGCCGCCCTACCCCAAGCCAGTTGAGGCGCATCCGACTCCGCATTGTAAGGTGACTCCGAATACACCTCTGGACGGGCCGCATCTGGGGTTTGTTCGCGGCCCCGAGCATCTGGCGCTTAAAGAAGACGGCAGCCCGGCGCGGATCGACAAAGCGTTTACATGGGAAAACCCGATGTCCAGCCACGGGCTGATGCATATGGTGATCTCGAACGCACATGCGGGCGATCCCTACAAGATCGACACGTTGTTCATGTACATGGCGAACATGTCCTGGAACTCGACCATGAACACCAAGGGTGTCATGGAGATGCTGACGGACAAGGATGAGAACGGCGACTACGTGATCCCGCATATCATCTATTCCGATGCTTATTCCTCGGAAATGGTGGCCTATGCCGACCTTATCCTGCCCGACACAACTTATCTGGAACGACACGACTGTATCTCGCTGCTGGACCGCCCGATCTGCGAGGCCGAGGCAGCGGCAGACGCGATCCGTTGGCCGGTGATTGAACCCGACCGCGACGTACGCGGCTTCCAGTCGGTGCTGATTGATCTGGCCAATCGCATGGATCTGCCCGGCTTTACCAACGATGATGGCAGCGCCAAGTGGACGGATTACGCCGACTATATCGTCAACCACGAACGTAAGCCGGGCATTGGACCGCTTGCCGGTTTCCGGGGCGAAAACGGCGACAAGGAAGGTCGTGGCGAGGTTAACCCCAACCAATTGAACCAATACATCGAGAATGGTGGCTTCTATGTCGCGCATATTCCCGAAGGTGCGGATTACTACAAACCTTGGAACACTGCCTATCAAGACTGGGCTGTGGGCATGGGTATCTATGACAGCCCACAGCCCTATCTATTCCAGCTCTATTCCGAGCCGATGCGTAAATTCCAACTGGCCGCCGAAGGCTACGGGGAACGCCAGCCCCCAGATCACCTGCGCGCGCAGATCCAAGATACAATGGACCCCCTGCCCATTTGGTACGAAACCGATCAGACCAGCAATGAAGGTTTCACCGTCAACGCTCTGACCCAGCGGCCAATGGCGATGTATCATAGTTGGGGCACACAAAACGCCTGGTTGCGTCAGCTGCATGGGCGCAACCCGCTATACGTCCCGACCAAGCTGATGCGTGAACACGGGCTGCAAGACGGCGATTGGGCCAAAGTCAGCTCTCCACATGGCGAGATCACGGTACCCGTCATGGAGATGGCTGCGCTGAACAACAATACCGTGTGGACTTGGAATGCCATCGGAAAGCGCAAAGGGGCCTGGGCCTTGCAGAAAGACGCCCCCGAGGCCACCAAGGGTTTCCTGCTCAACCACCTGATCCACGAGCTGCTGCCCCCCAAAGGTGACGGCCTGCGCTGGGCAAACTCTGATCCGATCACCGGTCAGGCCGCCTGGTTCGATCTGAAGGTAAAAATCGAAAAGGCCGCCGCTCCAAGCGATGCTGAAAGCCAGCCAGAATTCGCTCCAATCAAATCGCCGGTCGGGCAGGGGCCAAAGGATTTGGCCTGGAAGGTGGGCAAATGACCCGATCCGTTCTTCATCTGGCTATAAATATCTCGGGGTCTGGGGCAGAGCCCCAGCCCGCCCTGACCACAATCGCAGAGGCAAGGCAGTCATGACCCAGCTCCCCCAATCAACCGAACGCAAGATGGGTCTGGTCATTGATCTGGACACCTGCGTTGGCTGCCATGCCTGCGTCATTTCATGCAAAGGCTGGAACACCGAAAACTACGGCGCGCCACTGTCGGATCAGGATGCTTATGGTGCTGACCCTTCAGGCACCTTCCTGAACCGGGTGCACTCTTACGAGGTGCAACCCGCCGAAGGGCATGCCCAATTGATCCACTTCCCAAAATCCTGCCTGCATTGTGAAGACGCACCCTGCGTGACCGTCTGCCCCACCGGTGCCAGCTACAAGCGGGTCGAGGACGGAATCGTTCTGGTCAACGAAAATGACTGCATCGGCTGCGGCCTGTGCGCGTGGTCCTGCCCCTATGGCGCACGCGAACTGGATCAGGCCGAAGGCGTTATGAAGAAATGCACGCTTTGCGTCGATCGGATTTACAACGAGAACCTACCCGAGGTGGATCGTGTGCCCTCTTGTGTGCGCACCTGCCCGGCAGGTGCCCGACACTTTGGCGATCTCGGCGACCCTGACAGCGATGTCAGCAGGTTGGTCGCCGAGCGTGGCGGCATGGATCTGATGCCTGAACAGGGCACCAAGCCCGTCAACAAGTACCTGCCGCCCCGACCCAAGGACAAAATTGAGGAGCAGATTGACATCCTAGCCCCTCTGCTGGCCCCGGTCGCCGAAGAGCCCAAGGGTTTCCTCGGCTGGCTCGACAAGACCCTGGAGAAGCTCTGATGCACCCGGCACCTTCCGTTATCATCTTTACCACCCTGTCCGGCCTCGGATTTGGACTCTTGTTCTTCCTGGGGCTCGGCATACCTGACGTCTCGGGCTGGGTCGCGTTTGTGTTTTTCGCAATTGCCTATGGCTTGTCCGTCGGAGGTTTGCTCGCGTCGACCTTCCACCTCGGCCACCCCGAGCGCGCCTGGAAAGCCTTCACCCAGTGGCGCTCAAGCTGGCTCAGCCGCGAGGGCTGGTGCGCGGTCATCGCGCTGCTCGTCATGGGGCTTTATGCTATTGGTGCGGTCTTTCTAGGCCAACGCTGGGGTGTGCTGGGCTGGATCGGGGCGGCATTCTCGCTGGCCACGGTCTTCACCACATCGATGATCTACACGCAGCTCAAGACCATCCCTCGCTGGAACATGAACCTGACACCGGCCATGTTCTTGTCGTTCAGCATTGCAGGCGGTGCTTTGTTGGCCGGAGCGGAAGCGCTTGCCCCTTGGTTGCTGGCTATTGCCGGCGCTGTACAGCTTGCCTATTGGGCCAAGGGCGACGATGCGTTGTCCCGATCGGGAACCACGCTCGCAACCGCGACAGGGCTTGGTGAGCGAGGCGCTGTCCGCGCATTTGAACCACCTCATACAGGTACAAACTATCTGCTGCGTGAGTTTGTGCATGTTGTCGGTCGGAAGCATGCGCAGAAACTACGGATGATATCCTTTGGTCTGGCTTTTGTGCTGCCTTTACTGCTGATCCTGCTCCCCGTCTCAGGTGTTCTGATCAAGCATGTCTTCGCGCTGGTGGCGGTGCTGTCGCATCTCACCGGCGTCGCTGTTTCACGCTGGTTGTTCTTCGCGCAAGCAGAGCATGTGGTTGGGTTGTACTACGGCAAGCGTTGATGGGGGCTCTGCCCCCGTCGCGGCAAGCCGCGCCTCCCCCGAGGTATTTCTAGCCAGATGAAATTTGGATCCCGAATTAAAGAAAGGGCGGCGCTCGATCTTCGAGGCCGCCCTTACGAGTCCGTGTATTGATTTCAGATTAATCCAGCATGCGCCATTGCTGCTTCGATAGCGGCTTTGGTGCTGTCTTCCAGCTCGGTCAGAGGCGAGCGCACTTCGGTGCTACACAGGCCAAGTTTGCTGAGCGCGTATTTTGCACCAACCAGACCGGGCTCGATGAAGATCGCTTCGTGCAGGGGCATCAGGCGGTCCTGATACTCCAGCGCCATTTCGTAGTCGCCATTCAGCGTTGCCTGCTGGAATTCAGCACAGAGCTTCGGAGCCACGTTTGCGGTGACCGAGATGCAGCCCACTCCGCCATGAGCGTTGAAGCCCAGTGCTGTGGCGTCTTCACCGGATAGCTGGCAGAAATCCGCACCACAGCTTGCACGCTGCTGGCTGACGCGCGCCAGATCTCCGGTCGCGTCCTTGACCCCGATGATGCGCGGCAGTTTCGCCAGCTCACCCATCGTTGCAGGAGTCATGTCGATGACCGAACGACCCGGGATGTTGTAGATGATGATCGGGATATCGGCACTGTCATGCAGAGTTTGGAAATGCGCCAGCAGCCCCTTCTGGGTCGGCTTGTTGTAATAGGGGGTTACGACCAGCGCCGCATCCGCACCGATTTTTTGCGCAAACTGAACAAACCGAATTGCCTCGACAGTATTGTTGGAGCCCGCGCCTGCGATGACAGGCACGCGACCTGCTGCAGCCTTCACCACTTCGGCGATAACCGTTTCATGTTCTTCATGGCTGAGGGTCGGGCTTTCGCCGGTCGTACCAACCGGAACCAGACCGGTCGAACCTTGCTGTATTTGCCATTCCACCAGGTGTTTGAGCGTTTCCAGGTCCAACGCGCCGTTGCTGAACGGGGTGACCAGGGCTGGCATTGAGCCTTTAAACATGGAACGCTCCTTAGGTGTTTTTTGCGCACCGGTCTGTCACGATTAAGGGTTTGTGAGTTGATCCCGGCGGCGCAAGGTTTATCCTGCATGGCTGTATCCTTGGTTTGTTGGGGAATGCAAGGGATGAGACGTATTCTGTCGCTTGGAATAGCGATGATTCTTGCGCTAATGCTACAGCCGCATGCCACTCGTGCGGATGCGACGCAGGATTTGCGCGCGGGGCTCTATGAGATGCGCAAGGGCGATTGGAATGCCGCGCTGCGCGTTGCAGGCCAGCGTGGATCGGTGGCGCGGGACATTATTGTCTGGCATTGGCTACGCGAAGGTTTTGGCAGCTCGGGCGATGTGCTGGTGTTTCTTGAGCGGCGCCCGGATTGGCCCGGTTTGGCCTGGCTGCGCCGTAAGAGCGAGCCATCATTCACCGGGGCCGATCCGAATCGAGCTCTGAAATTCTACGAAGGGATGCCACCGCAAACAGCAGAAGGTGCTTTGAATTATGCCGTGGCCTTGAAAAGCCAAGGCCGCAATGGTGAAGCAGAAGCCGACGTCGTAACCGCGTGGCGAACCATGCCGATGGGGTCGGGCCTACAAAAGGATTATCTTGAGAACTTCGGGAAGCTTCTGAGACCACATCACGAGGCCAGGTTGGATCGGATGTTGTGGGATGGGCATCTGGTCAGCGCCGGGCGGATGCTGCCCCTGGTCAACTCTGAGCAGCGCAAACTGGCCGAGGCGCGCATTGCCCTGCAAAAGCGCGAAAACGGAGTGGACGGCAAAATCGCCGCAGTGCCGGAATCACTGGCCAAAGACCCTGGCCTGGCATTTGATCGTTTCGTGTGGCGGGATCGCAAAGAACTGGACGACAGCGCCATTGATCTGATGTTGGCACGCTCGACCGGACCAAAATCGCTGGGTGAACCCGACAAATGGGCGGAAGGGCGACGCAGACTGGCACGTCTTGAGATGCGAACGGGAGATGCCGAACGCGCCTATGCGATTGCCGCCAATCACCACATGACCCCCGAAATGGGCTATGGCTATGCTGATTTGGAGTGGCTCTCGGGATTTCTGGCGCTGCGCAAGCTGAATGATCCGGCCACGGCGGTGCGGCATTTCCAGAATTTCTCGGAGGCGGTGCAATCGCCGATTTCGAAGGGTCGCGGTGGATATTGGCTGGGCCGCGCCTATGCGGCGCAGGGGGATGCTGACAAGGCGCACGAGGCTTATGCCGAAGGCGCGAACTATCAGACCTCGTTCTACGGGTTGCTGGCGGCGGAACAAATCGGCCGTCCGTTTGACAGCGAATTGGCCAACCCACGCCGCGCGCCGCATTGGAAACAAGCCGCATTCGCTGACTCAAGCGTGTTGGAGGCTGGATTGCTGTTGCAGCGCGCAGGAGAGGGAAACCTTTCAGAACGGTTTCTTACCCATTTGGTGGAAGGTCTCGATCAAACCCAGGCCGCTCAGCTGGGTGACCTGGTGATCGAACTGAACGAACCGCATCTGGCCGTCATGATCGCCAAGCGCGCGGCAACAACCGGTGTTGTTTTGCCTGCCGCTTATTACCCAGTGCACCCGGTCGCAGATATGGGACTTCCCATGGCGAAGGAAATGACGCTGGCAATTGCCCGACGCGAAAGTGAGTTCGATCCGGTAGTCATCAGTGGCGCAGGCGCGCGCGGTTTGATGCAGGTCATGCCCGCTACCGCCAAACTTGTGGCTCAGGATTTGGGTATTCTGGGTGGCCATAAAACCGCGCGCCTAACCTCGGACTGGCAATATAACGCAAAGCTGGGGGCGAATTATCTTGCAACGCTTGCAGAGGATTTCAACGGCAATGTCGTGATGATGGCCGCTGGATATAACGCGGGGCCAAGACGGCCGATTTCTTGGATGGAACGCTATGGCGACCCGCGCCGGGGCCAGGTGGACGTGATCGACTGGATTGAGACCATTCCTTTCAAGGAGACGCGCAACTATGTCATGCGTGTCGCCGAAAGCCTGCCGGTCTATCGCGCTCGGCTTGGGCAGCCAGCTTTACCAGTGCCATTCTCAAAGGAACTAACCGGTTCAACCCTTTCGTCGTTCGCGCCATAAGGTGAACAGGCCCGCAGCGATCACCAAAGCTGCGCCCAGAACAACCTCGGGGCGCAGGGTCTCGTGGAAGATCGTGATGCCGAGAATTGCGCTCCACATCAGATGGAAATAGGCAAAGGGTTGCACGGCGCTGGCCTCGGCCATTTCGTAGCACTTAATCAATAGCCAGTGTCCCAGAGCGCCTGCGATGCAAAGCAACCCCATCCAAAACCAATCGCTGCTGGCCATGGGTTCCCAAAACCAGACACCGACAGCAGTCATTGCGACTGCACCAGCCACCCCAGTCCAGAAAAAACTGGTCGCGGTACTGTCCCGCCGAGCCGCATACCGTGTCAGCAGGCCATAAATCGCGAACATAAACGCCGAGATCAGCGGGATCACAGCCCAAGGGTTGAACACACCGGCACCGGGCTGCAGGATGATCAACACCCCGATGCAGCCGACCCCGATGGCAGCCCAGCGACGCCAGCCGACTTTCTCACCCAGAACCGGGCTGCTGAGGGCAGCGATCAGCAGCGGATAGCTGATGAAAACGGCCTGGCTTTCAATCAAGCCCAGAATGGTAAAGCTGAAAACGGCGACACAAATTTCTGCGGCCAGTAACACACCCCGGAATATCTGGAGTCCCAACTGGCTGGTTTGCGCCGCCGCCCGCAAACCTCCGCTAGATCTCGCAGCCAGAGCAATCACGAATGCGGCAAAGAACCAGTACCGGATCATCACCACCATATACGTATTGTAGGTACCGGCCAGATGGCGCGAAATCCCATCCTGCAAAGCAAACACGATCGTCGCGCTGACCATAAGCGCTATACCGGCGTTGACGTTGTTCTTCTGGCTCATTGCTTCACCGCCCGGGTCATGTGCCGTTTACGGCCAAAGCCGGGGCTGCGGGTAACATCAAAACCTGCGTCGGATAGGCCCCGACGCACGAAACCCGCGGCAGTATAGGTTGCCGCTGTACCGCCTTGGATCGTGTGCTCCGCCACCTGCTGCATCAGGTCAGCCTCCCACAGCTCGGGGTTTTTTGCGGGTGAGAAGCCATCCAAAAACCACGCATCTGCCTCACCTGCCCATGTGGGCAAGGTCTGGCGCGCGTCTCCGACGTTGACCTCAAGATGCAACGTGTCCAGCACGCATTTCTGCCCATTCCATGTTTTCAGAAAGCGATCGGCCCACGGTGTCATCTCGGGGAAGGCGGCTAAAGCACGCGCCATATCGTCAGGCGCCATCGGAAAGGCCTCGAAGCTGGTGAACCGTAAAGGTGTAGTCTGCCCTGCTGCTTCCCACGCCGACCACGCGGTCAACAGATTCAGGCCGGTGCCAAAGCCTAGTTCAGCGATGTGAAACCCCGGTACAAAGCGCGTTGGCAGATCGTTGCCTGCCAGAAACACATGACGCGTTTCCTCTAACCCGTTCTGCAACGAGTAATAGGGGTCATCGAACCGATCCGAGACCGGGATCTGGTCTTCCGACCAAGTAAGTTCGGCACGCTGGTCTGCCATCGGGGAATCCTGTAGCTAAGCGGCGCGACACTGAACAACGAAAAGGGGATTGGCAATGGTCGATGTGACGGTGCGGGGCGCAGGAATATTTGGCCTCTCCATCGCCTGGACCTGCGCACGGCGCGGCGCGAAGGTTCAGATCGTCGATCCATTTGGTCCGGGCGCGGGGTCCAGTGGAGGGCTTGTTGGCGCGCTGGCCCCACATGTGCCCGAAAACTGGAACACCAAAAAGGCGTTCCAGTTTGAAAGTTTAATCATGGCTGAACCGTTCTGGAAACAGGTCGAGGCCACCGGTGGTGTGTCGCCCGGCTACGCACGTCTTGGGCGTCTGCAACCCATACCAGACGCACGCGGTTTGGAGCTGGCCCAAGCGCGTGAACAAACAGCTGCAACACTCTGGCAGGGTCAGGCTAATTGGCGCGTCCGGTTTATAGATCAGATTGGTGCCTGGTGCCCACCCAGCCCGACGGGATATGTCGTCCACGATACGCTAAGCGCGCGCATGCACCCAAGGCGTGCCTGCGTGGCGCTGGTGGCCGCGCTTGCCGTAATGGGAGTAGAAGTTACCGCCGAAGCGCCCGACAAGGGACAAGTCGTACACGCCACTGGACTTGCGGGTCTGCAAGAGCTCAGCAAGGCGTTTGGCAAGACAATCGGTAACGGCGTGAAAGGACAGGCAGCGTTGCTGCGATTTGATGCGGGCGACGTACCACAGTTGTTTGCCGATGCCGTTCACATCGTGCCTCATGCCGATGGTACGTTGGCCATTGGCTCGACATCAGAACGCGAATACGACGATCCGACCAGCACAGATGCCGCTCTGGACGATGTACTGGACCGCGCCATGCGTGCCGTGCCGGTCCTGCACGGGGCGGAAGTGATCGAACGCTGGGCCGGTGTCCGCCCCCGCAGTAAAAGCCGCGCGCCGATGCTGGGCGCGCATCCCCTGCACAAAGGGCAGTTTATCGCCAATGGGGGATTCAAGATCGGTTTTGGTATGGCACCGAAGGTGGCCGAGGTCATGGCCGAGTTGATGCTGGTAGGGCGCGATAGAATCCCGCAGGATTTTCTGCCCGAAGCTTCACTCTGATTGCGGTATTGCCTTGGCTGACATGCATTGTCGGCCTCCGGGTCCACGCACCCAAAACTCCTGACCGTTCCGACACAGGGTCGCCGTTTCGAAATGCATCAGCGGCGACGACGCGCGAAATTTAAACTCTGCCAAGGGTCCCAAAAGATCCGTTGCGAACAACATGAGGAATTGAGCCAGCAGAGGCCCATGGACGACCAGCCCGGCATAGCCTTCCACGTCTCGCGCATAGTCGAGATCGTAATGTATCCGGTGTCCGTTGAACATTAGCGCCGAATAGCGGAACAGCAGGGTTGTATCAAATTCAACACTGCGGTGATCCAACTCATCCGTTCGGGCCATCGGAACTTTTGGAGCCGGTGCGTTTGATGAGGGATCTTCTCGATAAACCAGATCCTGCCATTCGGTCACGCTCAGCGCGCCCTTTTGCCAAATCTCGTGACGTAGGGTGACAAATGCCAACGGTCCGCTACGTCCTGTCTTTGCCACGGCGCTTTCTCTGACCGTCCGACGCTCGGCTGCGACCCCTGCCACAAAGGGCTGATGAAACTGCAGTCGCCCACCTGCCCACATGCGCCTTGGTAGTCCCATATCGGGGATCAGACCTTGGCCTACCCGCGGATGTCCATCACGCCCAAGATCGCTCGGCACATGCGGCGACCAGAAATAGAGCTGATGAAAGAAGGGAGGGAGTACTGAGCCTGCCTCAATCGTCGGTTCCTGCCCCAATGCTACCTGCAGTGCAGCCGCTCGGGCAGGATCTACGACATCGGCCTGAGTCTCGATCTGGTCTTGATCCTTCATCCGCATAACCTAGAAGTTGCGGTACAGACCGGCAAGCAAAGAGGATTAAAACCCGGCCTCTGCCCGCAGCTTCTGCATCAGGTTATGCAGCGTATGCTCGTAGCGGTCGTTAGACAGCCGCCCGTCTGCATCAAATTCATTCGAACTGTCCGCCAAGTGAAGCTCGGGACCTTGCAGAATGCGTGGCTGAAAGGGGACCATGAAGGACCGCAAGATCATTTGCGCCCGCTCCCCCCCGGCCCGGCCCGCAGCCGCAGACATGACGGCGAGCGGTTTATCCATCCATGGTTTGCCTTTCGTCCGGCTGACCCAGTCCAGCGCGTTTTTTAGAACACCCGAAGGCCCTTTGTTGTATTCCGGCGTTGATATGATCACCGCGTGGGCCTGGGCAATCTGATCGGCCAAATCCTGCACGGCTTCGGGGATGCCTTCGCCAACTTCGAGATCGCCGTCATAAAGCGGCAGATTGAGATCAGCCTCAATGAATGTGCCGGGTTCGAACAGGCGTGCAGCTTCGCGCAGCAATTTACGGTTGGTCGCATCCTGCCGTAGCGAGCCGGAAAGGCCAAGAAGGATCGGTTGGGACATGGGGAAACTCCGCTTTGGTGTTTCCCCTTAGTTATCCCGAGACACCATCGAACCAAAGGCCCGATGACGCGCAGTCATTGTGCGCGAGACGCGTGATCAGGTGTTGTCGCTGGGAACCACCACAATCTCGACCCGCCGGTTCTGGGCTTTCCCCTCGGGTGTCAGGTTCGATGCGATCGGGTTGTTTTCGCCTTGCCCGACAGTAGTGATACGGGCGTAGCTGACACCATTGGCCTGCAGAATATCAGCCACCGCATTGGCGCGGCGTTCAGACAGTCCGAGGTTGTAGGACGCCTCTCCGTCACTGTCAGTATGACCGATAATCTGGACATTCGAATTCGGGTAGTTAACCAAATTCTGCCCCACCTTCACCAAATCGGCACGCAAGGCCGGGCGCACGGTGGAACTGTCGGTGTCAAAGGTGATGTCATTCGGAACCGTGACGATCAGGCGATCACCCGCGTTGACGATCGTGATGCCGTCATTTGCCAACTGCTGCCGCAGCTCTGCAGCCTGCCGGTCAAGTTGGTTGCCGATCACGCCACCGCCTGCGGCACCGATGGCACCACCGGCCAACGCCCCCAACAGTGGGTCAGAGTCATTGGCAATTGCGCCCACACCAGCGCCGATCAGACCACCCAGCAACGCGCCTTGCTTGGCATTCTGGTTGGGATCGTTCTGCACGCTGAGGGTGCCCGGGTCGGTACACGCCCCCAAAAACAGGGCTGAACACAGTCCAACCGTCAGTACACATTTGGAAATCGTCATTGAATCACCTTCTGCTCACGTACCCGTTCACCGGGTTTGTTTCGTTCCGCTTAGTATAACACAGTGAGAACAAAGAGCCTCAAGCAACAATTGAGTGAAATCGGCGAATACCTGCCATTCAGGCGACCCCTTTGGAGCTATCCCAGCTGTTCTGCTCCTGCCAGATCGCGCGCAGAGGTTCCCCTTGCCCGCAGAAATGATCCTCGGTCAGTTCGCAGGCCCAGATCCGATCCGTGCGGAAGTGGCGAAACCCGTTTCTCAGCTCGCACCACGCGGCCAGCATGGTGCATTCAATATGATAGATCAGGGCGACGGGCCGTATCGTGCGCTCGGTACGCTCATCTTCCGAATTCACGTAGGTGATGCGAATTTTACGTTCGGCCCGGATCGCTTCGCGATAGTTCACGACGGGCACACAGCCCTTTTCCGGATCATCCATCGGTGCGCCCCAGGGCGCAACCTGTAGCCAGTCGGCTGGCGCGCGCAGGGCCTCGATCTTCCGACAAACTCGGTCAGCGGCCTGTTGCAAGGTGCTGTCACCCGTGCGGGCCAGCATCGACAGGCCCACCCACAGGGCCTCAACCTCTTCGGCGTCGAAATTGAGCGGCGGCAGATCATACCCGCGCCGCATCAAGTAGCCAACACCCGCCTCGCCTTCGATTGGCGTACGCTGTGCCTGCAACGCGGCAATATCGCGGTAGACGGTGCGGACCGAAACCTCGAGCTTGGCGGCCAACGCATCGGCCGTCACGGGCGCTTCAGCAGCACGCAAGATCTGAATGATTTCGAACAAACGTGTCGAACGGCGCATCCGGGTCTCCTATCAATCTGCTGACAACTTAGCACACCTCCCTGACAAGGTGGTGTCAGGAGTGTTGGGCGAAGATTGGGCAATTGCAATTCAGGAGAGTGACCATGCCCTACCTCGACAATCACGTCATGATGACCTTGAAACTGGATCGCTGGTCCCAAGATCACGTTTTGCGCGGATTCGAAATCGAACGTGAAATTGCTGCCGCACGGGAACGCCAAGTTATACGCCCGGTCAAACGCACCAGGCGGTTTTCGCTGGGAAACCTGAAGATGCTTTGGACCAGTAACGCCTAGAATCAGAACTCGGCTGGCGCGCGAAATTTCATCGACACCCCGCCTTCGGGATTTTTGAGGCGCAGTTCTTCCGAATGAAGCATCAACCGCGGGAAGTCGCGCGCCGCGCCATCGGCATAAAACGGATCACCCAAGATAGGATGCCCCAGCGCCTGCATATGAACCCGCAACTGGTGTGATCGTCCGGTCTTGGGAGACAGGCGAACACGCGTTGTCTCGCCCTCGAATTTAACCACGCGCCAATCCGTAACAGCAGGCTTGCCGGTGTCGTGACAGACCATCTGACGGGGGCGATTGGGCCAATCGACGATCAGCGGCAGGTCAACCGTTCCCGTTTTTGGTTCTACCCGCCCCCATACGCGCGCGACATAAGTTTTGCGGGTCTGGCGATTTTCGAACTGTAGCCCCAGATGCCGCTGGGCATGCGGCGTCTGTGCAAACACCATTACACCGGATGTATCCCGATCCAACCGATGCACCAGCAGCGCTTGTGGAAACGCAACTTGTACGCGGGTCAGCAGGCAATCAGCAAGATGCGCGCCCCGCCCCGGCACGGACAACAAACCCGCCGGCTTGTTCACCACGATCAATTGCGTGTCTTCAAACAGCACATCCAGAGGGGAGTTTGGGGGATCATAGGTTTCGCTCATGCGCGCTTGCCTATCTCAGGCGGCCCCCTCCCGCAACGTCGTCCTTGCGTGAGTGAAAAGGTTCAGCAACTCTTTGGTCAACAAGAGGGAAGACGGTATGCACCCGACGATCAAACGAATGCAGGAAGTGGTGGCCAAAGGCGATGAAGGCCTGATCCAAGAGTTGCTGGCCGAACATGTGCGGTTTTCACCACCCACTTACTACAGCACCTGGACCGGGCGTGAACCTGTTGCAGCGGTTCTGGGTCATGTGGGTCAGGTGTTTTCCGAATTTCGCTATCGCCGGATCATGGGCGACGGCAACGATTGGGCATTGGAGTTTCAATGCAAAGTCGGTGCCTTGGACGCCGTGGGTGTAGACTTGATCACGCTGAACGCAGACGGACTTATTCAGGAATTTGAGGTCGTCATGCGTCCTTACAAGACCGTCGGAGCCTTGCGCGAAGCCATGATGGCACGAGTCATGAAAGATGCGCGCTTTCTAAAGTTCAAAGATGCGCTGAGCTAACGGTTCCTTTGCCTGTTGCCGCCGATCAGATTCTCAGAATTCCGCTTTTGCCTATTCTGGCAATTCAGGGGTTCGCGGTAAGGCGCAATGCGCAATTTCTGCCAGAACCGACTGGTCCCCGCCAAGGGTGTGCAGGGCGCGGGCCCAGACTGCGCTTGTTGATCACCGGGGACAGCTCGGCCGCTGGCGTTGGGGCGGGCACACAAGGCCAGGCGCTATCCGGGCAACTGGTCGGCCAATTGGCAAAGCGTTATACCGTGGAATGGCGGCTTGAGGCGGCCACCGGGCATACCACTCAAAACACAATTGAGCAGCTGCAAGGGCTTTCCGAACAGTTTGATGTAGCCATAACGGCGCTGGGTGTGAACGACGTGACTCGAGCGAGAAGTAGACAGAGCTTTGAGGACCACCAAGCACGCCTATTGGACCTTCTGACCGGGCCGATGAAAGCCAGGCGGGTGATCGTGTCTGCGGTTCCTCAGATGGCGCGTTTTCCCGCTCTGCCTCAGCCGCTCGCCTGGTTTTTGGGGCAACAGGCTGCAAGGCTGGATCACGGCTTGCAGACGGTGGCTGCAGCATATCCGCAAGTTTCACATCTGGCGCTGAACCTGCCCGATGACCCGGCGCTCGCCGCGCCGGACGGATATCATCCAAGCCCCAAGGCCTATGCAATCTGGGCGGAACAGCTTGCCCAGCTCATTCGCTAGGCCTGAGACCGTATTTGCCGGATCATCGGGATCGAATATACAATCAACCCGGCCCAGATCAGGGGGAACGCGATCAATCTTGCCTGATCAATACGCTCTCCGAACAACGTGATCGCGGTGATAAAAATCATCGTGGGCGCGATGTACTGCAGGATACCCATCGTCGACAGACGCACCAGTTTGGCCCCATTGGCATAAAGCAGCAACGGAATTGCAGTCACCAGCCCCGCGCCTGCAAGCAGCGCAGTGTCTGACACGGCTGCTCCAAAATGCCCGGCACCACTTGTTCCAAGCCAGGTGACGTAGGCCAGGGCGGGTATCAGTAGAATCAGGACTTCCAACAAAAACCCTTGGTTGGGCCCAATTGGGAGTGAGCGCTTGAAGAACGCATAAAACCCCCAGCTGAACATTAAGCCCAAAGCCGCCCAGGGTAAGCTTCCCGCCTGAAACACCAGTACCAACACCCCCAAAGCGGCCAACCCGACCGCAACCAACTGTGTTCGGTTCAGAGGTTCGCGCAGCAATATCGCACCCAACGCAATGCTGAACAAAGGGTTGATATAATAGCCCAAAGCCGCGTCCAGCGCATGCCCCGATGAAATCGCCCAGACATAAATCGCCCAGTTGACTGAGATCAGCGCCGCTGTAATTGCCGCCATACCCAACATTTTGGGATTGCGAAGTGCAGTTTTCAGATCGCCGGTCCGCCCGAGCGCTATCAGCAGCAGCCCGGCCACTGGCACCGACCAGATCACCCGATGCGCGACTACCTCGATCGGGCCGATATGTTCCATTGCTTTCATGTAAAGCGGCAGGAAGCCCCAAAGCACATAGGCCATCACAGCCAACGCCAGCCCTTTAGGCGTATCGGTATTGTTTGGTGGTACGCGGGTGTCTGCCACAGAGAGTCTCCGACTGATACCGTGTTTCTCTACGGCAAATCAGATGGGCTTGGGAACTATCAAAACTGTGAAGCAGGGCATCAAAGTTTCTGATAGGTCGCGCGTTCTGCAGCCAACCTACATGCGAAGCGCTGTCTCACGCTCATGGATATTGTTGGCCAGATGAGCAGGTGATCCCTTGTTGATCTGGCCAAAAATACTCTCGCGCGCGTCGCCCGTTACGGACGGTGGGGCAGAGCCTACCCCTGTCGATGTTTTCTAGACTTTGACCCGCTCGGATTTCGCATCGTACATCGGTTTCAACGACGCCTCTGCCTGGACTTTCACACCACAGACATCGATCTCATAGGTCGAGGCAAGCACATCTGCAGGCTTTTCGCCCTCGCATGGCACATAGCCCAGACCAATGGCACCACCCAGCGTGTGACCATAATTGCCCGAGCTAAGGTAACCTACATATTCACCATCGCGCACGATTGGTTCGTTGTGGAACAACAGTGGTTCGGGATCAGTCAGTCTAAACTGGACAAGCCGGTTCTTGGGCCCGCTTTCCTTTCGGGCCATCACCGCCTCGCGACCGATGAAATCGCTGCCTTTGTCCACTTTGACGGCAAATCCCAATCCCGCGTCGACCACGTGATCCTCGCAGGTGATGTCATGACCGAAATGGCGAAAACCCTTCTCGATCCGGCAACTGTCCATCATGTGCATGCCGCAGAGTTTCAGGCCCATATCTTGTCCGGCTTCGTGCAGCGCCTCAAAAACATGACCTGCCATGTCGGACGACACATAGATCTCCCACCCTAGCTCACCCACATAGGTCACCCTGTGGGCGCGAGCGAGACCCATACCGATCTCAATCTGTTGTGCTGTGCCAAAGGGGTTAGTCCTGTTCGAGAAATCAGCGGGCGAAACCTTTTCAAGCAATGCACGCGCATTCGGCCCCATGACGGCCAAAACGCCCTCGCCAGCGGTGACATCGGTGATAACAACACTGAAGCCGCCTGCATGACGCATCATCCATGTCTGATCCGCCAATCGGGTCGCCGCGGGGGTGACGACCAGGTAGGCGGTCTCAGTCAACCGTGTGACCGTGACATCTGCTTCGATCCCACCGCTACGGTTCAGAAATTGGGTGTAGACGATCTTGCCATTGGGCACTGAATAATCGCCGCCGCCGATATAATTCATGAATTTCTCGGCATCCGGCCCTTCGACGCGGATTTTGCCGAAGGACGACATGTCATACATGCCTACATTTTCGCGCACGGCACGGTGTTCGGCAGCCGAATTCTCGAACCAGTTCTGCCGATTCCAGCTGTATTGATACTCCCGTTCCTGCCCTTCGTTGGCAAACCAATTGGCGCGCTCCCACCCAGCCAATTCGCCCATCACGGCACCCTGTTCGATCAGGTGATGGTGAAACGGTGTCCGGCGCACACCGCGCGCGGTGGTCTTTTGGCGATAGGGATAGTGGTCGGCATAAAGCAGGCCGAGCGTCTCTTTCGAACGCTCAAAGAGGTACTGCTTGTTGCCCTGAAACGGCTGCATGCGACTGATGTCAACATCGCCCAGATCGAACGGTTTCTCGCCCGAGTCCATCCACTCGGCCAGTGCCATACCAGCACCACCCGCCGACTGAATACCGATCGAGTTGAACCCCGCAGCGACCCAAACGTTATCCATCTCGGGGGCGAGTCCCAAGTGATAGGCATCATCCGGCGTAAAGGATTCGGGGCCGTTAAAGAAGGTGTGAATCCCCGCCTCGGCCAACATCGGCATCCGATTGCAGGCCGCTTCGAGTATTGGTTCAAAGTGATCGAAATCCTCTGGCAACTGGTCGAATTCGAAACTGTCGGGGATGCCGTTCATCGCCCAGGGTTTTGCATTTGGCTCAAACGCGCCCAGCAGGATTTTGCCGGCATCCTCTTTGTAGTAGGCACATTCATCCGGTACGCGCAGCACCGGCAGTTGGGTCAGCCCGTCGATCCCTTCGGTCACGATATAGAAATGTTCGCAGGCGTGAAGCGGCACGTTCACACCTGCCATCTTACCAACCTCGTGGCCCCACATGCCCGCACAGTTCACCACCATGTCGCATTCGATATGGCCCGAGGAACTGCCATCGTCCGCAATCCAGTCCACGCCGGTGACTTTACGACCCTGCTTGACGATGTCGGTGACTTTCACACGTTCTTTGACGACGCCACCGCGCTGACGCGCACCTTTAGCCAAAGCCAGAGCGATATTCGCTGGATCACCCTGCCCGTCCAAAGGCAAATAAACCGCCCCCTTGACCCCTTCGAGGTTGAGATGGGGATACAGCTCTTGCACACGATCATTGCCGATCTCTTCGACCTCAACCCCGAAAGCACGTGCCATGGCGGCCTGACGATAGATCTCTTCCTTGCGCTCTTCAGTCAGCGCCACCGTGATCGATCCGCAACGCTTGAACCCTGTGGCAACGCCAGTTTCTTCCTCAAGTGCGCCATATAGTTCCTGACTGTACTTAGCCAGCTTGGTCATGTTTGCGGTCGCGCGCAGCTGCGCAATCAGACCTGCAGCATGCCATGTGGTGCCGCTGGTCAGTTGCTTGCGCTCAAGCAGCACAACATCGGTCCACCCTTTCTTGGTAAGGTGATACGCGACCGAGCATCCGATGACGCCGCCGCCGATGATGACCACACGGGCCTTGGTGGGAAGATCAACCATCCTGATGTCTCCGCTGTCTCAGGTTTTTTGCAAAATGCCATGAAGGATCGACAAAAAAAGCGTCAAAAACGTCATCTCAATTGCGAAAATCACCTATATTCTGCACGTCTTTTTTGACGTCTCAGAACAAACGGAGTGACGCCAAAGACGCTTTTGTAAACGGATGAGAATCCGTTTGGAAAGCCGCACACCAAGCCGATTTCCCGCACGCTCATCGTTGTGTTCAAAAGCAGGTTGTTGGCTTTGGCCAAGCGCATTTCTCGGTAGAATCCGTTTGGAGTGGTTGCGAAAGTTGCCTTGAACTTGCGCTCAAGCGATCTGTTCGACACGTGTAACATGTCAACGATCTGATTGATCGGTAGCGGTTCTTCAATATTTGCCTGCATCAGCTTGATACACTGATCCAGCTTTGCATCACCCGTGGCTGTATTCCGAGCGCCAGAAAACGGCTGCATGGATGAGAAATCGCGAATGTTCTCGTGCAGCATGATATCCGCAACTGTCATCTTGGCGGCACCCGAAATGTGCCGCCCAATCACCGCCAGTGCCACATCCGTCGTTGCCTCCATTCCCGCGCAGGTAACCACCGAACCCTGTTCGGTCGCAATTGAAAGCTTGGCCTCAAACCGCGCGCCACGTTCGCGCAAGAAAGAAGCGTTTTCCCAATGGGTTGCCATATGATCAGCGCCGTTTTCGTCGATGTACCTGCTTGCCGCTTCGGCCAGCAAAAAGACCTGGGCTCCCCGGTACGTATAGTCGGGCACGACGCGACCTAAAGAAAGCTCTGGCTGATCCGGATCCGAGTTTCCGATCACAAACAGATAATCCGCATCGGGCTGCGCAGGTATGGTTTCGGTCGACACCGTCGCGCAACTGCTGCTTTCAACAGGTCCCCCCTTTCGGGACCGGTATGTGAATGTGAACGGAGGATGCGCGCATACCCGGTTGGCCAGGCGCAACACATCGACCAACGAGGCCAATTCAAGCAACACGAAACCGGGTGCAACCAGAATATCGAAATGCTGCTGATCCCGTTCTTTTCGCCGTTCAGGTTTGTTGCGGATCGACATGAGGCACACTCAAACAATTGTGTGCCCAGCCGCGCGTAAACTGTCGGCAAGGGTTTCGATGTGATCTGGCCCAACTTCGCAGCAACCGCCAACAATCGTCGCGCCCTGTGCCACCCAGCCCATGGCATGCTGCGCATAGGCGTCAGGGTCTAGGTCATGACGGCTTTCCAGAGAGTCAACCGTCGGGGCATCCTTCAAAAAACCGTCTTTGATACCAGTAAAGCCATTGGCATAAGCGCCGAACGGGCGACCCAGCTTTGCGATGATCTCCAGTGCAGCCGGAATCGCTTCCGGGCGCGCGCAGTTGATCAAAACGGCCTCGGGGGCGTAACGCGCAACAAGCGGGGCGATGTCCTCCAGCGCTTCGCCTGACCGCAATCGCGTGCCGTCATCATCCATAACCGACATTGCCAGCCAGACGGGTTTGCCGCAATTCTCGGTACCGCGAAGCGCACCTTCGGCTTCCAGAACCGAGGACACGGTTTCGATCAGGAACAGATCAACCCGGTCTGCCATCAGTTGAGCCAACTCGGCAAATTTTTCAGCCGCATCGTCTGGGTCGGGGTTCAGATCGGGCCGGTAGCTGGCCAAAAGCGGACCAAGCGCACCAGCGATACGACCGTCAGTTCCCGCGCAAGCCTGCTCGGCCCGCGAAAGAGCAGCCTCGATCAGACGTGGCATCTGGTCTTCGATCCCCTCACGCACCAGCCGCGAGCGGTGAATGGCATAGGTATTCGTGGTGGCAATCGTCGCGCCACTGCGGAAATAGGCCGCGTGAACTTCGGTCAGCAAGTCAGGTTTGTCGATCATCACCCGCGTTGACCACAAAGGCGTGGGCTGGTCACCGCTGCGTTTCACCAGTTCCTGCCCGATCGAGCCATCTAAAAGCGTAATGTCAGCCATCTACCCCCCTTTCACGGTATTAATACCAGTTTCCCGGGCAAGGTCTTGGACATAAAATCCTCTTGCGCCTGAACAATGTCACGCAACGGGTAGGTTTTTGAGACCAAAGGCCTGATCCGACCTGCATTCATCAGCACAACAAGTCGGCCAAAGACTTCGGGAGGCTGATGGGTGCAGCCATGGATTGTGATGTCGCGCAGATAGATGTCTCGCAAATCGGCGCTGACGATGGGGCCAGCGATTGCACCTGACACCGCATAATGCCCGCCGGGTTTCAGCGCCAGTATGAGATCGGGCCAAGCCGAGCCGCCCACCACATCGATGACGACATCGAACATATCCTTCGGCAGTTGCGCATCCCGGTCAAAGGTTGCCGACGCCCCCTGCGCTTTGACCACATCCGTTTTGGCAGCGCTTGTCACCCCCCAGACCGTCGCTCCTCGTAGCGCCGCGAGTTGGACCGCGGCGAGCCCCACACCGCCTGAAGCCCCTGTAATCAGCACTGTGTGGCCTGCCGACACACCAGCGCGAGTCAGCAGGTTTTCTGCGGTCCCAAACGCGCAGGGAATAGCGGCGATTTCCACGTCTGATAGGGGCGAGGCGGTCACATCATAAAGATCACCCGCGTCGACCAGACAGTATTGGGCAAACGCTCCGTCGATTTCTGAACCAAGCGCGATAAAACCATGCGGTCTACCCGGCCCCGGGCGTGGCAAGTTGATAGGACAGGTCACGCGTTGGCCGGGCTTGAACGCTGCCCCCGGTCCAGCCTCTTCAACAATCCCACACAGATCACCGCCTTGGATGCGGGGGAAGTGCAGCGCACCTCCCCACCCACCGGCTTCAACCTGCTGATCTACCGCATCCGTCGCTTCTGTAACATCCGGCGAGTACCAGCCGATCCGCGTGTTGATGTCGGTGTTGTTCACCCCGGCAGCGGCGACGCGCACCAGAACCTGCCCTGGACCGGGGGTCGGAACGGGGACGTCTTCCCGCCATTCCAACACCTCAGGACCTCCATGGCCAGTCAGATATACGCCTTCCATCTGCCGGGTCATATCAGCGCCTTTCTGTCGTAGGGGTCAGGCCCTCAACCGTTCATTTGCAGGATCCCAGAGCGGCTGATCCTCCTGAACAACAGCACGACATTTCTGACCGTAGATTTCAACCTCTAGCTCAGTTCCCGGGACAGCCAGATCTGCGCGCACCATGCCCAGCGCGACCGAGGCACCAATGCGATACCCCCACGCACCCGATGTGGTTTCACCCACGATCTCATCACCGCTCCAGATGCAGGACATGTAAGGCGCATCGACCTCACCTGCGTCCACGATCAGAGTGACAAAGGACTTTTTAACGCCTTGCTGTTTTTCGTTCTGAATGGCTGCTTTGCCAACAAAATCCTGCGGTTTATCGAGCTTGACAAAGCGCCCCAAGCCACCTTCCAGCAGAGAGTAATCCGTGCTTAGATCGCCTTTCCACGCGCGATAGCCTTTCTCGATCCGCAGCGAATTCAACGCATACATGCCAAAAGGTTTCGCTCCGGCAGCCAGCACAGCTTCGTAGATGGCGGGCATCGCATCATTTTCAGCATGGATTTCCCAACCCAACTCACCCGCGAAAGATACACGGATCAGGAAGGCATCCTGCCCGGCAACTTTGGCGAATTGGTGGGTCAGCCACCCTTGCTGCAAATCTGCATCGGTGATGCCGGACAATACATTCCGCGTCATCGGTCCGGTCACGATCAGTGTGTCGCGCTCGGTTGTGGTTTCCCGAACGGTCACACCTTCGGGCACCGAATTGCGGATCAAATCACCATCGTGCCACTGTGCCGTGGCAGCGGTGATTAGGACGAAATTGTTCTCAGCCAGACGGATACAGGACAGCTCGGTCAGAATGCGCCCTCTTTCATCCGAGACATAGATCAGATTCATGCGCCCTGCTTTAGGGATACCTCCGGTACAGAAGCCACGCAGCCAGTCATCCGCCCCCTCGCCTTGTATCCAGAACCGCGAGAAGCCCGGCAGATCCAGCACCCCGCAGTGATCGCGCACGGCTTCGCATTCTTCTTTGACCCGTTGCTCCCAGGGGCCCGAACGTCCCCAGGTATGGGTGGCTTCCAGTGACGTGTCATCGCCGGTTTGCGCAAACCAGTTTGCGCGTTCCCAGCCGTTGTACGCGCCCATGACACCGCCCAATTCCTTGACCTTGGCGTGCACAGGCGAGACCTTCTTGTCGCGTGCGGCAGGCCATTCGTGATGTGGGAAATGCATGGCGTATTCGTTGCCGTAGACTTCCATCCCTTTCTGATTGCAGTAGTCCTGATCGGTGTAGTCGGTGTAACGACGCGGATCGACCGCCCACATATCCCATTCGGTGTGACCATCGACGATCCATTCGGCCAGAACTTTGCCTGCACCACCACCTTGGGCGATACCGAAAGTAAAGGTATGAGCCTCGAACGCGTTTGTCACACCCGGCATCGGGCCAATCAACGGCAGACCATCTGGTGCATAGGGGATCGGGCCATTGATGACGCGACCAACGCCCGAGGTTGCCATCAGCGGAACCCGTTCCATCGCATCGGTCACGATATCCTCGATCCGGTCCAGATCATCGTTCCACAGTTGGAAGCTGAAATCCTCGGGCATCGGGTCATCCTCGGTCATCCAGTGGCCCTTGCAATTGGGCTCATAAGGGCCAAGGTTGAAGCCGTTCTTCTCCTGCCGCAGATAGTACGAGATATCGACATCGCGCAGCAGCGGTAGCTTCTTGCCACCGTTTTCTTTCGACCACGCTTCGATTTCAGGAACTTCGTCGGTCAACAGATACTGATGGCTCATGACCATTGCCGGGACGGTTCGGCCGCCAAAGGGTTTGAACCATTCCCCTACGCGCTGCGCATAGTAACCGGCGGCGTTCACCACATAATCGCAGGCAATATCACCCTTTTCGGTATGCACGGTCCATGTGCCGTCGTCCTGCTGTGTCACACCGGTTGCCGGGCAGAATCGGATAATCTTTTGCCCCATATCCCGCGCTCCCTTGGCCAGAGCCTGAGTCAGCTGCGCCGGGTCAATGTCACCATCGGTCGGGTCATACAGAACGCCTTCAAGATCATGGGTCTCCAGGAAAGGATAGCGTTCCTTGGCCTCTTCCGGAGTCCACATCTCCATCGGGATGCCTTGATAGCGGCCCATAGACATGGCCCGTTCGAATTCCTGCATCCGCTCCTTGCTGTGCGCCAGACGAATTGACCCGGAAACGTGGTAGTTCATCGGATAGTCGACCTCGTCCGCGAGGCGCGAATACAGTTCGGTCGAATAGCGCTGCATGTTCATGATCGCCCACGAGGTCGAAAACGTCGGAACGTTACCCGCCGCGTGCCATGTCGAGCCTGCGGTCAGTTCGTTCTTTTCCAGCAGAACACAATCCGTCCAGCCCTTCTTGGCCAGATGATACAGCGATGAACAGCCCACAACGCCGCCGCCGATGATGACCACACGGGCCTTGGTTGGAAAATCACTCATGTGTTTGGTTCCCTATTAGTGTGCCCGCTGGGGCAGGTCGTCTTTGATGTCATAGTAATCGCCCTTGTCCGCAACGAAGATGTGCTGGGCGAGTTTCAACCCGGTCGGCTCATCCAATGAGCCCACGGAAATTGCGATCGTGTCCTCGTCATTGTGCTGCCAGAAGAGGAACGAGCCACAAGCGCGGCAAAATCCGCGCTTGGCAATGTCAGAGGCGCGATACCAGCCCAGCGTTTCGCTGGTGGTAAAGCTGAGATTGTCCTGTTGCGTAACGGTCGAGGCCCACAGGTGACCCGACTGTTTGCGACACTGCCCGCAATGGCAGGCATTTGGTGGCGTGAGGTCTCCGTCAACAACAAAAGCGACCGCGCCGCACAGGCAGGAACCGGTATGCATATCCTTACCCCCTCGCTGTCGGCGTCGAACTGGCACCCAGCAAAACGCCATAAATGATGAAACAGGTCGCCATCACGCGGCGTACCCAGATATTGAACACCGCCCCCAACGCAGCCTTGCCCATCAGCGCCCCCAGCGAGGTGAACCCGGTATAGCTGAGCGTCGTGATGACCAGTGCCGTCGGCATGATCACCGCCATCTGCTGCCAGATGGGTACATTCGGCTGCACAAATTGCGAAAACGCCGCAAGGTATCCGGCGACGCTTTTGGGGTTGATCGTGGCAACAGCCAACGCGTGAAAGTAAACATGTCGCGCCGGACGCTCTGACGCCGGAGCGGGTTTCGCTGCGTTCATCCAACCGCGAATGCCCATCCAGATCAGAAACCCGGCCCCGATCAGCTTGGCGACAAAGAAACCTGTTGGCGACGCGGCAATCAACGCTGTGATTCCCACAGCCGAGAGGATCAGGAACACACTCGCCTGAGTCAAAATAGCCAAGACACCCAACATAGCCTTGGAGAACGGCAGGCTCATCCCATTTGAGATGCAATTGACCGCATTAGGCCCCGGGGTGGTAACGAACACCACCCAGAACAGGGCGAATATGGTCCAGGCCTCGAAACTCATCAGTACACCGGTGGGGCGATAACCCAGATGGCCACAGCGGGCTCATCAAAGGGGTTGGACCAAGTGTAGGGCTCGTGCTTGATCCGGAAGCTATCGCCGGGTCCGACCTGAAAGCTGCGCGAGCCGATCGTCAGTTCCAGACGGCCTGAAACCATATAGCCGACTTCCTGCGTCGGCCGGTTTGCCGGGGTCTGCATCTGCGAATGCGGCTCAAAGGTCGAATGCACCATCTCGAAATCATCGGTCAGGTCCGGCGAAAGCAGTTCTTCGATCAACCCTTCTTCACCAGAGCCCATCGGGCGACGGGACCCTGCCCGCACAATATACCCTTGCTCATCCGCCGGCGCAGCGGAATGGGCAAACAGCATCGACATCGGCACACCCAGACATTCGGCAATCTGGCGTAGATCCGAAATCGACGGCTCGGACATGTCACGCTCGACCTGGCTGAGCCAGCCAACGGACCGATCCAATCGGTTGGCGAGCTCAGTCAGAGTCAGCCCACGCGCCTTGCGCAGTGCGCGCAGATCGGCACCGAGGGATGCGCTATGAGGGGCTTGCGAATTCAAGTTGCGCTCCGAGTCTGCGTGAAATTTTCTGTTACTTTTTCACGGTGCCTCGAATCGGTGAAATTTCCAAGCATTTTTTCACTTGGGTCTGCAAATTTAGTTGGCTATGCACGGTCCATGTGGATTGCCGTAATCTATCTTTGGGCCATTAATGCCCTGACTTTGATGGCGTTTGGCTGGGATAAGCTGCGCGCGCGCCGTAGAAGGCGACGCATCCCCGAGCGGCGCTTGTTATGGTTGGCGGCACTAGGTGGCAGCTTGGCCGCGCTACTGGGGCGCTGGATCTTCGGGCACAAGACCCGCAAGCGCGGTTTCTCGGCTTGGCTATACACGATCACAGCGTTTCAGGCCGGGCTTTGCTATCTGATTATGTCCCGAGATCTTGGCGCATTTTTGCGATAGGTCGGAACCCTCTAACGCGCAAATACATCCGTTAGAATAGCACCAAGTGCAGTCGCATCATCTTTGGTAAACGCGTCGGGCTGGTCGCTGTCGATATCAAAGACAGCGATCACGTTACCATTCGCATCCCGCACTGGTAGAACCAACTCGGACCGAGTGGATGACGCACAGGCGATATGGCCGGGGAAAGCATCTACATCCGAAACCAATTGCACTTGCCCTGTACGGGCAGCCGCACCACACACACCGCGTTCAAAAGGGATTACAAGGCAGCCATGCCCCCCCTGATAAGGCCCGATCTTTAGCACCTCGGGCTCAGTTACGCGGTAGAACCCTGTCCAATCGAAACGGTCGTCGGAGTGATGCACTTCGCATGCAACCGTGGCCATCAGCGCAACCTCGTCGGTTTCACCTTCGGTCAAGGCGGCAATGGTTTTGGCGAGTGTGTCGTAGTCGGCTTTCATGTTGGTAGACCTTGCATCCGAGGAACTGCGGGCGCTGCCGCCAATTCCCCGGAGTATTTGCAAAAAGACAAAGCGTCAAACGCGTTCTATTGCGATGGCCGTCCCTTCTCCGCCGCCGATGCAGATTGCCGCGACACCGCGCTTGAGGTTCCGCTTTTCTAACGCATTCAGCAGCGTGACCATGATCCGCGCCCCAGAAGCGCCAATCGGATGGCCAAGCGCACATGCGCCGCCATTCACATTCACGATCTCACGCGACAAGCCCATTTCGTGCATGAAAGCCATGGGCACAACGGCGAAGGCTTCGTTGACCTCCCACAGATCGACATCTTCTTTTTTCCAACCGACACGATCCAACAATTTCTGCGCTGCCGGAACCGGAGCAGTTGTGAACAGCCCCGGTGCCTGCGCGTGACTGGCGTGGCCGAGAATTCGTGCGCGCACGGTCAGGCCCTGCTGTTCTGCCGCCTCTGCCGAGGCAAGCACAAGGGCGGCGGCGCCATCCGAGATCGAAGAAGAATTGGCTGCCGTAACCGTTCCGTCCTTGCGAAAGGCTGGTTTCAGTGTGGGTATCTTCTCGGGTCGCGCCGATTTTGGTTGCTCATCCGCCTCCAGCACAACCTCGCCTTTACGGGTTTGAAGCTTGACCTGTGTAATTTCCTGGTCGAACGCATTATTTTCCTGCGCGGACAGCGCGTTCGAAAGCGATCGCAGGGCGTATTCGTCCTGCGCCTCGCGCGTGAACTGATAGGATTCGGCACAGTCCTCGGCAAACGTGCCCATAAGCCGACCTTTGTCATAGGCGTCTTCGAGCCCGTCCAGAAACATGTGATCGACGACCTGCCCATGTCCGATCCGGGCGCCACCGCGCATCTTGGGCAGCAGATAGGGCGCGTTGGTCATGCTCTCCATCCCGCCAGCGACCATGGTCTGAGTATGGCCCAAAGCGATCTGATCAAACGCGATCATTGCGGCCTTCATGCCTGAACCGCACATTTTGTTGAGCGTTGTGGCAGGTACATCTTCTCCCAGACCGGCGGCAAACCCAGCCTGACGCGCCGGGGCCTGTCCCTGGCCGGCAGGCAGGACGCAGCCCATCAGCACCTCATCCACGGTCCGAGTGCCAGCACCCTCCAGCGCTGCGCGGATAGCAGCACCGCCCAGATCAGCAGCGGCGACGCCGTCAAACATGCCCTGAAAGCCGCCCATTGGTGTACGCGCGGCACCTGCTATCACAACTTCGTTCATCCGAAATCTCCTTGAACTTTCCAGCCTATGGATACCGAATGGTAAGAATTACCGTCTAGCGTATTTCTACCATCATTTTGCATTGCCAAAGGCGGACGAACATGGGGCTCAGCAGCGAGATCACTGGCGAGACACAGATAATATCCGTTCATTGTGATCGAATTGATGCCGCGATGGCGATTCAATTCAAGGAAGATATGCGCGCGGAAACCCAAACCCATGCCAAACGGGTGGTGTTGGATTTGTCTTCTGTTGAATTCATCGATTCCAGCGGTCTGGGCGCCATTGTCGCCTCGATGAAACAATTGGAAAAAGGGCGCAGATTGGATCTGGCCGGCTTGCGCCCGATCGTTGAAAAAGTGTTCCGCCTGACCCGCATGGACACCGTGTTCAGACTGTTCAAATCGCTGGATGAGGCGATCGGCGCTGGTGCAGACTGACGATCGGCAGAGGTGGAACCGCGTGTGCTCGAATTGCAAACAAAACTGCCTGGAGGTGAGCTTTCCCGCGACACAAGTGCAGGCCAGCGCAGGGATCGCGGCGTTAAGCGTACGGCTGGCGGCGCAGGGATTGCCGGAAAGCAAAGCAGATGACGTAAGAATCGCGCTGACCGAAGCGATCAACAACGTGGTCGAACATGCCTATGCCGGGGTGGCCGCCGCTGACATTCAAATCGATTGCTCATTATGTGCAAAGAAGTTGGTGATTCAGATCATCGATACCGGCGACCCGATGCCCGAATTGCGGATACCGAGCGGCACTCCACCATCTGTCGACACTGCTTTGCAGGACCTGCCCGAGGGCGGCTTTGGCTGGCACCTGATTCATCAACTTGCCAGCGACATACAATATGAACGCAAAAGCGGCGGGAATCTGCTCTGCTTGCGGTTCGACTTTGACGAGATGCCCTAGCAGGCATCAAATGGCCACAATAAGGCCTAGATCGAACCATTGTCGCGCCGCAAACAAAGGTCATAAGTAAGGGGTAGCTCAGATAGCTTCCCTCGGCGCCTAGCGTCACAGCCCCCACCCAGTGAGCGGCGCCGAGGACCTCCTTCCTCTGATAGCATTGGACAATTCCCAGCTGCGGCTTAGTGTCTGCGTGTTTGCAGAAGGAAAGACCCATGCGCGATTTTCACAAGACAGGCCGTTCTGAAGTTTTGGCAACCGAAGGGATGTGCGCAACGTCCCATCCGTTGGCCGCCAAAATCGCGCTGGATATTCTGCAGCAGGACGGCAATGCCATGGACGCAGCCATTGCAGGCGCGGTGCTTCTGGGAATTTGCGAGCCGCAAATGACCGGCTTGGGCGGAGATTGCTTTGTTCTGTACAATCGCGCAGGCGAGCAGACTGTTCGCGCACTAAACGGTTCGGGTCGGGCCGCGGCAGCAGCGGATGCAAAGGCATTGCGGGATCGCGGTTCAAATTCGGTTCCCGAGACCAGCCCGGATGCCGTGACAATTCCCGGAGCGGTTGAGGCATTCTGCCGTCTAGCAAAAACCGAAGGTCGGCTGGGCCTGGAAGCAATCCTGCAACCCGCAATCCATTATGCCGAGTCAGGTGTTCCGGTGGCTCCTCGCGTTGCCTTTGATTGGATGAACAGCGCATCCACCCTGCAAGGCGCGGCCCGTGATCATTACCTGATTGACGGCAAACCCCTGCAAACCGGGCAGGTTTTTCGCGCACCCGGTCAGGCAGAAGTTCTTCGGCGCGTGGCCCAACACGGTCAAAAGGCATTTTATTCTGGTGAGATTGCCGATGACATGCTTGCGGCCCTGTCCGATCTGGGTGGAGTACAGACTGCGCAGGATTTCGCGGCCGTGCAAAGCGATGAAACTGTGCCCGTCAGCGGAGATTATGGCGGTGTCGAACTGGTCGAGCACCCACCGAATGGTCAGGGCGCGACGGCAATCCTGTTGCTGAATATCTTGAAGCACTTCGATCTGGCCGCAATGGACCCTTGGGGGGCTGAACGCATACATATCGAAGCCGAGGCTAGCAAACTGGCCTACGACGCACGCAATCGTTTCATCGCCGATCCCGACCACAGCACGCGGATGGCTCATTTTCTTGCAGCTGAGACAGCCGCCCAACTTGCCGCGCTGATCAATCCGAAACGCGCCATGGCTGCCGCCGCTCCCTTGACCGAATCTGTTCACAAAGACACCGTCTATATCACCGTGGTTGACCGGGATCGCATGGCCGTTTCACTTATTTATTCGATCTACCACGGGTTCGGGTCGGGCATCGCTTCGGAAAAGTTCGGCATTTTGCTGCAGAATCGGGGTGCTGGTTTCAACCTCGAACCCGGTCATCCAAATGAGCTTGCCGGTGGAAAGCGACCAATGCACACAATCATACCGGGAATGTTGCGCGCCCAAGGCCGCATCGCGATGCCCTTTGGTGTCATGGGAGGTGCCTATCAACCAACCGGACACGCTCGGCTAGTGTCAAATCTCACGGATTTCGACATAGAGCTGCAGGAAGCCATCGATGCGCCTCGGGCATTTGCAGATGGGGGTGTTCTGAAAATTGAGCGAGGCTATTCCGATGCCGTTCTGCAACAATTATCCGATATGGGGCACACTGTCCAAATACCGGAAACGTCTCTGGGTGGTGCGCAAGCCATTCGAATCTGTTCAAACGGAGTTCTGGAAGGTGCTAGCGATCCCCGTAAAGATGGTTGCGCATTAGGCTACTGACACACGCCATTATGACGGACATATTCAGTTCAACTGAAAGTGCAGCGGATAAGATCCATCCTGAAACGGGCCGAACATGTTGGGGATATCGGGATGGTCTACCGGCTCACCCGATTGATCCTCAACCAGATTTTGTTCTGAAACATAAGCGACATAGAAGGATTGATCATTCTCAGCCAGCAAATGATAGAACGGCTGGTCCTTCAGCGGGCGACTATCTTCGGGAATGGCCTGATACCATTCCTCCGAGTTCGAGAATTCCGGATCGACATCAAAAATAACCCCTCGAAAAGGGTGTCTACGGTGTCGAACCACCTGTCCCAGGCGGTACTTGGCTTGTGTCTTTAGCATTGTTTCGGCCCCCAAAGCATTTAGTACATCTTTTCGGGCAGAAAAGCCAACCAATGAGCTGAAATTCGGGGAAACAGTCTGTGAACCTACTCCTAACAGTGTTCGAAATCGTTGCCCCAGTGTTCCTTCTGGCCGGGATCGGGTTTGCGTGGGTCAAGCTTGGGTTCGAGTATCGGTTACAATTTGTCACGAGGTTTGCGGTGACGCTTGCAGTGCCCAGCCTGATCTTCGTAGCTTTGATGCAAACCGACATTCCTGGCGGTGAATTGACCGTTTTCACGCTCGCTGCGATTGCATCACATGTTGCTTTGGCGGTGGTTTTCTGGGTCTTTGTACGTGCCTCAGGGCTTGAGCAGCGGACCTATCTGTCACCTCTTATCTTCGGTAACACTGGGAATCTGGGCCTGCCTTTGTGCATCTTTGCCTTTGGGCAGGCTGGGTTGGGTTTCGCGGTGATCTTTTTGGCCGTTACCGCTCTGTTTTCTTTCACTTACGGTATCTATCTGGTCGCGGGGCGCGGCGCCTTTGGCAGGGTTCTGCGCGAGCCCATGGTCTGGGCCACGCTGCTGGGGGCATTGTTTCTGTGGCGTGGATGGCAGACGCCACTGTTTCTAACCAACACGCTGGAACTGTTGGGCCAGATGGCGGTGCCTATGATGCTGATCACCCTTGGGGTCGCGATTGCACGCCTGACAACACAGAAGCTGCAACAGGCTATATGGTTGTCCTTGCTGAAACTCGCGGTGTGCTTCGGGTTGGGCTGGGTTCTTGCCATCAGTTTTGAACTGGGCCCTGTGGCTTTCGGAGTTTTAGTTTTGCAGATGTGTACCCCAGTCGCTGTCACCTCATACCTGCTGGCAGAGCGGTTTGAGGCGGATTCAGATGCGGTTGCAGGCATGGTCATGGTCTCGACCGTGCTATCGGTTGCCGCACTGCCTATAATTCTCGCTATTATTCTGTAACGATTGTGATTTCCTCAGAGCTCAATCTGCGCTAGAATAAAGAAAAAAGGCACGAGGCACATGAGCAGAATTCTTTTCGTACTCTTCGTGGTGCTGCTTTTGGCATCCTGTGGTGGCGGGTCCAAACAGCCACCGAGCAGACTGAATGACGCGTGCAGCATTGCGCGCGAAAAACCCGATTATATCAAGGCTTTCAAAAGCACCGAGCGCAAATGGGGTGTCCCCGTTCACGTTCAGATGGCCACGATTTACCAAGAAAGCCGTTATCGCGCAGATGCGCGCACACCGCACAAATACGTGCTGGGCGTCATCCCGATGGGTCGCCAAAGCAGTGCTTACGGCTATGGTCAGGCACTTGATGGCACGTGGGAGCAGTATCAGCGCGAAACCGGCAAACGCCGCGCCAAGCGGGATCGCATCCGTGATGCGTCAGATTTCATTGGCTGGTACATGAACAAAAGCTATGAGCGGAACGGGATTCATCCCACCGACGCGCGTAACCAATACCTGGCCTATCACGAAGGGCAAACCGGCTACGCGCGCGGCAGCTACAACAGAAAATCTTGGCTGTTGAACGTTGCGAATGATGTAGACGCCCGAGCGCAACTGTATCAGGCGCAGCTGGCGAACTGCCGTTACTAAACAAACCCTGTCAGGTCAGCGATCGTCTGACCTGATACGGGTTTTGCTTGAAAACACGCTGGAATCGAGGTTTCCGCCTTCAGTCAACGGCCCCAGCAGTACGGTCGTTTGACTTCCAGCGTTATCGTGGATCACCCATTTGCGCAGCTCAACCGGATTGGATGTAAACATTAACTCGATCCGCCCGCTTTCCGGGTTTTTGGGGTCCTGAGCCGTCACAACCGTGGCGGTCCCGTCAAAATCGTGCCCAACAACCATATTGGCTTGCCCCAGATTGACATTCCGCGCCAACACCAGTGACAGCGGTGTGCGTTTCAGCGGGTACTGTTCGGGCGGCTGATTGGATTTCGGGTCAAAGATCTGCACCGTCCCCGACCGCGCCAAAACTACCGCGCTGTTGGGCGGATCATATTCGAACCGCATTTTTCCGGGCCGCTCGAGCCACAGCTTACCGGTGCTAAGCGATCCGTCATCATTCACCTGCGTGAATGTGGTCTGAGCCGTCTTCATCTGGTTCAGGTAGTTAGAGATTTGCGACAGTGGCAGCTTTTCAGCCGCCCACGCGGCGGGCGCAGCCAGTGTCAGAGCAAGGGCAAAAGCAATCTGTTTCATAGGACCCAGATAGGCGTTCTGCCCTTGTTATTAAATATCTTACTGCTCGGGGACGAGGATTTCGCGTTTTCCAACGTGATTTGCCCCGGAAACAACGCCTTCGTCCTCCATCTGCTCAACAAGCCGCGCAGCTTTGTTGTAGCCAATGGCAAGTTTTCGCTGAATGTAGGACGTCGAGCATTTGCGATCTTTGATCACAATCGCCACTGCCTGGTCGTAAAGGGCGTCTTCTCCGTTCGTGTTGCCACCCGTGTTCAGGCCCAGAACAGCGTCGATATTGTCAGCCTTTTCCTCAGCCGGGCCATCGACCACGCCACTCATGTAGGCCGGCGGACCGAACTGTTTCAGGTGGTTGACGATTTCTTCGACCTCTTCATCCGAGACAAACGGACCGTGGCAACGGGTGATCTTCGCCCCGCCCGCCATATACAGCATGTCGCCCTGACCAAGCAGTTGCTCGGCACCCATCTCGCCCAGGATCGTGCGGCTGTCGACTTTCGAGGTCACCTGGAACGAAATCCGCGTTGGGAAGTTCGCCTTGATCGTCCCGGTGATCACGTCAACAGAGGGGCGCTGAGTGGCCATGATCAGGTGAATGCCCGAGGCCCGCGCCATCTGCGCCAGACGTTGAATGCAGGCCTCGATCTCCTTGCCCGCGACCATCATCAGGTCGGCCATTTCGTCGACGATCACAACGATATAAGGCATTGCTTCGGGCGCGAATTCTTCGGTCTCGAACATTGGCTCGCCAGTTTCATCGTCAAAGCCGGTCTGGACCGTGCGGCTGAACATCTCGCCCTTGGACAGCGCATCCTTCACGCGGCCATTGTAGCCCGCGATATTGCGCACGCCCATTTTGGACATTTTGCGATAGCGATCCTCCATCTCGCCCACGACCCATTTCAGGGCCACAACCGCCTTTTTCGGGTCGGTCACAACAGGCGAGAGCAGGTGCGGGATACCGTCATAGACCGACAGTTCCAGCATCTTGGGGTCGATCATGATCAGGCGGCACTCATCCGGCGTTAGCTTATAAAGCAGCGACAGGATCATCGTATTGATTGCCACCGACTTACCGGAACCGGTCGTACCAGCGATCAAGAGGTGAGGCATTTTTGCCAAGTTCGCCACCACGGACTCACCGCCGATATCCTTGCCTAACGCCAAGGGCAGCGCATGGTTACCATCGCCGAAATCGCGACTGGCGAGGATTTCGCGCAGCACCACCATCTCACGGTTTTCATTGGGCAGTTCAATGCCAATAACCGAGCGCCCCGGTAGAGTTGAAACCCGCGCGGACAAAGCCGACATTGAGCGCGCGATATCGTCGGCCAAACCGATCACACGGCTGGCTTTTAAACCCGGTGCAGGCTCCAATTCGTACATGGTCACAACCGGACCGGGGCGGACGCTGACGATCTCACCCTTGACGCCGTAGTCATCCAGCACGTTTTCCAGCATCCGCGCATTTTCCTCGAGCGCCTCATCGCTTAGGTGATGGCGTTGGATGCTTGCAGGGTTGGACAGAAGGCCCAGCGGTGGCAGTTCGAAATCAGAATGCCGTTCCTCGAAAGAAAGTGTCGGCTGTGCTTCGGCTTGCGCCCTGCGCGAAGGTGGAGGAGTGCGTCGGACCGGTTGAGCTACTACAGGTTTACGCGGCTCAGCGACAGGAATCTTGACAGCCTGTCTCGCTTGGAGCGCGGGTTCGGAGGCATCATCAAACACGGCCTCATCATCATAGTCCGGTTCGGAAACATAGTCCTGCTGCATCCAATTATCAGCCTCGGAGTCAGCCGCCAGCGTCTCAACATCAGATCCTGCTGTCAGCGGTGGTTCGGGTGGCAAACCTGCAGAGGTCATCGGGGGTTCGGGCGGCAACTCGTCTGCCGCGCCAGAGTTCAAAATCAACGGGTCCGGTCCCCTGCCCCGCCCTTTGGTCAATGGCAAGTTGGGATCGGGTTCGGGCGTTAGCACACCAGCGGCCACTTTACGATTGCGCACAGCGGCGGAAATCTTGGACCGGATGCGATCCTCACCCGGCATGTCGTAATACCCTTCGACCGCAACGTTTTCGACCAACTCAGGCTCGGGCATTGGGTCAGGACGACGGATCAGGGAAGGCATCCGAGCCAGAAGGCCTGTCTTGGCGACAGGTTCCTGCGCTTCAATCTCAGGGTCTTCAAAGACCGGATCAGCGTAGGCCAGGTCGTCGTCAAAATCCGCCTGAACCGGAACTGCACGTTTGGCCTTGCGCTCGGCCCATTGGGCCTTCCGGTCCCGTGCTGCCCGCGCTGTCGCCGATGCCCCGCGTCCCAGCGCGTTCATCAACAGATCATAGGCCATGACCAGTCCCAACAGAAACGCCCGGAAGCCATTGCGAACGTCCGCTTTGCCGAAACCCAACACGAATACACCCAGAGCGAGCATACCGACCGCCATCGCCAGCGACATCAGCTTGACCAGGAAATGCGATGAGATCGGCAACAAAGTCAAAATCGCGCCCATCACTGTATCGCCGAATAGACCACCCAAGCCATAGCTGTGCGTCGTCCGCCATTCGGCACCCGGTACCAGAGTCGCTGCATAGACAGCCAGAACGGCGATCCAGATCGGCGCAAAAATCAGGCGGGCAATGGCACGGTCTTCACCTAAATGACCTGCAAATCGAACGCCCCAAGTGATCAGCACCAAGGCGACACCCAAGCTGCCCCAACCCACGATCATAAACAACGGCGCGGCAATCGAGGCCCCAATGCGCCCCATCCAGTTTTGCACGGGCGCATCGGTCGAAACCATCCAGTTTGGATCATCGGGCGTATAGGACCAGATCATCGCTGCAGCGGCCAACCCCAACAGGATCAAAGCGATCCCGATCAGTTCTTTGCTACGCCGTTCAATGGCGGCTTGCGTGTTGCTGTCCAGCAGCGGGTCACGGTTTCGCGCGTTATATGATGCCATTTTGCCCTCGTACCTCACGAATAGATGCAGTCGCGGAGTGTAATCAGCCCGCGCTTCATCTCTGTTTTTGGGGCCACCATCGCGACCCGGATAAATTGCTCGCCCGGGTTTTGCCCCGGATCACCTTGAGAAAGATATGCGCCCGGCAGAACCCGAACACCGGTTTCCTGCCAAAGCTTCAATGCGGTTTCTTCACCGTTTTCGACCGGCAGCCACAGGAAGAACCCGGCCTCGGGCGGCATGTAGCCTTGTACGCCTGCGAAAACCTCATCCGCTACGGCGTATTTCTCCTGATACAGCGCGCGGTTTTCCTGCACATGCGCTTCATCCGCCCAAACCTTGGCGGCGGCGGCCTGCAGCGGGGCGGGCAAAGGGGCACCCGCATAGCTGCGCAACAGTTTGACACGGCTGATTGTTTCAGGTCCACCTGCGATCAGCCCCGACCGCAGCCCGGCCAAGTTCGACCGCTTGGACAGAGAGTTGAACAGCGTGACACGTTCGGGGTCAGCACCCAGTTCTTGCGCAACGGTTAGCGCGCCAACCGGCGCGGCGTCGCGGTAGATTTCGGAATAGCATTCATCGGCAAAGATGCGAAAATCGTACTTTTCAGCCAATTGAATCAGTTCGACCCAGTTATCGCGCGAGGCGACCGCCCCCTGAGGGTTCGCGGGCGAGCAGATATAGGCTACAGCAGTACGGTTCAGAACCTCTTCGGGCAGGCCTGCATAGTCTGGCAAATGACCAGTGGCAGCGGTTGCCGGCACGAAATATGGCTGCGCACCGACCGAAATCGAGGCAACCATGTAGACCTGATAGAAGGGGTTCGGGCACAGAATGATCGGTTGCTGCCCATTTTTCTGCTCAGGGCAGAGCGCCATTGCAGCGTTATAAAGACCCTCGCGCGTACCGTTCAGTGCCATCACATTGGCATCTGCATCCATCGACACACCATAGCGGCGGTTGATCCAACCCGTGATCGCTGCGCGCAATTCAGGTGAGCCTTCGTTTGGGGGATATCCCTGAAACCCGGCGGCGTTTTCCATGATCACGTCAGTCACCCAAGAAGGGAAATCATGCTTGGGCTCGCCAATGGTCATGTGAACGACTTCACCACCCGGCTGATGATGATCCAACAGGGCGCGTAGACGCGGAAATGCGTATTCCGGTAGGTTCGAAAACCGCTCGGGGAAATTCATGATACTGCCTCAATTTCGGGGTCATTTTGCGCCCCGTTTTATGGCAGATTACAGATCGACCCGGGCTTCGTCCAGACAAAGAGGTGCCGAATCAGGGGATTGTGGCATTCAGGTCAAAGCGCTTTCGGCTGCCGACCCGAGCCGTAACAAGGCCTCTTCCGACCCCGGATAGCCCAACATCATCAGCCCGCAACCGGGTGTTCCCGTGGGCAAAGTCAGTGCCGCAAGCCCCATCAGATTGCCGATCCGGGTGTTGCGGAGAGCCAAGAGATTTTCGGTAACATAGTAGTCATGATCATTCATCAACCGGTCGAGATTGGGCGGTAGGATCGGGGCCGTCGGCGCAAGCACGGCGTCAAAGCCCGCAGTGGCCGCATCCCAAGCCTGTCGACAAGCGGTTAGTTTCGACCAAGCGGCCACGTAATCGGGGCCGGAATAGGCCTTGCCCATTCGGAACCGTTCAAGGATTTCGGGATACATCGCCTCGGGGTTCGCTTCGATCACATCTCGCCACAAGCCGTAGGCTTCGGTTGTATAGAGCACACCCGACAGGCTCATCGCTTCGTTCAGCTCAGGCACGTCAAGCGGAACGATCTCGGCCCCGGCCTCTTTCAGGCGCGCCAGCGCATCATCATAGGCGTTGGCTGGAGCTTCGCGCAGATCGTCCTTGGCGACGTTCTGCAAATCAGCAAAGCGGCGACCGATCAATGACGCCCCGCGCAGATCAGCCGGGGCGGTGCCCTCAAGCGCGGCAAGCATATGTGCGGCGTCCTCAACTGATCGCGCCAGCGGCCCAACGGTATCGAATTTCAGACATAGCGGCACGACGCCCTCAAGGCTAACGCGCCCCGCCGTGGTTTTCAGCCCCACCAGATCGTTCCAGGCCGAGGGAATCCGCACCGATCCACCCGTGTCCGAGCCAACGCCGCCTGCAGCAAGCCCCCAAGCCACCGAAGCTCCTGCACCTGAAGATGAGCCGCCCGGCACTGCGTCTTCGTCATTCACGCATGGAGGCGTAGCCGTCACAGGGTTTAGACCCAAACCCGAGAACGCCAATTCGCTCATATGCGTTTTACCCAGACAGACCGTACCCATCGCGGTCGCGTTCCGCACCACCTGCGCATCGGATTCGGGCACGCGGCCTTCCAACAGGGCCGAACCGGCCTCGGTCCCTACGCCTGCCGTGTCAAACAGGTCTTTCCAGCTGATCGGGACGCCATCCAACAAAGACCGACGCAGGCCAAGCTTGGCCCGCTCTTGCGCCGCAAGGGCCTCGGCGCGGGCGCGATCGTGGGTCACCCGGGCATAGATCCGATCGCGATGTGGATGGGCGTCAATCGCGCTCAGATAAGTTTCTGTCAGTTCAACCGGATCAATCTGCCCCATTCCGATACCACGGCCCAAATCACATGCCGTCATGGTCAGCCAGTCTTGCATCCGGTCCCCTCCCGAGTAATTCCGTGATCGGACGGTAGCGACAGGACCGCACATGGACAATCCCGAAAGGGCGCGCATATTGCAGCACATGGAACACAGATCCGATATCCTGATCGTTGGTGGTGGCCTGAATGGCCCTGCCCTTGCGCTGGCGCTGGCCCAGACCGGGCATTCAGTCACGGTTGTTGACGCTCTGGCAGAGAAAGTACGCAAGAATGCGGCCTTCGACGGGCGCGCCTATGCGCTGGCATTGGCGTCGCAACGTCTGCTCGACGCGATAGGCGTTTGGGAAAAGGTGGAAGAGCGCGCCCAGCCGATGCTGGAGATCAAGGTAACGGATGGTCATGCCGGTGCCGGACCTTCCCCGTTCTTTATGCATTTCGACCATGCCGAGATCGAAGAAGGCCCGATGGGCTATATGGTTGAAGATCGCCACCTGCGGCGGGCTTTTCTGGAGGCCATGACCGAACAAGACGGGATTACCGAAATCAGCGGCAAAACGGTCGTGTCTCAGGACATCTCGGCAAACGGGGCAACGCTGACGCTGGATGACGGGGCCACCTTGTCCGGCAGCCTACTGGTGGGTTGCGATGGCCGCCGCAGCGGCACCGCTATGCGCGCCGGAATCAAACGAACCGGCTGGGACTATGGCCAGACCGCTCTGGTCTGCGCCATTGAACACGAGCTACCGCATCACGGTATCGCCCATCAGTTCTTCATGCCCCCCGGCCCGTTGGCGATTCTGCCGCTGACCGGGAACCGCAGTTCCATCGTCTGGAGCGAACGCACTGAGACGTCCGCGCAGATCAATACGCTGCCCGAGGCAGATTACCTACAAGTTCTGCGCCCGCGCTTTGGCGATTTCCTGGGGGATATCCGCCTGCAGGGTGACCGGTTCACATACCCGTTGAACCTGACCATCGCCAATTCCTTCATCTCGGACCGGTTGGCTTTGGTCGGAGACGCCGCCCATGGCATGCACCCCATCGCCGGGCAAGGCCTGAACGCAGGCCTGCGTGATGTCGGTGCATTGGCCGAGGTTCTGACCCTTGCGGGACGACGTGGCGAGGATATCGGATCAACGCTTGTGCTGGAGCGCTATCAAGAGTGGCGCCGGTTCGACACAGCCTCGCTTGCGATGGCGACTGATGTGTTCAACAAGCTGTTTTCGAACGATAATCCCCTGCTCCGCATAGGTCGGGATATTGGAATGGGTATCGTCGGATCGCTGCCCGGGCTGCGCCGAGGTTTCGTGCGCGAGGCTGCAGGTCTGACCGGAGACCTGCCGAAACTGCTGCAGGGACACCCGATCTAGTCCAGCTCTCGGGCCTCATCCACTAGCATCACTGGAATACCGTTGCGGATTGGAAAGGCCAGAGCGGCGGCTTTTGACACCAGCTCTTGCCGTTCGGCATCATAGTGCAGCGTCGTGTGGGTCTGCGGACAAATCAACGCCTCAAGCATATGGCGGTCAAAGGCGTGTTCGGTATCGCTCATTGCAGTTTTTCCTCATTCGATCCGCCGCGCATGGCGAATTCAATCAATGTCACCAATGTCTCGCGCCGGGTGCGCAGGCAGGGGGCCTCAAGCAGGGCTTGCTTTTCCTCGGGGTCAAACTCTAGCATCATTGACAGGGAATTGACCAAAAGCTCGTCATCGGCATCTTTCATCGTGTCCCAATCGGTGGACAACTGACGGGACGAAAAAAACCGTTCCAACAGCCGCAGGAACCTGTTCCGATCAAAACCGTCATCCACCTCGGCCTTGCCGAGATCTCGGTCAAACCCGTCCCAGGACACCGAAACCCGGCGATACGGGGTGAAACTGTCCAACTCTGATTTGACCCTGAACCGAGAGATTCCCGTCAGCGTAATCAGATACCTGCCATCTTCGGTCTCGGAAAACTGGGTGACCCGTCCAGCGCAGCCGATCTGGTGCAGCTTGGTTTCGTCGCCCTGACAGGTATTCGGTTGCACCATCCCGATCAGGCGTTCTTGCGTTTTCAGCGCGTCGTCCAGCATCTGTAGGTAGCGCGGCTCAAAAATATGCAGCGGCAGGCGAGACCGTGGCAGCAGCAGCGCTCCGGGCAAAGGGAAAACGGATACCGTTTCCGGCAAATCGGCAGGATGCATCATGTACCCGAGTTTAGTTCTGATCGGGGATTAGGCAAATATCATCGAGCTGAGCTTGCGCCGCCCGTTCAGAACAATTGGGTCATTGGGCTTGAGCGCATCGAAAATTGTGAAGAGCTGCGCCTTTGCTGCCCCATCATTCCACTCGCGATCGCGGCGGAACAATTCCAACAGTTGAGCCACTGCCTCTTCGACATCGCCATTGGCATGCAGGGCCTGCGCCAGATCGAAACGGGCTTGATGGTTGTCTGGCTCGGCCTCAACTGTTGCAGTCAACTCACCTACCGGACCAGCATCTGCAGCCTGCTTGGCCAATTCCAGTTGCGCATGGGCCGCTTCAACCTCGGGTGAAGTGCAAATCTCGGCAGGAGCGCCATTGAGGATCGCCTCAGCCTGATCCAGATCCCCCGATGCGATATGCGCGCGCACCAACCCGCCATAAGCGGCAGCGTGATTGGGGTCTTCACCCAGTATGGCGGCAAAAGTCTGTGCCGCGTCTACAGCGGCCCCCTCGGTCAACATTTCTTCGGCAGCTTGCACAGCATCATCTAGTTGACCACCCGGGCTTTCACCGCCCGCGGCTTCGATCACACGATCTATGAAGGCCTTGATCTCGGACCCTGGCAAAGCGCCCTGAAACCCGTCGATCGGTTGGCCTTTGTGAAATGCATAGACCATCGGAATCGACTGGATGCGCAGTTGCCCTGCAATCATCTGCGCTTCGTCCACGTTGATCTTGACCATCTTGACCGCACCTTTGGCAGCGGTCACGGCCTCTTCCAACGCCGGGCCCAGCGTTTTGCAGGGACCACACCAAGGCGCCCAGAAGTCAACGATGATCGGCGATTCTTGTGAAGCTTCGACCACATCGGCCATGAAGGTGGCCTCGGTCCCGTCTTTAATCAGATCAGTGGCTTGGGGGCTGCCTGCGCCGTTCAGAAGGTCCATGGCTTATACTCTCTGGTTCGAACTTGCGCCCTATATGCAGTCCAATGCGGCAGAAACCAAGGGGAGAGTTCGGCGAATTTGCTTCGGTCAGACGTCAAACGTAGCAAATACCGGGGCGTGATCACTGGGTTTTTCCCATCCGCGCGCGTCGCGCAGAATGCGGCTGGAATGACCCGCGTTCGAGATATCGGGCGTAGCCCACACATGATCCAGCCTGCGTCCCTTGTCGGCGGCATCCCAATCTCGTGCCCGATAAGACCACCAGCTGTATAGCTGGCCCTCGGGAATATCCTGCCGGGTGATATCGACCCAGCCACCTGCATCCTGAGTCTCGGCTAGCGTTTCAACCTCGATCGGCGTATGTGAAACCACCTTCAGCAACTGCTTGTGCGACCAGACATCATCTTCGCGGGGCGCAATATTCAGATCGCCCACCAGAATGGACTTTTTCGGCTTTTCCGCATGGAACCAATCGCGCATGTCAGCGAGGTAATCCAGCTTTTGGCCAAACTTCTCGTTCACTTCGCGATCCGGCACGTCGCCCCCAGCGGGGACATAGAAATTATGAATGGTCACGCCATTCTCCAACCGCCCCGCAATGTGTCGCGCATGACCCAAACCCGCGAAATCCTTATCCCCTACTTCCTCAAGCGGAAGGCGCGACAGGATGGCGACGCCGTTATACCCCTTCTGGCCCCGCGCAATCATATGCGTATAGCCCAGCTCGGCGAACCCTTCGGTTGGGATTTTGTCGACCGGCGATTTGCATTCCTGTAGACACAGCACATCCGGTGCCTCTTCCTGCAGCAATTTCAGAACGATAGGCTCGCGCAGGCGGACCGAATTGATGTTCCATGTGGCAAGGGTGAAGGGCATATCCGGGGGTTCCTTTGTCGAAGTTGCCGCAGGTTAGCGCGGCGCCAAGCGAGGTGCCATCGAAAAACAAAGCAATGTTGCCTGACCCGGCGGTGACGGAAACTTGCAAAGTTTCCGGTCCGATTTCATTGAATGAAATCGGATGCCCGGTGCCGATATCGCCCTGCACGATACAGTTGCACCCTACAAAAAAAAGCCGGGCCATCAGGCCCGGCAGTCCAACAGGGAGGTGCATGTCATAACCCGGACATGCGCGGGTTGGGAGTAATCTAAAGATACCTACAGAGTATCACTTTGATCCAAGTCAATCCACCATTAGTCAAGCAACAAGGCGATATCCGCCCGATTCTGTGACCAAAAGGCGCGCATTCGACGGGTCGGGTTCAATCTTCTGACGCAGACGATAGATATGGGTTTCAAGCGTGTGCGTTGTAACGCCTGCGTTGTAACCCCAGACCTCATGCAAAAGAACATCACGTGCAACGACGCCGTCAGTTGATCGATAGAGGAACTTGAGAATGTTAGTCTCTTTCTCGGTCAGGCGGATCTTGCGATCATCTTCGGTCATCAGCATCTTCATGGCCGGTTTGAAGGTGTAGGGCCCCAGAACAAAGACCGCATCCTCGGATTGTTCATGCTGGCGCAGTTGGGCCCGAATCCGGGCCAGAAGAACCGGAAATTTGAAAGGCTTGCTGACATAATCATTAGCGCCAGCATCAAGGCCCAGGATCGTGTCAGCATCGCTGTCGTGCCCAGTCAGCATCAGCACCGGGCTTTTGACGCCCTGCTTGCGCATCAGGCGACACAGCTCGCGGCCATCGGTATCCGGCAGGCCGACATCCAGAATCACCAGATCGTATATTGCTTCGCGCGCGCGTTCCATTGCCGACGCGCCATCGGACGCCTCGAACACGTCAAAGTCTTCGGTCATGACAAGTTGCTCGCTGAGCGCTTCGCGCAGGTCTTCGTCGTCATCCACCAGCAGTATTTTCTTGAGCTGAGCCATGTACGGTCCTCCTAAGCCTTTTCCATCACTTGCGTATGAAGAATGCAATCAGCAAGATTTACTGCAGTCGTCTCACGCCCTCGTGTCTGACGCCGAGGAAATGTTTCACATTTTCCAGTGATCGGGGTAGGACAGGGTCTGATCGTTTCAAGGTAAACTGCATGAGTCTCACTCCCGACATCACCGAATTGCTGGCACGGGCGCGGGCTGACCTGCGTATGGGTGTTCCCGTTGTTCTGACCGACGAACTGGGATTTGGAGTACTCGCATTCGCCACCGAGACCCTGAGCCCGCAAAGGTTGGCCGATTTGCGCGGCTTGGGCGGGGATCCCGTTGTCGCCATCACGGTTCGGCGCGCTGAAACACTTAAAGCGCGTGCATATGACGGCGATCTTGCTCGTGTCATGATCCCGGCGGATGCTGGGCTGAGCTGGGTGCAGGCGGTGGCCGACCCGTCCGATGATCTGAACGCCCCGATGAAGGGCCCGCTGATGACCGAACGACAAGGCAGCGCAAATCTGCACCGGATCGCTATTGCGCTGGCCAAGTCGGCGCACTTGCTTCCGGCCGCCGTCGTCGCCCCAATTCAAGACGGGCGCGAATTTGCGGCAGATCATGGTCTGACCTGCATTGACCATGCCCGGGCCGCGCCACATCTGACAGATCGCAGCGCTCTGCACCCTGTCGTCGCCGCACGCCTGCCGATGGAAGTGTCGGAGGCCGGGCGCCTACATGTATTCCGCCCCGAAGATGGTGGAGAAGAACACTATGCGGTTGAAATCGGTCGCCCTGACCGCGACAAGCCCGTCCTCGCGCGGCTGCATTCGGCCTGTTTCACGGGCGATCTCATGGGCAGCCTGAAATGTGACTGTGGCCCGCAGCTGCGCGGGGCCTTGGCCCAGATGGGGGACGAGGGTGCGGGTGTCCTGCTCTATCTGAATCAGGAAGGACGTGGGATCGGGCTCGCCAACAAAATGCGCGCCTATTTTCTTCAGGATCAGGGATTTGACACAGTCGAGGCCAATCACCGGCTTGGATTCGAAGACGATGAACGGGATTTCAGGCTCGGCTCGGATATCCTGAAATCGCTGGGCTTCAATTCGGTCCGTCTGCTGACCAACAACCCTGCAAAAATCGCGATGATGGAACGCACAGGTATCGCCGTCACCGAACGTGTTCCGTTGAAAGTAGGTGAAACAGATTTCAACCGCGCGTATCTGGCGACCAAAGCGGCAAAGTCAGGCCACCTGCTGTGACACCAAGCGATCTGGTTCTTACACCACGTGGCATTCGGTTTCTCGGGCACCTGTTCCCCTGCGCTATAGGCAAAGGGGGCTTGAGCCCAACCAAGCAGGAAGGTGACGGAACAACACCAACAGGTGTGCATCACATTGTGGGTATGCTCTATCGCGCAGACCGAATGCCACGGCCGGCGCATTGGGCACGACCGATCGGACCGCGCGATTTATGGTCAGACGACGTAGAGGACGATGCGTATAACCATTTGGTGCGGGCGCCTCATGATTTCAGTCACGAAAAACTGCGTCGCCCAGATCCGCTTTATGACCTGATCTTGATAACCGATTGGAACTATCCCAATTCAGAACCCAGCCGGGGATCGGCCATCTTCCTGCATCAATGGCGACGCCCACGGTTTCCGACCGAAGGCTGCATCGCATTCAGGCGCGACCACCTACGTTGGATTGCCCAAAAAATCACGCCGGGCACACGGCTGATCATCCCTGAGGCTTAACCCGCGCCCCGAATATGGCAGACCCAATACGGACGTGTGTGGCACCCAAGGCGATTGCCGATTCAAAATCACTGCTCATTCCCATCGACAAACCCTCCAGCCCATTCCGCTCTGCGATTTTTGCTAATAGCGCGAAGTGCAGCGCGGGCTCCTCTTCAACCGGTGGAATGCACATCAAACCTCGGACGGGCAGGTCCATGCCGCGGCATTCTGCAATGAACGCATCAGCATCTTGTGGAAGAGTACCGGCTTTCTGATCCTCTTCGCCTGTGTTGATCTGTATAAAAAGATCAGGGCACTTACCCATCTCTTGCGCCAATCGCGCCAATATTTTGGCGAGCTTTGGTCGATCAACTGAATGGATGGCATTGCAAAGCTCAATCGCCTGCCGTGCCTTGTTTGTTTGCAATGGACCGATCAGATGCAGATCGATGTCCGGAAAACTCTCGCGAAATGCAGGCCATTTGCCAGCGGCTTCCTGCACACGGTTTTCTCCGAAACACCGGTGGCCCTGCTTCAATACGGCTTCGACCCGGTCGTTAGGTTGCACCTTGGAAACCGCGATTAATTGCACCGAGCCTTCGGCGCGTCCTGCCGCAGATTCAGCTTTGGCTATTCGATCGGTGATTTCTTGCAGCGACATGGGTCCCTCATTCTGCGTTTGCAGCAGCAAAACACCATGTGGCGGCAAAAGAAAAGGGCAGGTCCGAAGACCTGCCCTTGAACCTTGTGGTTCAGATCAACTTAGAAGTTGAACTGAGCACCAAAGTCGGCACGCAGCTGGCTGTCGCCGTCGCCACGCTTCTGGTTGCCGATACCACCGCGCAGCGATGCACCGCCACCCAGGTCGTAGATGGCACCGATGCCGTACTGCTGCAGATCGTCGTCTGCCGAACCGTCACCGTAAGCGAAGGTCAGAGTGGTTGCCGCGCCCAGGTTGTAGGCTGCCGACAGACCGTATGCGGTGCCGTTGCGGTCATCGTTTGCAACGTCATCGTCTGCGACGAACAGAGTACCGGAGAAGTCACCGAATTCTGCACCCAGGGTCAGAACGGTCAGGCTCTGCTTGTCGGCGTCGCCCAGACCGCTGGTCTGACCGTAGGCCAGAGCGGCAGTTACGTTACCGAAGGTGTAGGTCGCGCTGATGTCCCAGCGGTCTGCATCATCAGTGTCCGCACCGGCAACAGCTTCGTCAGCAAATGTGCGCTGGTCATACGACGCGCCGAAGGCGAAGTCGCCAACTGCGTACTGGAAGAACACAGCGTTTGCGCCCGAACCGGTCGACGAGTACGCCAGGAAGTCATAGTCGACGCCCGAGTACTGACCAATGAAGCTTTCCAGGCCAGGCTCGTTACCGTAGTAGTTTGCCAAGTTGTCGAACGAACCGGCTACGTTACCGGCGTCAACACGCAGACCACCGAAGATGACCGAGAAGCGTGCGCCGTTCAGGCCAGCAGAGTTTGCTTCGCCGTTGCCGGCATCTTCGTCTGCCTGCAGACGAACACGGCCTTCGAAGCGAACGCCACCGTCAGTTTCAACGATTCCGTCGATGTTCAGACGGAAGCGCGAGACCAGAATGGTTTCGTCGGTTTCTACGCCGGTCGCTTCACCACCACCAATTGCGTCAACGGTACCTGTACGGTCTTCCAGGTATCCCAGACCAAAGCGGCCGTAACCGCTGAACTTTACTTCGGCCGCTGCAACACTTGCGGTTGCAATCAGTGCGGTCGTTGCGAAGAGAACTTTTTTCATCTTGTTTCCCTCGGTTTCAAAGATTTTCTACTCGACACATGCAAAGCACGCGTCTCAGCACGGACACCGTTTCGCTTTTTTTGCCCCCGTTGCGCAAGCTTGGCATAAACGCAAAGACGTCATTCGGCCCAAATTGGTGCAAGGATGCCACAGTCGAATTCAACGGATCGTGCGGTTCGCGCGAGTCGATCATAAAAGAATAGGGTTGTTGCTGTACGGGTCCTTGTCTAGGAGTATCACTCGACAGAGCAAAACAAGTGACACGGGACCTTCCAACGATGCGCCGTATTACGATTCCAGGTTTGATCATGGTAACGGCTGCCTTATCAGCCTGCGGAGGGCCACCGCCTGGCGATGCAAGTGTGTTGACCGCTGATGGCAGCTCGACAGAGGAACGCGAACTGAATGACCCGAATCGTTCGACGATTTGGGATGTATTTGGCCCGAACACCTCAGAGCAGGTCACTCAGGTAAATCGCTATCTGTGGGCCGCATCGCTGGATGTATTGAATTTCTTACCGATCCAAGAGGTCGATCCGTTTACCGGAGTGATCGTAACGGGTTATGGCACACCGCCCGGCGGCGGGCGTTCCTATCGCGCGACAGTTCACATCAGTGATCCTGCTTTGGAAGCGCGTTCTTTATCCGTAGCTCTTCAGACCAGTGGCGGTTCTCCGGTCAGCGCTGCAACGTCGCGCGCCGTCGAAGATGCGATCCTGTCTCGCGCGCGTCAGCTACGCATTGCGGACAACAAGTTCTAGAAACCCGACAAAAATCACACTATTACCACGCCGGGTTCCTACCCGGCGTTTTCATTCACGAAGGACCGCATGATGTCTCGCTACTCGGCCAACGAAATCGAAGCAAAATGGCAGGAGGCCTGGGACAAGGCCGGAATCTTCACCGCCAATCACAAGGCGGACAAGCCGAAATACTATGTGCTTGAGATGTTCCCCTACCCGTCTGGCCGTATCCACATGGGGCATGTACGCAACTACACGATGGGTGACGTGATCGCCCGCCACAAGCTCGCAACCGGTCATAACGTGCTGCACCCGATGGGCTGGGACGCGTTCGGGATGCCTGCGGAAAATGCCGCAATGGCCAGCGGCGGCCACCCCAAAGATTGGACCTACGGCAATATCGCCGACATGCGCGGACAGATGAAGCCGCTGGGCCTGTCGATCGACTGGTCTCGTGAATTCGCCACCTGTGATCCGGAATACTACGGCCAGCAGCAGGCTTTGTTCCTGGATATGCTCGAGGCCGGTCTGGTTTATCGCAAGAACGCCGTGGTGAACTGGGACCCAGTCGATATGACCGTTTTAGCCAATGAACAGGTAGAAAACGGCCGTGGCTGGCGTTCAGGCGCCTTGGTTGAGCGTCGCGAGTTGACTCAGTGGTTTTTCAAGATTTCCGATTATTCCGAGGAACTGCTCGACGCGCTGGATACGCTGGATGACTGGCCCGCCAAGGTGCGCCTGATGCAAGAGAACTGGATCGGCAAGTCCCGTGGCCTGCAATTCGGGTTCGAACGCACCGATGGAGGTGAGCCGATCACCGTCTACACGACACGGCCCGATACGCTGATGGGCGCGTCGTTTGTTGGCATCTCGCCCGATCATCCGATTGCCAAGCAGCTTGAGGCAGAAAACCCGAAAGTCGCTGAATTCGTTGCTGAATGCCGCAAGGGCGGCACCACCGAAGAGGCGATCGAAACCGCCGAAAAGCTGGGTTATGACACCGGCATACGTGTAAAACATCCACTCGACCCCAGCTGGGAGCTGCCGGTTTGGATCGCCAACTTTATCCTAATGGACTATGGCACCGGCGCCATTTTTGCCTGCCCAGCTCATGATCAACGTGACCTCGATTTCTGTCGCAAATACGGCCTGCCTGTGGTCGACACATTCTTTGCACTGGATGATGACACTCCGGTCGACAAGATCGCGTTTGTTCCACCAAAAACCGAGAAAGTCCGCTGGGTGAATCATTTTGCGGGTCTCACCGAGGCAACGGGTGACGAGGCCATCAATGCCACCGTTGATTTCGCCGAAAAGGCCGGTTGGGGTGAAGGTGTTACCAAATACCGCCTGCGCGATTGGGGGCTCAGCCGCCAGCGCTATTGGGGCTGCCCGATTCCTGTTGTGCATTGTGATCAATGCGGCACGGTCCCCGAGAAGAAAGATAATCTGCCGATCGAGCTGCCTTATGATGACGGCAACAGCAAACCCATAGATTTTTCGATCCCCGGCAACCCGCTGGACCGCCACCCCAGCTGGCGCGACACCCCTTGCCCTTCCTGCGGCGCTCCAGCCAAGCGGGAAACTGACACGATGGACACGTTTGTCGATTCGTCGTGGTACTTCGCCCGTTTCACCGCCCCGCGCGCTGAAACACCCACCGATCTTGCCGAAGCCGAGTATTGGATGAATGTCGACCAATATATCGGTGGGATCGAGCATGCGATTCTGCACCTGCTCTATTCGCGCTTCTTCGCACGGGCGATGAACATCACTGGTCATTTGCCGAAGAAAGCGATTGAGCCGTTCAACGCGCTGTTTACTCAAGGCATGGTGACTCATGAAATTTATCAGACACGCGACGCCAACGGTCGCCCGGTCTATCACCTGCCCGAAGACGTGACCGACGGCAAACTGACCGACGGCACCGTGGTTGAAATCATCCCCTCAGCCAAAATGTCCAAGTCGAAAAAGAACGTCGTCGATCCGGTCAGCATCATCTCGGCCTTTGGTGCGGATACTGCGCGCTGGTTTGTTCTGTCCGACTCCCCACCTGAGCGCGACGTGGAATGGACCGCGTCGGGCGCCGAAGCCGCGTTCAAACATCTCAGCCGCGTGCACCGCATCGCCGCAGAAATCGCAGAATCGGATCTGCCGGCCACTGCAGATGACGAAACGCTGCTACGTGAGATGCACAAAGCCATTCATGACGTATCGGGCGGGGTCGAATCCTTTGGCTTTAACGCATCTATCGCAAAGCTTTATGCATTCACTAACACGCTTGCCAAATCCAAAGCGGGCTCTGCAGTCAAGCGCGAGGCAGCCAAGACATTGGCGCAGCTGATGTCGCCGATGACGCCACACTTGTCCGAAGAACTTTGGCAGATGCTGGGCGGAGAAGGCCTGGTTGCAACCGCGCCTTGGCCCATCGCGGATGAGACGATGCTGATCGATGACACCATAACCCTGCCGATTCAGATCAACGGCAAGCGTCGGGCCGAGATCAGCGTAGCCAAAGATCTGGATAAAGCAGAGGTTGAAAAAATCGCCCTCAGCACCGAAGCTGTGCAAAAGGCGCTGGATGGCGCTGCACCGAAGAAAGTGATCGTTGTTCCGGGCCGGATCGTTAATGTCGTCGTTTGATCGCAGAACCCTGTTATTGATGCCGCTGGCGCTCGCCGCTTGCGGGTTCGAGCCGGTCTATGCGCCCGGAGGATCAGGCTCGGCCTTGGATGGCAAGGTCGAGGTGTCAGCGCCGAATACCGTCGAAAGCTTTCTGCTTGTTCAGAATCTGGAACGCAAATTAGGTCGAAGCGCGACCTCGGGCAACGAATACAAGCTGGATGTGGGGGTTTCGACGGTCACCCGCAGGGCCTCGATCACCACAGCAAATGAAACCAATCGCTACACCATCGACGGGAACGCGACTTACGCGCTGAAATCCAATGCGACCGGGCAAATCATCGCCTCGGGCAACGTTACCGAATTTGTCGGCTATTCTGCTGCGGGCTCAACTGTGTCGACGCTGGCCGATGAGCGTGATGCGACCGAGCGGCTGATGGTGATTCTAGCCGATCAGATCGTGAACCGCCTTTACGCCACGCCGGGCCTGTCCACATGAAGTTGAGCCCGCGTGAGGCTGAAGGGTATTTTTCCAAGCCGGACGCGGACAAAGCCGGATTGCTGATCTACGGGGCGGACGCGATGCGCGTTGCGTTGAAGCGTCAACAGGTGCTGGCGGCTTTGCTGGGACCTGGCGCCGAAGAGGAAATGCGCCTGACCCGCATTCCCGGAAGCGATCTACGCAGCGATCCGGCCCTGTTGCTGGACGCGGTCAAGGCTGTCGGATTTTTCCCCGGTCCCCGCGCGGTGTTTGTTGAAGACGCCACCGATGTCGCAGCGCCTGCGATTCTCACAGCCCTTGAAGACTGGGATCATGGCGATGCACAGATCATCGTGACGGCCGGGCAGCTCAAACCCAGCTCGAAAATCCGCAAAGCTTTCGAAGCGAACCCTGCCGCATACGCTGTTGGCATCTACGATGACCCGCCCTCGCGTGCCGAGGTGGAGCGCATTCTGGCGCAAGCCGGATTGAAGAATATTCCGCGCGATTCGATGTCGGCGCTTAGCGAACTTGCGATGGCGCTCAGCCCTGGTGATTTCACTCAATCAGTTGATAAACTGTCGCTTTACAAACGCGGTGACGCCGGTGAACTGACGATTGAAGACATTGAAGCCTGTGCGCCGCGGTCGACCGAGGCGGCGCTGGATGATGTATTGAACGTCGTTGCCGAAGGCCGGGCACAGGAAATCGGCCCCCTTATCCGACGCCTGCAGGCGCAGGGCACCAACGGGGTCACCTTGTGTATTGGGGCGACGCGGCATTTCCGAACGCTCTATGCCTGCGCATCCGACCCTGAAGGCGCGGCGCAGGGAATCGGCAAGCTGCGCCCTCCGGTCTATGGCAAACGACGTGACCGGATCCTGAGGCAAGCTCAGGGATGGGGGGCGCCCAAGCTGCAGACCGCTTTAACCGTCCTTACAGATACGGACCTATCCTTGCGCTCGGCAGGTCAAACCGCACCTGCGATGGCACTGGTAGAGCGTGCAATGATCCGACTGGCGATGCTGGCCCGATCGGGTTAAGGCCTAGCGCGCCAACCACGTTGCCGCCGACTGACCGGCCCAACGTCCCGTCGCCAGACAGGCGGTCAGAAGATAACCACCGGTCGGGGCTTCCCAATCCAGCATCTCGCCCGCGCAAAAAACGCCCGGACATGCAGTCAGCATCAAACCGCTGTCCACGGCACCCGATGCTACCCCGCCAGCGGTTGAGATCGCCTCATCCATCGGGCGTAGCCCAGCATACCTGATGGGCAGGTTTTTCAGCGCACCGATCCATTGCGTTTGCTTCAATGCGCGGCCCTTAGTCATTTCGTGGAACAAAGCGATCTTTTGCGGAGACAGACGCAGACCATTCTTCAACCAATGCGAAAGCGTTGCCTTTGATTTCTTCGCGTCCAATCGCGCCTGCATCCCTTCAGCCGTCACATCCGGGACCAGATCAACAAACAGCGGCGCCCCCGTCCGCAGCGCAGGGGTCAGGGCATACATACCGCCACCTTCCAGGCCTTTTGCGGAAATAGTGGCCTCACCACGGCTATCCAGATCGCCCGCCATCCACCGCACCGACTTGAGCGCCGCGCCAAAATGTGGCTGCATATAGGGGCTCCAATCGACTGACAGAGCGGCGTTAGCCGGTGCAAACGGTGTTAGATCAACTCCGCTGTCTGCAAGCCATTGGGCCCAAGCCCCATCCGAACCCAACCGCGCCCAGCTGGCACCCCCCAATGCCAAAACCGTCGCGCCGGGCGAGCAAAACTGCATGCCATCTGGCGTGTCAAAAGCCAAAGCCCCACCTTGCCATCCCTGCCAGCGCCAGCGTGTCCTGATCTGAACACCGGCCTGATCCAATCTGGCCAGCCAAGCCCGCAGCAAGGGTGAGGCCTTCATGACTTTCGGAAACACGCGCCCGGTAGAGCCCGTGAACATCTCTTGCCCAAGATCACCGGCCCAAGCCTTCACCGCCTGTGCGTCAAACGCTTGTATCATCGGATGCAACCAATCCTTTGCATCCCCGTATGCGCCCATAAGCATGTCAAAAGGCTCATCCTTGGTCAGGTTCAGGCCGGACTTCCCCGCCATCAGGAATTTACGCGCGACAGACGGCATGGCTTCGGCCACTACAACCTCGTGCCCGGCGGCGGCAAGCTGTTCGGCGGCCATTAGCCCCGCTGGTCCTGCCCCGATAACCATGGATTGCGCCATTGTGTCCCTCTTGCCCTGTACACGCATCAGCGCGAAGTTAGGTCATGGCAAATTCCGATCCGATCTGCCCGCTCTGCAACCGTCCGATCCCCGAAGGTGGTGGAAGCCTGCACCATCTGATCCCAAAGCTTAAGGGAGGCAAGGGCGGACCCACCGTTTTATTGCATCAGATATGCCACAAAGAGATCCACGCGACACTGACCGAGGCCGAACTGGCGCGTGACTTCCACACTGTCGATGCACTGCGCAAACATCCGAGGCTTGAGAAGTTCCTGAATTGGGTGCGCAAACGCCCGCCGGGGTTTCGCTCAAAAGTGCCGGGAAAACGACGCGGGCGATGATCAGGCAGGAAGCCAGGGATCACCGAATGCATCCTTTTTCGGGTCAGCCAGCCCTTCAATTTCGATCCCAAGATAGTCCGGCACCGGTGCAAACCGGGCATTTGGGATGTGTTGGTATTCCAACGTGGTATATGGGCGCTTCCACAGCCATTCGCGATTCTCAACCGCCCAGAGATCGGGGTTGGGAGGCTCCTCTGCGGTGAACGCATAGAAATGCAGATCGAACCCGTGAGGTTCGACATCCTGCAGAGACAGCAAAGACAGTCCCATGGATCGGCAAAACGCATCTTCGGCGACAATATCGCCGGTTCGCAAAGTGATCTGGCCGATACAGGCCTTCGCGAAGGGGGCGTCCGGGCTTGTAGCATCAACCGGTCGGTTGCCCTCGAAATCCTGCTGCAGCAGTTCAATGGCAAACCCTTCGGGGTCATTCAGATGGCACATATAGCCGATATCCAGAAACTGCCGCGGCGCGCTGACCGGGATACCCTTCTGGCGCAGGTGTGCTGCGACAAGATCAACATCCGGCAACGTGATCCCGATCTTCCAATACCGCTGCCCCGGGTCGTGGCGGTAGCCCCCGCCACCCGGCATCAGCAACAGATCGGCATCCTGACCGGAATATCCAAGACGACGATTGGCGCCTTCAACCCTGACAGACATGCCAAGCGCATCACGATAAAACGCCGCCAACGCATCCGGGTCCTCCACCCGCAATCGGAGCGCGGCCAACCTCATGGGCACAATCCGGCTATGCCCGCAGCAACCGACGGATCTGCGGACAGGCTGTCGGCTACAAGTTCTTGTGCAGTTGGTATCAAATGTTCGGGCTCAACCACCCGATCAACCAGCCCAAAACTATAGGCTTCTTCTGCAGAAATCTTCTGTCCAGCCATCAGTATAAGCCGGGTTCTGGCCGGACCGATCAACTCTGCCATCCGCTTGGGATCCGAGGGCTGCGGCAAGAATCCCAGCTTCATGACCGGGTAAAAGAACTTGGCCGAGGGCACTGCGATACGCAGGTCACAGGCCAGCACCATACCGTTGGCTCCACCGGCCAAAGTGCCGTTGAGCGCGGCCACCGTCAGACAGGGCAAGGCGGCAATGGCACCCGACAACCTCTCCCAAAGATCGGAGGTCGCAAGGCCCGCCCGCGCTTCTTCAAGATCGGCGCCCGCACTGAAGACCCGGCCCGCCCCCGTCAGGATCAATGCACGTGCCTCGGTCGCCGCCTCTGCGATGCGAACCAATTCGCTTAGCATCGCTGAGGTCAGCGCATTGGCCTTGTCCGGATTGTTCAACGTGACGGTCCACAACCCATCATCCTGTGTCAGTTCGATCACGTCAGCCCGACCCTTTTTCGGATGTCTTCGTTGCGCAGCGATATCTCGGTCCCCAAGAACTCATCCGCATCTGCCGAGCACATCCACATCAACGCCCGCGCGGGCCAGTCTGCGGGGATGTGATCGTCCCAATCCAGCTGACTTACTGGATTGATTCCGCTGGCCTTGATCACCCGCTGCATATCTGTGGCCACAGTTCCCGGGGACAGGCCCATTGCGCGAATACCGTGATGCGCCTCTTCCAGATGCAGGCATTCGGTCAGCATCTTGGCCCCGGCTTTTGATGCGCAATAGTGGCTCCAGGCTTCGACCGGATTCGACGCGGCACCGGACGAGACTGTCAGAACGGTCCCGCCGCCTGCTGCCCGCATGATGGGCAGGACGGCACGCATTCCGTAAAAGACACCTTTCAGGTTGATGTCGATTGCTTGGCTCCAGGCCCGGGTGTCGGCATTCGACAGATGAAAGATCGGATCAATGACGCCCGCGTTCCCGATTAGCACATCCAGCTTGCCGAACCGGTCGATGCAATCGGCAACTGTCTGTTCAACCTGGGAAAAATCGCTGACGTCGCAGGCCAGCGCCATGGTGTTTTCACCCAATGCCGCAGCCAGAGCGTCAATCTGATCGCGGCTGCGGGCGACCAAGGCCACATTGGCCCCAGCTGCGGCAAAAACGCGCCCGGCTTCCGCTCCGATGCCTCGGCTTGCCCCTGTGATCAGTACCGTTTTCCCTTGCATATGCATCGTTTAAATCCCTGCATTTGAAATTGTCTTAACTCGTACCCTGCAAATGGGGAATTGGTCCACCCCTTCCCCCTTGACGCTGGCCGCTACAGGCACGACCATGCCGGCAAATTGATCAAGAAGGGTTCTCTTATGACTGTTTTCCTTCGCCGTAGCTGCGGTGCAGCTTTGGCCTATGCTGTTGCAACCAACGGCGCCTTTGCAGATGTTACCGCCAATGATGTCTGGGCCGATTGGCAGGCTTATCTGGGCGGCATGGGCTATGACGTCACTGGCGATCAGAGCGTTTCCGGCAACGTCACCACCATCGCGAACATGACGATGGCCATGGCCATTCCGGACACCGAAGGCACCTTCGACATGGTCATCCCCGAGATGACGTTGACCGAAAATGGCGACGGTACAGTCAATATCGGCTTTCCTGCCAGCTTCCCGATGACAATTTCGGGTGAAGCCGAGGGCGAGACATTTTCGGCTGATCTGATGTACGCTCACGACGCCTTGGAAATGGTCGTTTCGGGTACCCCCGAAAACATGACATATGACTATACGGCGAACAGCCTGACTCTGTCGATGGACTCGATGGAGTTTGATGGCGAAACCGTATCCAGCGACATGTTTGCCTTGAACGTTCAGATGAACGAAATCGCAGGCACATCGCAGATGCAGATCGGCGAGATGCGCGATATCGCGCAGCAGTTCACGGCCAGCAGCCTGTCCTATGATGTGGCCTTCAACGAGCCCGAAAGTGAAGACACGGGCCGGATCAGCGGTAAATTAGATGGTTTGAAATTTGATGGCGATACAATCATTCCACCCGGTATGGATGTCGCCAACATTGAAGACATCTACAAGGCCGGGTTCGCCGCTTCAGGTACATTCACATACGCCTCGGGCAGCACCGAAATGGCAGGCACTGCCGAGGGTGAGCCATTCTCGCTCAGCAGCAGTTCCGAAGGAGGCAGCTTTACCGGCAGCATCGATGCACAGCGCCTTGTCTACGATCTTGCGCAGAACAGCACCAAACTAGCCGTCACCACGTCGGATCTGCCTTTTCCAATCGAAATCGCGATGGCAAATGCAGGGCTGAAATTCGAGCTTCCGGTGCAGGCCTCGGAAGAAATCCAGCCATTTGGGTTTGGCATGAACCTGACGGATTTCACCATGTCCGACGTGTTGTGGAGCATGTTCGACCCTGCTAGTGCGCTGCCGCGCGATCCGGCGACCATCGCGTTGGATGCAACCGGCACCGCCAAAGTTCTGGTCGATTTCATGGACCCGGAAGCCGTCGAAGAGCTTGAGACATCTGATATCGTTCCGGGCGAACTGCATTCGCTGAAGATCAACAAGCTTCTCGTATCATTGGTCGGAGCCCAATTGAGCGGTGATGGCGACTTTGCGTTCGACAACTCCAACACGGAAGAGTTTGATGGCCTGCCTGCCCCGTCGGGTGTCGCCAACTTGAAACTTGTTGGGGCCAACGCTCTGCTGGACAAGCTGATCGGCATGGGCTTTGTGTCGGAAAACGACGCGCTGGGCGCGCGTATGATGATGGGTCTGATGGCTGTTCCGGGCGAAGAACCGGACACGTTGAACTCGAAAATCGAGTTTACCGAGGATGGACAGATCCTGGCTAACGGTCAGCGTATCAAGTGACAATCAAATCGGGAAAGGCCGCTGCGCTGGCCTTTCCCGCCCGAGGCACATAAAGCCAGTGGGCTGCAGGCCTTGCGGGACAGGCTATCCGAGGCTAGGTCCAGAACAACAAGACCGGAGGCCTCATGACGCGAACACCTCAAACAATCAGTGAAGAGCTGCTGAATGCAGCCCGCACGGCAGGTGCCGAGGCAGCGGATGCCATAGTAATTGATGGCTCATCCGTTTCTGTGGAAGTACGTAGTGGTGCATTGGAACATGCCGAACGCTCGGAAGCGACCGATCTAGGGCTGCGGGTCTTCCTTGGCAAACAGCAGGCAATCGTATCCAGTTCGGATAGTCGCCCCGATACGCTTACCGCGATGGCCGAGCGCGCCGTGGCCATGGCACGGGAAGCGCCGGAAGATCCGTTCACCGGCTTGGCCGCGCCTGACCAATTGGTCGCCAACTGTAATATCGACGCGCTGGAGCTGTTTGACCCAGCCCCTGAACCCGGCGCTGAAGCTCTGATGCAGGATGCGCTGGCGGCAGAGGCAGCAGCGCTGGACGTTGCGGGAGTCTCACAGGTGTCCGACGCTGCGGCCGCCTATGGTACCCACCGGGTCCATCTTGCCGCAACAAACGGCTTTTCGGATGGCTACATGCGCAGCAGCCGTTCAACCTCATGCGTCGCCATTTCCGGCGAAGGGACGGGAATGGAGCGTGACTATGACGGTGACAGCCGGACTTTTCAGTCTGACCTGCGCAGCCCCGCCGAGATTGGTCGCACGGCTGGTGAACGTGCGGTTCAGATCGTGGGAGCACGCAAGCCCCAGACCGGCAGTTTTCCGGTGGTGTTCGACGAACGGATTTCATCATCCCTGATCGGCCATCTGCTGGCCGCCAGCAATGGCGCGGCGATAGCCCGCGGGGCCTCGTGGCTGAAGGAAAGCCTTGGGCAACAGGTTCTACCGGCACATTTGTCTTTGATTGAAGACCCGCATCGCCCGCGCATTTCGGGCTCGCGCCCGTTCGATGCCGAAGGGCTGGCAACACGGCGCAGGGCGATCGTTGAAGATGGCGTACTGACCGGCTGGACGTTAGACCTGTCCAGCGCCCGCAAATTGGGAATGACCTCGACCGGCAACGCAGCGCGCGGCGTATCCGGGCCGCCGTCGCCCAGCAACTGGAACCTGAGCCTGACGCAAGGCGAGAAGACCCGCGCCGAGTTGTTGCGCGACATGGGTACTGGGCTTTTGGTCACTTCGATGATCGGATCGACCATCAATCCGAATACCGGCGACTATTCACGCGGCGCTTCGGGATTTTGGGTTGAGAACGGCGAGATCACCCATCCCGTCAACGAGTGTACCATCGCTGGCAATCTTCGCGACATGCTGATGCGAATCATTCCGGCAAACGATGCGCGGCCTTACCTATCGCGCGTTGTACCCTCGCTGTTGATCGAAGGGATGACACTTGCCGGCAACTGACCTGCCCCTGCTGATCGACGCTGCGCTTGAGGCCGGAAAGATCGCCACGCGCTATTCGGGTCCTGATGCCCAGAGCTGGGATAAACCCGAAGGCGCAGGCCCGGTGACCGAGGCCGATCTGGCCGTCAACGCGATGCTAGAACGTGATCTGCAGGCGGCCCGCCCGGATTATGGCTGGCTGAGCGAAGAAACCGAGGATTCACCCGATCGTCTGGCCCGTGATCGGGTCTTCGTCATCGATCCCATCGACGGCACCCGCAGTTTTGCCGAGGGGTCGCGCACATGGGCCCATTCGCTGGCCGTAACCGAGAACGGTGAGGTCACGGCAGCCGTCATCTACCTGCCCTTACGTGATCTGCTGTATGCGGCTGCAAAAGGGCAAGGTGCAACGTTGAATGGCACTGCCATCCAAGTGTCAGGGCAAGCGCACCTGCCCGAAGCCGAGATTTTGGCGGCAAAACCCAATCTAGATCCGCGCCACTGGCAATCCGGTGCTGCACCTGACTTTCGCCGTGTATACCGCCCGTCTCTGGCCTATCGGATGGCGCTGGTTGCGCAGGGACGGTTTGACGGGATGCTGACGTTGCGACCCAGTTGGGAATGGGATATCGCCGCCGGAGATCTGATCCTGCGCGAGGCAGGCGGGCTCTGTACCGATCGTTTGGGGCAACCTCTGCGCTTCAACAATACCCACCCGCGCCTGAACGGCGTGGTGGCGGCAGGTTCAGCGGTGCATTCGGACCTTCAGACCCGACTTAACCCGAATGGGGCCGGAATTCCGGCATGAGCAAGCCGCGATCTCTGAGCCTTGCGGCCTATCGAGTCCTGTCCTGGGGCGTCCCGCAAAGCACGGGTCACCCCGAGATTGCGCGCCCGGAAGGTGAACTTCTGTGGGTCCATGTCAGTACACCCGATCGGTTGCGGGCCGTCGACAATATTTGCCGTCGGCTGCTGTCTGTGCGACCAGAACTTTCGCTGTTGCTGACCGCCCCACCCGATGTTGATCTGAAGGACTGGGAAGATTGCGATACCCCGATCACAATGCTGCCCGCCGAGCATACCGGCGCGGCGCGCACGTTCTTGGATCACTGGCGCCCTGATATGGGGCTGTGGTTTGGCGGTGGGCTGATGCCCAATGTCATAACACGCGCACAGGAGCGGGGCATTCCGCTAATTTTGCTTGAGGCTGTGGTCGACGTGAAAACCGCAAGGGGTGGACGTTGGCTACCTGATATCACGCGATACACGCTGGATTGCTTTACAGCGATACTTGCGCCCAATGATGACAGCGCACGCCAAATCCGACGCCTGGGAGTGAACTCGGCAAAAATCTCGGTCGCGCCACCACTTCATATCAGCCCCAACCCAGAGCCCTGGCCCGAAGATGAATTGATCGAGACCACTCACACAATGGCCGGGCGCCCAGTTTGGCTGGCCGCATGGGTTCAGGACAAGGAATTCATCTCGGTTCTGACGGCCCATCGTCAGGCCTTGCGGATGCTGCCACGTCTGGCTTTGGTCCTGCATGTGGCGGATATGTCCGAGTCAGCGCCCTTGTTTAAACGCCTCGAAGCGATGGACCTGCGATGCGCCAACTGGGATGAAAGCCATCCAATCGAAGACACCACACAAGTGATTCTAACGGCCGAGCCCGAGGATCTGGGCCTTTGGCACCGTGTATCCGCAGTTACCTTCATGGGAAGTTCACTGGAACGCGGGGCGCGGGGGCACGACCCTCTGACCGCAGTCGCCTTGGGATCTGCGGTAATCCATGGGCCTCATGTCAGCAAGCATAGCAGTCTCTATGACAGATTGGGGCAGGCAAAAGCCGCGTTGAAGATACGAACCGCAACAGAGTTGGGCGATGGCGTTGTCGAATTGTTGGCACCTGACCGCACAGCAGACATGGCATTGGCCGGATGGCGGATTGTCACCGAAGGGGCTCCACAGGCGGACCAACTGATCGATATGGTACAGGATACACTGGACCGGCGAGGGCGTGACGATGCGGGCACCTGACTTCTGGAACTCAGCCCCTGATCGGTTGGATCTGCGCGCCAGGCTGTTGGCGCCACTTGGTCGCCTCTATGCCACTGCAACCGCCCGTCGCGTGGCGAGCGGGCAAGGCATCTCGCCGGGCGTACCGGTTATCTGCGTTGGCAACCTGAATGCCGGTGGCACAGGGAAGACACCGACGGTGATCTGGGTTTTGGAATATTTGAGGGATACCTGGCATCAACCTCATGTCGTGACCAAAGGCCATGGTGGCTCGCTGGAAGGCCCGGTGCAGGTCGACCCGCGCAAACACACAGCGGCTCAGGTCGGGGACGAACCCCTGTTGCTCGCCGCGTTTGCCGAGGTCTGGGTCGCCAAAGATCGTGCAGCGGGCGCGCAGGCAGCCGCAGCGGCAGGGGCAACCGCGATCGTGCTGGACGACGGTTTTCAGAACCCCGCAGTTGCCAAGGATTTTTCCATCATCGTGGTGGATGCGCAGCGCGGATTTGGCAATGGCCTTTGCCTTCCTGCTGGTCCACTGCGAGAGCCTGTGGCCGTTGGATTGAAACGTGCCGATCTCGTGTTGTCGCTTGGGGACGCCGCAGCGCAGTCAACATTTTCAGAAAGATGGGAACCTGCCCTGACGGTCCCACACGCCACCGGCGAGGTGTGTCCGCTCCAAACCGGAATGGACTGGAACAATACACCCGTTCTGGCCTTTGCGGGCATAGGCTATCCGGACAAGTTCTTTGGAACTCTGCGACAGCAAGGCGCTAAACTGCTGCGGGCCGAGGCACTGGATGATCACCAACCACTGACTTCAGCGCTGATGACGCGGCTTGAGAACGAGGCCAAAGCACTGGGCGCGCAACTGGTGACAACCGAGAAAGACGCCGTGCGCCTGCCCGCCACTTTCCGCAACAAAGTTCTGACCCTACCGGTTCGGTTGCAAATCAATCAGGATGACAAAGTCAAAGAGTTGTTGGCGAAGGCCGCGCCTTCACCTTAGGCAGATGGCCAGCCCAAAACAGGCTGACCATTCAGGATTTAGCTGCCAAGCTCGGCTTCGATCAGCGTCTTGAAGTCGTCATACGGCTGATTTTCAACCTTCTTCCCATTCACGACGAAAGTAGGCGTCGCCTGAATTCCATCGCGTTCGGCATTTTCCTGATACCAGGCCACCAGTGTCTGCGCGCGGGTACCGTCCTGCAGGCAAGCCTCAAGCTGATCATTGTCTATGCCAGCGAGACGCCCGATCTTGCGCAGTTCATCAACGATTTCGGCAGGACCTCCGGCACGGGTCCATTCCGACTGGCCTTCATACAGCAGGTCGGTGATGCCAAAGAACTTGTCAGGTCCTGCACAGCGCGCGACCATCGAGGCCCACAGGCCATAGCGGTCGAAATACACCTCGCGGTAAGTGAACTTTACCTTGCCGGTATCGATGAAGTCCTTTTTGAGCTGCTTGTACGCGCCCTGATGGAAATTCGCGCAGTGCGGGCAGGTGTACGATGCATATTCGATGATCTCGACTGGCGCGTCTTCGGCCCCCTGCACCATCTCGACGATGGTCGAGGTGTCCAAATCCGCCTCTTGCGCCTCAGCAGCACCAACAAGCGGGTTCGAAGGGATCGTGTTACTCGACGTTGTCAGCCAATAGCCGCCAGCGGCCACGGCGACAGCCGCACATATTACGGTTGCAATCCGGCTCATTCATCAGCCCTTTCTTAGCGTTTCTGTCTGGATAAAACGTTGCGGCCCAAACGTTCAAGGGCCGCGCGCAAATCTTCATCATCAACCGCGCGCGACACATTGTCGGCCTCAGCTGCGATTTCTGGTGAAACAACCGGTTTCGTCTGTTTCGGTTTGTGATCGAAACTCGCCTGCCCCTCAGCAAATCCGGTAGGCGCGGTCTGGGTGATACGCACCCGATTGATCGCGTTGTAACCATAGACCGCATTCACTTTGTCGCGCAGCTGTTCTTTCTGCATCTCCAGCATTGGCGCCTGCGGCCCGGTGGTCAGCACCGTCAGCGTCGCGCCAAAGCCACCCTTGGCGTATCCCACATTCACCGGCCGGGCGATCGACGCGATGTCCTGGCCCACAATCTCGGCCCAATGGGTCAAAAGGCGCGAGACGGCAAATCCCCGGCTTTCCCCGGCCTGCCTGATCCGGTCGTTCAGCAAAGTGGCGGTGCGCTTGAACCCGCGGGTCGAGGAACGTCTGCGTTGCATCTGGTTTCCAACTCCTGCGTCGCTATTGTAATAGGCTGATACCCGGACGCCAGTGAAACCCGACAGAGAGTTACATAAAACTTGCGTGACTGCACCGAATCTGACCTGAGCGATACGCTGCTGGATTGGTACGACCGCCACGCACGTGAAATGCCTTGGCGTATTGGCCCGGCAGCGCGTGCCGCAGGCGTAGCACCAGACCCCTACCGCGTCTGGCTATCCGAAGTGATGCTGCAACAAACGACCGTTGCCGCTGTTCGCGACTATTTTGTTCGTTTCACCACGCGCTGGCCAACCGTCGAAGCCCTTGCCAATGCGCAAGATGATCAGGTCATGGGGGAATGGGCTGGCCTGGGCTACTACGCCCGCGCCCGCAACCTTCTGAAATGCGCGCGGGTGGTTGCGTCCGCGCATAACGGGCAGTTTCCCGACAATTACGATGCACTACTGGAACTGCCGGGCGTTGGCCCCTATACGGCGGCGGCCATAGCAGCCATCGCATTTGATCGACCAGAAACTGTCCTGGACGGCAATGTCGAACGGGTCATGGCAAGGCTCTATGATATTCACGAACCCCTGCCCGCCTCAAAACCCCTGTTAAAGAAAAAAGCCGCGGCATTGACCCCGCAGCACCGACCCGGAGATTACGCGCAGGCTGTCATGGATTTGGGTGCAACGATCTGTACTCCAAAATCTCCGACCTGCGGCATTTGCCCCCTGCATGCGGCCTGTCTGGCGCGGAAGGCGGGGACGCAGATGGAACTGCCGCAAAAAACGCCCAAGAAGCCCAAACCCACCCGGCTGGGCCACATCTACATCGCCCAACGCGGCGATGGTGCTCTGCTGTTGGAACGCCGCCCCGACAAGGGTCTGCTGGGCGGAATGCTGGGCTGGCCTGGCTCGGACTGGTCCGAAACACCGCAGGAAAGCCCTCCGTTCCCGGCGCGATGGCACGAAATCCCCGGTGAAGTGAGACACACCTTCACCCACTTTCACCTGATCCTGCGTATTTGGACAACCGAATTGCCAGACGGTTGCGATCCGAACGGTCTGACTGTCATGGACAAACACCAATTCAGGCCCAGCGACCTGCCCACTGTTATGCGCAAGGCTTTTGACCTCTGGCGCGGCCAATAGACTGCTGGGCAAAGCCCAGTGCGCGGTCTACGGTGCCGCCAACGTTTCGGAGCCTCAACATGATCGCATCTGACACCCTGTCCCGCTGGCAATCCGCCCTTCCCTTTTGGGTCTCATATCTCCTGATCCCACTGATCTGGATGACCACCACGGCAGGCGGATGGTGGGTCCTGCTGGTACCGCTTTCGACATGGTGGGTCTTTGCGGTGCTTGACCGGCTGACCGGCCTAAACCTTGAAAACGCCGACCCGGATACGCCAGATACGGGGCTGCAATGGTATATCTGGCTGACCAAAGCCTGGGCGCCTGTGCAATTCCTCACGCTCTATGGGCTGATCTGGTACACTACCCGAGCCGTAGATATGAGCTCGGTCGAAAAAATCGGCGTGTTCTTCGGCATGGGCGTCCTTTCCGGAACGATCGGGATCAACTACAGCCACGAGCTGATGCATCAGAAAGGCAAACTGGAACGCTGGCTGGGCGATTTCCTGTTGTCGATGGTCCTTTATTCCCATTTCCGGTCCGAGCACCTGCTGGTTCACCACCGCTACGTCGGAACTCCGCGCGATCCGGTAACCGCTCGCTACAATGAAGGTTTCCACCGGTTCTATCCGCGCGTTCTGCGCCAAAGCCTCATCTCAGCCTTTCGCGCCGAGCGGGAAAAACTGGCCCGCAAAGACCGCCCGTGGACCGACCCGGCAAACCCGTTCTGGCGCTATTGGAGCCTGCAAGGAGCCATGCTGCTGCTAGCATTTCTGATCGGCGGATGGGCAGGGCTAGGCCTGTTTTTGGTACAGGCCGGTACCGCGATCTGGCAGCTTGAACTTGTTAACTATGTCGAGCACTACGGGCTGACGCGCAAATATCTGGGCGATGGCAAATATGAGCATGTGCACCCGCGCCATTCCTGGAACGCGTCACAAAAGGCCTCGAATTGGTTGTTGATAAACTTGCAACGCCACTCGGACCACCACTACAAGCCAAACCGGCGCTTTCCATTGCTGCAACACCATACGCAGGACGCAGCGCCGCAACTGCCTCATGGATATCCGGTCATGACCCTTGCCGCGATGATCCCGCCCTTGTGGCGGCGTATCATGAATCCGAGGGTCCGCGCTTGGCGGCGTCAATACTATCCCGAAATCACCAACTGGAAGCCTTACAACAAAGCGCACAACCCTGCCCCTCGCACCTGACTGCAGCGCGCACCAGCGCGCTGCCCGGCCCAACGGGAAGGATCACATCTTTGATCCGGTGCTGACAGGCGGGAGCCCTGGTTGCTACAGCACCCAGACATCCATCGGGGCTGTAACACCGCGAACAGGCTGGTCCGAGTGCTGTGCAAACCCGGTCATCATGTCTTGCGCATTTGGCGTCTCGCTTAGAGCCTGAGACCGCAATGCATCGCTGACAATGATGCGCGCTTGAAAATCGCGCGTCAGGGCCTCTAGCTTCGCAGCAACATTCACCGCATCGCCGATCACTGCAAATTCCAGCCGGTTTGCACCGATATCCCCCAGTACGACCGAGCCATAATGAACCCCGACCCCGATCCGAATCTCTGGCTCACCCGCGCGCTTGCGCTCCAAATTCCAACGGTCGATCATCTCGACCATGGACCGCGCGCATGCCAGCGCATTGCTTGCATCCAGCTCTCCGGGTACGGGGGTTCCAAACGTGGCCATCAGCCCATCGCCCAAGTATTTGTCGAGTGTTCCGTGATGGCGAAACACCTCGGTCTCCATTCGGGCGTGGAAACCACGCAAAACTTCAATAACCTCATATGGATCACGGCCAGCCGAGAACTTGGTGAAGCCAACGATGTCGATAAATAGAACCGCGATATCCTCTTTGCGGACCTGCTTCAGAGGTTCGTCGTTCTGGCTCAGCTCATCCACCACATTCGGCGAAAAGTATCGAGACAGATTCGCGCGTTCACGTTCAAGCCCAGCATTGGACATCAGCAAGCGATTGAGGCGGCGCATCGACACCCCAAGCGTCACTGCGACCATGACAAAAACGATCACCTGCTGGATGCGTAGGGTTGGCATGAAACTGTTGGGATCCATGAACTCGGCCACATCCGGGTAGCCTGACAAAGCCTCGGCCACACGCTCGCTAATCCCGGGGATCGGGGTGGCGACCCACCAAGCGATCACCCATCCAGCCGTCCACATCATCGCCGTCCACGAACCGATCGCAATGACAGTGCGCCAGGAATAGGCAAGCGTCCCTGCTGCTAGGATAATGAAGAAATATTGAAAATTGTCGAACCGATACTGCATCGCCAGTGGTCGCACATCGTCGCTGAACGGGTTTGGCACAATCATCCCCAGCGTCATGATCAGCAGATCGACGAAGATCAAAAGCAACTCGGTCCGTGATTGCCCCACACGACCCGCGCGTTGGATCAGCCAACCATTGGCGCAGATCAGAAGCAGGATGAAATGGTACCATAGGACCTCCCACTGGGGATTCAGATAGATCAGCAACAGCCCGGTCAACGCCATCGCGATCCACCGTGCACGAACAGCCAGTTCAAGCCCCTCTCGCTTGTGTCGTTCCAGTGCTGCCTCGGTATATTTGTTGTCCAGATCGAAGTTGTCCGGTTGCGTAACAAAGAACCGGCTGAGGCGGGATTGACTGGCGGTGGTCTCGGTCATTGCCTTTATCTCCCAAAAGGGCTGTCAGGGGCTGCCCTATGCAATCATCTCACAGGCAAAAACAAAAGACCCCGCCGGTAACGGCGGGGCAAGGCGTAGTGCCTTGTGTCAGGCCACAGGCACCGGCGGTATTCAGCTATGCAATTCGGCCCTGATCTGCTGACGCAACACGTCGATGGGCACGGTTTTGCCATCGCGTTTGAAGCACCAATAGGTCCAGCCGTTACAAGACGGTGCATTTTCCAGATGCGCGCCAACCTGATGGATCGAACCTTTGACGTTCTGCCCTACCAGAGTCCCGTCGGCGCGGACCTTGGCTTTATGGCGTTGGTTCATCGAATACAGTTCCTCACCCGGGCGCAGCATACCGCGTTCGACCAATTGGCCGAAGGGCACGCGCGGCTCAGCGCGCTTGCTAGCGCTGACTTCCAACGCTTCGCGGTCAAACTTACGGACCTTTGAGATACGCTTTTCAGCCACCTTGCGATAACTTTCTTCGCGCTCAATCCCAATGAACTCACGCCCCAGCATTTTCGCTACAGCACCTGTGGTGCCCGTGCCAAAGAACGGATCCAGCACCACGTCACCGGGATTGGTCGAGCCAATCAGGACACGATGCAGCAGTGATTCCGGTTTCTGTGTCGGATGCGCCTTGTCGCCGTTTTCGTCCTTGAGCCGTTCATGCCCGGTGCAGATCGGCAGTACCCAATCGCTGCGCATCTGCACGCCTTCGTTCAGCGCTTTCAGTGCTTCGTAGTTAAACGTGTATTTGGCCCCTTCGCGCTTGGACGCCCAGATCATTGTTTCATGCGCATTGGTAAACCGCTTGCCACGGAAGTTTGGCATCGGGTTGGATTTACGCCACACAACGTCGTTCAGAATCCAATAACCCGCATCCTGCAGGGCGGAACCCACGCGGAAAATGTTGTGATAAGACCCAATCACCCAGATCGCACCATTGGGCTTCAGCAGACGATGCGCAGCCTTCAACCATTCCCGCGTGAACTGGTCATAAGCCCCAAAGCTGCTGAACTGATCCCAGTGATCATCGACCGCATCGACCTGAGAATTATCGGGCCTGTGCAATTGACCTTTCAACTGTAAATTATACGGGGGGTCCGCAAAAATCAGGTCAATCGACGCCTCGGGCAGACTGTTCATCGCCTCGATGCAGTCACCGGATAGAATCGTGTTTAAAGGGAGCGCGGCTGCGCCCTTTGTCTTGATTGTGGTCATATCACTGCCTCAGTTCCACGGCGCTTTTGCGCTCATTTGGTTGAGACAAGGATGAGTCAAAGATGATTCGCCGTCAATTTCTTTTTTGAATCAGCGACTTACGATTTACTCTTGATACAAGATATTGTGGACCGGTTTGAACGAACGTCTATGGTGTGGGGTCACGCCAAGATTTTGCAACGCCTCGCGGTGCTGTTTTGTCGGATATCCGGCATTCGCCTCCCACCCATAGCCGGGATGCTGTTGCGCCAAATCCACCATCAGCTGATCACGCCAGATTTTTGCAATGATCGACGCTGCCGAAATCGACACCGACCGTGCGTCGCCCTTCACCACCGCCTGCGAGGGTAATTTCATACCGCGCGGGATCATGTTGCCATCAATCAGCAAGAAATCCGGAGCCGGGTCCAGCGCAGCTACCGCGCGTACCATCGCCAGATGCGAGGCGCGCAGGATGTTATGCTCATCGATCTCTGCAACCGTGGCTTCGGCCACCGCGACCTCTGCCCGGTCGCGCAATATCTCATCCAAACCGCCGCGACGCTTGGCCGTCAGTTTTTTTGAATCGTTCAACCCAGCGGGAATGTCATCCGGGTTCAAAATAACCGCTGCGGCTACAACCGGGCCGGCCAGCGGACCGCGCCCAACCTCATCCACCCCGGCAATTCGGGTATATCCGCGTGCCAGCAAAGCCCGTTCGAGTTCATAATCAGGTGTCGTCATACCCTTGGCAAATCGCGTTTCGTAGCGCTTCGCAAGAAAAAAGAGAGGGCAGCTTGCGCCACCCTCTCCCGCGCGGCGCTTCTATGGCGCCACTCCTGCTCGAAACCTGTTACTGGTAAACGACACGGTATCCTTTCTGGCGCAGGCAGGCGGGTTCGTATGCCCGTTTTACCTTTTTACCATTCCAGAAACCAACCTTGCATTGGTGTGGCAGGCTATCGGCATGTTTATAGTACTTCTTCAGGCAATTCGGCCCAAGCAGCGGACGCTTGTTCGAATAGGCATTGAACGTGCGCAGGCAACGCTGTGGTAGGTCATAACGGGCCACGCGCTTTGGCAACGGGCGTACAGCATGTTTTTTCTTGGCCTTCTTCGCCTTGGCTTCAGCCTGCTTGTGACGCTTGCGGCGCTCTGCCTCTTCGTCGCGCTTTTTCTCCTGATGATAGTGGTTGATCGCAGCACCTATGAGCGCGATCGCAGCCAATCCGCCGAGAATATCTCGGGTATCTGCCGCCCGTGCCTGCGACGCCGAGATCCCCGTGATGGCGACGGCGGTTGCTATGATCAGAGCGATAAATTTCCGGTGCATGATGCGTGTCCTTTCGGATAATGGGCAGGCCGGTTACCGACCGCGGAATTGATAACCTGACACTGCGACCACCCCGTTCAGACAAGCAATAACGGCATACTGTTATTCAATATCAGCACCACAAACCCCCTGAGGTTATTGAATATCCACCCAACCCATGCGCAGGATGCAGCCCATGAAACAGATCCTCTCTTCTCTGGCTCTGACGGCCCTGATATCGGTTGGGTCGCAAGCCATCGCGGCAGATTGCTATGCCGACTACAAGGCCAAGCAGGACAATCCCTTACGCCTGCACTATGGCGTCATGCAGGTCTCAAGCTGCGATAAAGGCTCGGCCCGGAAAGAAGTCGCCAAGCGGCTGAAATCAAACGGCTGGACCCTGCTGAACGTGATGACCGTTTTCGAGGCGGGTGGATTGGATCAAAGGAAGGCCAATGCCGGAAAATACTATCTCCGTTACTGAGGCGCGTCGTTCGGGGGTTCGGCTGGTTGGTCTGGGGATTGCGGCAATCGTCGCGATCCTGGTGACTGCAGCGGTTTTCCTGTTCTGGACGCTACCGGACGCAAATGCCTTCAACGCGCGGGTTGAACGGCTGTTTGTCGAGGCTGACCTGACCTCGCAATCGGAAATCCGTCTGCTCGAGATTCTGGCGCAATCGGGCACCGCCTTTGCCGATACGCTATCCAGCTATCGAATGGTCATCTTCGTGCTGTTGGTCTTTGCCAGCGCCATGCTGATCACCGCGCTTGTTTTTCTGGTCATGCTGGTTCTGCTGAACCGCCGCATGGCCCAGATTGAGCGGACGGGGATCCAGGTAACATCCCTGCTGATCAGCCGTGAAGAGAATACCGTTTATCTCAACAACATGGATTTTAAGTTGACCCCCGCCGCGATGGAAACGCTTTCGGTTCTGGCTGAATCCCGGCTGGATGACGAGGTCCTGTCGGGTGCCCAGATCGAAGCGATGATCTCGGGCAGAAACGCTGCAGATTGCGATGAGGCCGCCGGGGCAACCCGGATCAAACGCCTGCGCGACGCCTTGGGAAATCAGATGGTCAGTGAGCTGCTGGTGAAGAACATCGCCAAGAAGGGCTATATGCTATCGATTGAGAAAGACGTTATTCAAATGGTCTGAGGATGCCATTGCGGTAAAATCTACGTGCGCATCTTGGAATTCTCGCCCTCAAGACCCATGATATAAGGGCTTGGCCAAGGGAGGTTGCAGATGAACGTCCATGCCACACCGAATGTCAAAGGCTATGGGATATCAGTTGAGCCGCTGCAGGGACGGATCGCGATCTACCGTGGTGATATACTGCTGGCCGAAAGCCACAACGCCAAAGTGATGTACGAAACGCGGCTACCTCCCGCGATCTATGTTCCGCGCGAAGACTTGTGCGTCGAACTCAGCCCTGAGACCGAATTGCAGACGTTCTGCCCCTTCAAGGGTACCGCAACCTATCACGACATTAGCCTGCCGGAAGAGCGCCTTACGAACTCGATCTGGGCCTATGAAGACGCCTTCCCTGAAAGCGCGGCCATTCAGGGCCATATTGGATTCATGCCGGATACCGCGACGCGGATCGACCTCGGCGACAACCAACTGCGTCAACCCGACGATGGCAATATCAGCGGCCCCCTGATCGATTGGCTGATGCGCGGTGCGTCCGAAATTGACACTCCTGATGCCTTCACAAAAGCGCTGGCCGAGAAAATGCTGGAACATGGCATCGCTATTCAACGCCTAAGCATTCTGGTCTGGTCGCTGCATCCGCTGATCGCAGGCAAACACTATATCTGGGAGAAAGACTCGGCTGAGATTTCGACCCACACTCCGACCTATGAAATTCATGATCACCCTGCCTTTACCAATAGCCCTCTGCGTCACGTTTCAAACGGGTTGGGTGGTGTCCGCCAGCGCCTGAACAACGACAATCCGCATAACAGCTTTCCGATCATCGAAGACCTGCGCGCAAAAGGGGCCACCGATTACGTTGCCATGCCACTGCCTTTCTCGGATGGGCGGACGAATGTCCTGACCCTGACTTGCGATCATCCCGATGGGTTCACGACCGAGAACCTGGGTCTGGTTTTTGAATGCTCTACTGTCATCGCGCGGTTCTACGAGGTCTTCATGCAGCGCGAAAACGCGCAGGTTCTGCTGGAAACCTATGTAGGCAAGCGCAGCGGTGCGCGCGTTCTAGGGGGCGAGATTCGCCGCGGTGATGGCGATGACATAGATGCGGCGATCATGTTTTGCGATCTTCGAAATTCAACCGCATTGGAAGAAAAACTGGGGCGTGATGACTATATCGAGCTACTGAATGCGTTTTTTGAGACAGTTTCAGGGATCGTGCACGACCATGACGGAGAAGTTCTGAAATTCATCGGCGACGCTGTTCTTGCCGTCTTCCCGGCGGGTGACGATGCCGCCAAAGCCCGATCCAGCGCGCAGCTTTCGGCAACTGAGATCGTCGAAAAACTGGGTGAATTGCGCAGTGACGGAAGTGATCATGATTTCGACTGCACGATTGGTGTCGCCTATGGCCGCGTCACCTATGGCAATGTGGGCTCGCGCGAACGGTTGGACTTTACCGTGATCGGTCAGGCCGCCAATGTCGCTGCCAGATTGGGCGAATATGGCAAAACCGTCGGACATAGAATTGTTGTCTCGCAAGATATCGAACCTGTTTGCAAACAGGCGATCCCTTTAGGGGCGATCAAGCTGCACAACGTCTCGCAACCGATCAAATCATTTGCCCTGCAAACCTCAGCCGATGCCTGATTTGACAGTTTACTTCGCAAGAGTTGAACCTCAAAATGTGCCACCCACTATCTCGGATCGGGCAACCTAGGGCCTTGCGCGAGATACCGTACACACCGTGTCTGGTTGACATCAATGGTTCAAAAACCACCGCCCAGCAGGATCAGAGCCGTCTGCGCAGGTGAGATCGTCTGTTGGATTTGATTGATCTGATTGCGGGCCAGATACGTGTCGGTCAGCTTTTCGATTGCCTCACTTTCAGTGAACTGCGCCAGATCGGATGAACCCGTAACGCGCTGCAACCGATCCTTGAACACCTCAAGCTGCTTGTCGATATCCAGTTGCGCAAATGCTGATGGCAGGCCCAATGCAGTTTCCATCATACTGCGCAAGGGGGGCAGCCCCATCAGATCAAACCACCGTCTGTCCTCACTGCCACCCTGGCCAGCCAGATCGCGCAATGCATGCTGGGTGTACAACGCGATACGCATCGATTCATCTGCTTCACCAACCGAGATTTCAAATCGCGCAATCAAGTTGTCGTCGGCGATCTTTTCCATGGCGTCCACCAATCCGGTCTTGCGCACATCGCCGGGACCAAGTCCAAAGGCATTGGCAAAATCACGGTACCTGCCGTCGGCCAGCCTGTTCGCAAGCGCATCGTCAGCCTGCGTTCCATCGGACAAGATTTTTTGGACAAAATACCGATTGTCGAGATCACCTTCCAAGCCAAACGCACCCAAAGCCACCTGCAACAACCGTCGGTCCGAAACCAGATCCTCGGCCGTCTGGACCTTGCCAATATTGTCGAGAAAATACCTTGAGTCCCGTTCGTTGATCCCCGAGGTGGAATAGCTTTGAAGCTGCGCATCATAAGTACGCTGCAAAAAGCGCCAGCCAACTAGCCCACTTGATGGTATGACCGGCTGAAAGGTCACTGCTGATATGCCATCAGACGTTCTTCGCGCGGCAACAGTGAACGCAAAGCCTTCAAACACTTATAATATTGCTCTGCCACCAACGCTTCAGTTGCGTTGGCCAGGACCCGGCGACTGTCGGCATCCGTGAAAACCTGGCTCAGCTCTTCCACGCGCCGCAGAAGTTGCTGGCGCGCCAGCTCAGGTTCGGTATCGCCTGACAGAACCAACTGCGCGGCATAGCAGACACGGCGTACCGGCGTGTTGACCTCTTCCGGGTGAATGGCATCGCGCAGGCGCAGGACATTTGCCTGAGGTGTCATGATCGAAAACCGACTGCGTCGATCCCCGTTTTCGATTACAACACCATTGATCAGAACCCGTTCCTTTGGGGCAAGTTTCAGGACCAGACCCCCCATCAGTTGCCCCTCATTTGACGTAACCCGCGCAACACGGCCATGTTGATCTCAAGCAGCGGCTCAACGGTCGCCTTGTTCGCCAGCACCTGGCTGCTGTGTTGTTCGGTAAACTCAGCCAAATAGAAAATCCGCGCCCGCAGATTGCTCGGCAGCCCGTTATCCGCATCCGCCACATCGGTTGCCAGCACAGTCCACAGGCGGCGATTTTCGTGCAAGGCTTGAACGAACCCTCGGAAATCAGCCGTTTTCCGCGTGGAAGCAGCCTTCAACCGATGTGTAATCCTGGAAATCGCCTCATACTCTGTATCCCGAGGTGTTCGCGTCGGTGCAGCAGATTGCGCATAAGCGCGGTGAGCAAGCGTTTGCGGTGTCACTTGAAATCCTTCCAATTGTCCTTCAGCGGGCGATTAAGTCCGGGGCACGGCGTGCGTGCCCCGGATCAGTTCCAAAGTTAGCGGAACAGCGACAGGATGGACTGTGGCGCCTGGTTCGCGATCGATAGCGATTGGGTTGCCAGCTGTTGCTGGACCTGCAACGCTTGCAGTCGCGCCGAGGTTTCTTCCATGTCAGCGTCAACCAACGAGCCGATACCGGATTTGAACGAGTCAGACAGGTTCGAGATGAACTCTTTCTGGGTCTCGATCCGACCCTGCGCCGAACCAAAAGCCGCCGAGGCATCAATCGCAGTATCGATGAGGCCTTCGATCGCGCCAAGCGCTGCGGATGCGCCGGCAGAAGTCGACACATCAATCGAGGCCAGAGCGCCTAGACCGCCAGAGTTCGCATTGGCATATTGACCGCTGATCTGCAGCGAATCCGACCCTTCGTTGGTGATATCGAGTTGCGCAGCATTCGTACCCGGATCATAGACGACCGAAACATTGGCATCCGAAGCTTCGATGGCAGCTTTTAGCCCCGCAGCGATGATCTCTTCGGGCGCGTTGCCTGCGGCGATATCCTCAGCCCGGACTGTATAAGACGCGACATCGTCGCCCAGTCGGACCGTGAAAGTATCACCAGCGGACAATGTGCCCGGATCAGCGATCACGATGCTTCCATCATCATCGCTTCCGCCGTTTCCATCCAACGAAAATCCGAATGCGTCGGCCGTATCCGCAGTGACCCCGTCAGTTCCAGTGAACACGTCGGCAGCAGTGTAACCACCTGTCGACAGGTTTTGCGCCGATACACTAATGGAAGACGCTGTCACGTTGCCTGCATTGTCTCGATCCAAAGAGGACAGAATGCTTGCGCCAGCCCCACCGTTCACCAGATTGAGGCCATTGAACTGGGCAGCGCCGACAACCGATTCGATCTGATCCCTAAGCGCGGCCACATCGGTGTTGATCTTAGCACGATCAACGTTGTCTTCCTGCGCCGCAACGATCTTGCCTTTCATCTGGTTCAGCAGATCCGTCACAGTTTCTGAGGCGTTTCGAGCAACTGCGACAGTGGATTCACCCAAGGCCAGGCTGTCCTTGATCGCATTGAAGCCGTTGACGTCTGATTCCATCACCTTTGAGATGGCCCAGACAGCCGAGTTATCCTTGGCTGTAGCCACATCCTTGCCGGTCGAGATCGCGTTTTGCGTCTGGGCGAGGTTCTTGTTGACCGATTTGAGAGTTTGTAGCGCAACCATTGCGCCATTGTTCGTCAGAATGCTGGACATATTTGTCATCCTCTTAGCGTTCGGGCGCGTTTGACGCCCATGTTGGACCCACCAAACCGGCAGGCATTCTGTCGTTCTGACCTGTGCGTCGTGCCTTGTGGCCTTCGCGCCACCCGTTGTTTCAGGTGCATCGCCACATTTGACCCCGATCTCCTAACGGAGTGCTAAGACGGGCAAATCCGAAATCTCGGATTTGAATCAAACCTGATGCTATGCCCGTTTTTCCAGCTTTGCCCGCGATCGCAAAGCAAACCCGCTACGCTGCCCCGAGGCGTCATAAGTGCTGAACTCCTGTCGGACCTGTTTCAGTTCCGCCATTCGGTCCGCCACAGTCCGAATACCCTCGGCCGCACTGTTCAAAAGGGCTTGGTTGCGCACGACCTTCTTCTGGATCCGGATCAGATCATCGCTTTCCAACACCTGCAGATCATTTATTGCACCGATCAAATTTTCTTTTTCAGGCACCAATCGATCCAGATCGGTCAAATCCCCCTGGACCAGGGCCGTGCGCTCCAGATCCAAAAGGTCTTCCAGTGCCTGAATCGGATCTTTATCCATCAAACTTCTCCATCATTGCATTGAACAAAATTTCGGAAAGGCCGATTCCACCCGCCTTTGCCATTTGCTGTGCCTGCTGTTGCACCAGAAACGAAGCAAATTGATCTTCGCCTGCGCCACCGCCAAAAGAACTTCGTGTTTGGCCGAGGCCTGCAGACTTGAGCATTTCAGCCAGAAAAGCGGCTTCCAGCTCAACAGAGGCGGCTTTCATTTTCTGTGGAATCTGGGCGGAATGCATGGTCGCACTGGTAGATGTAATCGTCATCGGATTCTCCGAAAATTGCTATGAACTTTCTCGATCAAAGGGGAAAGCGGTTAAAATAAACGTAACTTCCTGTGGGCACAGTGCCGGCCAGATCAAAGAAACCCCGGAGCGAAAAATGACCAACCCGCTGACGATCATGTCGCCTGCATCTGCCACGGGTGACAAACCGGGGGCATCTCAGGGTAAAGAGCGTGATACCAAAGGTGGGTTTGCCTTTGAGGAAGTGCTCAATGAGGATGTCGAACAAATCGAGTTGAAGGATGTTGATCCGTTTGTGGCTGATTCAAACCTGCCACCCAAACAATCAGAAATTCCATCTGTTTCTACGGCAGATTCAACTGAGACAATCAAAACCGACGAACTAGAGCCCGCCCAACTGCAGGTGGCTGCGCAAGAGGTCGCAAATGCGCCGAAACACCACGCAGATTTTGCCGTCGGTGAGACGAACCATGTTGCCGCTCCGCCCAGCCCGGTACAGCAAATTTCGCAGTTGGCCTCTGAAAACTCAACGCTAAGACAAAATGCAGGCTCGCCCGAAGCGGCTGCCCCAAGGCCTGACGCAAACGTGCTTCGAGCGCCAACCCAAGTTCCGATCCCTGATGTTAGCGGAAATGGATATCTACACCATAGGCCGGCCTCACACGCGCTAAATGCTAGCTTTTTGGGGGATACGTTTTCGAAACTGGAACCGCCAAGTCCCGAACCAGAGGTGCCACTCGTCGCACGCGCAGTTGAGCCTGTAGAGGCTCGAATAACCCGGCAAACTGTCATTTCTGCCGCCTTGAAACCGCAGACAACAGCTTGGAATCTCGACCGGGCTCCGGGCGATGCTATTGCTGAAACGGCGATCAGCGCGGAAGTTGATGACCTCTTTGCTGTCAAAGACACAGCGGTGGGCCACACGATACGCGACACGACGCAAGCGATGCCCATCGCCGCAGCCCGCGCGGAAACGGCACGCACGATTGCGGGGCAACTGGCCGCTTCGATTTCGACCCGACCAAATACCGGTGGCGTTGAAATAGCCCTGAACCCCGAAGAGCTTGGGCGCGTATCAATCTCGCTCAACGGTCGAGAAGACGGGTTTCATCTATCGATCGCGGCCGAACGGCCTGAAACACTGGACCTGATGCGGCGACACATTGCGATCCTGTCGGCTGAGTTCGAAAAGCTGGGTTATGGGGATCTGTCGCTTGACCTTAGCATGTCCGGGGACTCGTCCCAGCATGGTGACCCATCAGAGCCTGGCCCTTCCTCAGAAACGGTCGAAATGGTTCGCGACGCGGACCATAAGGCACCCACACTTTCGGCTGGCCCTGAAAGGGGCCTTGATATGAGGCTTTAATTGATGATTTCAGCGACCAATTCAGTGACCGCAACGGGTGCAAATCCCGGCGCAAACAACAATTCGGAACGCTCGGCACTGACGTCAGATTTCGAGACCTTTCTGCGCATGCTGACCGTGCAGGCGCGCAATCAGGATCCGCTTGAACCTCTGGATTCCTCCGAATATGCCTCTCAGCTGGCGCAGTTCTCGATGGTCGAACAACAAGTCAAAGCCAATGAGCTTCTGTCTGGTCTCGCGCTGACAATGGGGGCAGTCGATCTTAATCAGCTCACCGGCTGGGTTGGGATGAATGTCAAAACCGATGCACCGTTTCGCTTTGTAAATCAGCCTGTTCCGATTTTTGCTCAGGCCGAACCCACTGCCGACCGGGCCGAGTTGGTCATCCGCAACGACCAGGGCACCATTGTCGATCGCATCCCTGTGCCTACCGATAAGGCCGAATTCGAGTGGGCCGGGGTCAGCAGTGCCGGTGATCCCTTTCCCGCTGGCAGTTACTCAGCCACATTGGAGAGCTTCAAAAGAGGTGAGTTACTAACCAGCACGCCCGCATCTGCCTTCGGTCGGGTGGTAGAGGCACAGGTCAGCGAAGGTGGCATCATCCTGAAACTGGAGAGCGGTGCAGAGGTGTCCGCCGAAATGGTCACGCAAATCCGCACGGGCGCTTGATCTGGAAGGCAAGGCGGGCCAAAGCTTGGCGCATCGCGACTCGCCCCCTAACCCGGTATCTCTCCTGTCTGATCATCACCAACCTCCCCCGGGCCTTGTTGCCCAGCTCAGCACCCAAGGTTTGATCCGCCACGACGTGACCTTCGAGGTGTTGTACGGTGGGCGGACCAATCATGTCTGGAAGGTTTTGTCCGGCAATAGTGATGCCGTGCTTAAGCTATACAGTGCGCGGTTTCAGAACCCCTTGTTTCGCAACGATGCCCGGCTTGAGTCAGAATGTCTGCGCACGCTCAACAGCTTTGGCTTCGTGCCCAATTTACGTGCCACGGGTTCCTTTGGAGACGACAGCTGGGTCTACTATGACCACGCTCCGGGCGTCCCTTGGCAGGACGATGTTTCGGGCGTGGCCCATCTGCTTGGAAGGTTGCACCAAATTCCGGTCAATCTGGACCTCCCTAACGGCTGCAATGGCAGCGAAGATCTGGAACAGCACGCGTGTCAAATTCTGGCTGATTGCCACGCGGAAGAGCGGCGATCGTTGCTTGCAAAAAAACCTCAGGCCCAAGTACCGCCATTATCCGCGCGGTGCTTGATCCATGGCGATCCGGTCGCGGGAAACATCCTGCAATCGAAAAATGGGCTGACGCTGATCGATTGGCAATGCCCGGCCTTCGGTGACCCATGTGAAGACTTGGCGATATTCCTTTCACCTGCGATGCAGCAACTCTATCGAGGCGCGCCCTTGTCCGAGGCCGAAGAGACGCTGTTTCTTAAGGCCTACGACCAACCCGATATCACCGAACGCTATCTGTCATTGAGGCCTTGGTTTGCCTGGCGCATGGCCGCTTATTGTCTTTGGCGGGCCGAAAACGGTGCGGCTGATTATGCCATTGGGTATGAGTTGGAAGTTGAGGCCTTATAGGTCCGCCAGACCCAGATACGCATAGGCTGGCGGCATGACAGCGCGACGCCAACGGCCAAAGGGAAACCGCCCCGGCGCACCCGCAATAGGGGACGGAATGTCTGCGGATTGCCCCAGCACCAGTCGCGCCAAAGCACGTCCACAATAGGTTCCCATCGCCACACCATTGCCGTGGTAAGCAAACCCTGCATACATCCCCGGATGCTCAGGAACCGGGCCCACAAAGGGCACAAGGTTCCGGGCAAGGCAAACCATGCCGGACCACTTATGTGTGACATCGACCGTGTCCCAGGCGGGGAACATCCGCCTGAAATCCCCGAAGGCCTTTTGCCGAATGCGCGCCTCAGCCCCAGGGGATGAAAGCAGCCCCCCTCGTGTCCCAAACAGAAATCGTCGATTGGGCATCAATCGGAAATAGTGCAGCAAATTACGCGTGTCATAGGCCATCTGATCCGACGTCCAGCCTTGCGCCTGCAGCTCGACATCAGTCAGAGGCCGCGTCACAAGAACCGTTGACTGTGCAGGCATATAACGCGCGGCCAACCAGGGCGGCAGATCCTCGCTTGAGTAGCCATTTGTGCACACCAGAACGTTCGAAGCACGAACGTGACCCGCAGGCGAGGTCAGCACGAATCCCAAGGTGGCCTGTTTGATCTGCGTGATCGGGCTGTTCTGGAACAGAGTTGCGCCCTTTGCCTGGGCAGCGCCTGCCAAGCCGAACAGATACTTTCGGGGGTTCAGGGCAAAACCAATCGGAGTTGTATAGCCGCCGAAAAACGCACCGCCCAACCCAAGGCTCCTCAGTTCGCCGATTTCGTGCAATTGTCCGGCCGGATCGGCCGACCGGCGCAATCGTTCCATCGCGCGCCGTGAATGGGCCAGTTGAGTTTCACCATTGGAATGCGTTTCGGCGTCGATTTGGTTATCACGCAGAAGGTCAGCAACCAGTGAAACGGCGTCTTCTTCCGCTTGGTAATAGGCCTGCGTTGCCACCTGACCATAGCGACGGGTCAGACCAGCCTTGCTGAGCTTTGACCCGCCCAGACAACAAAAGCCCCCGTTTCGACCGGACGCCCCCCAGCCCGGTGTTTCCGCCTCGAACACAGCGACCGAAACCCCTGCCTCGGACAGATGCAATGCGGCGGACAAGCCGGTAAACCCGCCCCCGATGACGGCGACGTCAACGCTGATATCGTCTTCGAGCTTTGGCCAAGCAGGGGTCGCGATCGTCTCATCCCACCAACACCCCGCGCGTGGCGCGGGGCCGTAGGCATAATCAGGAAATATACGCCTCATTCAGCGCTTGCCGCGGCCAACTCATCCTGTTTCTGCCGAACCATCGCCCGCTTGGTCACCAGGGACGCGGTAATAACGCCCACCGTGACAACCGCGATCATTAACGTCGACAGCGCGTTGATCTCTGGACTGACCCCCAGACGCACAGCCGAGAAAATCTTGATCGGCAACGTGGTGGCAGAAGGTCCAGATGTAAACGAGGCAATCACAAGGTCATCCAGCGATAGGGTGAAAGCCAGCAGCCATCCCGAAATCACTGCAGGCGCGATGATTGGCAGTGTGACCAGACGAAACGCCTGCGCCGGAGAGCAGCCCAGGTCCAGCGCCGCCTCTTCCAACGACCGATCAAAGGTCACAAGACGCGAGGATACGACGACCGAGACAAAACACATCGAAAACGTCGTGTGCGCCAGAACGATGGTCAAGATCCCCCGGTCCAATCCGATGCCAATGAACAACAACAGCAGCGACAGACCCGTGATCACTTCGGGCATCACGAGCGGGGCATAGATCATCCCGGAAAACAGCGTGCGCCCAAAGAACCGTCCGCCGCGCACCAGAACGTAAGCTGCTGCGGTGCCCAGAATCGTGGCCAACGTTGACGAGAACACAGCCACACGCAGCGTGACCCAGGCTGCATCAAGAAAGGCTTCGTTCTGCATCAACTCGCCGTACCATTTGGTCGAAAAACCGGCCCAAACAGTGACTAGCTTGCTTTCGTTGAAGCTGAAGATGATCAGGATGATCATCGGGATATACAGAAAGGCAAATCCCAGCGTCAGTGAGACAGTGTTGAACCAGCTCAGCCTGTTCATTGTTCTGCCTCCGTCTGCTTTTGCTGGTTGCGCTGGAACAGCACAATCGGGATCACGAGGATGAGCAACAGAACCACGGCCACCGCGCTGGCGACGGGCCAATCGCGGTTCGAGAAGAACTCTTCCCACAGCACCTTACCGATCATCAAGGTCCCCGATCCGCCCAGTAGCGAGGGGATTACGAATTCCCCAATCACCGGAATCATCACGAGGAAGCAGCCCGCGATAATACCGGGGCGCGACAAGGGGATTGTGATCAACCAGAATGCCTGCAGTCGCGAACACCCAAGGTCTTCGGCGGCTTCGATCAGCGACCCGTCCATCCGTTCAAGCGACGAATAAATCGGCAGGATCATAAAAGGTAGGTAGGTATAAACGATACCGATATAAACTGCGGTATTCGTGTTCAGAATGGTCAACGGGGTCGAGATGATGCCCGTCCACAGCAACAATTGGTTCAGATAGCCTTCGTTGCTGAGGATACCCATCCATGCGTAGACCCGGATCAGAAACGAAGTCCAGAACGGCAGGATGACCAGCATCATGAATGTAGGTCGCCACTCTTCAGGTGCGCGCGCCATCGCATATGCGATCGGATACCCGACAATCAGCGTCAACACCGTTGAGATCAGCGCGATCTTTACGCTGGACAGATAGGCCTTCCAATAAAGATCATCTTCAGTCAGCCAGACAAAGTTTTCCAGATCAAGCTGGCTGAAGAAATCCCTGATACCCGCCCAACCTGCGGACAGGTCCAGCGTCGGAGTGTAGGGCGGAATGGCAAGTGCGGTGTCTGAAAGCGATATCTTTAGGACGATAAAGAATGGCACCAAGAACAGTGCCAGCAACCAGACATACGGGACAGCGATAAGAACAGCGCGGCGCATCAGTTTTCCAGCAGAACTGCGGCAGTCGCTGTCCAGGACAGCCAAACCGGGTCTTCCCAGGTGAACGAGCGGCGCGAGATGCGGCGGGTATTCGCTGTTTGCGCCTTGATGATCGTGCCGTTTGGCAGTTCGACATGATAGGTCGACAAGTTGCCCAGATAGGCGATGTCATGCACCTTGCCCTGAATGGCGTTGATTGCATCGACCGGGCGCTCGGCAGAGATCGCGACCTTTTCAGGCCGGATCGCCAGATGACAGCTCTGACCATTGGACAGTTGGGTCGCAGAAGACGCCGCTAACGGGGGCTGCCCTTCTGCCCACTCGATCTGATAACTTTCGTCGCCTACTGCAGTAGCTCGTCCCTCAATGATATTTACATCCCCAATGAAATCAGCAACATAAACCGAGTTTGGTGTCTCATAGATGCGATCTGGAGTTGCCACTTGCATCAGTTTGCCCTGATCCATCACGGCCACTCGGCTGGCAACGGTCATCGCCTCTTCTTGATCGTGCGTCACGATGACAAAGGTCGTGCCGGTTTTTTCCTGAATGTCCATCAACTCGAACTGAGTATCCTGACGGAGTTTCTTATCCAAAGCACCCAAAGGTTCGTCGAGCAATAGCAGTTTTGGTGCTTTGGCCAATGACCGGGCCAGCGCAACGCGTTGGCGTTGACCACCCGAGATCTGGTGCGGCTTGCGGCGTGCGAACTGTTCCAGCCGGGTTAGGCGCAGCATCTCATCGACCCGCTCTTCCAGATCGCGCTTGGGCATGTTGTCCCGGCGCAGGCCAAAGGCGATGTTGTCCCAGATGCTGAGATGAGGAAACAGCGCATACGACTGAAACATCATGTTTACCGCCCGTTTGTTGGGCGGGATCGGGTCGATATCCTGTCCACCCAGAAGGATATGACCATCGGAGGGGGTTTCGAATCCGGCCAGCATCCGCATCATCGTGGTCTTGCCGCAGCCCGACGGGCCGAGCAGCGCAAAGAACTCACGCTCGTAGATATCCAATGAAAGATTGTCGATTGCGGTGAATGCGCCAAAACGCTTGGTGACGTTCTGGAACTGGATCAAGGGTTTCGCCTGCGGGTCATCCCACGGCGCAAAGACTTCAGAATTCAAGGCGGCCCCCGTTTATCGGTCAGGATAAAAATGGCGCAAGGCAGTGGGCCCGCCTTGCGCTATGATCAGATCAGGTGCCTGATTTCACTTTGGTCCAGAGACGTGTCACCACTCGCTGGGTCTTTGCCGGATAAGGTGTGGTGATGTAGAGGTTCTGCATGGTCGCATCATCCGGATAGATCGCCGGATCACCGATCACGTCCTCTTCAAGAAACTCCTGCGAGGCCTTGTTGCCGTTGGCGTAGTACACATAGTTCGACGCCGCAGCCATGTTGTTGGCATCCAGGATAAAGTTCAGGAACTGGTGCGCGCCTTCGGGGTTTGGTGCGTCGACCGGAATAGCCATCTGGTCAAACCACATCAGCGAGCCTTCCGCAAAGGGATGGTATTCAATTTCCACGCCGTTATCCGCTTCCGCCGCACGGTCGCGTGCCTGCAAGATGTCGCCCGACCAGCCGACAGCAACGCAGATATCACCATTGGCGAGCGCATTGATGTATTCCGAACTATGGAATTTCTGAACATACGGGCGCACACTGGTCAGAATCTCTTCGGTTTTCCCAATTACGTCTGTGTCGTGGCTGTCAGGGTCTTCGCCGATATACTGCAGCACCATCGGAATGATCTCAGACGGTGCGTCCAGGAAATGCACCCCACACGAGGCCAGCTTTTCCATGTTCTCGGGCTTGAGCACCAGATCCATGCTGTTAAGCGCAACATCGTCGCCCAGCACTTCTTTGACCTTGCCGACATTCAACCCGATACCTGTCGTGCCCCACATATAGTTGATCGAGTAGGCGTTGTTGGGGTCATACCCTGCAGTTCGTTCCTGGATCACATCCCATAGGTTGCCTGCATTCGACAGCTTGGCGGCATCCAGTTCCTGGAATGCGCCGGCCTGGATCTGGCGTTGTAGGAACGTGCCTGAAGGCACAACCACATCATAGCCTGACCCACCGGCCAGCATTTTTGTTTCCAGAACCTCGTTGCTGTCGAACACATCGTAGATCAGGGTTAGCCCTGTTTCTTCTTCGAATTTGCTCAGCAGATCTTCGTCAATGTAGTCGGACCAGTTATAGACGCGCACTTCTTCAGCAAACGCGGCCGAAGTCCCCAATGCGACGATCGCTGTCATCCCCAGCGTTTTCAGTTTCATATTTTTCTCCCTGCAACTGTGCGGCCATTTTGACCTTTTTTTGGATTTGATCAAGTTTTGCGTTTCACGACGGTTTCACCTATGGTCGGAATAGGTGAAGATTCTGGCAAGACAGAAACACTTGGATTGGGGCAAACCTTTTGGATTTGATCAAAAATAAAGCAGATACACCTCCGGTAGATGAAGAAAAACGCCCAGCGCACGAACAGGTCTATCGGACACTGAAATCCCAGATTCTGTTTGGCGATCTCGTGCCCGGGCAGCCGGTCACGATCCAGGGACTGACTGATTCGCTTGGTGTCGGCATGACTCCGGTGCGCGAGGCGATACGCCGTCTGATTTCCGACGGCGCGCTCATTTTTCAGGGCAATCGTCGCGTGAGCGTCCCGCTGCTTTCAGCCAACGACATCGAGCAGATGATTTTTGCAAGAATTTCAATAGAAACAGAGCTTTCCAGGCGATCCACAAAGAACATATCTATAACCGAGATCGACTATCTTGAGCAGCTGGATCAACGATTGGACAATATGATCGCGGATGGAGATGTAGGGGGTTACCTGCGTTTGAACCACGCCTTTCACCAATCTCTGTATTCCCATGCGGACGCTCCGATACTTGTTGATCTAGCCGAACGGCTATGGCTGCGATTCGGCCCTTCGTTGCGCATCGTTTGCGGTCGCTTCGGCACTCAAAGCCTGCCCGACAGACACAAAGACATTATTGCCGCGCTACGTGAGCGAGATGCAGAAAAGGCCGCGTTAGCAACAGCGCAGGACATTGAGCAGGGTATGGGAATGATGGGCGATGCTTTGCCAAGCACCTAGAAACCAGCGATTCGATTGACAGCATAAAATTTGATCATATTCTATCTGGCAACGACGCTTGCTGGAGAATCCGAGATGTCCACCATCACCAATCACATGCCCACTGCCGAATTGCAGGCGCTGGACGCAGCACACCATTTGCATCCTTTTTCGACCAATGAGGCGCTGGCAGACGAAGGTGTCAGGGTCATCACCCGTGCCAAGGGCGTCTATCTGACCGATAGCGAAGGTCATGAAATTCTGGATGGTATGGCCGGATTGTGGTGCGTAAATATCGGATATGGCCGCGACGAGCTGGCCGATGCAGCCGCACGTCAAATGCGCGAGCTGCCGTATTATAATACTTTCTTCAAGACGACCCATACGCCCGCCATTGCGCTGGCTGCAAAACTGGCTGAGCTTGCGCCAGGTGATCTGAACCATGTCTTCTTTGCCGGAAGCGGGTCCGAGGCCAACGACACCAACATCCGTCTAGTGCGCACCTATTGGGCCGAAAAAGGTCAGCCGGACAAGAACATCATCATCAGCCGCAAGAATGCCTATCACGGTTCTTCTGTTGGATCGGCGTCGTTGGGTGGCATGGCAGGAATGCATGCGCAGGGCGGCATTCCAATCCCGAATGTCCACCATATCAACCAGCCAAATTGGTGGGCGGAAGGCGGCGATATGAGCCCGGAGGAATTCGGCCTTGCCCGCGCGCGCGAGCTGGAAGAAGCCATTCAGGAACTGGGCGAAGATCGCGTCGCTGCCTTCATCGCCGAACCTGTGCAGGGCGCAGGCGGCGTGATCATCGCACCCGACACATATTGGCCTGAAATTCAGCGCATCTGCGACAAGTACGATATACTGCTGATCGCGGATGAGGTGATCTGCGGGTTTGGCCGAACCGGCAACTGGTTTGGCTCGCAAACCGTCGGGATCAAACCGCATATCATGACAATCGCCAAGGGCCTTAGCTCAGGCTATGCACCTATTGGCGGATCGATCGTCTGCGACGAAGTCGCCCGTGTCATCAGCGCCACCGAGTTCAACCATGGCTACACCTATTCCGGCCACCCGGTTGCCGCAGCAGTTGCGCTCGAAAATCTGCGCATCCTCGAAGAAGAAAACGTCGTCGATCATGTGCGCAACGTGGCCGCGCCCTATATGAAAAAGAAATGGGACGCATTGGTCGAGCATCCGCTAGTCGGAGAGGCAAAGATCGCAGGCTTGATGGGGTCCATCGCATTAACGCCTGAAAAGGCAAGCCGAGCCAAGTTCGCATCAGATCCCGGCACGATCGGATATATCTGCCGCGAACATTGCTTCAAAAACAATCTGATCATGCGTCATGTGGATGACCGCTTGGTCATCTCTCCGCCGCTGGTCATTACCCCGGCCGAAATCGACGAGATGTTCGTGCGCATTCAAAAATCGTTGGATGATGCGTTGGTTGAAATCAACGAAAAAGGTCTGATGAAGCCTGCGTCCTGATCATTAGATCATGGGCGACCCAAGTGGGCCGCCCTAATTATCAGCGCATCCTTTCCAGCAGGCCGAGCGACGGGTATCCATCCGGGATCAACCCCTGAGCAACCTGAAACGCGCGCACCGCGTTAATCGTATTTGGCCCGGTGCGCCCATCGATCCCTTGTGTATCGAAGCCCGCCTGAGTCAGCCGACGCTGTAGTTCTTTCTTTTCAGTAAAGCTCAATACGCGATCGCCACGCGGCCAATCGGCCTCAAACGGAGAGCCTCCTGCAAGCCGGTCGGACAGATGCCCGATGCCGATCACGTAGGCATCGGCGCCGTTGTAGGCCTCGATCACTTTGAAATTATTGAAGATCATCAGGGCGACACCTCGACCACCAGCCGGTAACAGAATTGCCGCTTGACCGTGATCGGGCACGGCCTTGCCCGAGTAAGCAAGAACCCCACGGGCCGCCCATTCCGACGGCATCATAGTGAAATCTCGCCGCGCGTTGGCGTAGTCAAAGTCGGATGGTAGTTGCACTTCGACCCCCCAAGGTTGGCCTTTGGTCCATCCATGTTTTGCCAAATAAGAAGCGGCTGATGCTAAGGCATCAGTTGGATTATCGGACCAGATCTCGCGACGCCCATCTCCATCGAAATCAACCGCGTAATCAAGAAACGAGGTCGGCATGAACTGTGTATGCCCCATCGCCCCAGCCCAACTGCCAACCATATTCTCAGGGTCGACATCCCCTGCCTGCAGTATCTGCAACGCGGCGATCAGCTGTCCCTCAAAAAAGTTTGCTCGTCGAGCATCAAAGGCCAAAGTCGCCAGCGACCGAATGGTTTGCTTGCTTCCTCGGTAGGTGCCGAACGAAGTCTCAAGACCCCAGATCGCGGTCACGACCTCTTTTTCGACGCCGTACTGGGCTTCGATCCGGGTCAAAGTCTCTCGGTGCTTGTCTAGCCCAGCGCGACCGTTGGAAATCCGCGTTTTTGAAACCGCTCCATCCAGATATTCCCAGATCGGTTTGGAAAACTCCGCCTGATTGCGATCGCGTTTGATGATGTCACTGTCATAGGTCACCCCAGCCAACGCCCGATCCAGCGTATTGACCGAGATGCCCTGCTCTTGCGCCCGCTTGCGAAATGCCCCCAGCCAAGCCTGAAATCGGGCATTCCCGTCTGCCGATAGACGTTGCACCTCGACCTTAGGCCGCAGCACGGGCCGTACCGAGACCGTCACATCCGCCGAGGCCAGTTGCACATTGTCGACCATAGGTCGGGCCAGAGGCCGTATCGAATTTTCTGTTGTATCCGCCTGCACGATGGATGCCCATAATGCGGCGGTCATAACGCCACCTACACACTTACGCATTCCGTTTTATCCTGATTACTGCTCAGAGCCGATGATAGCTCACAATCGGAATTTCTCAAAACGCAGAACGTCAGGTTTCCTGATCCTGTTCCTCACGTTCCGCGCGAAGACGGGCAATGGCTTCACGCAATAGCGATACGCGATTGGGTCGGAAGCTATCCTCGGTCACATCCATGCCCTGCATACGATCCAGCCGAAACACTCGGAAATCCTGACGCAGGTGGCACCAACTCAGCAATACGCTGGCACGGTCCATATAGACGATGCTCAGCGGATTGACCCGACGACGGGTGTCTGCGCCTTTGGCATCGGTATAGGCGAACTCGATCACGCGTTCATCCCACGCGGCTTGGCGTAAAATGGCAACGTCAATTGTTGGCACGGCTGGCCTGTCAAATCGCGTGGCGGTCAGAACAGCATGGCTCAGCCGATGCGACTGGCGCTGCGGCAACCGGCCCTGCAGCTTGCGTAGGGCCGCGCTTGCAGCATCCGACAGCGCCGGGTCTCCGATCAATTGCACCTCGCGCAAGCCCAACACCAGCGCTTCGAGCTCGTCATTGGTGAAACCCAACGGCGGTAGGGTCGCATCCTCGATTAGGGTGAACCCGAACCCGGCCTCTCCGTCGATTATCGCCCCGAGGCCACGCAATGCATCGATATCCCGGTGCACTGTGCGCGGCGAAACGCCTAAATCCTGCGCCAATTGAACCGACGTTCTGGGCGAGGGGCCAGATCGTAGGGCCTGCATCAACTGAAAAAGACGGGCGGTGCGGGACATAGTATAGTCTACTCTAAGCCTAACGTCAGAATCTGTCATCAGTCCGGCGTACCCATCAGGCGTCCCAACTATGGAGCTGATGATGCTGACCCTTCTCACCTTCCCCTCTGCCTTTGGCCTGTTCAGCGCCAGCCCATTCTGCGTGAAAACGGCCCTGATGCTTCAAAGCGCGGGCCTGCGCTGGCAACGGTCCGATCTGCTGGACCCACGCAAGATGCCACACCAGAAGCTGCCGGTTCTACGCACGCCTGAACTTCTGATTCCGGACAGCGACCTGATCCGCGACTGGCTTGAGGCTCAGGGGGCCGATTTCGATGCTGGCCTGACCGATCTGCAAAAAGCCCAGTCCCGCGCGCTGATCCGCATGGCCGAGGAACATCTGTACTTCCATGTCGTGCAGGACCGTTGGGCCAATGATGAGGTCTGGCCAATCCTGCGCGATACATTCTTTACCGTCATTCCCGCACTGATCCGCAAGCCGGTTTCGAATTCAATCCGGAAATCCGTTCTCAAGGGGCTCGCGTTTCAAGGTGTATCCCGCTTTTCGCCCGCCGAACGACAAGACCGGCTGGAGCGCGACTTTGAGGCGATCTCGGCCTATCTTTGGCAATCGCCTTATCTGATGGGAGAGAAACCTACCTCGGCGGACATGAGCGTCGGTCCAATGCTGGCGGCGATGCGCGCGACACCATCAGACACCCCCCTGACCCGTCGGATTAAACAAGATAAGCTGCTCAACAGCTATATCGACCGAATGGAGCAGGCGATCCCGCTATCATGACAGCCTTTGAGGACAAAAAAGTCGCTGCAGCCTATGAGGCGCTACCGGAAGAGACGCGCAATGGGGCACTAGCGCTGCGCGAGTTGATATTCGAAACCGCGGCCTCACTGCCACGCGCTCAGCCTCTGGAAGAAGCGTTGCGGTGGGGCCAGCCCGCCTATCTGGCGCCCAAAGGCTCGACGATTCGTTTGGGCGGACACAAGGCGGCCTGTTTTGCGTTGTTCGTGCATTGCCAAAGCCGACTGATGGGGGATTTTACTTCCGCCTTTCCTGGCGAGGATCGGATCGACGGCAATCGCGCGATTCTGTTCGACCGGCCCGATCAGATTGATCCTACGCGCCATGGCTGGCTGATTGCGCGCGCGCTTACTTATCACCTCTGACGGCGTTTGCGTTCGACCTTGCGCTTGATCTTGTCCTTCTTGCGCTTTGTGCTGGCGGCCTTGCGCCGCGTTCCGCGCTTGGCGGGGCCACGGCCGCGCGGCAGCGCCTGATCATCGAGGGACAACAACTCCAATTCCAATCCGCCCGTCACCGGCGTCGCCTCGGTCAACCGCACCGTGACACGCTGGCCAATGGCGATGATCAGCCCGGTGTCCGAGCCCATCAGCGTCCCGGCCTCTCGGTCGAAATGGAAAAACTCTCGCCCCAGCGAACGCACTGGAACCAGACCGTCCGCTCCGGTCTCGTCCATCTTCACGAAGGCACCGAACCGGGCAATACCGCTGATCCGGCCAGAAAACTCATTGCCGACCCGCTCGCTGAGATAGGCCGCCAGATAGCGATCAGTCGTATCGCGCTCGGCCATCATCGAGCGGCGCTCGGTATCCGAGATATGGGTCGCCGTTTCTTCCAACCGTGCAATCTCATCCTCGGTCAATCCGTCCTTGCCCCAGCCATGGGCTGAGATCAGCGCGCGATGCACGATCAGATCAGCATAGCGCCGGATGGGAGAAGTGAAATGCGCATAGTTCCGCAGAGCCAGCCCAAAATGGCCGAAATTTTCGGGGTGGTAATAGGCCTGCGCCATCGACCGCAGGGTCGTCAGGTTGATCAGCTCCGCATCCTCGGTACCAGCGGCGGCGTTTAGCAGCGCGTTCAGATGTCGGGTCTGCAATACCTGCCCTTTGGCGAGGTTTAATCCCGCCGCCTGCGCCGTCTCTCTCAGGCTTTCCAGCTTTTCGGGCGCGGGCTCTTCGTGGACGCGGAACAGCAGCGGGCGGCGTTTGGTGATCAGGGTCTCGGCAGCGGCGACATTGGCGAGGATCATGAATTCCTCGATCAGCTTATGCGCATCCAGCCGGTCACGGAACGCGACGCTGGTCACCTCACCCGCATCGCTGAGTACGATTTTGCGTTCAGGCAGGTCCAGCTCCAGCGGCTGCCGCACGGAACGCGCCTTTTTCAGCGCAGCATACGCGGTATAAAGCGGATTCAGCACCGTATCCAACAGCGGCCCGGTGCGGTCGTTCGGGTTGCCGTCGATCGCCTCCTGCACCTCGTTATAATTCAGCGAGGCGGCAGAGCGCATCAGGCCGCGCACGAACCGGTGGCCTATCTTGTTGCCTTCGGCATCAATCTGCATCCGCACGGCAATACAAGCGCGCGGCACGCCTTCGTGCAGGGAACACAGATCGCCGGACAGGCGATCCGGCAGCATCGGCACTACGCGGTCCGGAAAGTAACTGGAGTTGCCCCGCTTGCGCGCCTCGCGATCCAGAGCCGTACCGGGTTTCACATAGGCAGCGACGTCAGCGATGGCGACCCAGATCACATGGCCACCCGGGTTCTTGGGATCGTCATCAGCATGGGCATAGCAGGCGTCGTCGTGGTCCCGTGCATCCGCAGGATCGATGGTCAGCAACGGCATATCCCGCAGGTCTTCACGCCCTTTCAGTCCGACGGGTTTGGCTTTGTCGGCTTCTTCGATCACCTTGTCCGGGAAATCGTCGGGAATACCGTGTTGGTGGATGGCGATCAATGAGACAGCCTTGGGCGCGGTCGGATCGCCGAGCCGTTCAACAATACGCGCACGCGGCAGGCCCATGCGGTTCTTGGGTCCGGCCTGCTCGGCCTCGACCAGCTCACCGTCCTTGGCGCCCAGAACGGCCCCGTCCGCGACCAGCCATTCTGTCTGACCAGCCTTGTCGATGGGCACGATCCGTCCGCCCTCGGCCCCTTTGCGAAAAATGCCGACGATCTTGCGCGGGTTGGTGCCGATGCGGCGGATCAAGCGGGCTTCGTAATTGTGATCTTCCTCATGCACCACGGTCAGGCGGGCCAGAATGCGGTCACCCTCACCCAGCGCCGGATCGCTGGCACGCGTGACGAGCAGAACGATGGGCTCAACCCCCTCGCCGTGCCATTCCAACGGGCGCGCAAACAGGTCGCCATCTACGTTGGGAGCCTTTACCTGCAACACGCTGACCGGCGGCAGACGATCCGGATCACGATAGCTGCGCTTGCGCTTTTCCAGATGGCCTTCGGCCTCAAGCTCTTTCAGGATGCGCTTCAGGTCGATCCGATCCGCGCCCTTGATGCCAAAAGCCTTGGCGATATCACGTTTCGAGGTCAGGGTAGGGTTCGCCGAGATCCAGTCGAGGACCTCTTGCTTGGTCGGAATGCGTGTCATGAGTTTGGCCTAGCACGGGCATGCGACCGCGTCATGGTCAAAAAGCGGTGCATGATGTCAGCCGTGCAGATCGGCCACGGTATCCACATCGCTCAGGTGATCCAGCAACGTTACTCGGCACCCGCGAACCGAATTCAGTGTGTCTTTCAACGCGTGTTCCGTTGACCAGCGCACATCGCGGAATAACCCCGAAGGCAACGCGCCATAACGCTGAGCACCAACCAACCAATAGCCGCCATCCGGGGATGGCCCGAACACCATCTCAGCCCGGCCCAACGCGCGAAAGGCCCGCGCAATGTGACCCCTTGTGATGCCCGGAATATCCGCACCGATCAGGCACACCGGACCATCGGGAGCACCGCGCAACATCCGCCCCATACGGTCGCCCAGATCTCCGCGCCCCTGAGGCTTCCGGGGTAAATCAACAGGCCAGACCCGACTGTTCATTCCCTCCCTATTTGGAGAGACCGCCAGTACAATCTGCCAGCGTGGATCACGCAGATGCCGGATCAGAGATCGCGTTTGATGCCGAAACCACCAAGCAGCCCCAACCATGCCGATATCGCGCCCCAAACGGGTCTTGACCCGCCCTGGACGTGGCTCTTTCACCATGATGACCAGCGTTTTCTGCATGGATCAGGCGAAGTAATCCGTCAGAATACGGGTGTAGATCGCCTTGAGTTGATGAATTTGCGCCACTTCGACACATTCATCGACCTGATGCATGGTGTGCCCGACCAGACCAAACTCGACCACCGGGCAATGATCTTTGATGAAGCGGGCATCCGAGGTCCCGCCGGTGGTCGAAAGCTCGGGGCGAATATTTGTTTCTGCTTTGACAGCGCAAGCTACCAGATCAGACAATGCCCCCGGAGGGGTCAGAAAGCTTTCACCCGAAATCTTGATCCGGGTCTCGACATCGACGCCAAACGCCTCGGCAACGGTGTCTGCCTCGGATTGCAACCAATCGCTCAAACTGGCCCCGGAATGCAGGTCATTGAACCGGATGTTCACTGTCCCAGAACATTGCGCCGGGATCACATTTGTCGCCGGATTACCGGTGTCGATCGTGACAACCGCCAAGGTCGAGGCGTCAAAGTGGTCGGTCCCCTGATCCAGTTCTTGGCTGGCCAGCCGATCCATCAGCCGCGCCATCGCGGGCACCGGGTTCTTTGCCCGATGCGGATAGGCCGAATGCCCCTGCACTCCGGTCACAGTGAACCACGCAGTCATCGAACCGCGCCGGCCGATCTTCATCATTTCGCCCATCGTGTTCGGGCAAGTGGGTTCTCCCACCAGACAAACCGACATCCGCTCATCCGTTGCGGCCATGTGATCCAGTAAAGCAACAGTGCCATCCAGTGCGTCGCCTTCTTCATCACCTGTGATCGTCAGGATCACCGCCCCATCCGGGGGCGTGTCACGCACAAAATCGATAGCCGCTGCCGCAAATGCTGCCACGCCCGATTTCATATCCGTCGCGCCCCGGCCGTACATCACCCCGTCCCGGACCTCGGCGCCGAAAGGAGGCATGGTCCAGGCTGCTTCATCCCCTACCGGAACCACATCCGTATGACCATTAAAGCCAAAGCTGCGCGCGTGACCCTTCTGCCCCCACCGGGCGAAGAGGTTGCAGGTTCCACCTCGATCTACGCGAGTGCAATAAAATCCGGCCTCCTCCAGCACTTGCTGCAGCAAGACCAAAGCCCCGCCTTCATCGGGTGTGACCGATGGGCAACGGATTAGATTTGCTGTCAGCTCAACTGGATCGGTCATATTGGGCCTCTTGTCCTTAGGGGTGCCTGTGTTCGTGCACAGATTCAACGAATTGCCCGGATTGCCAACCCCGAATAGTCGAATTCCGAGACCGAATGCCCAAGCGGCTTGATTTTGCACCCCAACAAAACATGAGCGTTGACCCAGCGGCTGCCTTGCCGCGCTGCCCTTAAGTGCGTTAGAGGGCCGCGAAACAGGTGATTCCACATGAAGCGTGTCTTCTTCGCATTGATCTGCCTGACTTTCGCGATTCTTGCGCAGCAAAGCCAGGCCCAGTCTCTTACGGTTACAACGGTAACCCGTCCTCCGTTCTCATTTGTCGAGGACGGTGCCCAGACCGGTTTCTCGATGGATCTTCTGGCGGCACTGTCTGAATCACTCGGCTGGGAATACTCGGTCAACGGCGTCGAGACATTTGGAGAAATGTTGGGCGCGGTTCAGGATGGTTCTGCCGATCTGGCGATCGCTAATATATCGATCACCGCCTTGCGCGAAACCCGAATGGATTTCACGCAACCGATATTTGAGGCCGGATTACAGATCATGGTCCCGTCAGAGGCCGCTCGCCAGCCATCGCTGTTGCACGCTTTGCTGTCTCGGGAATTGTTCATCGCCATCGGGCTGGCCTTTGCGATCCTGCTTGGTGGCGGCATGCTGATGTGGAGTTTTGAGAAACGCGCGCAGCCCTACTTTGATCGCAAATTGAATGAGGCGTGGTTCCCCTCGTTCTGGTGGGCCCTCAACCTGGTGGTGAACGGTGGCTTTGAAGAGCGGATGCCGCGCACCCCGTTTGGCCGCCTGTTGGGTGTAGTACTGGTGGTGTCATCCCTATTCATCGTCTCCGTTTTCACGGCCCGGATCACCTCGGTGATGACGGTGGACGCAATCACCGGCAGCGTCAATTCGGTCAACGACCTTTACGGCAAACAGGTCGGGACGATTTCCGATTCAACCGCCGCCAGTTTTCTGAACCGGCGCGAGATCGACTATACCGGCTATGGCGATCTGCAGGACATGCTGAACGCGTTTGAGAATAAGGATTTGGATGCGGTCGTTTTCGACGCTCCGATCCTGTCCTATTATGCAAGCCACGAAGGGCGCAGAATGGCGACAATGACCGGGGGCATCTTCCTGCGTGAAAACTATGGGATCGCATTTCCAACCGGATCGCCATTGGTCGAAGACGTCAATCAGGCGCTGCTGTCCCTGCGCGAAGACGGCACCTATGACGAAATCTATCGCAAGTGGTTCGGGGTAAGAAACTAAGCAGTTTCCTCGTCGCCGAAGAATGGCGTCATCTGTGCCACGATAACCGCGTTTTCATCCAGCGCCCGTTGCATCAATGCCCGCTCATCCGGATCGATATCATGTCCTTGCGCCTCACGCTCGGCCAGGGTGCCATAGCCGGTGACATCCAGCGGTGCAGTATCGGCCTGCTTCAGGATCGCTACTGTCTCGCGCACGGCTTCGGCCTCGTCCACGCCGCTGGCAAAACACATCAACGCCGCCCCGGTCGCGCCTTCGGGCAGGCCGTCGCCATCTTTGCGACCGATCTGAACCAACAACGTATAGACTTGCTGGCGCGAAGGTTTTTTCTGCTTTTCCATAGTGCCCGCAATACGCTGGCCCGATGGCACGGTCAACTCAGTCGCAGGTGCTGTCGTATAGGTGGTCCAACAGCATCTGCGCTGCCACGCGCTGCGTGTCGCGCCATTCCGCCCGGGGTCGCAATGGCATCACAGCATCCGTATTGAAATAAATTGCGGACATACCCGCTGCCACGGCTTGGACCCCTTGCATATTGGCAGCAGGCAGTTCGTTCATGATTTCAGCAGCGATCCTTGCCTCGAAGTCATAGACAAACCCAAGCAAGGGTTCTCGCAAATCCGCGTGTCTTTCTGAGGCTGCGACCAAAGCGGCAAACACCGCAGCACTTTCCGAAGAATAGGTGCCGCGTCCGAACAAAGCGTCCAGCATCGCTGCAACCCGATTAGTGCACGGCAGAGTGTCGAAGAGCGCCTCAACCTGATCCGCGAAGACTTTCAGGACGTGATCCAGCAGCTTGCGAACCATCTCATCCCGGTTGCCCAGATAGTGGCGCAGCAATGGCCGCCCGACGCCTGCCTCTTCTGATATGCGCGCCAGGGTCGAGCCATCCAGCCCGTACCGCGCGACACAACGCATAAATGCGTTCAGGATTTGCTCGGATCTGGCGTCTTTCATACTGGGACGGGGCATCAGAATCCGTTCGCAACTGGTGGAAAAACATCCGCCAGAACGTAGAGAACGCCCAAACCGATCCACAAACCCGTCAGCGACCAGAACAGTGCCGGATCTGTCGCGCGGTTTATCGGTTCGATCAAGAAGGCCTGCCCCGAGCGCACCGCCAAGAGCCCCCAAAATATGAACAACAGACCCCAAAGGCCGTAATACCCGGCGAAGGTCGAAACAAGAAGCGCCGCCAGAATTAGCAGTGTCATCCACCTTTGATTCCTCAGGGTTTGAATAAAAGTCATCCTGCCTCCAAGCGGGTTCAGAAAAATCTTAAGGTGAAATCTGGACATTCGAAGGTTTATTGTCAATATTGATGACTATCATTTTTGACAATAAACGGACTCGACAATGCCGCCTGACGCACTTCCGGATCAACCCAAGCAACAACTGCCGCGTGAGGCATATATCTCGGACAGTTGGTATGAGGCCGAACAGAAAACCCTGTTCAGCAAGTGCTGGAGTTTTGCCTGCGTGACTATGGATTTCACCGAGCCTGGCGATTTCAGGACGATTCAGGCCGGGGCCTACGCTCTGATTGTCATAAGGGACGCAAATGGCGACTTGCGCGCCTTCCACAACCAATGCCGCCATCGCGGAACCGAGTTGTTGGAAGGTTGCGGCAACGCAGGCAAGACCATTGTCTGCCCTTATCACAACTGGGTCTACAATCTGGATGGCGCATTGCGCGGAGTACCAGCCCAGCGCGAGTGCTTTCCGGATCTGGACAAGAAGGCAACCGCGTTGTTCGGTGCCTCAGTCGGTGTCTTCCGCAACCTTGTTTTTGTTCACCCAGAACCGGATCAGAGCTTTGACGCGTGGCTTGGCGCTCTGGCTCAAATACCTTGGCCTCATGATCTGGCATCAAGCGAGCTACAAGAGAACCCCGACGACGTGGTCTATGAGATCAACTGCAATTGGAAGGTCTTCTTTGAAAATGCAATCGATGGCTATCATCTGGCCTATCTGCACAAAGACACGTTGGGCGGGCCAACCCATGACAAGAATCTTTGGGAGGTTTCTGGCCACAACATGGTCTGGTGGTCGACCGAGCGCGAAGGCGTCAAACATCGTATCCCTCAGTTTGTTGAAAACTCGGCCAAAGGGTCCGGCCTGAAAACGGTACGGAATGCCGAAACGCCGGGCTATGGCGGGGTCTACATGCTGTTTCCGACCACGATCCTGACGCCAAACCCCTGGGGGTTTTCGATATCGACCATGGAACCGGTCGACGCCAACACAACTCTGCTGCGGGTCAGAAACTGGTCGCCTAAAGGCTGGTTCACCTATACGCATCGCGCGGCGGACATACCCGGATACGACCCGGAATCCGGTCGGATCAAATCCTCTCACTGGACCCAGCACCCACTGGAGACGGGGGATTTTCAGACCGAGGATGTCTGGGTGTGCGAAAAGATGCAGCGCGCCCTTCAATCGCCCCGATATCAAGTCGGCCCTCTGGCCAAAGGGGCCGGAGGTGAGGCGGCGATTGATTTCTTTCAGCAAACAGTGCTGGAGTTCATGCCAAAATAAGAAAGGCCGCAGAGCATGCACTCTGCGGCCTATTCAAACTGAAACGAGGGGATCAGTCGCGCAGTAGCTCATTGATCCCAGTTTTCGAACGGGTCTTTTCATCGACGCGTTTCACGATGACCGCGCAATACAGGCTTACATTGTTCTTGGACGGCATCGAGCCCGCAACAACCACCGAATAGGGCGGAACCTCGCCATACATGACTTCACCGGTTTCGCGGTCCACGATCTTGGTGGATTTACCGATGAATACGCCCATGCCCAGAACCGAACCCTCGCGGACGATGCAGCCTTCGACCACTTCCGAACGCGCACCGATAAAGCAGTTGTCCTCGATAATGGTCGGACCGGCCTGCATCGGCTCCAGTACGCCTCCAATGCCGACGCCGCCCGACAAGTGCACGTTCTTGCCGATCTGCGCGCAGGAACCAACGGTGGCCCAGGTATCAACCATCGTGCCTTCATCGACATAAGCGCCAAGGTTCACGAACGAGGGCATCAGCACCACACCAGGTGCGACATAGGCCGACTTGCGGACCACACAGTTTGGCACGGCGCGGAACCCTGCCGCGCGCCACTGGTTCTCTCCCCAGCCGGCGAACTTGCTGTCGACCTTATCCCACCAGCCGCCGTCTTGCGGGCCTCCGGTCTGGATTTCCATGTCCTTGATGCGGAACCCCAGCAGAACTGCTTTTTTCGCCCACTGGTTCACGTGCCAATCACCACTGTCGAGCTTTTTAGCCACCCGCAGCGAACCGCTGTCCAGCGCGCTCAGCGTGTCTTCGATTGCTTCTCGTTGCTCGCCGGTGGTCGCAGGGGTGATTGTGTCACGTACTTCCCAGGCGGATTCGATGGCGGCTTCCAGTTGCGCATTGGACATGGGGCGTCTCCCTAGAGAATCTGTTCACGTTGATGTGGCCTATACGCAAGCGAGACCCATGGCGCAATGCGACGCGGATACCTCGGTTTGCGTCAATCATCGGTAAGTGCGCTGAGTGCGGCAAACATATCCCGGTCATTTTGGGTTCCGGCATTGGGTGCGGTCAGCAACACATCGCCGTAGAAAACCGAATTTGCACCAGCCAGAAAGCACAATGCCTGCTCGGCAGTTGAAAAGTCCGACCGTCCTGCCGACAGGCGCACCCGTGTTTGCGGCATGGTGATCCGCGCGGTCGCAACCATGCGCACCAGATCAAAAATGCCTACTTTTTCTAGATGCGCCAGCGGCGTGCCTTTGATCGGGATCAGCGCGTTTATCGGTACGCTTTCGGGATGCGGGTCAAAATTCGCAAGGACCTGCAACAGCGAGGCACGATCCCGCAGGCTTTCACCCATACCGATAATGCCGCCGCAACACAGATCAATACCTTCGTCCCGGCAATAGCTGAGGGTCTCAAGACGATCCTGATAGGTACGAGTTCCAATAATCTCGCCATAGAATTCCGGCGAAGTATCCAGGTTATGATTGTACGCCGTAAGTCCCGCCTCGGCCAATCGTTTGGCCTGATGTGGCTTGAGCATGCCCAGGGTGACGCAAGCCTCCATGCCCAGATCACGCACGCCCCGCACCATGTCCAGCACATTGTCGAATTCTTCGCCGTCGCGCACCTGACGCCATGCAGCACCCATGCAAAACCGTTCAGCCCCCGCATCGCGCGCCCGTTTGGCAAGCGAGATGACATGCGCAGGGTTCATGAGCTTTTCCTTGGTCAGCTCGACCTCGCGATGATGGGCGGATTGCGGGCAATAGGCGCAATCCTCGGGACAGCTTCCGGTTTTTATCGACAGCAGGCTGGCTTTTTGGATGTCGTTTGGATCGTGATACGTCCGGTGAATTACATTTGCGCGACCTACCAGATCCAACATTGGGAGGCGCATCAGCGCCTCCACTTCATCCACGGTCCAATCGCTGCGGATATCTTGCCCGGTATCAAGCATCTGGCTGCGGCCCACGGATTTTCTGCATCAGACCCGTCGGCAGGCCAATCACGAGAACGGCTGCCAATGCAATCTTCACGAGATCACCCAGAATGAAAGGGCTGAAACCGTAAACCAGAACCTTGTCTGCAGGCACGAACTGAGCCAACCAACCCAGACCCAGCGCATAGATCACCGCAAGCCCAGCCAGCATCGCCGGAACCAGAAACAGTTTGCGCAGATTGTCCGCTGCCCATCCAACCATGACCGAGGCGACCACGAAACCCAGTAAATAACCTCCGGTTGCACCCATCATATAGGCCAGCCCGATGCCTTTTTCGGGCGTTCCGGCAAACACGGGCAAACCCACTGCCCCGGCGACCATGTAGCCGATCACGGTTGCAGAACCGAGACGCAGCCCAAATGCCGCGGCGACAGCCATGACAGCGGCGACTTGAAGGGTCATGGGCACAGGCCAAAATGGCACCTGGACTTTTGCACTGGCGGTCAAAAGAAGAATACCCAACGCGACACGAAGGATCTGACCCGCAGGGGTTATTACTCCGGCGGCCGGGAGGGTGGATTGCAGAGTGGCTTTCATCGTCATTCTCTTTTTATAGATAATATTGCATAGATTCGGAATTAATCATCATTTTTATCTATTAAAAATCAAGTCAAATCTTCTGAGGAGGCACAGATTGTAGTTTCAAAGGCAGAAAGTATCAGCTTGCACGACGGATATGGCGCAGAAGTATCGAGGTTGCGGCGGAAACGTCTTTGCTCTTCAGTGCCTGAATGATCGCAGCGTGATCCGTATCGACGCGCTGCACCCATTTGGGCCGCCAATGTGCAAACAGGTGCCTGGCACTGGCAATGTGCAGATCATCGACAGCATGCAAAAGACGGGGCAACCCGCAAGGTGTCAGGATCGCACGATGAAACACCCTGTTCCGCGCCTCCCACTGAGGCATGCTCTCTGCCTCATCACACGCCTTTCGTGCATCATCAGCAGCCTTCAGAGCAGCTGGGGTCATGTTTTGCACGGAATGCTGCATCGCCAGCGTTTCCAGCGCGACACGCATTTCGATCACCTCACGCACTTCGGCAGGGTCCAACGCGGTGACGCGCATGCCCTTTCGCGGCTCGCTTTTGGCCAATCCATGCGCCTCAAGCCGCAGCAGTGCTTCGCGCACCGGAACATGGCTGGTCTCAAAGTCGCGCGCGATATGGTCCTGACGCAGCTTTTCACCGGCAGGAAGATCGCCGGTGATGATTTTCTGGCTCAGGGCACTATAGATTGTGTCGGCAATGGTCGCGGTCATGAATTATAGATAAAATCCATGAACAACATCTACAAGCCGTATTCTCAACCTGTTAGCGGATCTGGCGCGATGTTCCCGCCGCAAATCAGCACTGCGACACGCTCACCCGGCTCCGGCTGGTAAGCGCCCGAAATCAGTGCGGCAAGCGCAGCAGCCCCTGCTGGTTCAACCAGTATTCGATGCGTCTGCCACAGAGTATTCTGGGCTTGCGCTATCGCATCATCAGAAACCAGAACCGAACTCATACCTTGGGCCAGCCCAAAGCAAATCTCACCAATTCTCCGTGCGCCCAGTGCGTTCGCTGCAATGCCCGAAACGGAAACATCAACCGGTTCGCCCGCAGCCAACGCAGCATTCAGCGCGCAAGAGGTTTCCGGTTCGACCGCCACGACTTTGCGCGCACCCTGAAACCATGCCAAAGCTCCGGCAATCAGCCCACCGCCGCCCACGGCCACCAATACTGTGTCCGCCTGCAAGCCCTGCGCGTCCCATTCAGCAAAACATGTCCCCTGCCCTGCCACCGTCGCTGGCGCATCATAGGCGTGGATTTGCATGGCGCCGGTGCTTTCCTCATGCGCCTGCGCCATGGTCAGTGCATTGGCGTATTCACCCGAAACAACACTCAGATCAGCCCCGATCCGCTTGATCAGCGCAATCTTGGAGGGACCTGCAAGTTCGGGCACAAAAATCTTCGCTGGGTAGCCCAGTGAATGCGCGGCATAAGCCGCTGCCGCACCGTGGTTGCCACCGGAAGCCGCCACGACGCCTGCCGCAGGCACATCCATGCTGAGCAGGGTATTGAACGCCCCGCGCGGTTTGAAGCTGCCGGTGTGCTGCATATGTTCAAGTTTCATTTCAACCGGATAGCCCGGAATTTGGCTTTCCATCACTGGCGTGACCTGTGCGTGTCCGGCAATGCGGTCCCGCGCTGCCAATATTTCACTTTTCCAATCCATTCTTGTCTTTCCGTGACTGGCACTCTGCCCGCGAACCCTATAGCTGTTTTGGAAACACGCAAGCAGGGAACCCCGCATATGAGAGAAGATCGCCTCAGCCCCTTTCGCGACGCACAGACCGACCGCTCGACCGCAAGCGAGGTACCAGATACCCCGCAGACGCGGTCTTCGGCCTATCACCTTGCCTTCGCTGATGATGACTTCCTGTGCCGGGATGAGCTGCGCCCCGTGCGGCTGCAACTGGAGCTGCTGAAGCCCGAGATGATCATGACCGAGCGTGAGATCACCTCGACCATCGTCATGTTCGGTGGCGCGCGCATTCCGGAACCCGCTCAGAAACACACGGCGCGGACCGAGACCTTGGCCGGGCTGTCGAAATACTACGATGAAGCGCGTGAGTTTGCGCGGCTGATGACCGAGAAGTCAAATCAGACAGGCTGCCGCGAAAATGTGATCGTCACCGGTGGCGGCCCCGGCGTGATGGAGGCGGGTAACCGTGGTGCACAGGATGCGGGCGGGTGTTCAATCGGCCTGAACATCGTGCTTCCGCACGAGCAGGCTCCGAACCTGTATGTAACGCCCGATCTCAGCTTCAATTTCCACTATTTCGCCATCCGCAAGATGCACTTCCTTATGCGCGCTCGCGCCATCACCATCTTCCCCGGCGGCTTCGGCACCATGGATGAGCTGTTCGAATCCCTGACCTTGATCCAGACCGGCCGCATGGATCGCGTCCCATTCCTGCTGTTCGGGCGTGAGTTCTGGGAGAAGGTTATCAACTGGGAGGCTCTGGCTGATGCGGGCACCATCTCGGACGAAGATCTTGACCTGTTCCGCTTTGTCGACACCGCGCAAGAGGCGGTCAAGATCATCGAGAATTGGGAACCCGCGCCCCCACGCGATGAAATACCGGGGCGCTGAGCCATGAGCCCGAAGACCGGCGAAATGTTGCACTTGCGCGGGAATGCCCTGAACAAGGGCGAGCCTGTGGCCCTGCCGCTGACCCAAAGCAGCATGTACCATCTGCCCGGTGCGCCGGATGGGCATGCCAGCTATGGCCGGGTCGACAACCCGACCTGGGTGCATCTGGAACACGTTCTGTCGCATCTCGAAGATGCACCCTGCCTCAGCTTTCCTTCGGGTATGGGTGCGATTTCGGCGGCCTTGTTTGCGACGGTCCATGCCGGGTCGCGGCTGCTGATTCCATCCGACGGGTATTATGTGACGCGCCTTTTGGCTGATCGGTTCCTGTCAAATCTGGGCGTCTCGGTTATCGAACGCCCAACCACCGACTTTGCCGAAGGTGGCTTTGATGAATTCGATGTGGTGTTTCTAGAAAGCCCCTCGAACCCCGGTCTGGACATGCTTGATCTGCCAGTAATCGCCGAGGCCGTGCGCGAGGCCGGCGGCATCACCATCGCCGACAACACAACGATGACCCCATTGGGCCAGCGCCCACTGGACCTTGGCGTCGATGTGGTTGTGAGTTCAGACACCAAAGCGATGGGTGGGCATTCGGACCTGTTGATGGGTCATTTAGCCAGCCGCAATCCGCAAATCATGGAGCGAGTTGAGGAATGGCGCCGCGTCTCCGGCGCGATTCCAGGGCCGCATGAGGCGTGGCTATTGCACCGTGGCCTAGAAACGCTGGACGTGCGCTTTGACCGGATGTGCCGCTCGGCGCAGGTTCTGGCCGAACGGCTGGCCGCTCACCCGGCCGTGAAACAGATCCGCTATCCCGGACTGACCGATGATCCGGCGCACACATTGGCGACGGCTCAAACCAAGCGCTTCGGGTTTCTGCTAAGCATCACGCTTGAGACCGAGACCAAAGCCGAACAGTTCATCAACAGCTGCCCACTGCTGCGTCCGGCTACATCCTTCGGCGGCGTCCACAGTTCGGCCGAGCGGCGCGCCCGTTGGGGGGATGCTGTCGATCCTGCTTTCATCCGCCTGTCTGTGGGGTGCGAACCGGTGGACGAGTTGTGGCAGGCCATCGAGGCCAGTTTAGACGCGATATGACTATTTCTTAGGGTCGCGCAGTTCGGGAAACACGTAGATCGGCAGCACAATACTGCCGATCAGAGCGCCCAACCATACCAGCAAGGTTGCGGCCAACAGATTTGAGATACCGCCAATGGTCAGACCGGATGTGATCAGATCGGTGACCAGAAGACCAACAAAGGTTACGATCAAGGCAATTCCGCCCTTCAGCGCCGGCGCCTTCTTTTCCCCCAGCTTCAGGATCAGCGGTTCGGCTATCACCTGGACCAGGGTGAACACGACTACCACCACGATGAAGGAAATCGGTCGGATCGCAAACTCTGACAGCAGCAAACTGGCCAATAGCAGCCCGATGGCGTTCCCAGCCAGCAATGCCAGCACCGATTTGAGCCTGCGCGTCATGGGGTGATCTCCGTCAATGATCAATCTGAAACATCTTAATATTAGCAGAGCTTGACAGATTTACGAGACAATTTAGCCGCCTCTTCTTTTTGACCTGTTGAAATCAATTGATAAAATACCTTCATCAAGGCCAAACCCCACATCGACGAGAGGCAAGATGAGCGACGATCCCTATTCCGTGCTTGGCGTCGCCAAAGACGCTAGCGATGCCGAGATCAAGAAAGCCTATCGGAAGATCGCCAAAGAATGCCACCCGGACCTCAAGCCGGGCGATGCCGAGGCAGAGGCCAAGTTCAAAGCCGCTGCTGCTGCTTATGACCTGCTGAAAGACCCCGAGACGCGCAAACGCTACGACAATGGCGAAATTGATGCGTCGGGTCAGGAACGTCCGCAGCAGCAGTATTATCGCGAATATGCCGAGGCTGCTGGCAACCCTTATCGCGGTCACGCGGCTGAACAAGACGATATGTCCGACATCTTTGCCGAATTCATGCGCGGGCGGGGTGGATATGGCCAGCGGAGCCAAGAGTTCCATGCACCGGGCCACAACCTGAACTACTCGCTGCAGATCAGCTTTCTTGACGCCGTTTTTGGAGCCAGCCAGAAATTGACCCTGCCAGATGGGAACCGGATTGAAGTGAAGATACCTGCGGGTATCACGACCGGGCAAACCATCCGCCTGCGTGGAAAAGGGGCCCCGGGGTACGGCGATGGGCCTCCCGGCGATGCGCTTGTGACGATCTCGGTTGCCGATCACCCGGTGTTCGACCGTCAGGGCGATGACATCCACATCACGCTGCCCATCACCATTGATGAGGCCGTTCTGGGTGGCAAGGTTCCCGCCCCTACCATCGACGGTGGCGTCAATGTCAGTGTCCCAGCGGGGACCAGCAGCGGCAAAACCCTGCGCCTGCGTGGCAAAGGGGTCAAGAAACGCGGCTCGTCCGAGCGGGGCGATCAGTTCATAGAACTGACCGTCGCAATGCCAGATAAGGTAGACGATGAATTGAAGCACTTCATGGAGACATGGCGCGAAACCCACGGCTATGATCCGCGCAAAGGAATGCCGTCATGAGCCGCACATTGACCGAAGCCGAACTGATCGACGCCATCGCCCGCCTGACTTCGGATCGCCTGACCGAATATCTGGCCGCTGAGATCGTGATCCCCGAGCAATCGGAGCAAGGGCTGCGATATCAGCGTATCGACGTTGCTCGTCTGGAACTGGCATGCGAACTGCATGACCAGTACGACATGGAGGCCGATGCACTGTCGATGATGATCTCTCTGATCGACCAGATGCATGGGCTGCGCGCCGAACTGCGCGAGGTTTTGAACGCAGTCGAGGCGCAACCGGAACCGGTTCGCCAGCAACTGATCGAGGTGATCGGCACAGCGCGGTTCCGTCGCAGTTAACGGGGTTTTGGGAGCCAGGATTTTGGCGTAGAAGGCGCCCTTGATCCTTAGCCCGGTATCCCCATGACCCAGTCCAGATCCGAATTGCTGATGCCTGCGGGCAATCTGCGTAAGTTGAAACTCGCCATCCTCTATGGCGCGGATGCGGTCTATCTGGGCACACCGGATATGTCGCTGCGGACAAAGTCCGAGTTCTCGCTGGAAGAGGTGATAGAGGGAGTCGAGTTCTGCCACAACCATGGCCGGCGCGCGTACCTGACACTGAACCTGTTCTCGCACAATAAGGACATTCCGAAGCTGGACGAATACATCGACACTGTCCGCAAGGTGAAACCTGACGGGCTGATCATCGCCGACCCCGGAGTGTTCCAATACGTCCGCGAACGCGCGCCGGAACTGCCGCTGCATATCTCGACGCAAGCCAATATCTGTTCGTGGTTGTCGGTGAAGTTCTGGCAGGATCAGGGGGCCGAGCTTGTGGTTCTGGCCCGCGAAGTCTCATACCCCGAATTGGTCGAGATTCGCGAGAAATGCCCCGATATCAAGCTTGAGGCGTTTGTGCACGGGGCCATGTGCATGACCTATTCGGGCCGCTGCCTACTGTCGAACTTCATGGCCGAACGCGGGGCCAATCAGGGCAACTGCGCCAATTCCTGCCGCTGGAACTACGGTCTGAAACTGCGTCTGAAAGACGGAACGCATCAGGAGCTGCGCATTACCGATGAAAACGCCGACCTATTCGAATTCCTGCTGGAAGAAGGCTGTCGCCCCGGTGATTTGATGCCCATCGAAGAGGATGATCGGGGATCCTACATCCTCAATTCCCGCGACCTGTGCATCATGCCCAAGCTGGATGAATACTTGAAGATCGGTGTCGACAGTCTGAAAGTCGAAGGGCGCGGCAAATCGGAGTATTATGCCGCCATCGTCGCTCGCGCCTATCGTATGGCCATCGACGACTATCACGCCGACCCCGAGAACTGGGACCCGAAGCCCTATATGCGTGAACTCGAAACAGTCGGGAACCGCGGCTACACGCTGGCTTTCCACGAAGGCCGCCTGACCAATTATGCACATGATTACGAACACACAGCCTCGATTGCGCAGTGGGAATATGCCGGGATCGTCACCGAGGTGACCGAGGATGCCTTTCTGGTCGAGGTGAAAAACAAGCTGGAACCGGGGGATGTATTGGATTTCGTCTCTCCGATTTCGCGCGAGACGGTTCTGCTGCGGGTCTATGACTTTGAACGCGCTCATGATGGGGCGCGGCTGGACGTTGTGCATGGCAGTACCAAAACCATCATCCGCCTTCCCTTCACCCTGTTCGATCACGAGGATATCGACGATCTGCGCGCCCGTTTCCCGGTCTACTCCGTCCTGCGCAAAGAACGTGCCCTGACCGACGAACACTGGAGTCGCATTCGGTTTGACAAGCTGGTGCAGGGGCTGGAAACCTCAGGTCGCGACAACCCTAAGGCCTATACCCGCCGTCGTGACGAGCTGGTCGAGAAAATCGGCGAAGACGGCAATGAGCGCCGCTTCAAAACCAATCGAATCGGAACCGAGGGATGTTGCGGCAAAGGCTGCAACGGCTGTTTGATCTTCTGGCAGGATGAGAAATACGCGCTCGCCCGCGAGGTCCTATCCAAACGCAAACAGGGTGAGCAACTCAGTCGTCAGGAAGCGACCGAGCTGAAGCTGCCTGACCCGGCGGCCTGAAGATCACTCTGCGACACGATACTCTTCGGGTACGTAAAACGTATAGTCCCGGTCCGCGACGGCCTCGTGGCAGACATGGCAGTAATCGACCTCTGACGCGCGAAAGCCCATCGTATCACCGAACAGCGAACCGTCCGGCATCACCATGATATAACGCCAGTCGGCTGTTTCCTGGTTGGTGCCTTCTGGCAGTTTCTCCATCACGAACAGGGCACCGGCATGGATATTGCCCTCATCTGTGACAGTCATACTGTCTTTGGCCAGGACCGAGCCTGCAGGCAGCTCTTCGCCTTCTTGCAATGTGCCGTAGTTGTGGGCCATGCGGTTCGCATAGCTGTTGACATAGCGCTGCCCATGCGTGGCCGAGATGTAGGGCGCATCGTTGAACAAAGGCCAGTTCTGATAGTTTCGGATCAAGTCCATCTGTGCCGCCGCATAACCCCGCGACATGCGTCGTATCAATGACTGATAGTGTTTCTGCGCTTGCTCCTTGGTCAGATCGGCTGGGTTTTCAATCGCCAAATGCGCATCCTGATCTTTGGTCTGAGCAGATGCCGCGTGGAGAACAAATCCCGAGATCGCCAGAACAGCTGCGATACCCAAGACTTGCCGGTGACTTACAATCATATTGTGGCCTCCCTGACTGATCAGTTCGCCTAAATGCCGCTTTGCTTCAGAAAAATGGTAGCGGCCTTAATTGGTGTTACCAGCACCGCCCCGGCAATCTCACCACCTTGTGTCTGTCGGTGAGTTCCCCATCCAGAGCGGGTCTGCGCCGAAGATACCAAATTTTGAACAAGGAAACAGCACTCAATTCATTAAGTTTTTCGCGTGAAGCCACGGCGCATGCCCTTAGCGGTTTAGCCCGGCTTCAGCCTCGATCTGCTTTCGCGATTTCCGGGCCCGTTCGGTGGCCGATTTTAACTGGCCACAGGCCGCCATGATATCCTCACCCCGCGTTTTGCGGATGGGTGAGGCATAGCCCGCCTGATAGATGATGTTCGCAAAGGCGCGGATACGATTGTTCGAGCTGCGCTTGTAGGGCGCGCCCGGCCATTCGTTGAACGGGATCAGGTTGATCTTGGCCGGGATGTTATGGCGCTTGATATGTGCGATCAGGCGATGCGCGTCTTCGTCGCTGTCGTTCACGCCATCCAGCATCACGTATTCGAACGTGATCCGTTCAGAATTCGACGCGTTGGGATAGCTGGCCAACGCCTGCAGCAGTTCCTCGATATTCCAGCGCTTGTTGATCGGAACAAGTACGTCGCGAGTTTCATCAGTGGTAGCGTGGAACGAGATCGCCAACAGGCATCCAATTTCTTCAGCCGTGCGCGCGATCTCGGGTACCACACCCGAGGTCGACAGCGTGATGCGGCGACGGGACAGAGAAATCCCCTCGGGGTCCATCGCGATCTTCATTGCGTCACGGACGTTTTCAAAGTTGTAAAGCGGCTCGCCCATACCCATCAGCACGATATTTGACAGCAGGCGTGTTTCATCTTTGGGCGCACCCGGTGTTGGCCATTCCTCAAGATCGTCACGCGCCATCATTACCTGCCCGACAATTTCGGCCGCTGTCAGGTTGCGCACCAATTTCTGCGTGCCCGTGTGGCAGAAGGAGCAGGTCAGAGTACAGCCCACCTGAGATGAAATGCATAGAGTTCCGCGATCATCTTCAGGGATATAGACAACCTCAACCTCATGCCCGCCCGCGATGCGGCACAGATACTTGCGGGTGCCGTCCTCTGAAACCTGACGGGTCACGACTTCGGGGATTTCGATTACGAACTGCTCGGCCAGTTGCGTGCGATAGGCCTTGGCCAGATTGGTCATCTCACCAAAATCACGCACACCCCATTGGTAGATCCATTGCCAAATCTGCCCCGTGCGCATCTTCGCCTGCTTTTCGGGCGTGCCGTGTTCAATTAGCGCCTCACGCAATCGATCGCGGGTCAAACCGACAAGGTTCATCTTCCCCTCGGGCAGTTTGCGGGGGATGGTCATGACGTCTTGAGTGATCGGCGCTTTGGGCGACATTGGCGTATCTCGGTGGATTCTGGCTTGGGATGCGCCTCTATATAGGAACACACGTAAAGATCAAAAGAATTCGTGCTTCAATTTGCGTAACGCAACAATTCGTCAACTCGCGCCCGGCCAAGGTCAACCCGACAGGCTGTGATGGCGATCCCCGTACCCGATCCTCCGCCGAACGAAGCACCTACCGCTTCGCACTGCGCATCGCGATAGGCCACCCACGCGTTTTGCGAGGCCTCCAGCGCAGGCACAGCGACGACCCGTCCGGTGACCTCGTCCAGTTCTTGTGCGGAGCCGAGCGCCAGCGAATAGCTGGAGTCTATCGCAGTGTTTACCCGCAATTCCATATTCGAAACACAAGATCCAATTTCCACCTGCGAACCGGCGTCAATACACTCCATAGTTGGATCCGCAATTGCGGATATCGGAAACATCAAAAAAACAAACGCCCATCGCATCCATCATTCCTCCAGACAGAGATATCTGTCTATCACAGATCAAGATGCGCGCCCAATCAAGATGGGCCACTAAAGCAGAAACTCAAGCGGCCCATTGTTGTTAGTTTACTGCGGGCGGGATGTAGCAATCTACTGCATCCAGGGTCTTTACGGGATCTTCCGGACCACATTGCTCACCCGTTATCGGATAGGTTTCCGATCCTTTCTCACAACCTGCAAGGATCACCGCAGACGCCATCAAGAGCACTGCCAGGTTTTTGCTTAAGTTCATTGCCGACTCCTCAACAAATTCTGAACTAATTAGTTCATAAAACGGGAACGCAGGCTTTGACACGGATCAAGAAACACCGCTCTACGTAGCGTAAATTTCTGAAAACACACAGGATCGGACCAAACAAATAAAACCCCGCCGGAAAGCGGGGTTTCGGAATTTGATCTGCTTGTGACTTAGTTCGTGCAGCGCGTTTCCGCGTCTTCAATCGCGGCCGTAAAGCCCAGCAACGAGAAAGTGTCCTTGGTCTGCGTACCACGTTCCGAACGGGCGGTCAGCACCGCCTCACTTCCGCGCTTCATCGCTGTGACGATCTTGGCATCATCCGAGGCGGTCGCAGGCCATGCCCACTCACCATCGGTGAACAGCTCGAACTCGCTGCCATCGACAACCAGATTGACAGTAGAACCAGACGCAAACGGATAGCCGCCGGTAAAGGTCACCTGCCCTTTAACCTCGGCATTCGGACGATAGAACACAAACAGCAGGATATCGCTGCGCCGAACGGAAACGACCCGGCCACCGCGTGTGTTCACGGTCTCTTTCGGGGCAGATACGCTCCAGCATTCGGTTGGGTCGTCCTCGACAAACACGCTCCAGTCCGTTTTGGCAGCGACGCGATTGGTACTGGTTGCCTGCTGAGCAATTGCCGTTGTCGCCATTCCTGCCATGCACAGGCCCGCGATCACGCGGACGAGCTTTAATCCCATCGGTTCAGCCTCCTAGCCCGACCTATTACCTCATACCCATCGGAAATACGTGCGAACTCTGCCGGTTCGTCTGTTCAGTTGCGTATTCCGATGATTGTCGACATACACACACTAACGCAGGTTTCGCCACAGGCGAAAGGGCGATTGGCAGATTTTTGCGCATGATTGATGGGGTGGACATGACACAAGCCGTACCAATGACAGAACTCTGGCGCGGGTCACTGTTAGAAAGCCTGCATATGGGCCATGCAGTGATCTGTGACGATAGTGGTCAGATCGTGCGCAGCTGGGGTGATCCAAACGCGGTGATCTATCCCCGTTCCTCGGCCAAAATGATCCAGGCCCTGCCGCTGATTACCTCGGGTGCGGCTGCAAAATACGGTTTGAACAGCGAGCATCTGGCTCTGGCTTGTGCCTCGCACAATGGTGCACAAATCCATACGGATCGTGTTTCCGCCTGGCTGGATCACCTCGGTCTGTCCGAGCCTGACTTGCGCTGTGGCCCGCAGGAACCGCAGGACATGGCGGCCCGCGACGGGCTGATTCTGGCTGACGATACGCCTTGCCAGATTCACAATAATTGCTCAGGCAAGCATTGCGGTTTCCTGACTTTGACGCAGCATATGGGGGCCGGGCCGGAATACTTGGAAATCGACCATCCAGTTCAGCAGGCCTGCCTGTCCGCCATCGAGGAAACCACTGGCGAGACCAGCCCAACCTATGGGATCGATGGTTGCTCCGCCCCAAATTTTGCGACTTCTCTGGTGGGACTTGCGCGATCGATGGCTTGGTTTGCCTCTGCCGCAGACCGTTCGGACCGCTCCAGCGAAGCAGCGGTACAGCTCACAGAAGCAATGGTGAAACATCCCGAACTTGTCGCAGGTGAAACTCGCGCTTGTACCGAGTTGATGCGAGCGATGAACGGGCGCGTTGCAATCAAGACAGGGGCCGAGGCCGTCTTTGTTGCCATTATCCCTGAACAGCGAATGGGCGTTGCGCTAAAAATCACTGACGGCACTACCCGCGCCAGCGAATGCGCCATCGCCGCGATTCTAGTGCATTTAGGTGTGCTAGAGGCCGATCACCCGGCCACCCTCAAATTCATGAACGCCACGCAATACAGCCGCCGCGGGTTGGAATGTGGTGTAATCAAACCCTCATCGGGATTCCCCGGCTGAGGCTTACATCTCGATCTCGTGCACCTCGGCCACTTCGACCGAGCCCGAGCCATTCACGACCATCGGGCAGCCTTTGGCCATCTCGGTTGCAGTCTCAATGCTGTCGGCCTTCACCACCGTGAAACCTGAGGCCGGATTTGATCCGCCATTGTCTTCAACCCCTCCGCTGCTGACCGTGTAGGACTGGCCTACAGGATTTCCCGGAATCTCTAATGAGCCGCCGATTTCCTGAAACCAAGCGCCCCAAGCGGCCATGGTCGCCTCGATCTCGGCGGGATCGGTTGGGGTGTGACCCCCGTGATAAACAAACAAATATTGGGGCATATCGCTCCTCCCTGATGAAAACCTATTTGCAAAGTGCTTCGAGTTTGCGCAGCGACGATGTCCAGCCTTCGTTGTGGTTCGTGGCCGACTCGGCATCGACAAGTTCACGGTGATCAACCACCAGCCGTGATCCGCTGTTGGTCGCGGTAACCGAAAAGGTCACATGGCTTTCCGCACTGCGCTGGTCCTGATCGTCATGCCAAGCCCACGTAAATCCAACAGATTTTGGTCGATCGATATGGGTAACATGACCCGAGACTTTGAACTGCTGACCCTCGCCATTCTGCATAACCGAATACCAGGGACCAATGCGCGAAAAGTCGAGATCATGTTCCGGTACATGCAACCCTTCGGGCCCCCACCACTGCAGAAGTTTCGCACCATCGCTGACCCATGCGAACAGGACCTCGGGACTAACGGGAAAATCTCGTTCCAGTTTCAGGTCGGCCATGAATTTTCCCTTTCAATAAGCTCTTCCAAACGGTCGAGGCTGCTTTCCCAGAAATGTCGTTTCGAAATCGTCCATTCGGCTATCGCGCGCAGCCCCTCGGGCTGCACCGAATACATCCGTTGCGTGCCGTGTACCCGCTGCTGCACCAACCCGGCCTCGCGCAAAACCTTCAAATGGCGCGAGATCGCGGCCCCTGACATGCCCTTGCCTTCTATCAAATTACCGACGGGCAGTTCGCCTTCGTCCATCAGTTGCTCGACAATCGAGAACCGAGTGGCATCAGACAATGCGGAGAATGTGACCAGAAGCGTATTCATGGCTTTATTTAACACAATAGTTAAATTAAAGGAAGCCCCTTAGAGGCCTTGAAATTCTGACCTGCCATAGCCCTGCAAATACAACAACGCTGTCAGATCGCCGTGATTTATGCGGACATCACATTCGGCAGCGACCGAAGGCTTGGCGTGCAACGCGACACCCGTCCCCGCCCGACCCAACATTCCCAGATCATTCGCTCCATCGCCAACGGCAATCACGTCAACCTCGGAGATACCTAGGCGTGTTGTGATCTGCTCCAATGCCTCTATTTTGGCCTGTCGCCCAAGAATGGGCCGCTTCACGTCGCCGGTAAGCTTGCCATCCTCAGCCAGCAATGTATTCGCCCGGTTCTCATCAAACCCAAGCTCTTCGGCGACCTTAGCCGTAAAAGCCGTGAACCCACCCGAGACCAGCGCTGCATAGACCCCATTCGCGCGCATCGTGGCAAGTAACGCCTTGCCGCCGGGCATCAGCGTGATCCGTTCATTCAGAACCTTGCCGATCACGCTTTCATCCAGCCCTTTCAATAAGCCCACACGCTCAGTCAGCGCACCTTCGAAATCCAGCTCGCCGTTCATTGCTCGCGCGGTGATGTCCTTGACCCGATCACCGACACCAGCCTCATCCGCCAGTTCATCGATGCATTCCTGTTGGATCATGGTGCTGTCCATATCGGCCAGCAGCATCTTTTTCCGGCGACCGTCAGCTTTTTGCACGACCAGGTCCACGCCCATCTCTTGCAACTCGCCCCAAACGTCCCAGCGATTGTAGGGAATTTCTGGCAGGGAAAACTCGGCCGCCTCATCGAGGCTCAGCCAGTTCGCATCACCCCCGCCCCATGCATTCCGCAACGACTCAACCAGCGTCGCCTCTAAAGAAGGGGCCGCAGGGTTGGTCAGCAGAGTAGCTACATACATGTCAGGCCTCCGATTAGCGCACCTGCGGGATATCGCAGGTGCAGCATTTTCACCAGAGGCAGATTGATCTAACCGAGAATACCAGGCAGGCGCAGCCCATGTTCGCGAGCGCAGTCTTTCGCGATCTCATACCCCGCATCTGCGTGACGCCAGACCCCCGAGGCAGGGTCGTTCCACAGAACACGCTCCAATCGCCGCGCGGCATCTTCGGTACCATCTGCACAGATCACCATACCCGCGTGCTGACTAAAGCCCATGCCCACGCCGCCGCCATGATGCAGCGAGACCCAGGTCGCACCGCTGGCCGTATTGATCAGAGCGTTCAACAGCGGCCAATCCGATACTGCGTCCGAGCCGTCCAGCATCGCCTCGGTCTCACGGTTCGGGCTGGCGACCGAGCCCGAGTCCAAATGATCACGCCCAATGACAACAGGCGCTTTCAACTCACCATTGGCCACCATTTCGTTGAACGCCAACCCAGCGCGATGACGATCGCCAAGGCCGATCCAGCATATACGTGCGGGCAGACCCTGAAACGCAATGCGTTCCTGCGCCATATCCAGCCAACGATGCAGGTGTTCGTTCTCGGGGAATAGCTCCTTCATCTTGGCGTCGGTCTTGTAGATATCCTCGGGGTCACCCGACAATGCACACCATCGGAACGGGCCGATGCCCTTGCAGAACAGCGGCCGGATATAGGCGGGCACAAAGCCGGGGAAGGCAAAGGCATTCTCCAAGCCTTCATCCTGCGCCACCTGACGGATGTTGTTGCCGTAATCCAGCGTCGGAACGCCCGCGTTCCAGAAATCGACCATTGCAGCGACATGCTGTTTCATCGAGGCACGGGCGGCCTTTTCAACCGCTTTAGGATCAGTTTCGCGCTTGTCCTTCCACTGCGCCATGCTCCAGCCAATCGGCAGATACCCATTGATCGGGTCATGGGCGCTGGTTTGGTCAGTGACGATATCGGGGCGCATGCCACCGGCCTGCATCCGCGCATAAATTTCGGGGAACACCTCAGCCGCATTGCCTAGCAGACCCACAGATTTCGCCTCGCCCGCCTTGGTCCAGCTGTCGATCATCTCAAGCGCTTCATCGAGAGTCTCGGCTTTTTCGTCCAGATACTTGGTGCGCAGGCGGAAATCGATCGAGTCCGGATTGCACTCGACCGCCAAACAACTGGCCCCGGCGAACACCGCCGCCAGAGGCTGCGCGCCACCCATGCCGCCCAGACCGCCGGTCAGAATCCATTTGCCAGTCAAGTCGCCGCCATAGTGCTGACGGCCAGCCTCGGCAAAGGTTTCATAGGTGCCCTGTACGATGCCCTGCGTACCGATATAGATCCACGAACCGGCCGTCATCTGGCCGTACATCATCAGCCCCTTCTTATCGAGCTCGTTGAAGTGATCCCAATTGGCCCAATGAGGCACGATGTTTGAGTTGGCGATCAGAACCCGAGGCGCATCCTTATGGGTGCGGATGATCGCCACCGGTTTGCCCGACTGGACGATCAGGGTTTCATCCTCTTCCAGATCTTTCAGCCCTGCGACGATCCGGTCGAAATCGTTCCATGTCCGCGCCGCGCGACCGATGCCGCCATAAACCACCAGCTCATGCGGGTTTTCGGCCACATCCGGATGCAGGTTATTCATCATCATCCGCAACGGCGCTTCGGTCACCCAGCTTTTTGCGTTCAGTTCGGGGCCGGTGGGCGGATAGATATCGCGGGTATTCTTGCGAGGATCGGTCATGTCAAAGCTCCAATGCAGTGTCTTGGATGGCGTCGAGAATATCCACCAACCAGCGACGCAGGCGCTTGGCTTTCGCCTCGTCAAACGCCCACGGAGGGGTTTCGGCGGACAGATAGGTAGATTGCGCCAGCTCCATCTGGATCGCGTGTTGGCCCTCATCAGGACGGCCATAGTGGCGGGTCGTCCAACCCCCTCGGAATCGCCCGTTCAGGACGGTGCTGTAAGGGGAGGAATGCGAAAATTCATAGGCCGCGGCCTCAATGCCGGGGGCACAGGTCGCGCCACCATCGGTGCCGATGTTCATATCCGGCAGGGTGCCTTCAAACAGGAACGGAATCTTGCTGCGGATCGAGTGGCAGTCAAACAAGATCGCAACGCCGTGTATTGCCCGCACCCTTTCAAGCTCTTGCTCAAGCGCGTTGTGGTAGGGCGCGTGGTAGGCGGTTCGACGTACCTCGATCTCATCGACTGAGGGCTCCTGCCCCTCGGCCCAGATCGGCTGACCGTCAAAATCGGTCAACGGCACCAGAGTTGTTGTGTTCTGCCCAGGATACAATGATACACCCGCAGGGTCTCGATTAGCGTCAATGACATAGCGGTGGATATGGGATTGCACGACCGTCGCGTTGGCAACGAGCCCATCGTAGAGCTGATTGATATGCCAATCCGTATCCGCCAGCGCCTGCCCATTCGCATTCAGTCGCGCGGCAATGTCGTCGGGTACATGCGTGCCGCCATGCGGCTGTCCCAGCACGATGGGCCCATCGCCACGCTGAACACTGAAAACCTGCATCACGACAGCTCCGGCATGGGCATTGCAGCTGCCTGCAGAATAGTTCCGCTTTCGACTAGGGACTTCGCGGTTTCCAATTCGGGTGCCAGATAGCGATCATCGCCAAGCGACGGGATATCGTCGCGCACACGCCCAACCACGCTGGTCAGCGCTTTGCTGGTCGCCAGAGGCGCACGGAACTCGATGCCTTGCGCGGCGCAGAGCAGTTCGATCCCCAGAATATAGTTCAAATTATCAACCATCCGGCCTAAACGCCGCGCCCCGTGCGCCGCCATCGAGACGTGGTCTTCCTGATTGGCCGATGTAGGTGTGCTGTCGGTCACACATGGGTTGGCCAGATGTTTGTTCTCGCTCATCAACGCAGCCGTTGTGACCTCGGCGATCATCAGACCCGAGTTCAGCCCCGGCTCGGGCGTCAGGAAGGGCGGCAGATCAAAGCTAAGCGCCGGGTCGACCATTAATGCGATCCGACGCTGTGCGATCGCCCCGATCTCTGACAGGGCCAAAGCAATCATATCGGCGGCAAAGCCTACCGGCTCGGCGTGGAAATTCCCGCCCGAGACGATTGCATCCGGATCAGTCAGAACCAGCGGATTATCAGTGGCCGCGTTGGCCTCAGTTACAAGAGTTGCGGACGCCTGCCGGATCACATCCATCGCTGCGCCGGTCACCTGTGGTTGGCAGCGGATGCAATATGGATCCTGCACTCGCGTATCCCCATCACGGTGACTTTCGCGGATCTCAGAGCCCTCCAGAGTGGCCCGCATCGCCGCCGCCGCTTCGATCTGCCCACGATGCCCGCGCAACGCGTGAATCTCGGGTTGCAGAGGGGCGGTGGATCCCATGATCGCATCAGTTGAAGCCGCCGAAATCACCAGCGCATTTTGTGCTGAACGCCAACCTTCGAACAATCCGGCCAGAGCAAAGGCAGTCGAAAACTGCGTCCCGTTGATGAACGCAAGGCCCTCCTTTGGACCAAGTTGAATCGGCTCTAGCCCAGCTGTTTTCAGAGCCTCTGCACCCGGCATAACAACACCGTTCACCTTTGCCTCGCCCTCACCGATCACCACAGCGGTCATATGGGCCAGTGGCGCAAGATCGCCAGACGCGCCGACCGAACCCTGTGCCGGGATCACAGGTGTCACACCACACGCCAGCATCTGTTGCAGCAATTCGACAAGTTCCCAGCGGACACCCGAAGCACCTCGGCCGAATGACAGCAACTTCAGTGACATCATCAGCCGCGCCAGACGACGCGGCACTGCCGGACCCACCCCGCAACAATGGCTGAGGATCAGGTTGCGCTGCAGGGTTGAGGTATCTTTGGCCGCAATCTTGTGACTCGCCAGTTTGCCAAAGCCGGTGTTGACGCCATAGACGGGCTCGGTCCCTTCGGCAGCCTGCGCAATGCGGGCAGCAGCGACCTCAACCTTGGGTCGGCAGGCGGCGTCCAGCGAAATGGCGGCTTCGGTCCAGTAGATCTGGGCAAGCTGATCCAGCGAAACCTGACCAGGGACAAGCAACAGAGGTGTCATTCCAGACCTCCAAAAATACGTTTATGCAGAGGGTTGAAACCGATGCGATAGGACAGTTCTGCAGGATGAGTGGCATCCCAGACGGCCAGATCAGCGCGCAATCCGGGCGCGATCACGCCGGTATCATCCAGACCCAAAGCGCGGGCCGCGACGTGGGTAACACCTGCCAATGCTTCTTCAGGCGTCATGCGAAATAAAGTGCACCCCATGTTCATTGTTAGCAGCAGAGAAGTCAGGGGTGAGGACCCCGGATTGCAATCGGTCGCTAGTGCCATGGGAACATTCTTCTGGCGCAACAATTCAATCGGCGGAGCTTGCGTTTCATGCAGCGTATAAAACGCGCCGGGCAGCAAGACCGCGACCGTTCCGGCCCTGGCCATGGCGGCAACACCTTCGGCGTCCAGATATTCGATATGATCAGCGGATAGCGCTCCGTAAGCTGCCGCCAGCTTAGCCCCACCTAGATTTGAAAGTTGCTCAGCATGCAGCTTCACCGGTAGGCCAAGCTCTTGCGCGACAACAAAAACCCGTTCGATCTGTGTGGGATCAAATGCAATGCCTTCGCAGAACCCATCCACTGCGTCCACCAGCCCTTCGGTATGGGCCGCGCGCAGTGTCGGAATGCAGACCTCGTCAATATAGGCGTCATCCCGACCCGCATATTCTGGCGGAACGGCATGTGCGCCAAGAAAACTGGTGTTGACCCGAATAGGGCGCTCCCGCGCAATTCGGCGCGCCGCGCGCAACATACGCAGTTCGGTTTCGGTATCGAGCCCATAACCCGACTTCACCTCGATGCAGGACACACCTTCGGCCAGCAATGCGTCCACGCGCGAAAGCGCGCCTGCAAGCAGCTCTTCTTCTGTTGCTGCCCGCGTGCCGTTTACGGTCGACAGGATGCCTCCACCCGCGCGGGCAATTTCTTCGTAGGTCGCGCCCTTCAGGCGCATTTCGAACTCAACCGCGCGGTTGCCGCCAAACACAACATGAGTATGAGCATCAATCAGAGCAGGCGTGATCAAGCGGTCACCATAGTCGTTCTGCGGCCACTCGGCATATGACGGCGGCATTGCCGACCGAGCGCCAACCCAAACGATTTCCGACCCATCGATGGCAATCGCACCATCCTCGATCATCCCATAGGATTGGTCGCCCCCCATGGTGGCTACATGTTTGCTACGAAGAACAGTTTTTTTCGTCATGGCGATTCTTTTGGGCTCCCCCTGCGCTTGATTTTTTCGTATACGGCTAAAAATATAAAGTCTACACAAAATGGAATTACGATGACGGTTCATGCTAAAACGGCCCTGTTAGGCTCTGAGTGGGTGCACAACCTACGAGTCGAAATCGAAGACGGTCGGATCGCTGCGCTGAAATCAGGGACCGAGCCAAAACCCGAAGACACTCGGGTCGACGTGTTGCTGCCCGCTTTGGCGAACCTGCACAGCCATGCCTTTCAACGCGCCATGGCGGGCATGACCGAAACGCGCGTAGCAGGGCGCGAAAGCTTCTGGACCTGGCGTACCTTGATGTACCGATTTCTGGACCGCCTCACTCCTGCACAGATCGAGGCCATTGCTGCATTGGTCTATATGGAGATGCAGGAAGCCGGGTATGCTGCGGTCGGGGAATTCCACTACGTCCACCACCAACCCGGCGGCACGCCTTATGCGCAGTTGTCTGAGCTGAGTCAGCGCATCTTCTCGGCAGTCAGCCAAACCGGGATTGGATTGACACATCTACCGGTGCTCTACACCTATGGCGGCGTCGCGCAAGAGCCTCTGACCGGTGGTCAATTGCGGTTCGGCAATGATGTGGAAAGGTTCCTGCAGCTTGTCGAGGACTGTAAGCCGCTGATGCCTTATGCAGACAGCCAGATCGGCATCGCGCCGCACTCTCTGCGTGCGACCTCGCCTGATGATCTACGGCAAGTGCTGAACGCTACCCCACGAGGCCCGGTGCACATCCACATCTCTGAACAAGAGAAGGAGGTCACGGATGTAGAAGCCGCTCTGGGTCAACGACCGGTAGATTGGCTGCTGAGCAACGTGGATGTGAACGAACGATGGTGCCTGATCCATGCCACTCATATGACAGACGATGAAACCCGCGCTCTTGCCCGATCCGGGGCTGTGGCCGGTCTTTGCCCGATCACAGAGGCCAATCTGGGGGATGGTATTTTCAATGGTGCCGTCTACATCGAGCAGGGCGGTGCCTTTGGTGTCGGTTCAGACTCGAATGTGCGTATTTCGCTGCCCGAGGAATTGCGTACGCTGGAGTATTCTCAACGTCTGCGCGACAAGGCCCGCACTGTGCTGGTACGTGGCGAAGGCTCGGTCGGTCAAACGCTGTATACCGGAGCCGCCCGCGGTGGCGCACAGGCGCTGGGGCGCGACGCCGGAGAGATCGCAATAGGTCATCTGGCCGATCTGGTTGCGATCGATCGAAGTCACCCCACCCTGTGTACTTTGCGCGACGATCAATTGATTGACGGCCTGAGCTTTGCCGCGCCTGACGGAACAGTGACCGACCTTTGGTCTGCCGGGCGACATCAGGTGCGCGGCGGGCGCCATATCGCCCGCGATGCGATCCTGAACAATTATCGTGCCGCGATAAATGACCTTTTGGAAGACATCTGAACTGATATGACCCAAACCAGCGACACAACCAGCTACAAAGACATTAAGCAAACCGTCCTGCGCCGGATCCGCTCGGGCGAGTTGCAGCCCGACGCTCTGCTTCCCAATGAGCAAGAATTAGCGGTCGAGTTTTCGTGCACCCGCACCACAGTCAACAGAGCACTGCGGGAACTGGCGGATGAAGGGTTTCTTGAACGGCGCCGAAAGGCAGGCACCCGGGTCCTTAGCGCACCGCAGCGACAGGCGCGCTTCACAATTCCTCTGGTCCGAGATGAAATCGAAGCGGCGGGCGGAACCTATCGCTACGCTCTTGTGTCATGTGAAACGCAGATCGCCTCAGACTGGCTGGCGGCCCGGTTGGCCCTACGTGCTGATCAAAGTGTGATGCACGTGCGATGCATGCATTTCTCCGGCAATTCACCGTTTCAGTTCGAAGACCGCTGGATCGTGATAGACAGCGTACCTCAGGTCACGCAGGCAGATTTCACTAGCGTCGGACCCAATGACTGGCTGGTGCAAACAGTCCCGTTCACCAATGTCGAGTTGACCTTTCTGGCCAGCCGCGCAGATACCACTTTGGCCGGATTTCTGGACGTTCCCGAGGGTGAACCCGTTTTTACTGCCGAGCGTATCACATGGCTGCAGGGTCAGCCGGTAACGTTTGCCAAGATGTATTTTGCGGCCGGATATCGGATGACAACCGAGTTCTGATTGTCCGGGCTTTACGCTTCCCCAATTCCACGACAGATTTGCTGCAGAATGTGCGCGTCTGCTGGAAAGGATATCGGGATGGGCAACCCGCTTTATGATCGTTTGCTGGGCATCCATGCAGGCAAGGATACGCCATTTTTGCACCTTCCGGATGGTCAGACTTTGACCCATGCCACGTTTCTGGACACGGCGGCCCGTCTGGCCAACACCATGACAGGACTGGAAATGGAACCGGGCGACCGCGTGGCGGTGCAGGTGGAGAAATCCGTTGAGGCACTGGCGCTTTATGCCGCCTGTGTCCAAGCGGGGCTGATCTTTCTACCTCTCAATACGGGCTATACGACGCAAGAGCTAAGCTATTTCATCGAAAACAGCGGAGCCTCACTGGTGGTGTGCGATGAGGCAAACGAGGCAGGGCTTGCCGAGATCGTGCAAAAGAACAATGCCCGGCTTGAAACGCTGAACGCCGACGGTTCAGGCAGCCTGATGCGACGCGCCCTAGGCATGCTTCCGGCCTTTCAGCCGGCCCACCGATCAGAAGATGATCTGGCTGCGTTTCTATATACTTCAGGCACGACGGGGCGTTCGAAAGGGGCAATGCTGACGCAGGCGAATCTGCTGTCGAACGCGGAGACCCTTGTGCAGGAATGGCGATTCACAGATGATGACGTGCTGTTGCACGCGCTGCCGATCTTTCACACGCATGGACTGTTTGTTGCGACAAATGTCGTCCTCGCATCGGGCGGGTCGATGATATTTCTGCCGAAGTTCGACCTGGAAGATATGTTACGCCTGATGCCACAGGCAACGGCGATGATGGGGGTGCCGACGTTTTACACCCGCCTGCTAAGCGACGACCGCTTCGCCCAAGATCTGACTCAGGATATGCGGCTGTTCATCTCAGGTTCAGCGCCTTTGCTGGCAGATACCCACGTTCAATTTGAAGACCGCACAGGTCATCGCATTCTGGAACGCTATGGCATGACCGAGACGAACATGAACACTTCTAACCCCTATGACGGCGAACGCCGGGCGGGAACGGTCGGATTTCCCCTGCCGGATGTTGAACTGAAGGTCACAGACCCCAAAACAGGTCAAACCCTAGCAGATGGTGAGATCGGCATCATCGAGGTGCGCGGTCCCAATGTGTTTCAGGGCTACTGGCAAATGCCCGACAAAACCGCCGCAGAACTGCGCGAAGACGGGTTCTTCATCACCGGTGATCTGGGGCGGATCGATGAAGATGGCTATGTCCATATCGTCGGGCGTGGCAAAGACCTGATCATCTCGGGCGGGTATAATATCTACCCCAAAGAGATCGAGCTGCTGCTAGACGAACAACCCGGCGTGCTGGAAAGCGCGGTAATTGGCGTCCCGCATCCGGATTTCGGAGAAACCCCGGTTGGCATTCTGGTCCCTACCCCCGGTCATACGCCAGATATCGAGGCCATCATGGGTGCGGTTCGGGACGCGCTCGCCCGGTTCAAACATCCCCGCCAGTTGATCCTGCTGGACGAGCTCCCCCGCAACACAATGGGCAAGGTGCAAAAGAACATCCTACGTGACCGCTGCAAAGACCTTTTCACCAAGACCTGATCTTCAAGGCAAAAGCGCAACGCGACCCTTGTCCGTCAACAACCAGCAATCCTGTCCTTCGAGCACCGCAACGCCAACCGGACGGCCATACCCTGCGCCGCTATCCAGGTTGATGCGATTGCCGTAATGCGTTGATTGATCCACCGGCGTATGCCCATGGACGATCAGTTTCGGATGCGGACCTCGGTGGTTGTGAAAGGTTTGCCTGATCCAGACCAGATCATTTTCCCGTTGTTCGCTCAGCGGAATACCGGGCCGAATGCCCGCATGGACAAAAGCAATCTCGCGCGTTTGATGCATGGCGATGAGCCCTTGCAGAAATATCCGATGCGCATCGGGAACCGCACCCCGCGCTGTTGCATGCAGATCCTCGAGCCGTGTCTGCTGATCGAAGAACACGCCATAGCTTTGTAGTGTTTCGACACCACCCAACCGCTCGTGCAGCCAATGATACCCGACCAACATATGCGGGTCGTGACGTGGGACATCTTCGAGGAACCATGAAAACATCCGGTCATGGTTGCCCAGCAGAGTGATCCACCGCTTGCCCGCATCGCGACCAGCGATCAGCCGATCCAGAACGCCCCGGCTGTCGGGGCCCCGATCAACGTAATCGCCCAGATACACGATCTCGGCATCGGGGCCGCCATCGCGTTCGATCAGCGCCAAGGAGCGCTCGAACTCATCCACGCGGCCGTGCAAATCTCCAATTGCGTAGATCGGATTGGTCATCAGCTTCCCCTCGGGCAATGGTGATTGCCGCACTTCTGGCGCAAAATCAGCACTTTGAAAAGGCGATGCCCACGCTTTGGACAAGCGCGGGCATCAATCTGTCACAGAAGTTCAACAGCGACCGTCAGGCCACGTCAAACTCCAACGGTTTGATCTGAGTAAACAGACCTGTCTCGGCGAGTTTGGCGCGCGCCTCGGCTGGTACCGGTTCATCAACATAAAGCAACGCAATCGCCTCACCGCCGGCTTCGGATCGTCCAAGAGTAAAGTTCGCGATGTTCACATCGTTCTCGCCCATGGTCTGTCCTAAAGCACCAATGATGCCCGGCACGTCTTCGTTAGTCGTATAGAGCATATGCGCCCCGATCTCGGCATCGATATTGATGCCCTTGATCTGAATAAACCGCGGCTTGCCGTCGCTGAACACCGTGCCACCGATTGAGCGTTCACGCTTTTCAGTCACCACAGTGACCTTGATATAGCCTTCGAACGCACCGGATTTGTCCTGATTGGTGGTCGATATCTGGATGCCACGCTCTCTCGCGACAACCGGGGCCGAGACCATGTTCACCTCGGGATTGAATTTCTTCATGATTCCGGCAACGACCGAACAATTCAACGCAGCCAGGTTCATGTTCGCAGCGACACCGTCATAGAGGATGTTGATTGCCTTGATCGGCTCATCCGTCATCTGACCAATGAAGCTGCCCAGATGCCCGGCCAGCTTGATCCACGGCCCCATGACCTTGGCCTCCTCTGCCGTCACACTGGGCATGTTCAGTGCGTTCTCGACCGCTCCGGTCAGCAGGTAATTCGAGATCTGCTCGGCCACTTGCAGCGCCACGTTCTCCTGCGCCTCAGTCGTGGCCGCACCCAAGTGCGGTGTGCAAACCACATTGGGTAGGTTGAACAGGGCGTTCTCCTTGGCCGGTTCCTCACTGAACACGTCAAAGGCCGCACCGGCGACATGACCCGATTGCAACGCCTCGGCCAGCGCGTCCTCGTCGACCAGACCGCCACGGGCGCAGTTGACAATGCGCACGCCTTTCTTGGTCTTGGCCAGATTCTCACGGCTGAGGATATTGCGCGTCTGATCGGTCAGCGGCACGTGCAGAGTGATAAAGTCAGCGCGGGCCAGAAGCTCGTCCAGTTCGACCTTTTCCACACCCATCTGCGCGGCTTTCTCTTCGCCAAGATAGGGATCATAGGCGACGACCTTCATCTTCAGACCCAAAGCACGCTCGCATACGATGCCACCAATGTTGCCCGCGCCGATCACGCCCAGGGTCTTGTTGGTCAGCTCAATCCCCATGAACTTGGACTTTTCCCACTTGCCCGCATGGGTCGAGGTACTGGCCTCGGGGATTTGCCGCGCCACGGCAAACATCATCGCGATGGCATGCTCGGCGGTGGTGATCATGTTGCCGAACGGTGTGTTCATCACGATGACGCCTTTTTTCGAGGCCGCATCCTTGTCGATATTGTCGGTGCCGATCCCGGCACGACCAATAACTTTTAACTTGTCTGCCTTCTCCAGAATGGTTGGCGTGACTTTGGTGGCAGAACGGATGGCGAGGCCGTCATAATGACCGATCACCTCGGCCAGTTTGTCTTTGTCCTTTCCCAGATCGGGCATGAAATCCACGTCGATGCCACGGTCGCGGAAGATTTGTACGGCGGTTTCGCTCAGCTTGTCAGAGACGAGTACTTTGGGAGCCATATTTTTGGTCCTTGAACATTGTGGAAGGTCCGGGCCGGATGCGGCCCGGTAGAAAAGGTCAGGCAGCTTCGGTTTGCGCTGCAATCTCGGCTTCAAAAGCCCATGCAAGCCAGGGCAGCATCGCCTCGATATCTGATGTCTCAACCGTGCCGCCGCACCAGATGCGCAGACCCGCAGGCGCGTCGCGATAGGCACCGATATCAAGCGCAATGTTTTCGGCCTCAAGCCGTTTGGCGACGGCTTTGGCAAAAACGGCACCATCTTGAATGCGCGTATCGGTGAACTTCAGACAGACCGACGTATTTGATTGAGTTGTCGAGTCTTCGGCCAGATTGGCGATCCAGTCATTTTGGTCGCAGAACGCATGAACCGCGCCAGCATTGGCATTCGCACGAGCAATCAGCCCCTGCAAGCCTCCGACTGAACGCGCCCAGTCCAACGCGAAAAGGTAATCCTCAACCGCGAGCATTGAGGGTGTGTTGATCGTCGCGCCGGTGAATATCCCATCAATCAGCTTGCCACCTTTGGTCAGGCGGAAGATCTTCGGCAATGGCCATGACGGGGTGTAACTCTCCAAGCGCTCGACCGCGCGCGGAGACAGGATAAGCATCCCATGAGCCGCCTCTCCGCCTAGTACCTTCTGCCAGCTGAACGTTGTCACATCCAACTTGTCCCATGGCAAGTCCATCGCGAACGCAGCGGATGTCGCGTCACAGATCGTCAGACCCTGACGATCATCGGCAATCCAGTCGCCATCTGGGACCCGCACACCCGAAGTCGTTCCGTTCCATGTGAACACCACATCGTTGGCGAAATCGACGGACGCGAGATCAATGATCTGCCCGTACTCGGCGGTTTTCACTTCAGCGTCGATTTTCAGTTGCTTGGCCACATCAGTCACCCAACCCGCGCCAAAGCTTTCCCAGGCCAGCATTTCAACTTTACGCTCACCCAGCAAAGACCAAAGCGCCATCTCAACTGCACCGGTGTCCGAGGCTGGTACAATGCCGATGCGATAATCCGCCGGTATGCCTAGAATCTCTCGCGTGCCTTCAATGGCCGCCTTCAGCTTGTCCTTGCCGACAGCAGCCCGATGCGAGCGGCCCAAGGCGGCATCCGCCAGTTTGGTCAGATCAAATGTGGGGGGCTTGGCACAGGGGCCCGAGGAAAAACGCGGGTTGGCCGGCCGCGTCGCCGGTTGTTCGATAGTCATGTGTATTACCCTTCCAGATACACGCCCCTCGTTGGGGAGGGGTGTCCCACGCACAGAGGTATGGGTCGTTTGCACCTGCAGCAAGAGTAAAAGACGCTTCATCAGCGGAAAACGACACTGGAAATAGGCTCAGATCGGAACACAGGTTTCCGATGGGCGAAAACCCCCGCCAGTTGGCGGGGGTTTATTGATTGAGGTTTATTCAGCTGCGTCCATGTATTCGGTCATTGGCGGGCATGTGCAGATGAGGT
>NZ_JBQFMM010000009.1:0-211465 GCF_056531845.1 Ruegeria sp. K3 | reverse complement strand
AAAAACCTCAGATGCCCCCAGTCTCTCCCGAGCGTCTCCGCAGCTTCCACCGCGTCCCAGCACCTCAGCAGCGCCGGTGAAGGGCGTTCTAAGTATATCGCCCAGAAGCCGCAAGTGGAAAAATCAAAAAAACGCAAAAAAACGCAAAAACAGAATTTTATCTAACTAAAACAAAAGGTTACAAATATAATCCAGCCATTCAACCCGGAAGTCGCGGACACAGACCATCGCAAATCAGCGCCATGGATATGTTATTCACACTGTTACCCACAGACTCGCCTGCGAGTCAGGCTGAATCGGCTTGCCTAAACCGGATCAGGAATGATGTGACCGGCAGGCGCAAGGCCAGAAGACCCAGGATAATCGCCAGGTAGACCAATGGCTCGATCTGAAACCCCTTCGCCAGCATCACATAATGAAGCGCGCCCAGAATTGCTGCTGGGTAGACCAGACGATGCAATTTGCGCCAACGAGGCCCCAAACGGCGAACCGCCCAGTTGTTGGACGTGATTGCAAGCGGCAGTAACAATACAAAGGCAGCCATGCCCACCGTGATATAGGGCCGCTTGATAATGTCCGCCCAGACTTGGCTGGGAATCTGAACATCCAGAACCAGCCAGATCAACAGGTGCAATGCGACATAGGAAAATGTCAGTACACCTAACGCGCGGCGGAATTTCATCAGATTTAGGCCAGCGAAGCGACGCAAGGGCGAAATCGCGAGACCCAAAATCAGAAGCTGCAGCGCCAGTTCGCCAAACTCGTGCTCGAGCGCCTCGATCGGCTCGACCCCGAGACCACCGGTCATGCCCTGATAAAACAACCAGGGCGCAGGCAGCGCGCCCAGCAAATAAACGGCCCAATTGGGAAGCCGTCGCAAGAGGTCGTTGAGCCGTCGCATCATCTCAGTAGTTCTTCGCCAGATCCATGCCTTCGTAAAGGCTGGCGACCTCATCTTCATATCCGTTGAACATCAGCGTCGGGATTCGCTTGGCAAACAGACCTCCGCCGATTTGACGTTCCGAAGCCTGCGACCAGCGGGGGTGATCCACATTGGGGTTCACATTGCTGTAGAACCCATATTCCCTAGGACCTGCCATGTTCCAACTTGTCGGAGGCTGGGTATCCGTAAGGGTAATCCGCACGATCGATTTGATCGATTTGAAGCCATATTTCCACGGTACCACCAATCGCAAAGGCGCGCCGTTCTGGTTCGGGATGTCCCTGCCGTAGATCCCAGTAGCCATAATGGTCAGCGGATGCATCGCCTCATCCAAACGCAGCCCTTCGCGATATGGCCAGTCTAGTACCGGATACGCCACACCCGGCATCTCATCGGGACGATAGGCGGTCTCAAACGCCACGTATTTCGCGCCGTCCTGAACGCCAGCCATGCCGAGTAGATCTGCCAGTTCAAACCCGTTCCAAGGTATCACCATCGACCAGGCCTCAACACAGCGGAACCGATAGATTCGCTCCTCAACAGTCATTTCAGACATGATGTCTTTGAAATCATATTCACCAGGGCGGTCGACCAGACCGTCGATGGTTACACTCCAGGGCTCGGTTACCAGTGTGTGTGCATATTTCGCCGGATCATCCTTGCGTGTCCCGAACTCATAATAATTGTTGTAGGAAGTAATCTCTTCCCAGGTATTCGGTTCAAGCGCCTCGGCCGCCGCTGGCCGCGCGAGGCTCGCCAGCCCGACACCCGCCAAACCGGCCATGACCTGTCGCCGGTTCAGAAACGCCGCCCTTGGGGTGACGTCCGCATGCGTCAGTTTGTTGGTCCAGCGATGCGCCATTTGGTTCTCCGTTATCCATTAACCTCGTAACTGAAGTAAGGTCTGATAGCACAGAGCCAAGGAAACAGGCGTCACGATTGAGCGAACAGATTGTAACGAAAATTAGGTACGCTTGGGCGCGAGGATAACGGTCACCCGATGTTCAAGCCGACAACACGGTTTATTTCGCACCCAAGATTGACCGCCTGATAGGTCGGAAAAGGCAGCCGGGCCGAAATTTCGATATCGCGCCGAACCCAGTCCTGCGCCTCTAACTGCTTGAGCGAGGACGACAATGCGCGATCAGTGATCACCCGAAGATCCGACCTGAGCCCTGAAAAGCGCCGCGGTTGGCGGGTCAACGCCAGAATAGGGACCGTCCAGCTACGACGCAGTAGCTTCAATTCGGTATCATCCGGCACCAAGGCCACGATTTCTGCCGCTACAGCCGCCGCCTGAACCCCGGCTTTGGTCAAACGGAATTCAGGTCGCAAAGGGTGCCCGTGGCCCGGGTTCCGTTCAAGCAAGCCAAGGCTTGCCAGATGCTCCAGACTTGCCGCAAACGCCGTCCGGCTTGCCCCCGTCGCGGCGAGCAAGGGGGCCTGCCTGCCCGGAACCCCCTGGTGCAGCTGCGCAAGAATGTTCAGCGACCAGGCCCGAGAGGTGAGCTTGACAAGTGCCTTAATGTCCATAAAGTATAGTTACTTTATTTTAGGACAAAAGGAAAGTTCCATGGCCCTCGTTTCCTTAGAAAACACCATCACTCTTGCCATTTCGGTCAAAGATCGCCACGCCAGTGCGCGCTGGTATAATGACAAGCTCGGGTTTGAGTTGATCCATCATATTGATGAGGCGGGTTGGAGCGAGATGCTCACCAAAACCGAAGGCGTGACCCTTGGTTTGGGCGAGCAGGCAGAACCCGCGCCCGGAAACACCGTTCCGGTCTTTGGTGTTGCTGATATCGCAAGTGCACGCGGTGCTCTGGAAGGGTCCGGCGTTCGGTTTGACGGCGAAACCGAGACGATCGAGGGGATGGTCAGCACCGCCACATTTTACGACCCGGACGGCAATGCAATGATGCTGGCGCAGGATCTGACCGGGCAGGTCTGAACGCTCTTAGTCGCAATACAAGCCACCAAAAAAAGACCCGCCTGGATGGCGGGTCTCTTCATTACCTGAGACTTAATGCACGACTGCATCATCCGGGCGCGGACGCTCGGACGTTCCCAGCCGGTCGCCGATGATCAAACCATCGGTTCCGGCGGTCACCGGAACGGTCTCACCATCCCTTATCTCACCGGCCAGCAGTGCTTCGGCCAACGGGTTCTGCAGGGCGCGTTGGATCACGCGTTTCAATGGGCGGGCACCGAAGACCGGATCATAGCCTTCATTGGCCAGCCATTCCTTCGCGCCATCGTCCAGTGCCAGCTCGATCTTGCGGGCGGCCAGACGTTTCTGCAGACGTGCCATCTGGATATCGACGATGCCATCCATATCGGCCCGCTTGAGCCGGTCAAAGATGATGGTCTCATCCAAACGGTTCAGGAATTCAGGCCGGAAATGAGCCCGGACCGCGTCCATGACATCCCGCCGCGCTTGCGCACTGTCAGCCCCTTCGGGCAACTGGCTGAGTGCCTGAGACCCAAGGTTCGACGTCAGGATGATCAGCGTCTGCTTGAAGTCGACGGTACGACCCTGACCATCGGTCAGGACGCCATCGTCCAGGACCTGCAGCAGCACGTTGAACACATCCGGGTGTGCCTTTTCGACCTCGTCAAACAGCACGACCTGATAGGGTCTGCGCCGCACGGCTTCGGTCAGCACACCACCTTCGTCATAGCCGACATAGCCCGGAGGGGCACCGATCAGACGGGCGACCGCGTGTTTCTCCATGAACTCGGACATGTCGATGCGCACCATCGCGTTGTCGTCGTCGAACAGGAAGTTCGCCACGGCCTTGGTCAGCTCGGTCTTACCCACACCGGTCGGCCCGAGGAACAGGAACGAGCCCAATGGGCGGTTCTCGTCATTCAGACCGGCACGCGCACGGCGCACGGCGTTGGCAACGGCAGTGACCGCCGCATCCTGACCGATCACGCGGGAATGCAGATCGTCTTCCATCCGCAGCAGTTTCTCACGCTCGCCTTCCAGCATTTTCGAGGTCGGGATACCGGTCCAGCGTTCGACCACCGACGCAATCTGTTCTGGGCGCACCGTTTCCTCGGCCATCATGGCGTTGCTTTCGGCGTTTTCAGCCTCGGTCAGCTTTTTCTCAAGCTCAGGGATGACACCGTAGGACAGCTCACCCGCTTTGGCGAGGTTCCCTTCGCGCTTCGCGATTTCCAGATCAGCGCGAGCTTTGTCGAGCTGTTCCTTAAGATCACGGGCACCCGCGAGCTTGTCGCGTTCTGCCTGCCACTGAGCAGTCATCTCGGCGGATTGCTCCTGCAGATCGGCCAAATCCTTTTGCAAGGTTTCCAGACGATCCTTGGAGGCCGCGTCATCTTCCAGCTTCAGCGCCTCTTCCTCGATCTGCATTTGCAGGATCTGACGATCCAGCTGATCGAGTTCCTCGGGCTTGGAATCCACCTCCATCCGCAGGCGCGACGCCGCCTCATCGACAAGGTCGATGGCTTTGTCGGGCAGGAACCGGTCGGTGATATAGCGATGCGAGAGCGTCGCCGCCGACACGAGTGCCGAGTCGGAAATACGCACGCCATGGTGCAGCTCGTACTTTTCCTTGATGCCGCGCAGGATGCTGATCGTATCCTCGACCGTCGGCTCGGTGACCATCACCGGCTGGAACCGGCGGGCGAGGGCTGCGTCCTTTTCGACGTATTTGCGGTACTCATCCAGCGTTGTCGCGCCGATACAATGCAGCTCACCCCGGGCAAGCGCAGGCTTGATCAGGTTGGCGGCATCCATCGCACCGTCGGATTTACCTGCACCTACCAGCGTGTGCATCTCGTCGATGAACAGTATGATCTCACCGGCGGCTTCGGTCACTTCAGTCAGAACAGCCTTCAGTCGTTCTTCGAACTCACCGCGATATTTAGCACCGGCGATCAGCGCACCCATGTCGAGCGCGAGAAGCTTCTTGTCCTTCAATGATTCCGGCACATCACCATTGACGATGCGCAGGGCCATGCCCTCGGCAATCGCGGTCTTACCGACGCCGGGTTCACCAATCAGTACCGGATTGTTCTTGGTGCGGCGCGACAAAACCTGCATCGAACGGCGGATTTCCTCATCCCGCCCGATGATCGGGTCGATCTTGCCTTCGGCTGCAGCCTCGGTCAGGTCGCGCGCATATTTCTTAAGCGCGTCGTAGCCTTCTTCCGCCGATGCGGTGTCAGCAGTGCGGCCCTTGCGGATATCGTTGATCGCTTCGTTCAGTTTCTGGGCCGATACAGCACCGGCCTCCAAAGCCTCTTTGGCTTTGGATTTCACCATACACAGCGCCATCAGAACGCGTTCGACCGGCACAAAGCTGTCGCCCGCCTTGGTGGCGAGCTTCTCTGCCTCGTCCAAAACCTTGGCGGTCTGGCCGTCCATATAGATCTGGCTCGCGTCGCCGCTGACCTTCGGGATTTTGCCCATGGCCGCGTCCAACGCCTCAACCACGCGGTTCGGTGCGCCGCCAGCGCGTGTGATCAGGTTGCTGGCCAGCCCTTGATCGTCGTCCATCAATGCTTTGAGTATGTGTGTGGGCTCCAGCCTTTGGTGCCCCTCGCGCAGCGCAATGGTCTGCGCGGCTTGCACGAAACCCCGTGCCCGCTCGGTGAACTTGTTCAAGTCCATAGCATTCTCCTTTTCTTAAGCGCCCCGTATTGATGCGCCCGCTTGGCGGCACGCGTCGGTCTGGGCCTCACATTCAATTTGGGAAATGTCTTTTCCCATTCAAGGGGCTAGAGCATATAAATCGGCGTCATCCGCGCGGAATCGAGTAGACGGAATAACCGCCAGTTTCTCCCATCAATTCAGCGTTATACATTTCGACCAAAGACTGCTCGGCACTGCTGCCTGTGGGGCATGAAACCAGATCAGCCGTATGATCGAGGAAGTTGCCGGTATAGGCTGTTTCCCCGGTCAATTGACACCAGTCGTCTTCCGATCGGTACCCACGCACTAACAGAAGATTGTCATTGGTTGGAGCCGGCGCGACACCGGTTTCGGGCGGATCGCTTTGAGGCGCGTCTTCGCATGCGGCCAACATCAGTGCCGCGCCAAGTACAATTACCTTTTTCATCATTTCTATCCCTGTTCTGAACGTCGGCACTTTAGCACATTGCGCAAAATAGTGAGTGAACTGCGTCACCTCGGGCTTCACACATGGACAGATCGCCCTGAACCCGTTAGGACGCAAACGTTTGCCAAAAAGGAGCGCCCCATGTCCGATGACCGCCTTATCGTAGCCCTCGACGTCCCAAACGCCCTGCAGGGTCTAGCCATGGCCGAGCGGCTGGGCGACTCGGTTTCGTTCTATAAGATCGGGCTGGGTATGTTGACCAGCGGCGGTCTGGCATTGGCCAACGAGTTGAAACAGGATCACGGAAAGCGCATTTTCTTGGACATGAAGCTGTTCGATATCGGCAACACTGTAGAAAATGCAGTGCGTGGGTTGGCTCAGTTCGATCTGGACTTCTTGACGGTGCATGGTGATCCGCATGTCGTACGCGCCGCTAAGGAGGGCGCTGCAGGCAAGGACATGAAAATTCTGGCGGTAACAGTCCTGACATCACTGAACAGGGACGATCTGGATGCAAGCCTTCTGAAAGCGGGTGACGTACAGGACCTCGTTGTAGAACGCGCGGCCAAGGCTTTCGAGGCCGGAGCTGATGGCGTCATCGCCAGTCCTCAGGAAGCCGCGCTAATCCGCGCCCTGCCCCAATCCGGAGGTCGTTTGATTGTAACCCCTGGGGTACGCCCTGCTGGTGCAGCTTTGGGCGACCAAAAGCGGGTCGCAACCCCGGCCAGTGCAATCGGCGATGGGGCCGATCATATCGTCGTGGGCCGCCCGATTTATCAGGCGGATGACCCCAAAGCCGCCGCACAAGCAGTTTTGAGCGAGTTAAATTCATTGACTCACCATTAGGCGAAAAGCCAAAAATTGCGGAAGGAACGGTGCTCAAGCAATTGACGTTAGGTCAATTTTTCGCGCCGCCGCGCCAAATCGTCCCTGTGCCCGAAAACACACATGAAAAACATGAGTTTTATGGCGTTCGGCTTGTGGCTATCGAAAAACGCCATTTTCGGCGATTCTACACACAAGACACTCCCCAACGGGCCATCTCTTCCTGAGGCTCGTTACCTCCCCCCGCAGGCGCGGGGGGTTTTCTTTCGAAGTCCCGTTCAAAGCTGCGCCGTTTCCGACAAATAATCCCGAAGGCGATCTGCAAAATTTGGAATGGCCAACGGATTCGACAGATAATCCTGCGGACAAATCAGCCTCCACCCCTGCCCTTCGTCCCCAAAACGGATCAGACCAACATCTTCCGGCGGGCGCAGGGCGACGTAGAACCAGCTTTGACCATATTGCCGTGACCAGACAAGATCGGTTGCGCACAGGCGCAGCCCAACCTCTTCATCTGTTTCACGCAACGCGCATTCGATCGGTGTTTCGCCTGACTTTTTCCCGCCGCCTGGAAAATCGAGATGACCTGGAAACGGGATATCAGATCGATCATCTCTTAGAATGACCAGCAGCTTGCGCCCCAGAAACAACGCTATTTTTGCCCCGGCGAAGTCCATCGGTCCTCTTTTTATCCTTATCCATTCGCGATACTTATTAACCTATCGAATGTCTTGATCAATCCGCCGCTGGCCGGAAAGAAACTACATCATGCCCGCCATCTGTCGCGACTGCCTGAAGGAAATTAAGCAAGGGCCGCGCTGCCCAACTTGCAGCAGCCCGAGGGTCAAATCGCACCCAGAGCTGTTTGACCTGACGATCGCGCATATGGATTGCGATGCTTTTTATGCTTCGGTCGAAAAGCGCGACAATCCCGAACTTGCCGACAAGCCTGTGATCATTGGCGGCGGCAAGCGCGGGGTGGTATCAACTGCATGTTACGTGGCCCGCGTTCGCGGGGTACGTTCAGCCATGCCAATGTTCAAGGCGCTTCAACTATGCCCCGAAGCGGTGGTGATCAAACCGCGTATGTCGCTCTATGCCAGCGTCGCGCGCGAGATACGCACCATGATGGACGAGTTGACACCTGATGTTGAACCACTGTCGCTGGATGAAGCGTTCATGGACCTATCCGGCACCGAGCGGCTGCATGGTGCACCGCCAGCGGTCATGCTTGCGCGTCTGGTCAAGAGGATGAAAGATGAGCTGGGCCTGACGGGATCGATTGGCTTGAGCCATAACAAGTTTCTGGCCAAGGTGGCCTCGGATCTCGACAAGCCTCGGGGTTTTTCAGTGATCGGCCAGGCCGAGACGGCTGATTTCCTGCATGACCGGCCGGTGCGATTAATCTGGGGAATTGGTCCGGCGGCGCAGGAATCTCTGGATCGCGCAGGGATTCGCACATTTGCTGATCTTCTGCGCTGGGATCAGGAGGCGCTGACAGCGCGGTTCGGGTCGATGGGCTACCGTCTGTGGCATCTGGCGCGCGGGCAGGACAAACGGCGCGTATCGGCCCATGAGCCGATGAAGTCGATCAGCAATGAGACCACTTTTTTCGAGGATACCGCCAGTCTTGAAATTCTGGACGGGCATCTGTGGCGTATGTCTGAAAAGGTAGCCGACCGGGCCAAAGCCAAGGGATTGGCTGGGCGAGTGGTGACGCTGAAGCTGAAACAGGCCAACCACAAGATCATCACCCGGCGGATATCGCTACGCGATGCGACTCAGATAGCGGATCGGATTTATCGCACCGCTCGTGGGCTATTTGATCAGGTTGGCGATCAGGGTCCCTATCGCCTTTTGGGATGCGGCCTGTCTGACCTGTGCTCAGAGGATCAGGCCGATATCTCGGGCGACCTTCTGGATCCCGGTGCAGAACGCCGATCACAGGCCGAACGTGCGACGGACGAAATCCGGCGCCGTTTCGGCAGTGATGCAATCGTAAAAGGTCGTGCGCTGCGCTAGGTCTATTCGGCGGCAAGTGACATTGGATCGGACCCGATACTGGTGATCTGCGCGGTGACCTGCCGCAACACATCACGCAACGCCTCAAAGTTGCCGTTCGGCTGGATCGTTTCCTCGTTCATATAAAGTGAACGATCGATCTCGATTTGAACCGCATGCTGATGGCGGGCAGGTCGACCATAGGTCTGGGTGACGTAGGCCCCTGCAAAAGGCGTGTTGCGCGCCACATTCAGACCCGCGTCGGAAAAAGCGGCCTCGATCTGATCAACGATCACACCGGAAGCGGCCGCACCGAACCGATCGCCCAAAACGATTTCCGGTCGGGCCCGGCGCGAGCCGCCGGCCAGCGCCACCGCCTCGTGCGGCATCGAGTGGCAATCGATCAGAATGGCCTGCCCAAACATCTGATGCGATTCCGCCAGCAGAGATTTCAGACGAGTATGGTATGGACGCCAATAGGTATCGATCCGCAGGCGCGCCTCATCCATAGTCAGCTTGCCGCTGTAGATCGCCCTGCCGTTGGCGACCACGCGGGGAATCACCCCGAGGCCCGAAGTAACCCGCGGATTATGTCCGTGACGACGCGCACCCTGTATCAATGCGGGATCCAATTCATCAGAATTGCGATTCAGGTCCAGATAGGCGCGCGGCATGGCCGCGGCGAGCAGCGGTGCACCGAATTCAGCGACTGAGGAAAAAAGCTGATCGACATACGCATCCTCAGAGGACCGAATCATATTGCGGTTCAAAACAGACCGCTTCAACAAAGACTCGGGATAGGTCCGACCGCTATGGGGCGAGGCAAATACCACGCAGGACGTACGCGTTGCGGGCATATCCAGAATATAGGCTGCATTGGTGGCGGCGTCGGGCATGGGCTCTCCGTTGTTCGCACTCAACATAGACCGTAAAATAGTTCTGCCAAACCCCTTGATCCCCCCAACGACTCCTTTTATAGACCCCGCTACCGGCGCGGGGTTCCGCGCCCCATTTCGTTATGGGGCAGGTCACGCAACGGTTTCATGGGCGGTTAGCTCAGCGGTAGAGCACTTCGTTGACATCGAAGGGGTCACAAGTTCGATCCTTGTACCGCCCACCATGAATTCATTGCTCTGGTCTTTCCGGGGCACCCGATTAACCCAGGCGCTGGCCACGTCTTTGATGAAGGCGCCGCAGATTGGAGACAGACCCATGAAGGTCAAGAACTCGCTCCGCTCGCTCAAGAACCGGCATCGTGATTGCCGGGTTGTGCGTCGCAAAGGCCGCGTCTACGTGATCAACAAGACGCAGCGCAAGTTCAAAGCTCGCCAGGGCTAAGGGCTGCACGAACCTAATTAGAAAAACCGCGCTTTCGAGCGCGTTTTTTTTATGCCCTGCTTCTAGCGCCCTTTCGTGTCGGCGGAAGTGCCGGAAATCGCTCCGAAAGTCCGGTTCTGAGATTTAGTATTGTTATGAGACGGTCTCGTGCTACGCTTTCCCTGTTTTTATGACGGGAGGTCGGGTTGGCCAACGATGATCTGGATACGCTATTAGGAACAACCCTGACCGAGATGGTGGCCGATATAGGCCGAAGCGTGGCCCAGGCCGCCGAACAACTTAGCCTGGATCAGTTGAACGCGCTGAAGAACTATCCTCAGGAACTGCGCGAGATGGGCATTCCGCCAGTCTTTTACCACATGCAGGATGTCGATGTAGAATTGAAGGTCGTCATGGAGATGACCAGCACCACAGAAGAAGGCAAACGCGGGATCATTGGCGCGTTTCTGTGTGGGCCAAAACTGACGCAAACAGATACGCTCGATGCGAGCAGCGCGTCGACCATGCGGATGCGGTTCGCGCCGGGACCGGTGGATGAAAGTGGTTCTGGTGGAGGGGTCGATGGCGACTAAAAAGGACAAGACCCCCAAAAAACAGCCTATAGATGTGCGCATCACCGAACTGCCCGAGGCCTTCACCACACTGCTTCAGTCATTGGAAAACCGCCTGACCGCGCTGGAGGCGCGCGAGGTCGTGTTGCTGGAGACGATCCAAGACCTGCAAGACCAGATCGACGATCTGGAAGAAGGAGGCAGTGGCATGCTGATGGGCTCGGGTTCTCCGGTGGTGAACCCAATGGCCGGAGGCCAGGGCGGAATGGAGGCTGAAGACAAAGATACGCAGATCGTAGATGCGCAGGTTTTTTCGCAGGCCCTGGGCGAACAGATCCTTGCAGGATCCGACGGCAGCGACGATTTCACCATCGACAATGTCCAGGTCGAAGCCTTTGTTGGGCTTGGTCGGGATGGCGACAAAGCCCAGTTCGCTACAAACGCGAAGAAACAGGCGGTCAGCCAGAACGCAGCGAAGGTCTCGTTCTCGGTCAAAAGACGGTCCGCAACGAAGATTATTGATAGAGACTGAATTCACAAAGGAGATTGGAAATGAGTATCGGGCAGGAACTGCTAAACGTCCCTTTCGCGGAAATGGTTCAGAAACTGGCGATTTCCGTGGCAGAGTCGCAAACTGAATTGGATAGACATTCGACTGATATCGCCAAATACATGGCGGATCAGAAAATCCAGCTTCCCGACCTATCCAACCCCGATGGTCCCCCAAAGGAATTCAGCCTCGTGTCGATGGGTTTCCTGCCCGCGTTCTATGCGGTGCAAGAGGCCGAGATCGAGGTAAAGATGGCGATCTCGATGACCAAACAGACCGAGAAATCAGGCAGCGCATCGGTCAAAGGTGGCTGGGGACCCGTGGCGGCGCAGGTCAACGCAAGTTATTCCTCGCGCTATGCCTATAATCAGGAAGGTGCAAGCAGGCTATCAATCAAACTGGCCCCAGCCGATCCGCCGGTCATGCTGCAGAAATACATGGAAGCGGTAACACAGGCGATGCTGACCAAAGAACCGGTGCTCAGCGACGATCCGGACCCCGAGCCGGCACCGTCACCCATCCCACCGCAACCCGAAAGAAAACAAAGTAGGCGGCGTCAATCCTGAAGGGGCCGTCCGGCAAGGTAGGTTCAGCGACGTTTTGACCAACTAATTTTGTCGGATTTCCTTGCATCCCACCGAGAATCGTTTAATTGACCAAATCAGTCGGGTTAAATCCCGTCACGATTTTCAATGTTGGGACAAATGATGCTGAAATTCTCTACCTGCTTTGCCGCCACCCTGACGGCCCTGATCGCCACCTCTGCCGCAGCCGAGGGCGAGCTGAACCTGTATTCCTCGCGCCACTACGACACCGACGAACGCCTGTATTCCGACTTCGAAGAGGCCACCGGCATCACCATCAACCGCATCGAAGGCAAGGCCGACGAACTGATAGCACGGATGAAAGCAGAAGGCGCGAATTCGCCCGCTGATGTCCTGCTGACGGTCGACAGCTCGCGCCTGGCCCGCGCCAAGAGCGAAGGCATCCTGCAGCCGGTCGAGAGCGCAATCTTAGAGGAGCGTATTCCGGCAAACCTTCAGGACGAAGACAATCAGTGGTACGGCTTTTCTCAGCGCGCACGGATCATCTTCTTTGACAAGGCTGATGTCGCCAACCCACCCGCAACCTATCTGGATCTGGCAAAACCGGAGTATAAAGGGCAGATCTGCATTCGCTCGTCCGGCAATATCTATAACCAGACACTATTGTCATCGATCATTGCAAATCACGGCGCGGAAGAAGCCAGGAAATGGGCTGAAGGTGTCGCCGCCAACATGGCACGCGAACCTCAGGGCGGTGACACAGACCAGCTGCGCGGCATCGTGTCAGGCGAGTGCGAGATTGCGGTTGCCAACACATACTATATGGCCCGCGCTATGCGCAAAGACGTCAAGGGTCTAAGCGCGGATATCGAGATGATCGGCGTGCAGTTCCCGGCACAGGATGCCGAAGGTGCACATATGAACCTGTCGGGTGCGGGTGTTGCAGCAAACGCGCCCAACAAAGAAAACGCGATTAAGTTCCTTGAGTATCTCGCAAGCGATCAGGCCCAGGTCTACTTCTCGAACGGAAACGATGAATACCCCGCTGTCGAAGGCGTCGCGCTGGCTGAGAACGTGGCCGCTCTGGGGGAATTCAAAGCGGATGAGGTGAACCTCTCAGAGGCCGCTAAAAACATCCCCGAGGCACAGAAAATCTATAACGAAGTTGGCTGGAAGTAATCCAGTCCGATACCCGAGCAGCAAAAGGGCGCAGATTTCTGCGCCCTTTTTCTATTGTGTTTGAAGTAAAGCAAGGCAATAATCCCATATTCGTAACTGATTCCCATATGTGAGCCATGCTCGACACACTATCAAACCGCCTCGCTAAGCGTCTGAACGAGCTGCGCCAGGGTCATGGCTGGTCGCTTGAGCAGCTGGCAGACCAAAGTGGGGTCAGCCGGGCGACACTGTCGCGAATGGAAAACGGTGATGTCAGCCCTACCGCTGAAACGCTTGGCCGTTTATGCGCAGCATACGGCCTGCCCATGTCACGCCTGCTGATGATGGTCGAAGACAGTTTCGATCCCAAAGTACCTTTCGAGAAGCAGCCTGAATGGCATGACCCCGAAAGCGGGTTTACCCGCCGTTCGGTTTCACCACCGGCGACTGGCCTCAGTGGGGAAGTAATGGAAGGTCATTTGCCCCCAGGTACTGTCATCACCTACGATACTCCGCCCAAGCCGGGACAGGAGCACCACCTGATCCTACTTGATGGAGGGCTAACGTTGACAGTGGACGGGATTGCCCATGCGCTCAGCGGCGGCGACTGCCTTCGCTATCACCTGTCGGGGCCAACGCAGTTCGAAACCGGACCCAAACGCGGTGCGCGCTATCTGTTGGTGCTGATATGATTACGCGATTGCCACAGGAATATTTCGACGAAGCGCTTGAGGATCTGACCGATATCCTGCACCGCTGTGTCCATACCGGTGCCAGTATCGGGTTCATCCTTCCTTTTTCGCGAGACGATGCCCGCGCCTATTGGCGGGACAGGGTGCAGCCCGAACTCCGCGCGGAGACACTCGATCTGTTTGTCGCATATGGTGACGGACGCATTCTGGGCACAGTGCAACTGATCCCCGCCGCAATGCCAAACCAGCCGCATCGCGCGGATGTGGCAAAACTGCTGGTTCATCCGCAGGCTCGCCGTCGTGGTTTGGGTCGGTCGCTGATGGAGGCACTGCATGAACGTGCTCAGGAATTGAAACGCACGATGCTGGTGCTGGACACCCGTAGCAGCGATCCTTCACGCTTGCTGTATCAGTCGATGGGTTATCAGATTGCCGGAGAGATCCCGAACTATTGCCGAAACCCGTTTGAGGATCGGCTGGAGCCGACCACTTACATGTTCAAGGACGTCACCTAGCTGCCCGTCGCGCGTACATTCGCGACAGAGCATTCGGCGATCCCCAAAGGTCCCGACATAGGTCGGCACCAAAGGCCTACAGCCGCGCGCCATCGACAGCAAAGGGCGCTCGTTGACCAAAGAATTTGATACCTCAAGCGCATCGGGATCCATCTAGAATCGAAGGAAATCCAGAGCTTCTCCGGCTGGCAGCTTCTCAGTTTCTGCCGGAATAATTGCCAGACCATCGGCCTGTGCAAGAAGGGCAACGCGCCCGCTGTAAGACTCGGCCATCAGGCGCAATCGCGGTGCGCCATTCGGTGTACATCCGTCGATGCTTACCGGGCGGTACTCACGCCGCCCCGCGCGGCGTTGAATAGGTTCTGCTAAAACCGCCTGCTCGGGGGTGCGTTCGTTCCGATGCAGACCGGCACGGCGTTCCATCATCCGCGCACCAATGATCTGCCACGTAACAAAGGCCGAAACCGGATTTCCTGGCAGGCCCACATAAAGCGCATCACCCCGACAACCGAACATGATCGGTTTGCCGGGTTTCATCGCCACTTTCATCACCTCGGTTTCGCCACCGATTTCACTGAACAGGCGCGGCATGTGGTCTTCGTCCCCGACCGAAACACCGCCCGTGGTGATGATCAGGTCCGAGCTATTACAGGCATCCCTCAAGACCTGCTTCAGCAGCACCGGATCATCTTCGACCGGGCCTCGGTCGGCTAGTTCGATCCAGGGTTTATCCAGCAAAGCCAAAAGCATGTACCGGTTCGAGTTGTAGATCTGTCCGGGGCCAAGCGCTTCACCCGGCTGGCGCAGCTCGCTACCGGTCGAGAAGATCGTGACCTTGAGCTTGCGAAAAACCTTCACCTCGCCATAACCAGCCGAGGCCAACGCGGCGGCCTCACGCGCAGAAATTTCACACCCGCGCCGCAGGATCGGGGCACCAGCTTTCAATTCCTCGCCCGCGCGACGGATATGCTGACCGGATTTTGGACGGCGGTTGAACCGGATGCGATCGGACTGAAACTCACAGTCTTCCTGCATTAATACCGCATCGAACTCAGACGGCACCGGCGCTCCTGTGAATATACGCAAGGCACTGCCATCCGGCGCATCGTGTGCGCCGCTATCGCCGGCGGCTATGCGACCGCCAACTAGCAGTTCGAACACAGGCCCCTCGCCCAGATCGGCGCTGCGAACGGCATAGCCGTCCATGGCCGAATTATCGAAGGCGGGCATGTCTACATTGCTAGCGCAATCCTCGGCCAATATCCGGCCAATGGCCTGCACCAGCGGCAGTGTTTCGATATCCGTGATGGGGTTGGCCACGGACAAACCGCGCCTTAGGGCGTCATCTACGGTCAGGTACATATGAGCATGGTGGTCGCAGGCACATCCATCAGCCATTTTGGGCCTCCATATACGCAAAGAGCTCTTCGAAACCGACCCGCTCGGCCTCTCCAAGTTTAGGTAGATAGGCCTTGGCTTCTTCGAGATTCGAGCTTGGATCACCAACTACCAGCAGCATGACCATTCCGTGACGCCCATGAACGCGGCAACGGATGCCGTAGACTCCCTCTTTCTCGAAAGTCAGATCCAGTTCGGGTTTGCCCCGAATCTCGAAGACGCGCGCGCCCACGGGTATCATTCGAGGAATGGCAGTGACCGTGTGCCGCCCGGTCGAGCCTTTGAAACGCACAGTCGCCCCAGCGGGAACCTGCAGGAATTTGGGTTCGAACCGAAATGCATGCGCCGGAGTGTCGGCGTTCAGGTCGATGACCTGATGAACTACGGCAACCTCGGGGATCTCCTCGGCCAGTGCGACACTACCAAAAGCCATTGCCCCCGTTAGAATCGCCGCGCCTAGTTTCAGCGAAATCGCCATCTATCCCTCCGGTTTCAGACCGCCCGGTAGGGGTCTCCCAACAGGTCGGCCAAAGCGCTGATCAACACCGGCCACTGGTCGCGGCGGTTCTCGTCGCGCAATCCGGCCAACAATTCGCGCCCAATGGATACCAAGGCAGGGGTGCTGTCATTGACATAGGTCACGATCCGTTGCTCAGGATTGGCCAGAAGGAAGGGTACGATGGCCGCACCAGCCTGATCCGGGGCCGTTTCAGACAAAAGCCGCATCGCCGCCTGCCGTACCGGGGCCGAGACATCGTCCAGCAAGCTGCGCGCCACATCGGCCGTCCCGTCCCAGCGGGTCAAAATCTGCATGGCGTCGATACGAAAGGCAGTATCTCCGGTTTTCAGCATAGCCCGCAATTTGCCCCGCAGCGCATCCTGCGGTGGCAGGTCAGCCTGTTGCAGCAGGTTCAGCGCCTGCAGGGACAGATTGGCATCGGTATGCGAAAGCCCCTGTGTGATCAGCTCGATCAAATGCGACTGGTTCAGTTCGGACCCGTTGCGCGCGACCGACAAGCCCAGTGCCGCCAGCGCCTGCGCAGCGATCTCGGTCTCGGGGTCCTGCGCGATCTGCGCCAGCATGATCTGCATACCTGTGACGTCGCCCAGCAGGCGGATGGCCGAAATGCGGGTCTCACGCTCCAAGGCTTCGGCATTGTCATCCAACGCCACGCGGCGGCGTTTGGGATGGCGGGTGGCCTTGACCAACAATGCCTGCTCGCGTGGCGTCAGGGGGTGCAGGTCATCATCCTCGGCCTCTTTCTTCATCTCTGCCGCGATAGCGTCATGGCCAAGGATCGCGCCGAGGCTGGAGGTAGGGCCGTTTTCACCACCGTCGGATACATCCAGCCCTGCCTCTTCCAGCGCGGCGATGTCGGTTTGCGGGGCCTCTTCCTCGTGCGCGTCTTCGACCACGCTCATCGGGGCGAGCGCGAAGGACAGCAGCAATTCGCGGCCCTGCTGCTGGTTCACATGCGGGCGGTCGGTGTCAGTAACAATCATCGCCAGCGAGGCCACGGCCTTCAGCCGCACCGACCGGAAGGGCGCGCGGCAGGCGCGTTGCAGCCATTCTGCCGCCTCGCGCAGGGGCGAGGTCGCCAGCGCGTCGACGATGGCCCATTGGATACGCTCGGCCTTGAGGTCGTCCGCCTCGACCGAGAACAGCGCGTTCAGCCGATCTGCCACCAGTTGCGGGGCCAACGCCGCCAGCAGGCCCAGCGCCTGCGCCGAGACCTCAGGCTGTTGTCCGGTTGCGAGGAAATCCAGCACCTGCCAGCGCAGGTCGTCTTGATCAACGATAGGCTGGCTGCGGTCCAGCCGGTCGATCAGCGCCAGTTGCACCTTGGCGCCGGGGTCGCGCATCATGCGGTCCAGCAGTTCGGGTTCGGAAAGGCCGGACTGGTTCAGCGCTGCGTTGCGGATATCCTCGACCGCATCTGTCAGGGCCTGTTCGACCAGCGCCGGGTCGTTCGGCATCAGCGCCTCATATGCGATCAGACGCACGGCCCCGTCCTTGTCGGTGGTGGCTTTGCGCAAGATGGCTTCGGCCTCGGGTCCTCCGATGGGGGCCAGCGTGCGCAGAGCGCGGTGACGCAGACGGCGGTTCGAAGATTCGGCGAACACACCCAAGGTCGGCACGGACGGCGTACCGATCTGGCCCAGCGCTTCGCAGGCCACATCCCCCAGTTCCTGCCCGTCTTCGTCCATCAGGGCCATGACAATGGGTTCAATCGCAGCCGCATCGCCCATGCGACCTAACGCTTTGATCGCCGCGATCTGAGTATCCAGCCAGTCGTCCCATTCATCCTGATGCAGCTCGTCCTCGTCCCACGTGATATCCTCGCCGCGTCCAGTGACGAGGGTGCGCAGGTACGGCATGGCGTCCTTGGCGTTCAGCTGTGCTAAGGCGGTGACGCAGGCCAGTTTCACCTCACCGCAGGGATCGTGGATCAGGTTTTCCAGCAGTTGCGGCGCGGCCTCCGTTACGCCCAGCGCGCCCAGCGCTTGGGCTGCGTCTTGACGGACGTCTTCGTCATCATCCAGCAACGCCTCGACTAAGGCCGGGCTGTTGCTGGCTCCAATGGCGGTCAGGGCCTGAATGGCGCGCAGGCGGATAACGTCATAATCAGATTTTGCGTAGTCGGAGAACAGGCTGGTGGCCTTGTCACGCAGGGCGGTATCGGAATGCATGTTCATATCAAGTCTGCCATGTTTTGCGTTGGGACGGGTTGGGTAAAGTGGAAGACAGGTTTCCCAACCGAAGCCTGCCTTCCAGGTGGTCCCTTCTGCAGTGGGACCGGACCCGAGGGGCGGCATGGCGTCCGCCCCCCGGAAAGCCGTCAGGCGATATCACGCGGCGCAAAGGACATCGTGCGGAACGAGGTCTTGTAGGGGCTCGGCCCCAGCTTGCGGACCTTGGCAACGCCCATCTTGTAGTTGTAGTTGCCGCTGATCCAGTCGACGATCCGGCCCTCAAGCGCGTTGGCGGGCTGCTGCATGTGCAGGAAGTCCATATAAACGACGCTTTTCTTTATGGCGGGCGTAACCATGGCCACGGCGGTGATCGCCGCTTTGGTCAGTTCGATATGCCCGTTCTCCATCAGTTTCGAGAACTGGAAGTCGTCGCCTTCCACACCGAGCAGCGTGTGCTTGTTACCCGGAACGCGCTCCGAATAGACCATCACATAGTCGCCGCTTTCGATGCCACGTTCAGCCGCATCGTCGGGGTGAATCTCGACCCAGTTTTCCGGCCAGCGCTGCACGATATAGGGGCGGCGGCGGTCGTCGAAACCAGACTGCCAGCGTTCGTTGATCCGACCGGATGTGGCCCACAACTCGCCTTCGTCCTTGTTTGGTTTCAGCCATTCCCAATAATCCGAGAACAGGCCCCACGGCGATTTCTGGATGTTGCACTTGCCGGTCTGGCTGTTGAAGTGCGTCAGCTTCTTGTTGAATACATCCGCACCAGCCGCACCGGTATCAGGCAGCGTGCGGGTTGTGTCATGCAGACGCTTGGTTTCAATCAGCGTGACACCGTCGGCATCCAGCATGACCGGGCATTGCACACCATCGGTGCCGAATTCTCGGACCTTCTGGTGCAGACCCTTGCCCTCTTTCTTTGCCAGACGGTAGACCGCGTGGAAGTCCTTGCGCGACCCGCGCGTAAAGCGCACGGCCTCTTCGGCAACCTCGTTCGAGTTCTGCCAGTCGAACCCGTCAAAGCCCATCCGCTGTGCCAGTTGCGCAATGATCCACCAGTCGGGCTTGGCCGCACCGGGCGCATCATAGAACTTCTGATACAGGCGCAGGCGGCGTTCGCCGTTGGCGCGCAGAAAGTCCTCTTCGCCCCAGGTCGCTGCAGGGAACACGATGTCGGCATAGCGGTTGCCGATCGGATCCTGCAGATAGATGTCCTGGTTGATGACCACCATACCGCCGCTGTCGGCGCGGGCCTTCAGCGTGTCGATCATTTCTTGCTTGTCGAAAGACGCAATCTGATGCGGGTTGCGGACGGTCAGTTCCTCGAACTTGTCAGCTAACTGTTGCGAACCACACATCGCCTGAATCCATGTGGTGCCGATCACATGGGCCATACGGGTATGACCTGCAATCAGATACCGGTCCGTATCCATGGCGCGGCGACGGCGACCCGGCAGTTTCTCGGGCGACTTGTTGCGCGGGTATTTCCCGCCCTTCACGCCGCCCCGCTGGTGACCACCGGCCCGGCCAATCACCTGACCCGGACGACCACCACAGCCGCAGATGATGCCCAGAGCCGAGATCGCCTGCGTGTTGCCGGTGTTGTTCGACCAGTAGAACCCTTTCTCGATCATGACCGAGGTCTTGGGCCGGGTGCCATCCGCCTTGGGTTTGGCAAGCCATTCGGCGGCAGTATAGATTTTCTGCACGTCGATCTCGGCCATGGCTGCAGCGGTTTCAGGCGCGAATTCGTCCTGCGACAGCAGCCATTCTTTCCAATCCTCAAAGCCTTTGGTCTGGAACTTGCCCCAGGTCGTGCGCCACTGCCATGGCGTGTTGCGCGTACCCTGACCGAAGCCCGACGAGCTTTCCCATTTGTTGTTGACCCATTTCTTGATCCAGTCGCTGTCTTCCCAGCCATTTTCCACGATGACCCGGGCAATGGCGTTGACGACCAGCAGGTCGGTGCCGGGCAGAACGTCGATATGCAGGCCACCCATCTTTTCAGCATGGGCCACACCGGCAGACCGGCGCGGGATCAAATAGATCTCTTTCTGACCGTTCTGCATCCCCTTCATCATCCACTGAGTATAGAGGATGGTCTTGGTCTCATAGGGGTCGGTACCGCAGACGAGCAACGTTTCCGCATCGCGCCAGTCCTCATACGACGGGCCGAAATTGTCGAAACCCGCATCCCGGAAACCGGGGGTCGAGGTCACGTCGGACGGCGTGTCGTGGAAGGTGAAATTTGCGGTGTTGATATGGCGCAGCGCGTATTTCGAGATCGCATAGGTGTTCTCGATATATTGATAGCTGAAAGTCTTCACACCATAGGCATTGGTGCCGTGTTTGGCGATGACGTGGTTGCCCACCTCAGCCGCCACATCCAGCGCAAGATCCCACGGAACCGGCATCAGCGTGCCATAGATTCGCATCAGCGGCGTCTTCAGACGGTCACGAGTGGGCGTCTGCGGGTTGTAGCATTTCTGCGCGATACACCCGCCCCGCAAAGAGCTGTCGCCGTCGGTGTTGACGTATTGCGTGTCCTTGTCAGGGATGATCACCACGTGGTGCGGCTGACCTTTGTGCAGAACGATATTGTGCTGGTTCGGCGCGACCCATGCACCCAGCGGCGCAACGGGGAAATCTTCACCAAACGCATTCTCGTCTGCGGTGGGGCCACCGGGTTTGGCCGTCACGGGCCAGCGGTAGACTTTGTAACCACAAGCCACGATGCAGTAGTCGCAGGCGGTCGAGATGACCTCGGCTCTTTTGGGCGGCAGCGGGACGTTGGTTTCGGGTACGTAATACGGGGTTGCCATGATTCCGCTTCCCTTATGCAATGAGGTTGTCGTAACGGCCGTAGATCAGGCCGAACATGCCAACGGCGTAGATATCGTCACCATCCAGTTCCAAAAGGACCTGCGGCAACGATTGGTAGGCCTGCCCCGAAACGAGGATGCCGTGCCGTGTCATGTCATAGGTGGACAGGTGCAACGGGCACGGGCCCAGCACCTTATGTTCAGGCTTGTAGCTGTCATACATCGACCCGCCCTGATGGGTGCAGGTGAGGTTGAAGGCCACAACATCCTTTTGCGGACCAATGCCGCCGCCGCTTTCCACGCCGGTTTTCACAAGGATCGAGTCCGAATAGTCGCCCTCGTCCGGGTAGTAGAACTCGACCGGCACATCCTGTTCCAACTCGGAAAGTTTGCCGATCAGCTTGCGCGGATAGGTCGATACCAAAGCGGGCACCTGTTCCGCCTGGCCATGGCGGGTGGGCATGGTCACCATCACGGCAAAGGTGGTGGCACCCGAGGCGAACAGGAACTGGCGGCGGTTCACTGTGCAGGCCTTTTTGGCGTCGCCCGAACAGCTGCATCCGGTTGCGTTATGATCTTTCATGACGCTTACTCCTCTGCTGCCGCGGGAAGCGGCTGGTAATCCGGCAGATCAGGTTCTTCGACCAGAATCTCGTCACCGGACAGGGATTTCAGGAAGGCCACCAGATCCGCTTTTTCCTGATCATTCAGGCCAAGGGGTTGGATCAGCGGAGATTTATTGGCCGAGAACTCATTCTCGCCGCCGCCCTGGTTGTAGAACTCGACCACATCCTCAAGCGTCTCCAACATGCCGTTGTGCATGTAGGGTTCGGTATAGAGGGTATAGCGCAGGCTTGGCGTGCGGAACTTCCCCTTGTCGGCCTTTTCCTTGGTACGGAAATAGAAGCCGGGGTCGTCCTTGGTGTGGCGGTACATCTCTTCGGTCGAGCCTTTGGCATAAAGCTCATACCGGAAGGTGACTTGCGCCAGACCATCGTCCTGCCAACCGTCATAGGCGGGCACACCGGTGTTGTAGTATTTTTCATCCGACAGCAACGCACCGTTATGGCATTCGGAACACTGCGCCTTGCCGGTGAACAATTCCAGCCCGCGTTTCTGCTCGTCGGTCAGCGCCGCGTCATCCCCACGCAGATAATTGTCGAAGGGCGTGTCGGTCTGAACTATGGTCCGTTCAAACGCGGCGATGGCCCGCCATGCATTGCTGATACGCGGCCACTGATCGCCGAAGACATCGTTGAAGCGTTCGACATATTCGGGGACGAAGGCCAGGCGCGCCTCCATCATGTCGGCCTCACCGTTGCCGGCGACCGCACCGCCTGCGGCGGATTTGGCCTGGTTCTCAAGGCTTTTCGAGGAACCTGCCCAGAACAGCTTGCCGTAATAGGCCGAGTTCACGATGGTCTGGCTGTTGCGCCAGTGGGTCGTGCCCGGATAGCCGAACGAGATCGGTGCCTCGACGTCCCAGCCGACATCTGGCATGTGACAGGCCGAACAGGGCGTCGACGGATTCCCGCCAAGACGGGCATCAAAGAACAGCATCTTGCCCAGTTCGATCTTGGCGTCGGTTTGCGGGTTGTCCAGCGGGATCGGCGGCTCGCCCAGCGCCACCAGCGGCGAGTCTACATCGGGGTCTGCGCCACCGATGCCGGCCTCAATCTCCATGCTGGTTTCCGCAATCGCCTGTGCACCTAGGACGGCAAACAGGGCAGCGGTGGCGATTGTGCCTGAAAGGTAAGACTTTAGGTCTTTCATGGGTCCACTCCTCAGTTTGTCGCGTCTTGCCAGTTTTCGATCGGCGCATAATCCGTATCGATGTCCTCGGCGACGAAGTCCGGGCCGGTCAGCGGCTCACCAGACAGCGCCTTAAGGAAGGCCACCAGCTGTGCTTGTTCGGTCTCGCTGAGGCCAAGCGGCTTGATGCGCGGATCCTTGTTTTCATCTTCGCCACCACCGGCGTTGTAGAAGGCCACCACATCCTCGAGCGTCGCAATCGAGCCGTTATGCATAAATGGCGCGGTATAGATCAGCTCACGCAGCGTGGGGGTCATAAACGTGCCGAAGGTATCGGCGGTGTGAGTGCGGATATACGCACCGGGGTCGGCGCGCAGGTTCATGTAATTCTCGACGCCGAGGAACTTCATCATGGTCACAAAGGTGATGTGACGTTCCGGGGTCGCCCAGATATCGGGGTTGTCGCCCACGCCGATATTGTGCGGCAGATCATCCGTGAACCGCTCGCCCGAGTGGCAGGAATTGCAGCCGCTGGCATTGAACAGCTCATAGCCCGCCTTGGCGTCTTCCGACATCTCGCCGGAATCGAACGGCGCGCCGCGCGAAATTAACGTTTTCAGATATTCCGGGATGGCGTTACGGACCCCGCCGTTCGACGGCTCGCCAAATCCGGCGGCTTCGAACATCTCGACATAAACCGGATCTTGCTTGATGCGTTCCTGCATCAAACGCATATCCATGTTCATCGAGTATGTCTCGGTGATGCTTTCGCGGGTCGCGTCGTTGAGGTTGGTGCCAATGCGCCCGTCATGGAACCACGCGGCGCGCTTGGCGCTGTTAATCAGCGTCGGCACGTTGCGGAAATGCAGGCTGCCGGCATAGGCATCCGATAGGGCCTGCCCGTCGGTAAAGCCGTTTTCCGGCTGGTGGCAGCTGGCGCAGGACAGTTCGGTGTCGCCAGACAGGCGCGGGTCAAAAAACAAACGTTTGCCAAGTGCCGCCTTGGCTTGGTCGAACTCAATGGCTTCTACCGGGCCCGGCTGTTCCGCCTGGGCATGGTGAACCGGGAACGCAACACCCACCGACAGCAATGAAACTGTCGACAGTGCCGAGAACCACGTTCTGGCTTTGGTCATCATTTAAAAAGCCCTCATTATCCGCAAATCTGATCGCTCCGGTTAACCGGAGATCGACGAGGCGAATATTAGAGGGTCATGTATCGCGATGCCTTGATCGAGATTAAATCCGCAGAGAATTGGCGACGTAATCGTCGCTTATCTGAACCAAGGCCGCGACTGTCAGACGTCGATATCCAGAGCAAGCGCATGGATACGGGGGACTATATCCCCCAATGCCGTATGTACTGCGCGATGGCGAGCAACGCGGGATTGCCCCTCGAAAGCCGCAGAACGAATAAGGACGTTGAAATGACTCTCACCGCCCTCCTGATATCCAGCGTGACCACGATGGCTCTCGCTGTCGTCAACCACCTCCAGCTCACGCGGGTTAAATGCTGCCTGCAATCGTTCACGGATTTCGTCGGTCACGCTCATTTTTATGCTCAACGGCAAATAAATTGCCGTCCCCCTCTTCTACTTTCGGCTGCTTAGATTAAACTGCTGCCTCCGAGTCGAAAAGATGCCTTCGTGAGGTTGTGCAGATGGTAAAGTCAGATCCCTTCGGATTCGATATGTCCGTGTCGAGCGCTAAGAAAAAGAAGCCGCGCGGCCGTCGGGGTATGTCAGGTGCGTCCGAAACTTCGGTGCGAATCTGTGATCATGAGGGCTGTGAAGAACCCGGTAAGTTTCGCGCGCCCAAAGCTCCGGACGTGCTGGATGATTTTTTCTGGTTCTGCCAGCAACATGTGCGCGAATATAACCAGAAGTGGAATTTCTTCGACGGCACCACCGAGGCCGAACTGAACGCGCAGCGTTCGAAGGACAAAGTGTGGGAGCGTGAGACCAAACCGATGGGCGATCCCGAGGCCCGTGCCTGGGCACGTCTGGGGATCGAGGACCCGCATCAGGTTCTAGGCGAAAACGCCACCAAAAATCCCGGCCGCGCCAATTCCGGCGGTCGACGCCTGCCGCCGACTGAGCGCCGCGCGATTGAGATCCTCGAAGCGCAAGATAGCTGGTCGAAGGCAGAGATTCGCAAAGCCTACAAGAAGCTGATCAAGGTGCTGCACCCGGATATGAACGGTGGTGACCGATCTCAGGAAGAGCAGTTGCAAGAGGTCGTCTGGGCCTGGGATCAGATCAAGGACAGCCGCAGCTTCAAGTAGTATTCAACGGATACGGGTCAGCAGCGTTCCGTCTCACGAATAGTGCTTGTTGCGGGACATCTTTCCGATTCCCGGGTTCATACTGTTCGTGGGATCGATCGACTTGTAGAAAGCTGCCAGATCGGGTTTGGCCGCATAGAGGTGGCCGACATTGTGTTCGGCCGGGTATTCAGCGCCGCGTATGTCCAGCAACTTTAGCATTGCGGCCTTCAACGCGTTCGGATCCGCGCCTTTCTTGACGATGTAATCCTGATGCAGAACATGACACATGAAGTGGCCATAGTAGAGCTTGCCGACCAGTTGATCCGCGATCTCAACTGGCAAGTCTTCGAACCAGTCGACGTCATTGCGGCGCAGCGCGATATCTAGGGCGATGATATCTTCCACTTCGGCTGCATGAACCTTCATATAACGAATGGCTGCACCTGCGGCAGCAAAACGATGTAGCCCAGCGATCTTTGCCTCACGCAGGTCGCATTCAAAGAAATCCAGCTTGTCTTCAGCAGTCATGTCATTGAGTAGATCGCGCGCTTCATCGATACCGCCATCGCGCATTTTGAGTATGAGGTGATGCGGATACCGATCCCGATAGGCCCGCATCCGGCGCGGCAGGATATCGGGCCAAAGTCGCATCGCGAACTGCATGAAACGATCGGTAAAATTGCCGAGAACCGGAATGCCTTCCAAACGCGCGTCCACCGCGCCCTTCAGCGCAAAGAAAGTGGGCAAACGGTCGGTGCCCAACTTGTCAATCATCACCATGGTGTCTTTGCCATAGCGGTCAGAGATATCGAATACCTCCTCATGCATGTATTCAGCGCTGACCGGCAGGGTTTTGAAGTCGGACAGGATGCGACGGCGCAATTCCGTGAATGCCTCGGTGTCGTGCGCCCCGACGTAGAAAGTACGTTCTGCTTCGTTCTTGGCATATGTATCCAGCCGAACCGCAAAAACCGCCAGTTTACCCGCGCAGCCCGCTGCTTCGTATAGACGCGACTTATCAGCGTTAAAGCGTGCCGGCGTTTCAGCATCTACATTACGCACCCGACGGGCGTAATCGGTGTCAGAGGCTTTGCGATTGTCGGTCTCGATATCAGTTGCTGAGAAATCACCGTTCTGCAGCCGGGTCAGGATTTCTTCGGGTGTATCACCCAACTGCATGCCCAGATGATTGACCAACTCAAGCTCGCCGTCCTGAGTGATCCGCGCGTACAGTGACAGCTCGGTATAGGAGGGGCCGCGCTCGACCAGCGATCCGCCCGAGTTGTTGCACACCCCGCCAACGACTGAGGCACCGATGCACGAAGATCCGATCACCGAATGCGGCTGGCGGCCAATCGGGTCCAGCAGCTTTTCCAGCGCAAACAGTGTGCTGCCCGGAAAGCTGATGACCTGCTTGCCATCATTGATCAGATGCAGATCGTCCATCCGCCGCGTGTTGATCAACACTACATCACGATCGTAGCTACCCTTGGGCGTAGACCCTTCGGTCAGGCCGGTATTGGCGGCTTGCATGATGACGATTTTGTCGGCGGCAACGCAGGCTTGAAGCACCTGCCATTGTTCCAGCAGCGTGGCGGGCTGAGCCACCGCGAGCGCGTCCCCTTCACCTGATCTGAACCCCCGGCGAAAGCGGCGGGTGCTGCGCGACGAAGTCAAAACGCGCCGCCGCCCACAAATGGCCTGAAGACGCTTGATCAGATCGGCATCGTTCATCCAGCTACCCTCCGTTAATACGCGACCGAGGGCAACCACGTGGCCAGTTGCGGCCACAAGAAGACAAAGAACAGGCCGGTCAGCTGCAGTATCACGAATGGGATAATCCCTTTATAGATGTCAGTCAGCTTGATCTCGGGCGGGCAGACCCCTTTTAGATAGAAAAGCGCAAATCCAACCGGAGGTGTCAGGAAAGAGGTCTGCAACGTCACCGCCACAAGGATTACGAACCACACCAGCGCAGGTTCATCGATGACACCGAAGCCGTCGATATCCAGGCCCAGCCCGTTCACGATGGGGCGCATCAAGGGCAGAACGATGAGCGTGATCTCGATCCAGTCCAGCACGAAGCCCAGCAGGAAGACGATGAACAGGATCATGAAGACAGTGCCATTTGGGCCGAGCCCGGTACTGTGGATCATATCCTCGATCAGCGCGTCGCCGCCCAGTTCGCGCAAGACATAGGAGAACACTGTGGCACCCAGGAAGATCGCGAAGATATAGGCGGTGGTGTTGAACGTTGCTTTCAGCACGTTCACCAGCTTGGCCAGCGTCAGCTTGCGATATCCCAGCGCCAGCAGAGTGGCTCCCAACGCGCCCACGCCCGAGGCTTCGGTCGGTGTGGTCAAACCCGCGAAGATCGAGCCCAGCACGGCGAGGATCAGGGCCAGCGTCGGCAAGACTGCAATCAGCACGTCCTTGACTGCGTTCCAGTCAGGACGGGTTGCGCCTTCGGGTACCGGGGCCACGTCGCGTTTGATCAGGGCGATGACAAAAATATAGGTCAGGTAGAGCGCGCCAATGATCACGCCGGGGAACACTGCAGCCATAAATAGGTCGCCGACCGATAGCGCCATCTGGTCCGCCATGATGACAAGCATGATCGACGGCGGGATGAGGATGCCCAGCGTGCCTGAAGCGCTGACCACACCGGCGGCCAATGAGGGGCTGTATTTCTGCTCCATCATCGACGGCAGCGAAAGCACGCCCAACAGAACCACAGATGCCCCAATGATCCCGGTCGAGGCGGCCAGAATGATGCCGATCATCGTTACCGTGATCGCCAGCCCGCCGCGCACCGTGCCGAACAGGCGCTGCATCGAGGACATCAAACGCTCGGCCACACCGGATTCGTCCAACATCAGGCCCATGAAGATGAACATTGGCAGCGCCACCAGAACCGCATTTGACATGGTGGCATAGACCCGGTTCACCACCGCGCCCAGCGTCAGATAGTCCAGACCGGTCAGCGTTTCCTCAAGCCCGGTCCAGTTCATCATGCCATTGTCGAACAGATAGGCCAGACCGCAATACGCAACGCCAACCCCGGCCAGCGTCCACGCCACCGGGAATCCGGTGAACAGCAACGCGATGAAGGTCAGGAACATGGCGATGACCAGTTTTTCCTCGGTTGTTTCAACCAGGAAGGTCAGCGCTGTTGCGACCACAGCAAAGCCCAGAAGGGCCCAGATGATCAGGCGCAGGCCCTTGCCCTGACGCTCTTCATCCAAATTCATGAATAGCGCGTGCACGTCGTGAATCAGCCGCGCCGCTGCAGCCAATGCTAGCAATACAAAACTGGCCGGGATCACACCTTTCAAGGCCCAACGCGCGGGCAGGCCGGTGGGGCTGTCCGAGGATTCGTTGACCCTCCAGCTTTCGTAGAAATAGTCATAGCCCTGATCGATCATCAGATAGATGAACGGCACGAGCAGGGTGAAAATTCCGATGATCTCGATAATCCGCCGCGCACGCTGGCTGAGTTGCATATGCAGCAAGTCCACTCGCACATGGCTGTCGGTGACCAGCGCATACGAGATGCCGACCATCGTCACCAACCCGTAGAAATGCCACTGGATCTCGTCTAGTTTGGGATAGTTCTGGTTCAGTAGATAGCGCATCGCCACCTGTGAAACGATGGCCCCAACCAGCAACAGGTTGGCCCACATGACCACATGACCTACCGCTTTGACGCCGTTGTCGATCGCTACTGCCAGCTTTTGACGGTCGGGCTCACCATGCTCAAGGATACTTTCATAGACTTCAATCGGGTCGTCCTGATGACGCTGTGTCTCGGCCATGGTCTCCTCCTCAAGAGTTTGGCAGTGGGGACGTGAATGCGCCCGGGTCGTTGGGGAAAATAAAGAAAATCAGAAGGGTCCGAGGGCGGCGGAAGGAAGCCGCCCCCGGACAATCGCAAGTGGCAAATTTACTTGCGGGGGAGGAATGCGTTCTCTTTCCAGACCGCATAACCGTCACGGAATTCGTTCATGTCGGCCAGAACCTTGGCAAAGAATTCGTCGTTGGCGGCCTGTTCTGCGGCAACCTCTTCCCAGGTCGCGCGGAAGGTCGACAGCATCTCGTCGTTCCACTGCTTGATCTGAACACCATTGTTTTCAACGTTGTCCAGCAGCGCAGCGTGTTGGATCGCCTCACCTTCGGCAAAGCTGTCAGCCATCGAAGCCTTACAGGCATTTTCGATGATCGCTTTGTGCTGATCGCTGGCTTCGTTCCAGACGTCCTTGTTGATCATCAGTTCAAACACCGTCGCTTGCTGGTGCCAGCCGGGGAAATAGTTGTACTTGACCAACTTGTGGAAACCGAGGCGTGCGTCGATGGCAGGCATCGAGAATTCGGTCGCGTCGATCGCGCCTTTTTCCAGTGCCGGGAAGATTTCGCCGCCGGGCAGCAGTGACGTCGCCACACCCAGCTTCTGCATCACTTCACCGCCCAGACCGAAAAAGCGCATCTTCAGGCCGTTCAGGTCTTCGGGGCTGTTGATCTCATTCGCGAACCAGCCCGAGGTTTCGGGAGCGATAATGGCGCAGGGAATGACATGGACGTTGAAACCGGCCTGATCATACATCTCCTGATACAAGCTCATGCCGTTGCCATAGTACAGCCACGCCATGTATTCACCCGCCTCAGGGCCAAACGGAACGGCCGAGAACAACGGTGCAGCCGGGATCTTACCCGCCCAGTAGCCGGCGGTGGTATAGCCCGAATTGATCTTGCCTGAAGACACCGCATCCAGAATTTCAAACGGCGGGACCAGCTTGCCCGGTTCGTAAACCTTCATCTTCAGCGTGCCGCCGGACATCAGGTCCAGCTGTTCGGCCACGCGCGGGATCGGCGAGCCGAGGCCCGGTAGAGCGGTTGAAAACGCGATTGGGGTTTTTAGCAGCATCTTATCCGCCGCGTGGGCAACCGGGGCTGCCAGCAGCGAGGCCGCAACGGCAAGCGATGTCAGGGTGGTCTTCATGGGTTCTCCTCCAAGGTAAAGATCAGCCGGTGGTCTGGCTGTCACTCTCGCCGCGAGCACGGCTTAAGTGGTAAATATTGTTTACCTTGTCATTCAGTCAACAATTTTATTTACCAATATGGCTACGCCGTTGTGATGTGGCTCATAACCAAGATTGACCTTTCATAACCCGGAATTTTCGAATAATTTTGTGACACTCAATAAAAACAAACGCTTATACGCGCAGCGAGTATCCGTATTTTTGGGTAGTTTTTCTTGCAATGTCGAAAGCTAGTGGTAAATATTATAAACAACTTCGACGATCTCTAATCTAACTACCGGACAGGAATTATGAGCACGAACAGCCTCTTTGATCCCGTTGGTCACGAATCAATTGCCGATGCGGTCGTCGCACAAATCGAGACAATGATTGTTGATGGAATCCTGAAAGAGGGTCGCAAAATCCCGTCTGAACGGGAGCTTGCGGAAGCCCTAGGCGTTTCACGCCCCAAGCTGCGCGAAGCACTCCAAATCCTCGAAAATCGCGGCTTGGTGACCGTGCGACATGGCGAGGGCACCTTTATCGCCCCACTGACCGGTCGTGCCATGTCGCCCGCCCTTCTGTCTCTCTATGCCCGGCACGGCAGTGCTTTCTACGATTATCTTGAATACCGGCGCGAGCAAGAGGCCTTTGCCAGCCGCCTCGCCGCACAGCGCGCCACACAGTCCGACAAGGAACGGATTGCAGAAATCATCGATGAAATGCAGCGAGCCTGGGAGAATGACGATCAGGATGCCAGTGAAGAGGCTGATTTTCGACTGCACGCCGCCGTTGTCGATGCGAGCCAAAACACGACCCTTATCCACATGATGGCATCCATCTATGACCTCACGCGCCAAGGCGTGTTCTACAACCGCCGCTTCCTGCGCTCGATGGACGGCACGGGTGAAGCACTGCTAGATCAGCACAAGGCAATCGCGCAGGCCATCATCGATGGCGACCCGGACCGCGCAGAAACCGCCGCACGCACGCATATGGATTTCGTCGAGGATTCATTTCGCGTTGGACAAGAACAACAAGCTCGCGAGATCCGCGCAGCAAAACGGCGGCAGTTTTCGGATTGAGGTCAAAAACAGAGGCGTATTTTTTTGTTCTACGGAAAAGTCTCCCGCACGACGTACTAAGTCTTGGCTTTGCCTTTCTCGACCGGTTCTCGCCTCAGGCACTTTTCCAAGTCTACTTCCAATGCACTGAGGTTTATGTCTCCAGCTCGCAGAGCGTCCACCTCATTGGCTCCTTGCCTCGTCAAACCAAGGTTTTTGAGCAACGTGTTCCAATCCGGTACGTCCCGCTTCAATCCCGCGCGCAGCAAAACCTCAATTTTTCGAATGTACCAAAGGGTCAGAGAAGACACACGAATGTCGGGTGGAGTGTCCACAGGTACATGGGCGGCAATCGCAGCGCTTGCGCACGCCATTGACTCGGATGCCACGTAGAAAGCCTGCGCCGCGCTGTTAGGGTTTACGTATTTAACGCCTTCATTGATCAAAGCTCCACCGGCCAAGACCAAGGCCAAGTCTTTCCCTGAGATCGAGGCCGCACTTCCAAGCGCGGCACCGCCTGCTACAGTGATCAGTGCCGCCGCTGTCAGGTCCCGATTGCGCGCTGCTTCGTCGCCCAGCCTTTTGTAGGCATCTGAAAGTTGCAGCGCATAATACGACGTACGAATAGGACCGCGTTCAAGCAACAGGCTTGTGGACTGAAATGTTTTTGGTGCCGTTTCAAACGCACCCCCGATCCCTAAAGCGTGCTGGATAACGTCTCCCGATGTATTCGACAGCACGGTTTGCTCGGCATTAAAGGCCCTGTTCTCGTAGGCACAACCGGTGATCAAAGTCAGCGGCACCAAGGCCGGAATCAGGCGATTGAAAACGGACTTCATCAAATTTCCCCATGAAAACGCGCAATTGAATAAGTGAAACTATACAATCACAGGGTGTTTCAGGCAAATTCGGCCGCACATGTCATCGCCAACTCACAATGCCACAACCCGTTTCAAACACCCGGCGTGATGCGCATGGATGGCTTATAAATCCCGAATCCAGAATCCAGAATTGAAGCGGCTTTTGGGTTTCGCAATCGTCGCCTCGATCCTTCCACGAGAATTGCGCCACGACGCCAGGAAGTGGCGCATATCCCCGCGCGCGCCAGAAGGCATCCAACGGGCGGTAATGATCTGGTCGCATGGGGTGGTCGTCAGGGCGTACTACACTGCAGAAGGCGCTTTTGGTGAATCCCATCGCATGGGCGTGGGCTTCGCGCAGATCAAAGAACGTATGGCCTGCGCCCTGCCCGCGATACTCAGGCAGCAGAACCGATTCTGCGCAATAGAAGATATCGCCCAGCGACAGGCCCGAGCCTTCGAACGCGGCCGCGAAATCGTCGGCGTGATCCGTCAAGGGCGCACCCGTCGAAGCACCCACCAAAGTATCACCGTCGAACGCTCCGACAACGATGGCCCTGGCGCTATCGACGTAAGACTGCAGGTATTTCCGCTCATACTCCAGATCGCCATCATAGAGATATGGCCAGGCGTGAAATACGTCGATCCGCAGGCGCGCGACTTCATCCAACGCGTCGACCAATGTCGATCCGGTCATTGCGCGGACCTGCGAAATCTCAGCCATTCGAGACCTGTTTGGTCCAGTCCGCAAGGTTGTAGAACGTGGTCACGCGGGTGATCTTCCCGTCGTTAAGGTCAAAAAACGAACCCGCAGGCAAGCGGTAGGTCTGCCCATACGCTTCTGGCAGACCTTCATCAGTTTCCAGATAGGTTCCGTTGACGATGAACTCAGCCGCGGCACGGGTACCGCCTTCGGCCTCGAAGATCACGATATCCGTCAGGTTCTCGCGGTAGCAGCGGTTCATATGCGCGCAGAAGGCGGCAAATTTCTCTTTGCCGACGCGAATCTGACCTTCGTTGACATGATGGGCCACGTCATCCGACAGGCAGGCCAACATGCCATCCACGTCACCGGCATTGAAGGCATCAAAATAAGTTTTCACGGTCGGGTTCATGGTCACTCCGTCGGTTCACCCCAGCGGTCTTTCAGATGCGCGATGATCTGATCTCGGGTTTGTCGATAATGACGTAGCTTGTCCTCGCGGGTTTCACCTAGTCCGGTAGGGTCCATAATTGGCCAATAATCGACATCGAGGTGAAAAAAACGCGTCAGTTCCAGCGCTTTTCGCTGGCTGGCGGGTGACAGGGCCACGATCAGATCAAATGAACTGAGGTCATCGCCCCATTGCTCCATTTCGTCAAAAGAACGCGAGCGGTGACGGGACAGCTCAACGCCAATCTCCTGACAGGCTGCGATGCAGAACCCATCGATCTCAAGATCGTTATGCACACCGGCGGATTGCACATAGGTGCCGGTGCCGTAAAACTTCTTCATGATGCCTTCGGCCATGGGTGACCGAACCGAATTGTGGTCGCAACAGAACAGAATGGACTGCGGCAGAGGCGTCACCCGTTAGCCTCCAAAATGAAGGACGCAGATGAGCGTAAAGAGGCGGCGGGCAGTATCAGTATCAACCTCAGCTTTGCCTTCCAGCCTTTCCTGTAATACGCGGCTGCCTTCGTTGTGGATGCCGCGCCGAGCCATATCGATCGTTTCGATCTGGCTGGGCGGCAGTGTTTTCACCGCATCGAAATAGCTCTCGCAGATCTGAAAATAGTCTTTTACGACCTGCCGAAATGGACCAAGCGACAGATGAAACTCCGCCGCCTTCTCGCTGGCTTCGGTGGCGATATCGAAAACCAGTCGCTTATCACGGATTGATAGCTGCACATGGTAGGGCCCGTCGGGGATCATCCGATCGTCGCGCGCTGGCAGCGTGAACGAGTTATCTTCAAGCAAATCATATATGGCGACCTTCCGCTCCTGCTCGATCTCAGGTGTCGGCGGGGGCAGATTTCGGTCGTCCAGTTCGATATGCGAAATACGGGTCATCTTAACGGTCACAATCCTTGCGTCTGCACAGACCTATAACAACGATTTTCATTGAGCAACGTACAGAAGCGCCATGCGTGCCAAGTCATTGCGTCACTTCAGCCATTCAGCCGGTTAAAGCGCGCCGAAACGGACAGGCCATGCGCTTCGAGGCTTTCGGATTGCGCAAGCGTTTCAGCCGCCGGGCCGATAGCGCGCAAAGCTTCGGGTGTCATATGGCTGAGCGTTGTGCGTTTGAGAAAATCCATCACGCTAAGGCCAGACGAAAAGCGCGCCGAACGCGCTGTGGGCAGCACGTGATTGGGGCCGCCGACATAATCGCCAATGGCTTCGGGCGTGTACTGGCCCAGGAAAATGGCACCGGCATGGATCGTTTGCTGGCTTAACCCCACCGGGTCGGCCACGCAGAGTTCCAGATGTTCAGGCGCGATGCGGTTGGACAGCGCGGCAGCCTCGCCCAGGTCGCGCACAGTGATTACGGCACCAAAGTCGCGCCAGCTGGCCCGGGCGATGGCGCGGCGTTGCAGGGTCTCAAGACGTTTTTCCACCGCTTGCGTCACGGCTTGACCAAATTCTGCGTCATCCGTGATCAAAATGGACTGGGCGCTTTCGTCATGCTCGGCCTGGCTGAGCAGGTCCAGCGCGATCCAGTCGGGGTCATTATCCTTGTCGGCGATTACCAGAATCTCCGAGGGGCCCGCGATCATATCGATGCCGACCTTGCCAAAAACCCGACGTTTGGCAGCGGCGACAAAAGCATTGCCCGGCCCGGTGATCTTGTCCACCGGCGCAATCGTATCGGTGCCATAGGCCAAAGCGGCCACAGCTTGAGCGCCGCCGATGCGATAAATCTCATCCACGCCCGACAGTTGTGCCGCCAGCAGGACCAGCGGGTTTGCCTGACCCTCGGGTGTGGGGACGACAATGGCCAACCGGTCTACGCCCGCCACCTTCGCAGGTATTGCGTTCATCAAAACCGACGACGGGTATGAAGCCAATCCGCCCGGCACATAAAGCCCCGCAGCCGACACCGCCGACCAGCGCCAGCCGAGTGTTGCGCCTGCCTCATCGGTCCACTGATGATCCTCGGGCATCTGCTTTTCGTGATATGCACGAATGCGTTCTGCAGCCAGTTCCAACGCGGCGCGGTCCTGTGGCGTGACCTGCGCGACGGCCTCGGCGATCTCATTGGATGAAAAGGCCATGGTCTCGGGCGTCAGCTCCAGCCGGTCGAATTTCGCGGTAAGTTCGATCACCGAAGCATCACCACGGGTCCGCACATCATCGATGATCTGCGACACAACCGCATCCACGTCGGGGCTGTCCTCGCGCTTGGCGGACAACAGCGCCTGAAATGCAGGTTCGAAATCGGCGGAGGTCGTATCGAGGAAAACGGGCATGTGAGAGACTCCGGAAGCGTTTCAACGGGTCTTATCGCCCGGGCCGGGTGGCCTCAACCCTTAGGCCACTGGGTGCAGCGATTTGCGCATTGGGAATTGGGGAATGCCGTGCCATTCCGTCGGGTCGCCGACATCATGCCAGCCGTGCGCCAGATAGAACGAATGTGCCGTTTTGGTTGCGTGCAGATGCGCCTCAGCGACGCCACGTGTCTGCAGTTCCTCTTCCAACCGATGCAGCAGCGCTGTTCCGAGTCCGCGCCCTGCGTGATCGGGATCGACATAGAGCAGAGATATCTCACCCTCGCCACTTAGACCGCCCACTGCAGTAACCACTCCCACTTGCGTAGCGACCCAAAGGATTGCTCCACTATCGATCCAGTTTCGGACCGAAGCCGGATCCTTATTGGCAGACCAGCGGGAAAGGTTTTCGGGATTATCCAGATGATCCGCCCGACAGAGGTCACGGATCGATCGGATCAGAACACGGCTGATGTCGAATACATCAAACACGGTTGCCCGCCGCACCGCGATGCCGCGTGGCGGATTCGGGAAGGCCTGAGCGATGCCACGTTTATTCTTCACTCGGGGTGATGGGGCGCTTGTCCAGAAGGCGCCTTGTAGGGACGCGTCACATCCTTGAGCGTTGCATCGATGGCCTCAACCGACAGGCGGATCGCGCCGTCGCCTGCCAAGGTCAACAGGATTTGCCCCGCACCATCCTCGCTTGGCTCGAATTCGACCGAGAGCAGAGACAGGATCATGTCCTTGTCGCTGCGGTCGATGCCCTGACTGGCTACCGACAGAACCGAGCCGAACATCAAAACGGCCTGCACCCGCTCGTAGGCGCGACCGCGCCGGGCAGCGGCATCCTTGTCTTCCCAACGAAAGCGATTGAGCAGCAGCGCAAAGCGGCGCTGGCCGGGTTGCCATGTCATCTCGGTCACCGGGAAAACCGCATCCTGCGTCAGGGTCGCAATCACCTGCAGGTCATCGGCATCTTCGGCTCCAAGGTTCAGCGGTGCCTCGCGGCCGTCTTTGAAACTCGCGTCTGTCATTGACCTTTAATCCGTTCGATCTTTGCGCCCACGCCTTCCAGCTTGCGCACCACATGTTCATATCCGCGGTCCAAATGATAGACCCGGCTGACAACCGTCTCACCTTCCGCCGCCATTCCGGCAAGGATCAGCGAGACTGAGGCCCTCAGGTCTGTCGCCATCACCGGAGCGCCTTTCAATCGTTCGACCCCGGTTACGGTGGCCGTGCCGCCATGTACCTCGATATTCGCGCCCATGCGCACCAGTTCAGGCGCATGCATAAAGCGATTCTCGAAAATACGCTCTTCAAGCACGGACACACCTTCGGCAGTACACATCAGCGCCATCATCTGCGCCTGCAGATCGGTCGGGAAGCCGGGGAAGGGTTCGGTGACCACATCGACCGAGGTCACACGCCCGTTCTTACGAGAAACTTTCAGCCCCTTGTCGGTTTCAGAAACACTGATCCCCGCCGCATCCAGCTTGGCGGCGAAGGATTCGACCAGCGACATGCGCCCGCCCAGCAGCTCAACCTCGCCCCCGCAGATCGCCGGGGCCAGCATATAAGTGCCCAGCTCAATCCGGTCGGTCACCACCTGATGGGTCGCGCCGTGCAGACGATCGACACCCTGAATTTCGATGGTCGAGGTCCCCTCACCCGAAATCTGAGCGCCCATCTTGCGCAAGCATTCGACCAGATCGACAATCTCGGGCTCGCGCGCGGCGTTTTTCAGCACCGTGGTGCCCTTGGCCAGCGTGGCGGCCATGACGATGTTCTCGGTCGCGCCAACCGAGGCAAAGCGCATCTCATGCACAGCACCTTTCAGCCCGCCCGACGCCTTCGCGTGCAGATAGCCATCTTTAAGCTCGATCTCGGCGCCCAGCGCCTCAAGCCCTTCGACATGCAAATCCATCGGGCGCGCGCCAATGGCACATCCACCAGGTAGCGACACCACGGCCTGCCCCAGCCGCGCCAGCATCGGCCCCAACACCAGGTTCGAAGCGCGCATTTTTCGCACGATGTCATAATCCGCCGTGTGGCTGTTCAGGTCATGGCTGGACATCGCAATGACCTGACCATCCTGCAGCGAAGACACCTCGGCCCCCAGCGACCGCAGCAGCGCCGTCATGGTCTTGATGTCACTCAAACGCGGCGCATTGGTCAACGTCAGCGGTTCTTCGCTGAGCAAGGTCGCGGGCATCAGCGTCAGACACGCATTTTTGGCCCCCGCAATGGGAATCTGCCCGTTCAGCGGGCCATTACCCGTTACCAGAATCGAATCCATTTGCTCTTATCCCTCGTCCTTTCCGGCTTTGTCCCCGGAGGTGGCCCGCGCCTTGGCCTGAGCCTTGCGCCGCGCCATATTCGCTTTTAGCGCCGCCTTTAGACGGTCTTCGCGCGTTTCCCCGGACTTGCCGTGTTTTTTAGGTGAATTTTTGTCTGCCATTGCCTTTCTCTACAGGAGTAGAAAAAAACCGTCCAGACACCCTTGCGCCGCGTTTCGTTTGAGTCTAATCACCCGCCCACAGCGCTGCTGTAGCTCAGAGGTAGAGCACTCCCTTGGTAAGGGAGAGGTCGAGAGTTCAATTCTCTCCAGCAGCACCATCTTCACGTCCGACATAATGCTTCGAGTGGTGCACGATCACGTGGCGTCTCAGCCACTGGCATTTTCATTGAATTGAGTTGAAGTTGACGCGCGCAAGCGCCTGATGACAGCGGGCGGTTGCATCACAACCGCCCGTGCCTAGGTTTATTCCGCAGGTGCTGTGGTCTGCTTTTGCCTCAGACCATCGCGATAAAGCGCCTTGGCGAGCGCTATGCACATCAGGCCCATGACCATCGTAAAGGGTAGCGCACCGATGATCATCGCATTTCGCAAGGCGTCCATCGGATTGTTTTCACCCGCAGCGAGGATCAGAGCGCCAATCACCGCTGTCAGGATAAAGCCCCAGACGATCTTGTGCTTGTTACCGATGTTCTGATCTCCGCCAGACATGATGGTGTTCATCACCAGAATGCCCGAGTCCGCCGAGGTGACCAGGAAGGTCATGATCAGGACGACGCACATCACGGTGATGCCAGACAACAGCCCACCGGTGATCATCTCTTGCAATGTGACAAACAGCTTGGCGGTGTTCGACGCCCCGACGATGGCGCCTTCGGCGGTGCCATTCAGTTCTAGATCGATCGCGGTGCCACCCAGAATGGTCATCCACGCAAAGCAGACCAGCGCAGGGGCAAAGACACAACCGATGATGAACTCACGCACAGAGCGTCCTTTGGAAATGCGCGCCAGGAACAGGCCGACGAAAGGCGAAAACGCAATCCACCAGGCCCAGTAGAACGTGGTCCAGCCCGCTTGCCAGCCAAACTGCCGACCCGGATCACCTGCGGCGTAGACCGAAGCCAGTACAGATTCCGGCAGCGCGGCGGCGTCGCCTTCCAGGCCAGATTTGAACCCGTCAAACGATCCCCAAGGATTGGTCGCACCGGCATAAAGCGCATCGGCAAACGGCGCTGCTTCACTCGGCAGGGCAGCATCAAACGCCGCCGCCGATTGCGGATTGAAAGCACCAAAGCTGAGCGAAATGAAGTGCTGGATGTAATCGACAAATGCAGTTGCGTAAGTCGTCATCGCGAACAGGAACGACCCAAAGACAACAAAGACCAGCAACAGGATCAGCGACAACACCAGGTTCAGGTTAGACAGGTACTTGACGCCACGACCAACACCAGAGACAGCCGAGATGATCGAAAGGCCCATGATCACAATGAGGCCAGCCAGCAGACCAACAGTGCTGGGGGCTGGTGCGTCACCGGTCAGATCCATCATCCATTCCATACCCGAAATGGCGTATAGGCCGTCGATGAACTGCGAAACCCCGTACCCGATGGTAACTGAAACACCCAGAATGGTTGCTACCACGCCCAGCACATCCACGACGTGGCCCAGGAAGCCGTTCATCAGCTTGCCGAACAGAGGTGTCAGCGCGGTGCGAATAGTCAGGGGCATGTTGCGCGTGTAGGCGTAATAGGCCAGCGACAGGCCGGTCACCACATAGATCGCCCAGGCGTGAAACCCGTAATGCAAGAAAGTGTAGCGATATCCTGACTGCAATGCGTCTTCGCTATTGCCGACGACATCGCCCGCGATGACAACCGGGTTCGATCCCCACAGCCCTAAAGGCTCAGCGGTAGCGAACACCATGAGACCGACGCCCAAGCCCGCGCCAAACATCATCGAAAACCATGAGAAATCCGAGAATTCTGGTTTTTCGCCCTCTGGGCCCATAAGCCGCTTACCGGTTTGCGGCAGCGCCGCCACGACAAACAGGAAAAAGACAAAAAAGCCGACAATAATGATATAGAAGGCGTTGAAATCTTCCAGCAGACGCGAGTTCAGGCTTCCAAGAACTCCGTTTGCATTTGCGGGCCAGACAAGCGCCCAGATAACCAGCGCGACCATGATTGACTTGCTCAGCAAGGCAATCTCAACACTGTGCCCTTCATAAAACCCGCCCGAAGATCGCTTGATCTCCAGATCGGTAAAAGGTTCCTTCATAGACATGTGTTTCCTCCCTATTCGCACGTGTCCTGATTTCCAGAAAGATCTTCATGAGCGTCCCGGAGCTTCGCCATCGAGCCCTACGTCAGCAGAGCTTCAATTTTGTCGAGGGTCGCTACACTGACAGCCACACCATCGTTCTTGGCCACCAAACGCTTTGCCTGGCGGCCGTCACCGGGCAAATGTGCGCCGTTCTGAGATCGGATCGCTTCGACAAGATCGACAATTCTGGAAGAAAATGCGTCATCCGCAGTCGCAGAAGCGTCAATTGCAATAAAGAACTGGCCTGTTTTCGGAGGCCCACCGGCGGTTCCCGAAAAAGGTGAGGCGTGTATCCCAAGCGTGGCACCAGTCAGCGCTGCAGCCAAAACCTCGGTCATCAGGGCAACGCCAACCCCCTTGTACCCACCCGATGGGGCCATGGAACCCTTAAGCCCAACATTCGGGTCGGTCGTAGGGTTGCCATCTGCGTCCAACGCCCAGCCAACCGGGATTGGTTTGCCTTCGCGCGCGTGTTTCATGACCTCGCTTTTGGCGATGGTGCTGGCGCTTTGATCGATCAGTAATGCGGGTTGGCCGTCGTTTCCAGGGACCGCGATTGAAAATGGGTTGGTTCCGACCACCGGTTTGGCACCACCGGACGGCGCGATGGAGGCGGGCGCGTTGGTGAACCCAAGTCCCACAAAACCAGCCTGCGCCAGCCGGTAGGTGTGATACCCCAGAACGCCGCAGTTATAGCTGTTGCGGATCGCCAGCACCGCAACGCCCTGCGTGCGCGCCGCAGCGATCAATGCCTCGAACCCCGCGTCGATCGCCGTGTGGGCGAACCCGGTCGCGGCGTCGACCGTCACTACGCCGGGGCGCGGCTGGGACAGCTGAGGGTTGGCCTGCCCATCTACCTTGCCGCACTGAACATGTTCGCAATAGATCGGGATATAGGCCAGACCATGGCTCGCTACCCCGTCCGCCTCGGTTGCGGCGGTTGCAATTGCCAATGGACGCGCGTTTTCTTCGCTGGTGCCCGCGGACACCAACGCACGGAAAGAAAGATCCTCGATTTCAGCAAGGCTAAGGGTACGGGTTTCGATCATGTCGGTCTCTCATTCAGTCATTGTCGGAAAGGCCCGCACCGGCACCCAACAGCCGGGATTCTTCGGTGGCGGGCGCATAGGTGCGGTGGGCAAATCGGTTAAGGGTGTCCCAACTGTCCGGGTCCGGGGTTGCGCGGGTCACTTGCGGTCGAGGGGTGGAGAGTTGGCCGCCCAGCGCGATCTGGACGTGATCAGAAAGCGCGGGCCATTCCTGCCCGGCTTCCAAATGACCGCCATCCGTTGCGGCCGAGAACAGGTCGGACGTAAGCGAGATCACGCTACCCTGAGCGCGCGCCGCAGAAGCTACGAAGGGCAGCAGATAGACAGGCACCGCAAGGTTTTGGATACGTATGGGACCTGCGTGCAGCAGGTCAGACCGATCAGAAAGCAACGCGCCCGTAATGATCGGACAAAGCACGCCTTGCCCCGCCCAAGCCGACTGCATCTCAACCGGGCGGTGATTCTTGAGTGAGGCCACCAGACCTTGCTCCAACAATTGCGCCAGGGATTTCGTGCCATCAATCCCGTGCGCGCATAGCCAACGTGTGGCTTTGCCCGCCTCTTCCGCCAGACCCCATGGATATCCGGCTCCGCGCGCGGCGCGTTTGGCCGTGGCTTCGACCTCATTCAGCGATACGTTCACGATCCTAGCTCCGGATAGACCCACAGATCGGCAGTCTTGCTGCTTAACTCTTCGGGATAAGGCGCGCCAGCATACATGCAGATACGTACCCAGCGGTCTGAACGAGGATCGAAATGCGTGGCGCCAAAGAACGAGAGTTTGGCACGCAGCATGTCGATCGGCAGAACATCCGCGCTGATCGTGTTGTCGCGAATTTCGCCGTAAGGCGCGACGCGGCTCATTTGCGCGCGACGGATCGTGTGGCGGTGTTCAGGGTGTTCAAGTAGGAACTCGGCGATGGGTGCACCATCCGCCCATTCCGAAAGCGCGCTTTCGGCCAGAGCCGCGTCGCGCGCCGGGGCAAGCGGCTGTTCGTAGTCTGCAATCGGCTCGTCAAACCGCTCACCCAGCCGGGGCTCGAGCTTTTCCTCGGACACATACCAAGCGCGCGCGCAGTGTTCGGGCGCGTACCAGTCCAGATCCATTGCCCAGCCAAAGCTGGCGCGGATCAGGTCGCGCACTGCGCCAACGGTCATCGTGCCATCAATCACATGCGCCGCACCGTTGCTGTCCGCCATACAGCTGGTCAGCCCATCGACCAGTTCTCCGTAGGGTTCAAGGATCAGTGAGGCCAACAACTCCTGCCCTTCTTCGCTGAGCGCAGCCTGAGACCACTTTATCAAGCGGTCCCAAGGCTGATTGCCCGTCAGATCGGTCTTGTCGAGATAGTCCGATATTGCGCACAAGTCAGCATTCAGCGCCGCGAGCTTTTCGATCTGGATTGGATGCTCGGACTTCCACCACGAGATCGACAATCTGCTACGGGCGAAGATGTTGCGAAACTTGGCCGCTTCTGCCTCTGTTGCGGTCTCAATGGACCGAACCCGCGAGATCGCCTCTTCCCGGACCATGATCCAGTTGTTGAACAGGATCGGGTGATTGACGATGAAAGGCGCCATACCTAGCCCGGTCGAATTGCCTATACCCAGCCAACGCGCGATTTCCGGGTTCAACTCTGCGGTCTGGTCGCCACCCTTGGTGCGGGCCATATGTTGCACCAGATCGCGCACGAAGGTCCGCGTCAGGTAGACCGAAAGCATCTCGGCCTGAAATGGCGCGCTGACTTCGTCTCGGTCTGCAATCCTCTCACGATCCGCCGCGCCGAACTTGCCCGAGCCATAGACGGCGGTTGTCCGCATCAGGTAACCGACCTTGTAAATCTGTTCGAGGTCGGGCTGCTGACCGGTGGCAAGACGATCCACAACATGTGCCCACAGACGCACCGAGCGGTTGGCCCGTGACAAGGACAGCTCGCTTTCGCTTACACGCCCGGCCTCTTGCAGAGGTACGTTTTGCGAAAGCCGCTCAATGTCTTCCGGGTCAGGAATTCCGTCAAACAACGCAAAGGTCGCGTCCCATGCCTCGGCGATCACACGATCCGAGCGTTGCTCGGGTGGCAGATCATGGGCAAACGCCACCAACGAATAAGCGCGTTCGGGACCTTGTGCGGTGTAAACCGCGTGACCGACGCCCTTTTCATCAATCAGGAAGACCGGGCGGGTGAATGTCCAGTTTTCGGCAGCCATCCGACGGGTCAATTGCCGCATAAAACTAAGACGGCATTGATGCAACGATCCTAGACGGGACAGGCGCATCACAGTGGCCGGGTCGCGGCGTGCGATATGCGGGCTTTGGTCCATCATGTGCCTTGTGGACCAAAATTATCGGCAAAGAAGCGGTACCAGTTGCCGCCCATGATCCCCGCGACCTCGTCGGAGTTCATGCCAGTGGCGCGCAAGCCGGACTCGATGTTGCCGAAGTCGCGATTGTCCCGAAACCAGCCCGGCATGGGCGGGAAACCGGGGGCCGAGGCCGAACCCTCGCCATAGTCGATCTGTTTTGTCCAGCGCCCCACGCGCATCCATTCAACCACACTGTCGGGCTGATCTTGACACAGGTCGGTGCCAATCCCCAGATGCTGGGCACCGTATTTCTCAGCCGTTCGGGCGATCATCTCACAGAAACTCTCCAACGTGCAGTCGGACTTGTCCTTGAGGTGATGAGGATAGACCGAAAAGCCCAGCATCCCACCATTTTCCGTCACCGCCCGGATCACCGCATCGCGCTTGTTGCGTAAAGCGGGTGACCATTCGTGCGGATTGGCATGGGTGATGGCGATGGGGCGCTCGGACAATTCCGCCGCTTCGATGGTCGACCGATCCGCCGAATGGCTCATATCGACAACAAGGCCCACGCGGTTCATCTCTTTGATCACCTGCTTGCCCATGCGGGTGATGCCGGTGTCTTCGGCCTCGTAACAGCCGGTCGCCAGCAGCGACTGGTTGTTATAGGTCAGCTGCATGAAGCGAGCGCCCAGATCATGCAGAACCTCAACCAGACCGATATCGTCTTCGATCGGGGATGGGTTCTGAAACCCGAAGAACACAGCCGTCCGCCCCGTTTCGCGCGCGATGTCGATGTCGCTGGCCCAACGGCCTTTCATGATCAGGTCCGGGTATTGCTCGAACCAGCGATTCCACTTTTCAAAGTTCAGAACGGTTTCGCGGAAATTCTCATGATAAGCGATGGTGACGTGGATCGCATCCACGCCGCCTTCGCGCAGTTGGCGGAAAATCTTCTCCGACCAGTTGACATATTGCAGCGCGTCGATACGCATCAGACGGGGCCTGCGCTGATATAGGCGGTCTTGACGGTGGTATAGAACTCTGCCGCTGCTTTGCCTTGTTCGCGCGGCCCGTACGAGCTGTCGCCGCGACCGCCAAAGGGTACGTGATAATCGGTGCCTGCCGTAGGCAGATTCACCGTCACCACACCAGTTCGCGCATTGCGGCGGAAATGGGTGGCACGGGCCAGCGATTTAGTCACGATGCCCGAGGTCAGGCCGAAATTGGTGTCGTTCACCACACTCAGCGCCTCGTCATAGCTGCCAACCTTGATGACGCTGGTCAGCGGCGCGAACATTTCCTCGCGGTTTATGCGCATGTCGTTGGTGGTGTTCAGGAACACGCCCGGCGACATGTAGAAGCCCTCATGCGGCATCTTTAGGCGCTGTCCGCCGCAGGCCAGTTCGGCCCCTTCAGATTTACCCAGATCGACATAGGCGAGGTTCTCGCCTAGTTGCTGCTGGCTTACGACGGGGCCCATCTGAACACCTTCTTCCAGCGCGTGGCCAACTTTCATCGCCTGCGCGCCTGCGACGAGTTTCTCGACAAAAGCATCATGGATGTCTGCATGCACCACCAGCCGCGACGAGGCGGTGCATTTCTGACCGGTGCCGCCGAATGCGCCGCCCAATGCCAGCGAAACCGCAAGATCCAAATCCGCGTCGTCCATCACGGCCAGCGCGTTCTTGGACCCCATCTCCATCTGAACTTTGGTCAGGTTCTGGATCGCCGCCGCCGCGATGCCCTTGCCGACCGGAACCGAACCGGTGAAGGAAATCGCGTTGACCTTGGGGCTTTCGACCAGACGTTGGCCAATCGAACGGCCCGAGCCCATCACCAGGCTGAACAGACCCTTGGGAATGTCCTGACGTTCGATGATCTCGGTCAGGGCCACAGCCGAGGCAGGCGTGATGTTGGCCGGTTTCCACACCACAGCGTTGCCATAGCACAGCGCGGGCGCAATCTTCCAAGAAGCGGTCGCGGTGGGAAAGTTCCACGGGCTGATAATGGCGACAACACCCACCGCTTCGCGGCGCACGTCAATCTCGATGTCGGGGCGAACGGAGTCGGCGTTTTCCCCAATCTGCCGAAGACATTCAGCGGCGTAGTAGGTAAAGAACTGACCCGCTCGATAGACCTCGCCCTTACCTTCGGCCAGCGGTTTGCCCTCTTCCCGGCTGAGCAACGTGCCCAGTTCCTCGGCGCGGGTCATCAGCTCGTTACCGATGGCGTTCAGAACGGCCTGCTTACGTTCCAGCCCATAGGCAGCCCATTCAGCTTGCGCGATACGCGCCTGATCCAGCGTCGCTTCAAGTTGGTCGCTGCTGGCTTGCGCGAACATACCAACCAGGTCAGTCAAATCAGAAGGGTTGCGGTTTTCGATTTCGCTTTCGCCTGCCAGCCATTCGCCAGCGATCAGGTTCAGTTTGGTCACAATGCGCCCCAGAGTCTGAATTCGTTTGTCACAGGATGGATTTTCCGATGCACATCAGTCAAACTCAAATAACTTAAACAAACTTCAAGGAACCTGAAGTTGGCAATCAAGATTGAGATGCTGCGTTGCTTTTGCACGGTGGCCCAGACCGGGAACCTGTCCGAGGCCGCCGACCGCCTTGGTCGAACGCAATCAGCCGTCTCGATGACATTGAAGCAGCTCGAAGACCATCTGGGCAAAAAGCTGTTCGAAGGCGAGCGCAAGAACCAGCTTTCCCCGCTGGGTGAGCAGGTACTCGATCTGGGCTTGCGGCAAGTGCGCCAATTCGATCAGACTGTCCAGAATATCGAGGCCGCCGCGCTGGCTGAACAGGGATTGATCCGGATCGTATCCGTCCCGTCGGTTGGCGCGTTGATCTTTCCACCACTATTGCACCACATGAGCAGCGAATCCCCCGGGGTGAAGATCGAGCTGCGCGACACCGACACGCAGCAGGTGTTGGATGCCATCGCTCAGGATCAGGCAGATATCGGAATCGCATCCGGGTATCACGCCCTTAACGGCATCCAAACCATTCCGCTATTTCAGGACTCCTTTGGATTGGTCGCGGCCTCGGATCATCCTCTGATCACACGCGCTGAACCGCTGACTATCCCCGACATGGCCACCGCGCCCTTTGTCCGAAACATGTTATGCGATCTGATTCAAACGCCGGCTTTCCATACGGCAATCAAAAACGCCGAGATCACAATTCACAACACGCATTCACTTATCACACTAGTGCGATCGGGCGAGTGGATCACGGTGCTTCCTCAAACCGTTGCCGAATTCTTGCCGGAGGCGGTGTCTTACCGCCCGATCACGGACCTTCACGACAAAAGGCAAGTGTATCTCTATGTCCGCGAGCGTTCGCGCTTCCAAGATCTGACCGAGCAGTGTTGCGCGTTCATCCTATCCCGTGATTTCGCGTGAGGGAGGGGGTCGATTAGACCTTTCGCCTTCAACCGCCCCTGAGACGCTGCATCAGATAAACCTCGGCACCTTCCGGAATCGGCTCAGACAGTCCGGTCGCGATGATGCGCCCGTCCAACGCCACCGAGACCCCAGCATCGATCGGTGCCTGCAGCCGGGGATGTATACGCACCAGTTCCTGCAGCAATTCGCCCGTGGTGGCGGCCTCAACCTCGACCACCTCGCGACCCCCGGCCAAAGACCGGAGGCTAGACCAGAGGTGGACCTCAACCATTGTCCTTGAGCGCGGCAAGAATGCGCGGCGGGGACATTGGCAGTTGCTTCAGGCGTACACCGGCCGCGTTGGAGACCGCGTTGGCGATGGCGGCCAACGGCGGCACGATGCCGGTCTCTCCCACACCACGCACACCGAACGGGTGGCCGGGGTTGGGCACTTCGACAATCACCGTGTCGATCATCGGCAGATCGCTGGCGACCGGGATGCGGTAATCGAGGAAAATCGAGTTCTGCAAGCGGCCATCCTCACCATAGATATATTCCTCGTTCAGCGCCCAGCCGATGCCCTGCGCAGCTCCGCCCTGATACTGGCCTTCGACATAGGTCGGGTGGATCGCCTTGCCCGCGTCCTGAATGACCGTGTAGCGGGTGATGCTGGTCTTGCCGGTTTCCGGGTCGACCTCGGCATCCACGATATGGGTGCCAAAGGATACACCCGCGCCTTCCGGCGTAGCCTCGAAATGGCCCGAGATCGGGCCGCCGGTCGCGCCCATATGGGCGGTGATATCGGCCAGCGGGCGCGGATCGAAGTCACCGGCATTGGGGCCTGAGGGCACGGCACAACCGTTCTCCCATTTCACCGCATCAACCGGAATTCCCCAACTGGCCGCTGCGCGGGCACATAGCTGCTCGACCGCATGGCGCGCCGCCTTGATTGTCGCCAGACCCGAGGCATAGGTCACGCGACTGCCATGGCTTACGTCATTGTAACCCAGCGTTGCCGTATCGGCGACGGTCACGCGGATATTCTCGTAGGGGATACCCAGAACTTCAGCTGCCATCAGAGCCATCGACGCACGTGATCCGCCGATGTCCGGTGTACCGACCATGACTTGGGCCGAGCCGTCCTCGGACAGCGCCAGAGATACCGAGGTCTCACCACCATGGTTGAACCAGAACCCACAGGAAATGCCGCGCCCTTGCCCCGGCTTCAAAGGGGCCGAGTAATGCGGATGCGCCTTGGCGGCCTCAAGCGTTTCGACAAGACCTATACGCTCATAGGTCGGGCCATAGCTGGCTTTGGTGCCTTCATGCGCGGCGTTTTTTAGGCGCACATCCACCGGGTCGAGGCCGAGTTGATTGCACAGCTCATCCAGAACGGACTCGACCGCAAACGCACCCATCGGAGCGCCCGGCGCGCGATAAGCGGCCTGTTTCGGGCGGTTGGCCATCACGTCATAACCGACCTGGCGAACGTTGGTCAGGTTGTAGGGCGCAAAGGCACACATGGCGGTCATGTCGCCGGGTGCACCCGGGAAGGCACCACCCTGCAGGCGGAAGATGCCTTCGGCTGCTGTGATGGTGCCGTCCTTTTTCATGCCGATCTTGATGTCCATCGACGCCGATGAGGTCGGGCCGGTCGCACGGAACACCTCGGACCGGGTCATCACGATCTTTACGGGGCGGTTGGCCTTGCGGCTGAGCGCCAACGCAACCGGTTCGATGAACACAGTGGTCTTACCACCAAAGCCGCCGCCGATCTCAGACGCGGTCACACGCAGTTGTGAGGTTTCGATGCCCAGCAACGCCGCGCAGGTTTTCTGTGCGATCCAATGGCCCTGGGTGGTGCACCAAAGCTCACCTTTGCCGTCAGTACCCAGAGACCCCATGCAGGCATGAGGTTCAATGTAACCCTGATGGGTTGCCTCGGTAACGAAGCTGTCCTCAATTACCAGATCCGCCTCGGCAAATCCGGCTTCGACATCTCCGTGGCCGCTTTCGTGATAGCGCACCACGTTGGGGTGCATCCCCTCAGGCACCGAATAATCTGCCGCACCTTCGCGGATGACAGGCGCGTCCGGTGCCATCGCCTTGTCCACATCTGTGACGTGGGGCAAAACTTCATATTCAACCTCGATCAGCTTCAGCGCATCGCGCGCCGCCAAGGCTGATGTCGCTGCAACTGCTGCAATCGCGTGGCCGTCATACAGAGCCTTTTCGCCCGCCATGACATTTTCCAGCACGTTCCAGAATTCGCCTTCCAGCCCCGGCTTGAAGGGGACATCGGCGAAATCGGCGCGGGTAACAACGGCTTTGACGTCTTTGTGGGCCTCGGCCTTTGAAGCATCAATCTTGACGATCCGCGCATGGGCATGGGGTGAACGCAGGATAGCGCCATGCAACATGCCGGGGGCTGAGATATCCGCACCGAACTTGGCGCGGCCCGTCACCTTGTCCAGACCGTCAGGGCGGTCAGGGCGGGTGCCGACAAACGTGAAGTCAGATTTGCGATCGTCCAGTGCCATTACGAAGCCTCCCGCATCTCAGCCGCCGTATCCATCACGGCGCGAATAATCTTGTCATAGCCAGTGCAGCGGCAGAGATTGCCTGCCAGCCAGTACCGGGTTTCCTCTTCGGTGGGATTGGGGTTCTTTTCCAGCAGCGACTTGGCCGCCACCAGAATGCCCGGGGTACAGATGCCGCATTGCAGGGCGGCATACTCGATCATCTTCTTTTGCAGCGGATGCAGGACGTCGCCGTCCGCGATCCCTTCAACCGTTTCGATCTGCTTACCTTCAGCCTCGACGCCCAACATCAGGCATGAACACACAAGACGGCCATCGACGCTGACCGAACAAGCACCGCAATCGCCGGTGCCGCAGCCCTCTTTCGCGCCGGTCAGGTTCAGCTTGTCGCGCAGACAGTCCAGCAGGGTTTCGCGTGGGTCGCAGAGGTATTCAACCGCGTCCCCATTTACGGTGGTGGATACGTGGAACTTACTCATACGTCTTCTCCCTTTGCGCGGGCATAGGCGATTTTTGCGGCGCGCTTGGCCAGAACGCCAGCAACTTCGGTGCGGAATGCAATAGTGCCGCGTTTGTCATCAATGGGGTTGCAGGCAGCCGAGGCCGCTGCAGCGAGCGCGTCCAGCGCCGCGTCATCCAACGCGCTGCCAATCAGCGCTTTGGCGCAGTCTTCAACCAGCAAGACGGTTGGTGCGGCAGCCCCCAGTGAGACGCGCGCCTCGGTGATGGTATCGCCATCCAGTCGTAAGTTTACGCCCACACCAACCACCGCGATATCCATCTCGGTGCGCGGGATAAAGCGCAGATAGGCGTCACCGGCGTTGTCGCCACGCGCTGGAATGTTGACCGCCGAGATCAGTTCGCCTTTGGCCAGTGAGGTCTTGCCGGGTTCCGTCGGGATGTCTTCGACCGCCACCTCTCGTGTGCCGTCCGGGCCCGTCACGGTGACTGTAACGCCTGCCGCAACCATCGCTGGCACCGAGTCCGCCGCCGGAGAGCCATTGCACAGATTCCCGGTCAGCGTCGCACGCCCCTGTACCTGAGTCGATCCAATCAGATCCATCGCCTCGACCACACCCGGCCAATCGCGGCCCAACGCGGCGTGCTCGCTCATCTCGGCGCCGGTCGCGGCGACGCCCAGCGTCCAGCTGCCATCGGCATTGCGGGTAATTTCGCTAACGCCATCGATCTTCTTGATGTCGATCAGCGTATCGGGCGTCACCAATTCCGAGCGCAACTGCACCAGCACATCGGTGCCGCCTGCCAGAAACCGAGTGATGCCCGTTGCATTTGCGGCCAGAGCCGACGCCTCGGCAAAGCTGGCGGGGCTGTGATAATCCATGAAAGTACCTCGCACCTGTTGATCAGGATAGACTGGGGTTCGCCGGGGACGTTAGTGCAGCAAGTCGGCGGCGTCCATGGCTGGAACGACCAATTTTTGGGATTCAAAATGTCGTTTTATCGAGAGCAATCACAGATCGATCTCGATCACCCCGTCTGCCCGGGCCGCCCGGCTTTGGCACAGTATGATCGCACCTTCGCGTTGTTTGTTGGACAAAACGAAATCGCGGTGTTCGATCTCACCTGAAATCACGTCACATTTGCAGACCCCGCAGATCCCATCAGCGCATTTCACATCCACGTGAAAGCCCGCCTCATTAAGTACCTGCGCCGCATCTTTGTCAGCGGGTACAGTCAACTCCCGACCCGATTTCGCCAATTTCAGAGTGAACGGATGGTTCTCATATTCGGGCTGTTCCGGCACCGAGAAATATTCGAGATGCCGTGCACCTTCCGGAAACCCCTGCCGTTCGGCTGCGTGAATGACGCCGTCCATATAGCGGTCAGGGCCGCAGGTATAAACGTGCCATCCGTCCTGATATCCGCCCAGAACGGCCTCCAGATCGGCCCGTGTGCCCTCGTCCGAGAAGTGATAGTGCACGTGATCGGCCCATGGCACAGCCGCCAGATCATCCAGATATCCGGCACCTGCTCGTGTGCTGGCGGAATAGTGTAACTCGAACGGTTTGCCCATCGCATACAGTCGGTGGGCAAAAGCAATCATCGGCGTGATGCCAATACCACCGCCCATCAGGAAGGTTTTGGTTGCAGTCTCGTCCAGCTCAAAATGGTTTATCGGCTTTGAGATGAAGACCTTGCGCCCTTCGTTGAAGATGCGGTGCAGCAAGGCCGAGCCGCCGCGCCCCTCATCCTCGCGCAGCACGCCGATCTGATAAGTGTTGCGGTCGGAGGGATCGCCCGACATCGAGTACTGCCGCAGGAATTCGGGCGAAACCAGCACGTCCAGATGCGCACCCGCCGTCCATTTCGGCAAGGGCGCACCGTCGAGGGTTGAGAACTCGTACTTGGTGACATCCGAGGTCATCTTGTCGACCTTGGTTAATTCCACCCGCATCACCGGGGCGTCCCCTGCGACCTGATAACGGTGGATCACAGACATATCGCCGGCCGCTTTGCGCGCTTTGTAGTCTTCAGCTGTGACCATCGCCTCATAGGCGGCAATTCCGGCTTCCCGGTCCATGTTGAAGGGATAGGGCCATGGGTGCGGTGCGAGCGGAGCGGGGTAGACAGCAAGCGTCTGATCCTCGTACTTCAAATCGAGGTCTTTTTGTAGGTCCCGCCGGTTCAATGGGTGCTGCGACGGGCGATAGGCTCCGTCGGCTTCCAGTTCGATATCCCACCACCATTTCTTGGTGTCATTCAGACCACCATTACCGACGGCGTCATCCAGTTTGGCCAATGCAGGCGCGGTCTGCGGAATATTCATCGCGGCCCATCGGAACGGGCGTTCCTTGAATATACCTTCGAGATTCCACGGGCAGGTCTTCATGCATCGTCCGCACATCGCCCCCCCGGGCGTGGTGATACGGTAAGTGGCGCATTTCTGGCTGTCGGATTTCCAGATTTCATAGCCGTTGAACATCAGCTTTGGCCCGGCAGTGATCGCGCCCGAAGGGCATTCCCGAGCGCATTTGTTGCAGCTTTCGCAAAACGTCTGAAGGCCGAAATCGATGGGTTTGTCATGCGTCATCGGCATGTCGGTTGTCACGACACCGGATTTCAGGCGCGGGCCAAGATAGGGGTTCAGGATCACCTCACCGATCCGACTGACCTCGCCCAACCCCGACAACAGCAGCAGCGGTGGTTGCAGCACCTCGCCATCCATCACCGTATGCGCCTTGGCCTTGTAGCCGAGATTTCGGATTTGCTGCGCGATCACGCCCCCCAGCAGTGAAAACCGCAGATAGGCGCGCATGGATTGGGCCACGCTGATCCAGTCATCCCCGCTGGCGCCTTCCATCGTCTCATAGCCCTGGTCGATGATCATGCTGATCGCCTGATCATGGGGCGGAACGATTTCTTCTCCGGTGGCGTCATGGGAATACCAGCTCCACTCGGGGCACCGGCTGAGCCCGACCGCATCGACCCCAAGGAAATAGGTTGCAGCCTTGATATTCGCGGCATTTCTTTCGGTATCTGTGGGCTGTACAGCCTCGGCGCTGTCACCGTCCTGCAGCAAAACAAATGCGCCCAGCGCGCGGCGTTGGGCGAAGCTGGGGGCGGATTTGCGCACGTAATGCCCGCCCTTGGTCGCGTCCTGCAGCGACTTACCCATGTCGCCGAACTGAGCCCGCGCAAACATGTCTGCGCGTTTGGGCACCCGGGCTACGTTTTGCTCGTCGATATAGGTGGTCGGTGTTTCGACTCGTTTGAGGTTTTCAAAAGGATGTGCCCCGTCCACATAGCGCCGCTTGGCAAAGGCATCCCGGTTCAGAGCGTTCTTGGCGAAGCCTGCACCCAGCCACCATGCAGGTCCTTGCGTGCGGAACCACGGTTGTTCGGCCAGCGGTCGCAAGGGTCGGTCATGCGCGATCTCCATTTCGGTGGTCACAGCGGCCAATCCGAACCGCTTACCCAACCAAGGCACCACAACCGCACCATCCTCAACCGAGGCCAGACCCGCAGCAACTGCCAGCTTGCCCAGATCAACCTCAGAGGACATCGCCGTATGCGCCCGCGCATCGAAACCCAGGAGGCGGATGTAGTTGGCAATGACCACAGCATTCTCGGTGGCAAGCAAACAGGCGCGGTGATCCTGCGCATCCATGATCCAATCGGACCCGGGCTCCGAGGGGTCCGGATCGCGGTTGAACTCATACAGAAACACGAGCGTATGGCGATGGCGGTCCATCGGGTGTGGCGCGGCCTCCATGCTTTCTTTTAGATCCGCCATGATCACATCGATTCCCGAGGCCAGCGTTTTGGTTTGCCGCGTCCTAAGCGCATGTGCCAGCCGGTCGATATCCGGGTTGCGCCGAGGCTCAGCCAACATCGCCTCCGCGGGTAGCGGCCCGCAGCCCATCATCGACGCATCGTTGAAATAGCCAAACGCTTTCAGATGGTTGGCACGATCTGCTGGGTTGGCAGGGATTTCTGAAGCGACGGGGTTCACAAATCCATCCCGGATTGCGTCCATCATCGCCTGAAACTCGCCCATCGCATTCACGATGCTTTCGGGCTGCTCGGGCTTGCGAAAGCTAAGCGCACACATCGGTTCGACCTGCGCCAGATCAGGCATCCGATCCAGCCGCGCCAGCCGTTCCAGCGGGAACGGACCCATGTGAACAGGTCTGTTCTTGTCCGAGAAAAAGCGGATCCCCATCGCGCGCCTCCAGTTAGCTGCCCTTTCCCCTACCCCGGCATGGACACCAAATCCATTCATGAATAATCATAAATTGTATGAGCAGAATTGATTTCACAGATCTGGAAGGCAAGGTCCTACGGGTGTTCCTGACGATACTCGAAGAAAGCTCGGTGTCGAAAGCTGCCGACCGGTTAGGGGTGACGCAATCGGCCATCAGCCATACGCTGGGCAAGTTGCGGCAAGTGCTGGGCGATCCACTATTTGTCCGATGCGGACAGGGGCTGACCCCGACCGAACGCGCTTTGTCGTTGAAAGAGCCGGTGCAACAGGTGCTGGACAACATGCGCGCCCTGACCGAAGGTCGCCCGTTTGATCCGCTGTCCGAACAGATGGACATTCAGGTCGCCACCAACGACATGCCGCGTGAGTTGATCTTTCCCGAACTTCTGCGGGCGACACGCGCCGAAGGCGTCAGGTTGCGGCTGGAGTTCATCCCGTCGGGTGTTCCCGACCCGGACTTGCTGCGCAGCGACCGGTGTCAATTGATGCTCACCCCGCTGCCACCGGACGGGCCGGATATCTTTCAGAAGCGGCTGATCACCAGCCCCTTTTTGGTATTCTATGATGCCGCTCACCGTGATCCGCCTGAGGATTGGCGCTCCTATTGCAACAGCGATCATGTCGAGGTGCGATTTGCCGACGGGCGCAACGCCCGTGCCGTGATGCGTGGCGTGGATCAAAGCCAGATCAGACCGCCCGTCGTAACCCTGCCGCATTTCAACGCGATCCCACCTTTCGTGAAAGGCAGCGACCTGATCTCGACCGACACGGCGTTGATGAAGCACGGGCCGCTTGCCACGCTGGACAGCGCGCCTTTGCCGTTCAAATGCGAACCGGTGTCGATCTATATGGTCTGGCATCAACGCTCGGCCAACGACCCAGCACATCGTTGGTTACGGGAACGAATAGACGCGATTGCAGCCACGCTTCAGACCTGAGATAGCAACCAGTCGCGCACCTGTTTCACCAGCTCCGGTTGGCGCGGTTTCTGCGGGGTGACGATGAAAAAGCTCAAATCGTCAACCAGTACCTCAGAGAGCGGCTGCACCAACCGACCCGAAGTCAGTTCCGCAGACACAAGTGGCGCATTGGCCAGCGCAAAGCCTTGCCCCGAGACAGCGGCGTCTATCGCCAGACTTGTCTGGCTGAAACTCATCATCCGCGGCTTCCCCTCGACCCCGGCGCGTTCAAGAAACAACGGCCACAGCCCATGGGAATCACTGAGTAAAACGTGTTGCATCAGGTCGTCTGGACCTGAAATTTGCGATGCGAGGTCCGGACTGCCCACGACAACGAATTCGGTCGAGAACAAAGGTGTTGCTTGCAGATCTCGAGCAACCGGTGAACGGCTCTGGCGTACTGCAATATCGATTCCATCAGACTGGAAATCCGCCAACCGCTCGCGCGCGTCAACCTGCACCGAGATATCGGGATGGCGGGTCACAAAATCATTCAGACGCGGCACCAGCCATTTTGAGGCAAAGCTGGGCGTGACCGAGATCGTGATCTGCCGCTGATCAGCCAGCTCATCGACAGCCTCTTCAATCAGCCGAAACGCCCGACGCAGCGGCGCGTGGAACCGACGCCCCGCTTCGGTCAAGCGCAACCCACGTGGTAGTCGTTCAAAGAGTGCAGTGCCCAGCCGCGCCTCCAACCCCCGCACCTGCTGCGCAATGGCCCCTTGAGTCACCCCAATTTCTTCCGCAGCCAAGCGAAAGTTCAAGTGGCGTGCCGAGGCCTCAAAGGCGCGCATCGCATTGAGAGGTGGAAGAGCGGGCATACCTAAACTGTAGATTTTCTACAGCCTATGCGCAATAGAACTGATTGGTCAAAGTGAACGCTGCCAGCCATCTTTATACCAAACATCGCAAAGGAGCGTGAAGATGGAAAAAGTAGCTTTGATCACGGCAGGCGGCAGCGGTATGGGCGCGGATTCCGCGCGCAGATTGGCGGCGGATGGTTTCAAAGTCGGCATCCTGTCCTCGTCAGGCAAGGGTGAGGCGCTGGCGCATGAGTTGGGTGGCGTGGGCATCACGGGCTCGAACCAGTCGAATGATGACCTGCAGAAACTGGTCGATGCAGCAATGTCCCATTGGGGGCGGATCGATGTGCTGGTGAACTCAGCCGGGCACGGGCCCCGCGCTGCGGTGCTTGAGCTGACCGATGAGGACTGGCACACCGGCATGGATGTCTATTTCATGAATGCCGTAAGACCTACGCGGTTGGTGACCCCTATCATGCAAGCGCAGGGCGGTGGATCGATCATCAACATCTCAACCTTTGCTGCGTTTGAACCGGACCCGGTTTTTCCTACCTCGGGCGTATTCCGCGCCGGGCTGGCGGCGTTTACCAAGCTGTTCTCGGACAAATACGCCGCCGACAACATCCGCATGAACAACGTCTTGCCCGGGTTCATCGACAGCCTTCCGGAAAAAGAAGAGTTCCGCACACGCATCCCGATGGGCCGCTACGGGCGCAGCTATGATGAGATCGCCTCGGTCGTGGCTATGCTCGCCTCCGAAGGCGGAGGCTACATAACCGGGCAGAACATCCGCGTCGATGGCGGTATCACCCGGTCTGTCTGAACTCAGAACCGCGCCTTAACAAGATGCGTCAGCGCCGCGCCGGTTTCGAAGAAGGCGCGGCGCAGGCCAGTCCAGTTTTCGCTATACTCAGCCACTGACGGAACCGGCAGCAAAGACGGATCGTCCTTCAGCAGGCTCTCTGCCATCAAGCGCCCGAACACGGTGCCCGGCCCGATCCCGCGACCAGAAAACCCATGCGCGGCTAACGCATTTGGCCCGATCTGAGTGATTTTGGGAATGTGATCCGAAGTCATGGCAATCCGCCCATGCCAGCCCTCGATCAACGGCTGATCCGCCAGTTGCGGATACAGCGCCGCCAGTTTGCGCCTGATCCAGGATTTGTGGGCAAATCCTCCGGCGCTGCTTAGATCCCCCATGCCGCCAATGACGAACCGCCCCGTCTGATCCAAACGGAAGGATGTCATGATGAGGCCGGTATCCCAGCATCCTTCTGCCTTCGGCAATATGCTGGCCCGCAGGTTATGGGACAGCGGCGCGGTGGCGTATTGGAAGTAATAGACCGGCACATAGTCGGGCGCCATATCGGCGATGCCCTGATGATAAGCGTTGGTCGCCTGAATAACCGATCTTGCGCGTACGGTTCCACCATCCCCCTGCAGCACCCAAGCCCCGGCTTCCTGCCGCAAAGATCGAACCGGGCTTTGCGTATATATCTGCGCCCCCGCATTCTGTGCGGCGCGGGCCAGTCCCACCGCATAGCCCAGCGGCTGAATTGTACCCGCGCGGGGGTCAAACAATGCGCCGTGGACTGCCGGGCTGCCCGTCCGCTGGCGCGACGCATCAGGATCAAGCAATTCAACCGGCGCACCAGAAGCGCTCAGCTGTGCGTGGCGTGTACGCAGATCACCAAAGCCCGATGCCGAATGAGCACAATGCAACGTGCCTTGCCGCTCAGGCTCGCAGTCAATCCCGTGCGCTTCAATCAACTCGAACACGTCTGACGGCGCGTTAGCCAGCAGATCGATCAACCGATCCCCCGCCATTTGCCCCAGATGCGACCGAATTTGATCGGGTGGCAGCCAAAGCCCTGCGTTGACGAGACCGACATTCCGCCCCGATCCACCATGGCCGATCTGATGCGCTTCGAGCAGGCACACCGAAGCCCCCGCTTTTGCTGCGGTCAAGGCCGCAGAACACCCGGTGTAACCACCGCCGATCACGGCAAGATCAACGCTTACGTCATCAGAAAGCTTTTGCGTGTCGATACGCTCGCGACAGGTCTGCCGCCATAACGATTGATCATAGTCGCGCATGCCCGGGCCTCGCCAAAGTTTCGCTGATCATCAGGCTGGTCTCAGTTGGTTGCAAGGGCGCGCTGGTCAGCCCGCCCCATGGCGATGAGGAATGGATCCGCCTCCTGATGCGACTGGAATGACGCCTTGTCGGTCATGCCCCGCCAGCGCCCCAGTGTCAGTGACTGCGCCACCGCGCCGCTCAGCGTTGCACCGGGGCCGGTGATGATGAACAGCTCGGGCGCGAACTCGCGTGCGGCCGTCTGGATCGCATGGGTGAAGTCATAGGTCTCGGTCACCTGATGGCCCAGCGTGTAGTCCCACAACTCACTCGTGTCAGTTGCGCCGGGCCACCAGATTTTGCCGCGCCCGTCAATCATCGGGAACTTGGGCTGAGCAAAAAGATCAGAACTCAATTGCGCCCGACCTTCCGCCGCCACCGGGGCCTGCAGCGCCGTATGAAAGGCGGCGTGATTGGCCAGCCGCAATGGGAACCGATCCTGCACGGTGGGGTGTGCCGCCTCAAACGCCGTCAGACCCGCCTCATTGCCTGCCAATACCAGCATCCCGCCCAGATCGATGGAAAGCGCCAGAGTGTGATCGTGCAACGCATTGATCCTCGCCACCTCATCCAGCAATGCGGCTTTGCGGGCAGGATCATTCGCCCATGTCTCATCGACGAATGGGTAAACCAGTTGACCGCCGATCAGGTGCTTCTGCATCAGCGTGCCCATCGTATTGACCACGCGAAACCCGTTCCCAGGGGTCAATGCCCCTGCGGTGGCCAGCGCAATATACCAGCCCATCGAGTTACCAGTGACGGCGACGACTTCAATATCGTTGGCCAATGCCTGCGCATCGGCCAACGCGGCAGCATAGATCAGGGGTGAGGCCACATCGCCGCGCGAGTACTTCCCGACGCTAAAGCGATCAGCCCCATCCAAGGCAGTAATCGCATCCTGTCCGGTTCCGGCGCGAATGGCGTCGAAGCTGCGGAACAAGTCCATACGATCCGAATGATGTTGGTGCAGATAGCCCAGCTCAGGCTTGTTATAAGTGCCCCGGCCCGGGCAGATCACAACGGCGGTGCGGGTCATGAGGCTGCTCCTGTCAAAGCCAGCGCTGCGGCAACGATACCGTCTTTCGAAGGAAGAGGCGCGGCATAGGCCGGGCCGGTTGCGATAAAGCAATCCTCGGCCACAACGCGGGCGGTTGGGGTGGAGGGACTTTCTTCGGCGAAGAAAGTCATCAGCGCTTCGGACTGACTGCCGGTCTTGCGGCATTCGTCGACGATCAGAACATGCGCGCATGTTTTGGTGGCTTCACGCAAGGCCTCCTCTGGCAGAGGAGCTAGCCAACGCATATCGATAATCCGGGTTTTTAGACCCGCCGCCTCAATTTCGGGCAGGGCCTGTTGCGACAGGTAATGCCCGTTGCCATAGGTCACGATGGCGAGATCGGTGCCGTCCCCGTGTACTCCCACCTCGCCCAGCGCAATTTTCTGATCCCGCGCAGGATAGGTGGTCATCCACCCGCCATCCTGCGCCGCATGCAGATCGCGCATCGGGTAGAGTGCGATCGGTTCAAGAAACACCACGACCCGCTGCTCTTCGCGCGCCAACCGCACGCATTCGCGCAGCATCAGTGCTGCATCGGCCCCGGTCGACGGGCAGGCGATAATTACTCCGGGGATATCCCGCAAAACAGCTAGTGAATTGTCGTTATGGAAATGCCCGCCAAAGCCCTTCTGATATCCCAGCCCCGCAATTCGCAGCACCATAGGGTTGGTGAACTGCCCGTTCGAGAAGAACGGCAGGGTTGCCGCCTCCCCCCTGATCTGATCCTCGGCATTGTGCAGATAGGCTAGAAACTGGATCTCAGGGATCGGGATGAATCCGTTATGGCCCATACCGATCGCGAGACCCAGAATGGACTGTTCATCCAGCAGCGTATCAATCACGCGGTCCGGACCAAAGCGTTGCTGCAGCTTTTGTGTGACGCCATAGACGCCACCTTTGCGGCCCACATCTTCGCCCATGCAAACGATCTCGGCATGTTCCAACATCAGATCGGTCAGCGCCCAGTTGATCAGGCGGCTGAGCGGCTGCGGCTCATCCATCGCGCGCATATCTGCGCCAAAGGTCTTCGCACGCGCCTCAGCGCTCGGGCCGTTGGTCGCTTTACAAGGGCGCTTAGGCGGGATCAGGCTTGCCATCACTTCGGTCGCATTGGCAAGATGGGGACGGCTGGCAGCCTCTGTAGCTACACGATCCGTTCGGGTGCAGGTATCGCTGTAGATTTTTAACGCCTGATCCGGCGACAATGCACCCGCCTGATCCAGCAGTCGTACGGTGTGCAAAAGCGGATCATTGGCCTCATCCGCCTCAACCTCAGTTTTCGGCAGATAGGTCGTGGGCACATCCGCCCCGGCATGGCCATAAAGCCGCACGGTTCTGAGATGCAGGAAGGCCGGTTTCCTGCGCTTGCGGACATAATCTGCAGCCTCTTTCGCGACCGCATGGGTTTCATAAATGTCCAACCCATTGGCCTGAAAATACTTGATCCCCGGACGATGCTCCATCGACGCCTGAATCCAGCCCTTGGGCGTTTTGACCGAAATCCCGATCCCGTTGTCTTCACACACGAACAGCAGCGGCAGCGGCGTCGATTGCACACTGGTCCAGCCTGCCGTGTTGATCGCCCCCTGCGCGGTTGAGTGATTGGCCGAGGCATCCCCAAATGAACACATCGCAATCCCGTCTTCCGGCAACACGCGATGTTCGGGCGCATGTCGCCGGGCTGCCCCCAGCGCATAAGCCGCACCAACGGCTTTGGGCAAATGGCTGGCGATGGTCGAGGTCTGCGGCGGGATCATCAGCGCCCTTGATCCCAACACCTTGTGCCGCCCGCCCGAGGTTGGGTCCTCTTTCGAGCACGCAAAGCTGAGCAGCATATCCCACGCGATCTGCTGGCCCGGCACCTGTTCGGCACGCGCGATCTGAAACGCAGCATCCCGGTAATGCAGAAAGGCAATATCGCTTGGGCGCAATGCGTGCGTGACGGCGGCCATCCCTTCGTGGCCAGATGAGCCGATGGTGTAGAACCCCTGCCCCGCCTTCTGCATCACCCGGCTGGTCCGATCCAACGCGCGGCTGAGAACTTGCGACCGGAATAGCGAAACGGCTTCAGCATCGCCCAGACCGACGCGCGGTGGGGCTCCGTCGGGAAAATCACGATTTGCGACACGGGTCAGGAAATTCTCATGTACGATCTGGGCGCGGTCCATGTATCTCGCTTTTGTCTTGTTGGTGTCATCGGCCTTGGGGAACCTCTGCGCGGGCCCGACCCGCTTGCTGATTTGTCCCGCGCTCCGACGTGAATTTCAAGATCGCGGATGATACGGCACCCGCTCGACCACAAAAGTGATGTGGCGCACCACTCATCGCTCTGGCGGTAGGAAAAAACCAGTGCTATTGCGTTCAATAGGTATGAGGAATTGTCATATGATTGCACCCCGCCGTTTCTTGCCTTCAATCTCGTCCTTGCTTGCGCTTGAAGCCGTAGATCGGCTGGGCAGCGCATCTGCTGCTGCGGCTGAGCTGTCCTTGACACAAAGCGCGATCAGCCGGCAATTGAAGACGATGGAGGATCAGCTGGGCGTGCAATTGATTGAGCGCAGCCAGATGCGATTGCACTTGACGCCAGCAGCCAAAGACTATGTGCAAACCGCAAGGTCTGCTGTTCAGGATCTGGCGCAGGCCGCACTGAAACTCAAAGCCAACCCGGCGGGTGGGTCACTTGATCTATCGATCCTTCCCGCGTTCGGCATGCATTGGCTGGCACCCCGCCTTCAGGATTTTGCGCAACGGCACCCTGAGGTCACCGTCAATCTGGGTACCCGCCTCAAACCGTTTGATTTCATGTCTGAACCATTTGATGCCGCGATCCATTTCGGTCAGCAAGACTGGGCGGGCGTTCAGTATTTACCGATCATGCGGGAAGAAGTCCTGCCCGTCTGCGCCCCTGCCCTTACCGCTGTCAATTTCAATAGCTTGGGTGCTCTCCGCGCCGCGCCACTGCTGCATCTGGAGTCGCGTCCGGATGCCTGGGAGCGCTGGTTTGAGATACAGGGCCAGCCCGTCACCGGCCTACGGGGAATGCTGTTCGATCAGTTTTCGACCATGATTCAGGCCACGATTCATGGGTTGGGCGTGGCTCTGTTACCGTCATATCTGCTGCAGGATGATTTGCGCACCGGGCGGCTTGTCCAGGCATGGGACGGGCCGCGCGTGAGCCTTGGCAGCTATTATCTGGTCTGGCCGAATGACCGCTCGATGCCCGAGCCTCTACGGTCTTTCCAAGCCTGGATCAGTGAACAGATTGGGGCAGACGCCCACGCCTAACGCGGCCTTAGAACTTGCCGTTGTCATTTTTCCATTCGCTGCGTGGTGCAATGGACTCAACCGTGTCCCAGTGTTCGACGATCTTGCCATCTGCAACGCGGTACAGATCATAAAATGCGCTGTGAGTGCCCTGATATTCACCTTCGCACACGGTCAGTACAAAATCCCCTTCCGCCAATACCCGATGCAGATGCTGATAGTTTAGGGCGTTCCTATCGGCCAATGCGGTCCTCAAGGCAGTCAAGTCATCCGAGAGCTGCGGGCTGTGTTCTACGTAAGCGGAAGTGTTGATACAGGCCTCTATCTGGTCGAGATCCCCGGCAATCAACGCGGTTTCGACGAAGGCGCGAACAAAGGCCCGGTTTTCCTCGGTTTGCTCGACATCCCGAACTTCGGTCGGACCATCCACCATACTGTGATCCGAGCCGTTTGGCCCCATCCGTTTCTGGATATTGTCCCAATGCTCTACCGCTTGCCCGTCTTCGAACCGGAACACTTCGAAGCCGATATTACGACGCGAGAAATCATATTCCGTATGCGCAAATACAAAATCGCCGTCTTCAAAGGCGCGTACGATATTCACGCGCGGTGAGGTCTGGGACAGCCGTTTGAATAGGGATGCAAGCCCTTCGCTGCCTTCATGGGTTTGAGGATTGTGCTGGATGTATCGTGCTTCATTTACCACCGAAACCGGACCCGGATCGCCCGTTTCGATGCTTTTGAGCAAGGCAGATATGCGATCTTTGTTGGACTTCTCCATACCGGGTTCCCTTCAGGTCTGACTACTCCGTGATCACAATGGCAGGCGACGTGTCAGGCATCAACGCCAGCAACAGCCAAACCCTGCGCGGCCTTCGGCCTTGCGTCCTGCGGACGGCAGGGGGCCAGGCAAGCGCGGGCTGCGTCCGCGCCTGCCTGGCCCAACGGGAGGAGACGTTCCGTAAGGAATGTGGACGACGGGCGGGAGTGTTTTGGTTCAGACGTCCAGCGAACGGGCGATGAGCTCTTTCATGACTTCATTCGTCCCGCCATAGATCATTTGGACCCGCGCATCCGCATAGAGCCGCGCGATTGGGTATTCCATCATGAACCCATAGCCGCCGAACAGTTGCAGGCATTCGTGCATCACTTCGTTCTGCACCTCAGAGCCCCAGTATTTCACCATCGAGGCCGTCGCAGCATCCAATTCACCGGCCTCCAGTTTTCCAATGCAGTCATTGACGAAACTGCGCAGCACCTCGGCCTTGGTCTTACACTCGGCCAACTTGAAACGTGTGTTCTGGAAATCCATCACCCGTTGTCCGAACGCCTTGCGCTCCTGCACGTAGTCCACCGTCTGCGATATGGCGAAATCGATCGCGCCCAGCGCCATGATCCCGATGGTCAGCCGCTCCCACGGCAACTGTTTCATCAGTTGATAAAACCCCTGCCCCTCTTCCGGACCCAGTAGGTTGGTCATTGGAACTTTGACATCCTCAAAGAACAACTCGGCTGTGTCGTTGCCCTTCATTCCCAGTTTCTTGAGGTTCCGCCCCCTCCGGAATCCATCAGCCCCGTCGGTTTCGACCACAATCAGAGAGACACCCTTCGCCCCTAACGACTTGTCAGTTTTGGCAGCCACGATAACCAGATCAGCCGATTGCCCGTTGGTGATAAATATCTTGGACCCGTTGAGCCGATAAGAATTGCCATCCTTCTCAGCGGTCGTCTTCACGGCTTGCACATCCGATCCCGTGCCCGGCTCGGTCATGGCCAGCGCGCCGATCATCTCACCCGAGGCCAGTTTCGGCAGCCACTTCTGTTTCTGATCCTCACTGCCATAAGCGGTGATGTAGTGGGTCACGATAGACTGGATGCCATATCCCCATCCTGCGTCCCCGCGCGCAGTCTGCTCATACAAAGTAACGGAATCGAAACCCATCCCGCCGCCGACGCCACCATATTCCTCAGCAATCGAACCGGCCATCAGACCCGTCTCTCCCGCCTGCAACCAAAAGGTACGATCAACCGCCCCGTTCTCGGCCCATTTCTCGGTATTGGGTACCAAGGCATCATCCATGAACCGGCCCGCCATTTCAGCAAACATTCGGTGTTCGTCAGTAACCCAGGCGGCGGTGCTGGTAAAAAGCGACATCAAATAGCTCTCCAGATCAGGTGTTTGCCCAAAACTAGCCGGGTGTGTGATTCCTTCCAATCCATGTGACGTGGCGTCCAGGACAGATGCTACGCAACGTCCTTGGCAACGTTGCCGAATTTGGGGCCAAACGTTCACATCTGTGTTCCCACGCCTGACAGAGCAGGCCATCATCGACCATATTGCGCAAACGCCCCGGAAGACCCAGGAGACAGCATAATGCCCCGCGCCTTTTCTGAACTGACCTTCACACCCGCCGTTCGCGCCCATCAAGAACGCATGGGATCCGCAGCGACCTACGCGAAATTCCTGAGCCGAGGACCAAAACAGGGCCACCAAATCGGACCGATCGAAGAGGCGTTCATTCGCGCCCGCGACGGGTTCTATCAGGCCACCGTCTCAGAAACCGGCTGGCCTTATGTGCAGTTTCGCGGTGGGCCGATAGGGTTTCTGAAAGTGCTGGACCCGCACACCATCGGCTATGCGGACCTGTCTGGTAACAAACAATATATCTCGCGCGGCAACCTGGATGGGAATGACCGCGTGGCACTGATATTAATGGACTACGCGAACCAGCGCCGCCTCAAGATACTTGGCCAGATGACATTCTCGGAAGGTGCCGCAGCAGCGGCTGATCTTTACACCAAAGGCTCCGAGACCGAGGCAGAACGTGCCGCGATCATCAAAGTTGAAGCGCTTGACTGGAATTGCCCCCGCCACATCACGCCGCGCTTTACCGAGGCCGAGCTTCGGCCACATCTGAATGATCTGGGTCAGCAACTGGCTGTTCTGCAATCAGAAAACCAGCGTTTACAGAGGGAATTGGCTGAGCTCAAAGCTGCGGCCGTTTTTCGAAGATGAAATCCGCGCCGGTTCAGATGTGAAACGAATGGCGCGCGATCGCTATGGATCTGAGCGGCAAATTGTGACGCAGGGTTGCCCTTTGGTCCAAGCTTTGCTTTGTCCTTTCTAAACATCACGACCTGCCGTCCGCTTGAGGCAGGAGCGGATAACAGAGAGGATCATCACATGGCAAAAGTTGCGTTCCTTGGCCTAGGCGTCATGGGCTACCCGATGGCCGGGCATCTTCAGGCTGCCGGCCACGAAGTCACCGTCTACAACCGCACCGCATCCAAGGTCGAGGCTTGGGTCGCCCAGCATGGCGGCGCGATGGCCCTGACACCGCGGCAAGCCGCAGAAGGGGCAGAGTTCGTGATGGCCTGCGTTGGCAATGACGACGATCTGCGTATGGTTTGCACAGGTGAAGATGGCGCCTTTCACGGAATGGCCAAGGGTGCGGTATTTGTTGATCACACCACCGTCTCGGCCAAGGTCACGCGTGAGTTGTACGAGGCTGGCATGACACAGGGGGTTGCTTTTGTGGACGCCCCGATCTCGGGCGGTCAGGCGGGAGCCGAAAATGGTGTGCTATCGATCATGTGCGGCGGTGACATGGACGCTTATCGTGCTGCTGAGCCGGTGATGCAGGTCTATTCCAAAATCTGCCGCCGCATTGGGGACAGCGGCGCGGGTCAAATGACCAAAATGTGCAACCAGATCGCGATTGCAGGGCTGGTGCAGGGCCTGAGCGAAGCATTACATTTTGCCGAAAAGGCTGGGCTGGATGGTCGGGCTGTGGTCGAGGTGATTAGCCAAGGCGCGGCAGGCAGCTGGCAGATGGCGAACCGGTATGAGACCATGCTGGATGACCATTTTGAGCATGGCTTTGCAGTCGACTGGATGCGCAAGGATCTGGGAATCTGTCTAGATACCGCCAATGAGACCGGGGCTTCACTACCAGTGACGGCGCTGGTCGACCAGTTCTACAAAGACGTGCAGAAACTTGGCGGGGGCCGGTGGGATACGTCCTCGTTGTTCAAACGGTTGCGAGCACTGGACTGAGCAAAGGGGGGGCTGTCTGCCCCATCGCGCCAGGGCGCGACTCCGCCCGAAGATATTTTTGGCCAGATGAAGAGGATCACCGTGGCAGTTGCAAGAGATAGCGCATGAGCGACTTGAACACTTTCTGGGCTGGTCGCCTGCGTGAACACTGGGGTCTGGACGCCCGTCTGACGCGTCTGGATGGGGAGTACGACCTCAACTTTCTGGTGGAAGCCACCAACGGGCAGGATTATGTGCTCAAGGTGATGCACGCGGGGTGCGATACGGCATTGGTCGATCTACAGATCAAGGCGCTGGGACATCTCAGCGCAGCAGCGCCCGGATTGCCCTTTCCTGCTGTTTATCCCGATTTGAACAGGATGATGTTGCCCGAGATTGCCGACGCACATGGGCAACCGCGACAGGTCTGGCTGCAGGAACGACTGCCGGGGGCATGCTATGCAAGCAGCGCGCCCAAGACCGAAGACCTGATACTAAAACTGGGCCGTGTTCTGGGCGCAACCGACCGGACGCTGGAGGGGTTCACCCATGAGGGTTTGCAGCGCGCCGATTTCAAATGGGATTTGACGCGGGCGAGTTGGATCGTCGACCAACTAGAGGCCATCTCTGATCCGGCAAGACGCGCGCGCGTTCAACAAATCGCTGCGGATTTTGAGGCGATCTCTGATCAACTGGGTGCATTGCCAAAGCAGGCGATTCACAATGATGCCAATGATTACAATATCCTTGTCGAAGGCAATCTGGGCGAACGACGCAGCATCTCGGGTCTGATCGATCTTGGCGACATGTGCGCGGCACCGCGTGTTTGCGATCTGGCTATTGCCGGGGCCTATGTCGTTCTGGACCACCCTAAACCCGAGCGCGCATTGGCTGCGCTGGTACGCGGTTATCACGCCGCCAATCGGTTGCGCCCGGATGAGATCGACCTGATCTGGCCTTTGTTGCAAGCACGTTTGGCGGTGTCCGTGGTGAATTCGACCCTGATGGCGATTGAGAACCCGGATGATCCGTATGTCACGATCAGCCAGGCCCCGGCGTGGCGGTTGATCGAAAATGGGGCAATCAATGGCGCGCTCATGCCCGCACGATTGCGCGCAGCGTGTGGCTTGCCCGTTGTGGACGGGGCCGAGCGCATTCACGCCTACCTGTCCGGCCATCGCGGACAATTCGCGCAGATGTTCGGGCAGAATCTGAGCGACGCACCGATGGGCTCACTGTCGGTGGAAAACTCAACCTGGCCTCAAAACCCGTTCCAAATGCCGCTGGACGAGGCGGCGCGGGTTGGTGAGGAGTTTGGGGATGGTCCCTGGCTTGGGTATTACAGCGAGCCACGCCTGATCTATGCTGAGCCGGGGTTTCGCATGGGACCGTGGAAAGCGTCGGATCGGCGCACAGTGCATCTGGCCGTGGATGTGTTTGCACCCGCCGGAACAGTGCTGCATGCACCTCTCAGCGGTCGGGTCGAAGCGGTTGAAAACAGGGACGCGCATCTCGACTATGGCGGGGTTGTGATCCTGCACCACGAAACGCCCGAAGGGGATGCATTCTACACGCTTTATGGCCATCTGGACCCTGAGGTGAGCGAGCGTTTGAAACCGGGTGACCCGGTGGCTCAGGGTGCAGCTTTTGCCCGTCTGGGCGATGCCAGTCAGAATGGCGGATGGGCCCCGCATGTGCATTTCCAACTGGCGCTGACAACCGACGGTATGCAGGCCGACTGGCCGGGCGTAGCGGATCCTGATGAGCTCGAGCTTTGGCACGCGGTCTGCCCCAACCCCGCAGCACTGTTGAACTTGCCTGATGAAAAGGTTTTCTATCGACCAACCGACAAGCAGGCGATCCTGCAGGACAGGCGCGAACACTTCGGCGGAAATCTCAGCCTGACATACGACGACCCGGTCATGCTGGTGCGTGGTTGGAGGCATCACCTGTTCGATGAATGGGGGCGACCCTATCTGGATGCCTACAACAACGTTCCGCATGTAGGCCATGCGCATCCGCGTATTCAGGCGGTTGCAGCGGATCAGCTGAAGCGCATGAATTCGAACACACGCTATCTGCACCCGGCGCAAACCGCCTTTGCCGACAAGGTATTGTCGAAACTGCCGGATCACCTTGAGGTCTGTTTCTTCGTCAACTCAGGGACTGAGGCCAACGAATTGGCTCTGCGTCTGGCGCGCGCGCATACCGGGGCAAAAGGGATCGTGACGCCCGATCACGGCTATCACGGCAACACAAACGCTGCGGTGGCGATCTCGGCCTACAAATTCAACAAACCTGGCGGTATTGGGCAGGCAGATTGGGTGGAACTGGTTGAGGTCGCGGATGACTATCGCGGCTCGTTCCGGCGTGATGACCCCGAGCGTGCCCGGAAGTTTGCTGACCTGATTGATCCGGCGATTTCGGCATTGCAGGCAAAAGGGCAAGGCCTAGCCGGGTTCATCGCTGAAACATTCCCCTCGGTCGGGGGACAGATCATTCCACCAAAAGGCTATCTGTCTGCGGTCTATGAAAAAATCCGCGCCGCCGGAGGGGTCTGCATTGCCGATGAAGTCCAGACCGGCCTCGGGCGCCTGGGCGACTATTACTTCGGCTTTGAACATCAGGGCGCGCTGCCTGACATAGTGGTAATGGGGAAGCCCATCGGCAACGGCCACCCGCTGGGTGTGCTGGTCACTACCAAAGAGATCGCCGAAAGCTTCGACAACGGGATCGAGTTTTTCTCGACCTTCGGAGGATCGACCCTGTCTTGCCGGATCGGAAAAGAGGTGTTGGACATCGTCGACGATGAAGGCCTTCAAGAGAACGCCCGTGTGATGGGGACTCGTCTGATGGACGGCCTCCGAAAGATCGAAGCGGACTTTGCCTGCGTTGGCGATGTACGCGGCATGGGTCTGTTTTTAGGGGTGGAACTGGTCAATCCTGACGGTTCGGAAAGCGGTGAGATTTGCAGCTACGTCAAGAATCGGATGCGCGATCATCGCATTCTGATCGGTAGCGAGGGACCCAAGGACAATATCCTGAAAATCCGGCCACCGCTAACCGTCGAAGCAGAGGACGTCGACATGATTCTTTGGACGCTGCGGGAGGTTCTTGGCGAAGTGGGTGACTACAGCCCTGCCCCCATGTGCGATCACGATCATCATCATGCGGGCTGCGGCTGCTGCTAAGAAACACAAAACCCCAGCGAAATTGCTGGGGTTTTGTCGCCGTCGATCAGTGGAGCACTGAATGTGGGGGGTGGTGCCCGGTCGTCGGCAAAGGGATCGAAACGGTCATCCGGCGTAACGCCAAGCCCAGTTCCTCGGACAACGAGGCCAGTGCCGGGGCGAAATCGGGCCGTACGATCAGCGAGGCCATCATCACTGCATCTTCACGCGCCCCTTCAGAGGCGGCACCGATCATCTGGGCAAAACAATTCTCATCAGCGCCCAGACATGCACATCCCAGCCCATGACGCACCAGCGGACGGCGACCGTGATGTGCACAAAGTGAACACAGCCGGTCCAGCGTCAGCATCGTGGCGCGTCCCTGATCTGCACCCAGCGCGATGTCAAAATCGCTTGCGGCATTTGCCCGGCCTTCGACCCCATCACCCCAAAGCCGCAGATACATGACGGCTCCGGCCTCAATGGGGTTCAGGTCAGCCAGACGGCCAACAGCCGCCCCGCCACGCGAAGAAGGTGCGCTCATTTTGTCAGGATCAGTTTGCCTGCGCGGGTGATACGCAGCGTATAAAGCTGATCGCCCAGCTCGATATGGGCCAAATTGCCGCCATTGGTGAGGTCTTCCGCCTTGTGGGCCGGAAGCATCGAAACAGCGTAGCTAAGGGTCGAGGAAGGGGTTTGCGCGTTCATTGGGGCATCTCCAGAGCATCTGTGGCACTTGGCCTTGTCTGTCTTCGTTTCGCTTGATCTGGCTGACCCTGTTTTGGGCTGGCTATCTGTTCGTGTGATTAATCTGATAAAAATAGTAAGGTTTGTCAAGCTGCTGTTTTTTCAATCGCTCCCACGGGTCTCTATTGCGCCGTCGCACAGCACGACCTAGGCATTGGACATCAACAAACAAAGGCGGATTCGCAGATGGCAGCAGTTGTCGTATTTGATCTGGATGGCACCCTGATAGACAGCCTTGCCGACCTTGCAGCTGCGGTAAACCGAATGCTGCACGATCAGGGGCACCCCGCCTTGCCTCAGGATACGATCCGGGGATTCGTCGGGAACGGACTACCCAAGCTGGTCGAGCGCGCGATGACGCATTGCGGGCTGGAGCCAACGCTTCACAAGGACCTGACACAGCTTACCCTGAAGCACTACAATGCAGGCGCCTGCGATCAGACCGTAGTTTATCCCGGCGTGATCCAGGCGCTGGATGAGCTTCGCGATATGGGCTGTGCGCTTGGGGTCTGCACCAACAAACCCGAAGCCCCTGCCCGGCATGTGCTGGGCGAACTTGGCCTGCTACCCTATTTCAACACGGTCTTTGGTGGAGACACGCTGGATATACGCAAACCCGATCCAGAGCACTTGCACGCCTGTTTCAAGACCCTTCAAGCCGCAGGCCCACTGATCTTCGTTGGCGACAGTGAGGTTGATGCCGAAACTGCGCAACGGGCTCAGGTCCCGTTTTTGCTGTTTGAACAGGGATATCGAAAGTCGCCGGTTTCGGACATGCCGCACACGCTCAGCTATGATAACAGTACCGCACTGCCTGCACTTGTTCGGAAAATCCTGACGCAGGCATAGACCCCAAAAAAGGTCGAGGGGCCGGCCAAGGGGGTAAGAAGCCAGCCCCTCATCGGGGGAAATTAGTGAAAGTGGATTGGGCGCACTGGCCCGGTAGTTAATGAAAAGTTAACGCACCTGCGCGGATCGCGAAATTGGGGGATTCCCGTAGTGCTGCGATTTTTTTCCCAATCCCCCAATTTATTTAGCGCGCAGAAGCCTAAAAACTGGGATTTATACGGCTTTCTCAGCCGCGGCACGCGCGATAACCAGTTCCTCGTTCGTCGGAATGACCATCAGTTTAACACGTGACAGGTCGGTCGAGATGACGCGCAGATTGTCCGCGTTTGCATCGTGGTCCAGTTCAAGACCCAACCACCCCATGTCAGTGCAGATACGATCGCGGATATAGGTCGAGTTCTCACCGATCCCGCCGGTAAACACGACGGCGTCCAGACCTCCCAACACAGCGGCCAAAGCGCCCAGCTCACGGCGTATCCGGAACGTGTAGTAGTTGATGGCATTGCGTGCACCCGGCGTATTCGACGCCTCAAGCGTACGCATATCATTGGTCATCCCGGAAAGGCCAAGCAGCCCGGATTTACGGTACAGAAGGTCCGAGATCTCATCCGCATTCATGCCTTGCTGATCCATCAGATACAGCACAACGCCCGGATCCAGCTGGCCACAACGCGTTCCCATCGGCAAACCATCCATGGCCGAGAACCCCATGCTTGAACCGACCGACCGACCTCCGATCATGGCGCACATTGAGGCACCGTTGCCAAGATGCGCCACAACCACCCGTCCGCCATGTATCAGCGGAGCAGTCTTGGCCAGATGGTCCGAGATGTAATCATAGCTCAGACCGTGGAAGCCATAGCGGCGAACGCCCATATCGTAATACTCGGTCGGCAATGCGAAGGTGTCATTGACCCAAGGGTGGTGGCGGTGAAAAGCGGTATCGAAACAGGCAACCTGCTTGGCATTGGGGAACCTGTCCATCGCAGTACGTGCGCCCTGCAGATTGTAAGGTTGGTGCAGAGGCGCAAAAGGCTCGAGTTTTTCCAGCATCTGCAAGCTTTCGGGGGTCAGCAGAATGGGCCTGTCATTATCCGGGCCGCCATGCACGATGCGGTGTCCAACCGCGGTCACGCCCGCCGACGGGAACTGCCGTTCCAGCAAATCCAAAATATAGTCCAAGGCGCTGGCCTGATCGCACAGCGCTTCAGAAGCGGTATCGGCAAGCACGCGGCCATCCGTGGTCTCTGCTTTGATGCGCGCCGCGCGGCTGCCGATGCGTTCCACCTCTCCCGAACAAACCAGGATCGGATCTGCTTCGCCCGCGGAGAACAACCCAAACTTCAGCGAGGACGAGCCTGAATTCAGTGTGATGATATGGTCCATCAGATCTTACCCGACATCCGCGCCGCATGCAGGGCCGCGACGGCACAGGAAACGAGCCGCGCCTTTTCGCCATCTGCGCGACTGGTCAGAATAATCGGTACGCGCGCGCCCAGCACCACCCCGGCAGCCTCGGCGTGCGCGATATACGTCAGTTGCTTGGCTAACATGTTGCCTGCGTCCAGATTGGGTACGACAAGAATGTCTGCCCGTCCGGCCACCTCGGACACGATCCCTTTGGTGCGCGCCGCGGCCAGGCTGACCGCGTTGTCCATGGCAAGCGGCCCATCGACCAAGCCACCCCTGATCTGTCCCCGCTCGGCCATCTTCGACAGCAATGCGGCATCAATCGACGACCGGATTGCTGGATTCACCGTCTCGACCGCCGACAGAACACCCACTTTTGGAGCGCCAATTCCGATTGAGATTGCCAGATCGATCGCGTTCTGCGTGATGTCGATCTTGGTTTCCAGATCCGGCTCGATATTGATGGCCGCATCGGTCACCAGCAAGGGATGCGGCTGGCCGGGTATATCCATGACGAAGACATGCGTAAATCGGCGCCCTGCGCGAAGTCCACGATCCCGCCGCAACGCCGCCCGTAGCAGTTCGTCCGTATGAAGATGCCCCTTCATCAATGCTTCAGCATGTCCTTCGACAACCAGATCAACCGCTTTGTTGGCGGCGTCCAGATGGTCCTTAACGGGAACGATCTCAACGTCACCCAAGGGCAACTCAATCTCACGCGCTGCTGCAGCAATCTTGTCGGGGTCACCTATCAGGACCGGCTTGATGATGGTTTCACGCGCCGCCAATAAGGCCCCCCCCAGCGAGTTGGGCTCTTCTGGGGCGACAACTGCCGTGGGGATCGGAGGCAGCGGGCGCGAGCGATCGAGCAGTGCATCAAAATGCCGGTGCCGCTCGACGACTAGACCAGGCACTTCAATCTCATTGAATGACAGTTCTTTCTCCGGAGCGATCACGACCGCGATGCCGGACACGATCAGCGCCTCATCACTAGGGCGCATCACCTGAGTTTCCAGAACTACCTCGCGGTTATCGCGTTTTTTGATAACCGTAACTCTGGCCAGCAGTTCTTCACCCGCATATGCCCGGGCGCTAAAATCCAAGCTTTGCGACTTATACAGCGTACCCGCGCCCGGCAGGATATTCCCCAAAACGGCCGAGATCAGAGCCCCAAGAAACATCTCGGGCGCGATCGCCTCGTTTACGTTATCACCGTCCCCATCTTCGTCGGCCAGGTTCAAAGGGTTATGGTTGCCGGAATTCGATGCGAAGGCATAAAAATCATCCTCTGTGCAGAACCGGGTCAACTCGGCGGTGTCTCCGATCTGAAGCTGATCAAAGGGCTTGTTGTGATACTGCATTGAAACTCTCGGCGGCTGTTTTGCACCGATCATTATGAGATTTCACGTAAATTTCCAATGACGTTTGGTGGGTTTCTAGGGCTCAAACCCATCTGGCACACCGAACAGTGGCGCATCCAGTGTGGTCCCGGTCAATGCACCCATGAACGCCACCAGATCTGCGACCTGGGCATCGGTCAGTTCCAGCGGTTCGATGTCAATTTTCTGACGATGACGCTCCATCTCGAACCGGTCCTGCCAGACGATGAAATCCACATTCTCAAGCCACGGCACGTTGGGCAGCCCGGCCAAATCAGGGGTCCAGGCAGCGAGGCTCTGAGATGGGTTCAAGTGGTGGCGAATAATGCCTTCCAGATCGGGAAAGGCACCGTTGTGACCATAGGGCGCTGTCTCTGTCACATTGCGCAGCATCGGTGTGCGAAAGCGATAGGCGTCCTCAAGACGGTTGCTTTCACCCATATGACCCACGTCGCGGGCATAGGGGTCCCATTGGCGGGTCTTGCCCGGTCCAAATGGCGGCAAGCTCAGCGCGTGGAATTTTTGATCCGATAGCAACGGGCCGGAATGGCAGTTTACGCAACCTGCCTCACCATAAAACAGGGTCATGCCGTCCTTTTGCCGAGGCGTCAGGGCGGTGTTATCTCCGGCCAGATATTGATCAAACGGGCTGTCCATGCTGCGCCATTCCAGCGCCATGAATGCCGCCAGCGCGTTGGCTACTTGGGTGATCGTGATGTCCTCGGTCGTGTCGATGTCATCGAATGCCTTGACCATGGCAGGCCCATAGCGCGGATCAGTGCGCACGCGTTTGGCGAGGATCGGCCAGCCCTTGTCGATGCGGTCATGCACCGCGCCGGTGACTTGATTTTCGGCCACATTTCCGGCCATCTCGAATTGCGAGGTCAGCGGGAAAAGTGCCTGCGCGGCCAGCAGTGAATTCAACCCCTCCGGCAGCCATTCCTGCGCGGGCGAATTGAAGCCGTTACCGTAGACGTCAGAGATACTTAGGCGACCGTCATAGAAGACCGTGTGAAGGTCCTTTGCACCAAGGTTCCAAAGCCCCGGCGAATTGCGGGGAATACGCTTGCGGATTTTGTCCGCTCCGGTGCCCGGCGTGCGATCTGGGCCAAGCCCCTGCCCGCCCTCGCCAATGCCCAGCGACAACCCGTCCGAGGTGCCAAAATCCGGGTGGTGGCAGTGGGCACAGCTGATGTTCTGGTTGCCCGACAAGATCGGATCGTAAAACAGTTGATGACCGATGGCGGCCTGTTCCATATCAAAGGGGATGAAATCGTCATCCGTCAGCGGGCGCGGCAGATCCTGAGCTGCCGCAGCCCCTGCCAAGAGGAAAGCAACCCCATGCGCCAGTTTGTATTTGCCCTGTGCCTTCTCGCGACCCCAGCGCTGGCTGAACTGGAACAAGCACGCGATCTGATGGAGGCCGGAGAGTTTGAAGCCGCGCGTGAGGAATTGCTGCCCGCCGCGCGCTCCGGCAATGCCGAAGCCGAGGAATTGATCGGTGTGATGTACGGGTTGGGCCTTGGAGTCGAACAGGATTATGAGCGGGCGTTTGAATGGTACCTGCGCGCCTCGATGAAAGGACATCCCGGGGCGCAGTCCGGTATCGGCTGGTACTATGAGCTGGGACTGGGCATGCCCGCGCCTGATCTGGTGCGGGCCTACATGTGGTACACGCTCAGCGCCATTGGCGGCGATCCCGATGCGGCGATCAGCCTTGAGGAAGTGGTCAAAAAAATGTCGCCGGAGCAGATCGAGAAGGCGCATGTTCTGGTCAACGACTACAAAGGGTGGATGTACCCGTTTCGGTGAGGGCCGGACCCCAGGGCCCGGCCCAGCAATTCAGTTCAGATCCGCATCACGTGAGGCATTAACATCCGCCTCGGCTGCTGCCACAGCGTCAGTCAACGCTACAAAGATCTCATCACCACGTGCCACATTGGACTGGAACCAGTCATAGACCGGGGTTGCGGCTTCTTTGAACGCAGCTTTCTGGTCGGGTGTCAGGACATAAAGGTCACCACCGCCGGCTACAAAATCCTCATAAGCCTGAATCGACTTGCGCTTGGGTGAGGCAAAGGTCGCCTGCTGCAGCGCATAAAACCCGTCGACTACCACGCGGCGCATATCTTCTGGCATCTCCTGGAACTTGGCGTTGTTCATCCACCACAGCGCACCCATATAAGCGTGCCCGTCCAGCGTTACATATTGCAGGCCTGCATCCGGGAACTTCATGCCCATGATGTCCGTGATGCCGTTTTTCGAGCCCTCAACCACGCCGGTCTGGAAGCTGGTGAACAGTTCTGGCCACGGGATCGGGGTCGGTGATGCACCCAGTGCTTTGACCAGCTCCTGCGGCAGGTCGGCAACCACGGTGCGGATTTTTAGACCTTCCATGTCAGCCGGCTCAGCAACACGGCGTTGTGTATTGGCGAAGTTGCGCCAGCCACCTGTATTGCCGATTGTCATCAGACGGATCGCACCGCCGGAATCCTCCAGCGCCATGTCGCGCATCTGCCGGGTGAAATCACCGGATAGGACATGTTCGGCAATGCGGTCATCGGCCATCAGGTAAGGCAGGTCCAGAACCTGCACGTAAGGGAAGATGCCCGAGGCCCCTCCAGAGGTTGAGATGTAGATGTCGATCGTACCGTCTGCCACACCCTGCAGACACTCGGCACCGTTCGAGCAGAGCTGCGTACCTATGAACAGCTCAACCTCAATGGCTCCGTTCGAGGCCGCCTCAACGTAGTTCTTGAAAACGACCAGACCGTCATAATCTTCGTCGTTTTCATTCGAGTTTGCTGTGGCGCGTAGCGTGTAGTCGGCGGCTGCCGCGGCAATCGCAGACGCGGCCACTAGCGACGTGGCCACCGCTGCGGTTTTGATAAATCTTCTGAGCATGCGTTTCCTCCCTGTGATACTCAGTTCAGTTTGCAAATCCCGTTATCCTCGGGATCGTCATGGATAGTGCGGGGATATAGGTGATCAAGAAGATCACGATGATTTCGACCGCCAGAAACGGCAGGATTGCCTTGGCGATGGTTTCAACCCGTTCCCGAGACACGGCGGCGGCTACGAACAGCACCAGCCCCATGGGCGGGGTGGCCAGACCGACGGTCAGGTTGACGCTCATGATAATGGCAAAATGGATCGGGTCTACACCGAGGCTGGTGAAGATCGGACCGAGGATCGGGCCAAGGATGATAATAGCGGGGCCTGCATCCAGGAACATTCCGACGATGAACAGCAGCAGGTTGATCAGGAACAGCAGGATCAGCGGGTTTTCCGACAGGCTGAGGATTAGCGAGGCCAGCTGCTCCGGCGCATGGCTAAGACTAACGACCGTCTTGAAGGCCATTGCTGCCCCGACCAACAACAGGACGACAGCTGAGGTCATACCTGCATTGCTGAGCACCTCGGGGACTTCTTTCCACGTCAATGTGCGCAGGACGAAGAAACCGATGATAAAGGCATACCCTACGGCGACAGCGGCCGCTTCGGTCGGGGTAAAGATGCCACCCAGTATTCCGCCCAAGATGATCACAGGGGTCATCAGTGGGAAGAACGCTTTTAGGCTGGCCTGACGGCGTTCTGGCCAAGTATATTTACGGCTGGCGACCGGGAAGTCGTATCGATCCGCCATAAGCTTGATCATGAGCATCAAACCGACACCGACCATGACCCCAGGCACGATGCCAGCGAGAAAGAGTGCAGCCACACTTTCACCCATGACATAGGCATAGATGATCATGATGCCCGAGGGCGGGATGATCGGCCCGATCACCGAACTGGCTGCCGTGATCGCGGCGGCAAATTTGCGGGTATAGCCTTGCTTCTCCATCGCCGGGATCAGCATTGACCCAAGCGCCGAAGTATCGGCGACAGCGGATCCTGAAAGGCCCGCGAACAGGATCGAGCTGAGGACGTTCACATGCGCAAGGCCGCCCCGCAGGTGGCCCATCAGGGCCTGGCTGAACTCCACAAGTCGGATGGTAATGCCGCCCCGGTTCATCAGTTCTCCGGCCAGCATGAAGAAAGGGATCGCCATCAGCGGGAAGCTATCCATACCGTTATAGACATTGCGATAGAGCAGCGTAATGTCGTTGGTCTGACCGCTGAGCCATAGCAGAATGCCGGGCGCTGCCAGCAGTGCGAAAAAGACCGGCAGGCCGATCAGCAGGAAAATCAGGAAGGTGGGCAGGAACCAAATCAGCATTTATTCAGCCCCCACCGCAGTTTCGGGAATTTCAGGCAAAAGATGTGCTCCGCCCAACATGGTTACTATCGACCGCAAGATCAGTTCGATATTGACCGAGATCAGCAAGATGATCCCAACCAGCAGCGAGGCCATCATCCAACTGCGCGGAATACGGTACCATTCATCGAACCCGAAAGAGGTAGGCAGGTACAACGCCGCAGTGGCGAACCGGCCACCAAAGCCCGTAACCTCAGACCAGCCGATATTGACCGCAACAAGCAGCACGGCCAGCGAGATCAGCAGCAGGAACAAATTGAGCGATTGACCAAGCACGCGCGGCAGGAAGCGCGCAAGCATATCGATGGCGACGAACCCTCCGCGACGGAAAGCTGTGGGGGCCATCAGGCCCGTCATCCAGAGCATGCAGAACCGGGCAGCCTCATCCGGCCATGGCAGTGCGTTACCCAAGACATATCGGAAGAACACCTGAATCAGGATCGCGATAACCATAACTGCAATCGCAACAACACCGACCGCGCGGCCCAGACGCAGCACGGTTTCGTTCACGAATGCAATCGGCGTCAACGCCGATGCCAGTCCGCCCATGCGGATCCTCCCACTGTCAGCTGCGGGTTTGACCCGCAGTCGTCATATCGCGCTTAGCTCTGCGCGAATTGGCCGAGTTTTCCGGCAAAGAACGTCAGCGCGTCTCCATCCGCCATGCTGACTTTCAGAACTTTGCCCACCACGATCACATGATCGCCTGCATCGTGATAAGCGTGCTGCTCGCATTCGAACCGGGCAAGACTGCCCGGCAACAACGGGGTGCCGTTTTCACAACGGTCATGTTCGATATCACGCAGCGCATGGGCGTCTTTTGAACAGCCAAAGCACAGCTCGGCCTGTTCAGCAGACAGAACATGCACACTGAAGTGACGCGCCGCGTGAAAATAGCGGAACCGGCGCGAATTGCGGTCGCCCGCCCACATCACCAGCGGCGGATCCAGCGACAGGGACGAAAAGCTGTTGGCGGTAATGCAGATTGGCCCATCCTCACTGTCGCAGGTCACGACAGTAACTCCGGTGGCAAAACGGCCAAAAGCATCGCGCAGGGTTCGCGTGTCGTCCTTATGCGGGACGAATGTATGGTTCATATCGCGCGAGATTGCGTTCATCATGGCACCTCATGTCCCAGCGCCGCCTCATACAGGCGGTACCAGCTTTCACGATCCAGCTTGACCTTCAACGCATCCGAGGCGCGTTTGATACGGCCCAGATTATTTGTGCCCAAAACCGGCAGGATGTTCACCGGATGCGCGAGCAGGAAGGCAACCGCAACGGCGGCGCGGTCCACCCCGAATTCCTCGGCTATCTCATCCGCAACAACACCAACCGGAGGGTTCCCGGCCATCAAAAGGCCCCCGCCAAGTGGGGACCACGCCATCAGCGGATGACCATGCTGCTGATGGAACGCCAGATCGCCGTTAGTGAACGGGCTGATCTCGCCCAGAGATATCTCGATCTGATTGGTGACCAACTTGGTTTTCATCGCCGACTGCAGCAAAGACCAGTCCCAAGGGCGGAAGTTGGACACACCAACCGCGCCGACCTTGCCACTGGCAACCACCTCATCCAGCGCTGCACCGGTTTCATGGTGATCCATCATTGGATCCGGGCGGTGGATCAGTAGCAAGTCGATGTGGTCGATCGCCATTTCCGACAGAGATGTATCGACCGATTTCAGAATATGCGCACGCGACGTGTCGTAATATTTGACCTTGGCCTCGGCATAACGCCCCATCGGCGCGACGATGTCACATTTGGTGACGATCTCCATTTTCTGGCGAAGGCTGGGATTGGTGCGCAAGGCATTGCCCAGAACGGCTTCGGCCGCGTATCCGCCATAAATGTCGGCCTGATCGAAGGTGGTGATGCCCTGATCCAGACAGGCCTGAATCTTGGCCTCAACATGCGCAGTCGAGGTGTCACTGTCATCACCCAAGCGCCACATGCCATAGACAAGACGGCTCATTTCCAGCGTGTCAGATAGTTTCACACGTTGCATCAGCGACGAACTCCGTTGCCCAGCGGGGTTGCCGGGATGGTTGCTGGCACGCGCCCGTAGGCTTCGGGAAGCGAGCAGGTTTTCAGGTTGGGCATCACGCGGGAGCCAAAATGCTTGGCCTCGTCCATGTGCGGATAGCCCGAAAAGATGAAGGCGCGAATGCCCATCTTATGATACTCTTCGATTTTAGACATAACTTGATCGGTCGAACCGACCAGCGCAGCACCACAGCCCGACCGTGCGCGTCCGACGCCGGTCCAAAGGCCGGGTTCGACATAGCCATACTCATCCGCCAGATCGCGGTTCTTGGATTGATGCGCCACACCCAATGATGTCGCGTCCAGTGCCCGCTCGCGGATCGCACGACCATATTCGTCATCCAGTTTCGAGACGATGTAGTCGGCGTACTCCTGTGCCTCAGCCTCGGTATCGCGAACAATCATGTGGACGCGCAGACCGTAGTCCAGAGTACGATTGTAATTCTCGGCAACCGCATGAACGGCTTTCATCCGCTCGGCCAACTGATCCTTTGTTTCCGGCCACATCAGGTAGACATCGCAATGCTCGCCGCACAGGTCCAAAGCAGACGGCGAGTAGCCGCCGAAATACAGCAGTGGGCCACCGGTCTGGTAAGGCCGAGCCGGGTCGGTGGTCAGGCCTGAAAAGTTATAGACCTCGCCCGCATGGTTGATTTCGTCCTGCGTCCAGGCCTGTTTCAGGATCTCGACCACTTCGCGCGAGCGTTGATATCGGAAAGCGCTATCGGCTTTTTCACCGGGAAAATCGGACGAGATGATATTGACCGTCAACCGCCCCTTAAGCATGTGGTCCAGCGTCGCGATGGTACGGGCCAGCATGATGGGCTGCATTTCGCCACAGCGCACGGCGGCCAGCAGGTTGATGTTTTCGGTAATCGGCGCGCAACCTGCAACAAAGCTCAGGGTGTCCTGTCCGACCTGATAAGACGATGGGCACAGGATGTTGCGAAAGCCTTGCGCCTCGGCCTCTTTCACGATGCCTGAACAATGCTCCCAGCTGGATCGCAGTTCACCATCGGGCACACCCAGAAACTGGTAGTCATCCGAGCAAAGCGCTGCAAACCACGAAACCTCGGCCGCATCCAGGTCGGGGGATGTGATGGGGACGATGGTCATTTGATTCACGCTCCGTACATCTTTGACTTTCCTCTTGCGTAGCAAGCGCATTGATGTAGATCAATAGTGTATCAATTTTTCCTGCGACCGAGTGAAGCGCCCTCAATGTCCGCCAACAGCCGCAATCCAAATGCCCTGCCGATCTATGTCCAGATCTCAGAGCTTCTGATCCGCGATATAGCTGCGGGCCGTCTGATTGATGGTGAACGTCTTCCGCCTGAACGGGACATGGCTTCGAACCTCAATGTCTCGGTCGGGACCTTGCGAAAATCGCTCGCCGAGCTTGAGAAAAAAGGCATGTTGGAGCGTATTCAGGGTTCGGGCAATTACATTCGTGAGACCGGAACGCAGAACAGCGTCTATGCCATGTTCCGGCTGGAACTGCCCGAAGGCGGCGGGTTACCGCGTGCAGACATCCTGTCGGTTGATCATCTCAAGAAGCCTGCGAAACTGCCGAAGTTCGGCCTGTCTGATAGCGGTTCGCGTGTACGCCGGATGCGTTATCTGAATGACACAATCATCGCGGTCGAAGAAATCTGGCTGGACGAATCAGCCGGGACCATCGACCAGAACCTGCTGTCCGACTCGCTTTATCGCTATTACCAGCAACAGCTTGGCTTCTGGATCACACGGGCAGAGGATCGCGTTTCTGTCAGTGCCCTGCCCGACTGGACTCCTGAAGGCTTCACCAAACCTGCGGGCCAAGCCGCAGGGTATATCGAACGGTTCAGTTGGTCTGAGAAAGCTGATCCTATCGAGTTTTCAAAAACATGGTTTGATCCAGATCGAGCCACATACGTTCAACGCCTGAAATAAAAGGAACTGCGCATGACCTGGACCACCAACTACGGGCTGATCGGATGCGGTATGATGGGGCAGGAACACCTGCACAACATTGCTCTGCTTGAGGGCACACGAGTCGCCGCAATCTTCGAACCCGACCCGGAGATGGCGCATAAGGCGCAGGCGATTGAACCCGACGCGCAGATGGTGTCTTCCCTACAGGACCTTCTGGCAGTCAATGATCTGGACTGTCTGGTCATCGCCAGCCCCAACCACCTGCATGTTGATCAACTGGCCGAGATTGCGAAAACCCGCCCACTGCCACTGTTGATCGAGAAACCGTTGTTCACTGATCCCACCGATCTTGCACGGCTTGAGGAGTTGGAACGCAGTTTTCCGCACCCGATCTGGGTCGCAATGGAATATCGCTATATGCCCCCGATCACGGCGCTGATCGATGAAGCAGCGACCGCAGGTGGTGGGATCAAGATGCTCACGATCCGCGAACACCGCTTTCCGTTTCTCGAAAAGGTCGGCAATTGGAACCGGTTCAACCGTAACACTGGCGGTACATTCGTCGAAAAATGTTGCCACTTCTTCGACCTCATGCGCCTGATCCTGCAATCAGACCCGGTTCGTGTTTCCGCAAGCGGAGGCCAAGCTGTCAATCATTTGGACGAAGTTTATGACGGCGATACTCCAGATATTCTGGACCACGGCTATGTCATTGTCGATTTTGCTTCGGGCGCGCGCGCGATGCTCGAGCTTTGCATGTTTGCCGAGGGTTCGCGGTATCAAGAAGAAATCTCGGCCATTGGGCGCGATACCAAAATCGAAGCGCTTGTGCCCGGCCCGGGCCGCTTCTGGCCCGAACATCTGGGCGACGCGCCTGTACCACAGCTGATCATCAGCCCTCGCGCACCGAAAGGTCCAATCCAGCGCGACATCCCCGTTGATCCCGAGTTGCTGGCGGCTGGCGACCACAATGGCTCGACTTATTACCAGCACAAAGGCTTTCTGGAGCTGGTCAGGGGCGAGCGCGCCAAACCCGAGGTCTCACTGCGTGATGGGATTTGGGCCGTGCGTATCGGCCTTGCCGCACAACAGGCGTCAGAGCAGGGCCAAACGATCAGCCTAGCTGGGTAATTAACAGGGTCAGAAAATCACATTCAGCATCAACAGTGAGACGATCAAGAAGATGATCGTCATGATCCCGCCCGAACGGACGAAATCGGTCACTTTGTACCCAGCTGGCCCCATGATCAGCGCATTTACCTGATGGGTCGGGATAATGAAACTGTTCGAGGTCGAAATCGCGACGGTTAATGCAAAGACCGCCGGGTTGGCACCCGCCGCAACCGCAATTGAAACCGCAAGGGGCACCAACAGAACCGTCGCGCCGACGTTTGACATGACCAGAGAAAATGCCGTCGCCAGAATGGCGACGCCCGCCTGTAGCGCCCAATTCGGCCATCCATCCAAGATGATCATGATCTGTTGCGCAATCCATGCCGCAGTCCCGGTATTCTGCACCGCCTGACCCAACGGGATCAGACACGCCAGCAGAAAGACCGTGTTCCATCCAACTGCTCGATACGCCTCGTCAACACTGAGCACCCGGGTCAACATCATTCCTGCGGCTCCGGTCAGCAAACAGAGCGACAACCGCACATCCGTGAACAGGATCAGCGACAATGAGATCAAGAAGAACAAGAGCGCCCAGCCTACCTTTTGCGGGCGCAATTCGTCCTGCGGGAAATCAGACGTGACCACAACAAAATCCGGATCACGCTTTATCCGCATCAGGTTGTCCCAGCGGGTATGAGCAACCAACATGTCGCCAGCCTTGAACTTCTCAAGCCCGATCTGGGTGGATTCATGCGTCTCAGTCTCGACATGACTCAGCGTCTCTTCACCCCTGTGGATGGCGAGCAAAGACATTCCGTAGGTTTTACGGAACAGCAATTCGCGAGGGCATTTGCCGATCAGCTTGCTGTCAGGCGTCACGACCACCTCTGCGACCCCAGCATTCGTGGGTGCGAACTCTTCGACAAACACATCCAGATCAGGCAGCACCGTCAGCCCATACTTTTCGGCAAACTCTTCGACAACCCAGCGCCGACCCACAATCGCCAATCGACAAGGTGCAGCAATCTCGGCTGTTAGCACCTGAACCATCGAGGTCTTGCCACGGTAAAAGGTCGAGATGATATAGAGATGATTTTCAAAGTTGATGTCGGCCAGTATCTGCCCGACCAGCGGGCTGTCGGCCGGAACCACAACCTCGAACACATCGGCCTTCAGCCCGTAGACCCGCTGAAGATATTCCTGAGTCCCGCGCCCGGTACCCGTACTCTCCGACCCTGAATCGCCCGGCAGCACCCAACGTCCCAGCAGCAGGAAATATGCGATCCCCGTCAGGATCAGCACCGCACCGATGGGGGTAACGGAAAACAATCCAAAGGGTTCCATCTTCTGGGCTTCGGGCAGCCCTTCGTTTGCAGTTTGGATCAGGTCATTCAACAGAATAAGCGGCGAGGACCCGACCATCGTCATTGTCCCCCCCAGAATGGCACAAAACCCCATGGGCATAAGCAAACGTGACAACGGAATACCCGATCGCGATGAGATACGGCTAACCACCGGTAGGAACAACGCCGCCGCCCCGACATTTTGCATGAATGATGAGATAACACCGACTGTGCCCGAAACGATCGGCAGCACTCGGTTTTCAGACTTACCACCATATTTCAAAATGACGGACGCGACCTTGTTCATTAGGCCCGTTTTATCCAAACCCGCACCTACGATCATGACCGCAATGATCGAAATCACGGCATTGGACGCAAACCCGTCAAACAGATGAGGAACATTTGCCAGATTTTCGAGACCCGGTGCATAACTCAGCAGACCCACAATGACCAACACCAGGATGGCCGAAAGATCGATCCTTACAATCTCGGACACAAACAAGAACACCGTGAAGGCCAAAAGCGCCGAGACCACACCCATTTCGTATGTAAACGCCAATTGCTCCACTGGGATCACCTGGTTCCAAAAGCAAATCTAATAGGCACTTCTAGGCAATCAGCGCGGGCCTGTCATGGACTTTGTCTGTTTGGTCGAAATCCACCGTGACAAAACTACCGGCGTCGTAAGAAGCCGTCCGGTGCCACCGAAATTTGCAGCTTGTGATCGATACTCTTGTCGATCTCGAAACCAGGATTGACTTTCAACCAATCATGAACTGCAGTCTTTGGGTTGTCTCCAGGTCCCCATGGACGATCAGTGAACTTAGTGGGAGGCATATCCTCAACGATTGTATCGAACACAATGCAATAGCTACCCGAAGAAACAAGCGGGGCATACGCATTTAACTCGGCAAGCACATGATCGTGTGTATGATTGCTGTCGAGACAAACAAGTACCTTTTGGTAATCTTCAGCAGCAGTTCGAACCTGGTCCACAATGTCTTCGTCAATAGATGAGCCTTGAATCATCTCGATTCTGGAGGCCATCGGATGCTCTTCTATGGCTGCACGATTGTGGGCGCGAATATCAATGTCAATGCCAAGCACTTTGCGTTTGGGACTAGCGGGGTCAAGCGTCTTGCCCGCTTCTACGGCGTCGCAATACTCTAACATCGCGAGAAGTGAGGCCGAGTAAATCAGTGATCCGCCATGTGCGATGCCCGTCTCGATAATCAGATCAGGCCTGACGTTCCAGACGATTTCCTGCAAGGCAACAATGTCCTGAGGATATTGGATTATCGGTCTGCCAAACCAATCAAAGTGATAGGAGTATTTATGCGAGTTCGCTTGCTCGAACCATTGCCTGGTAAGGTCCGAGAAGTCGGTATCTGCGCCTGCCCTGGCGATTTCTATTTCACATTCTAATTTGAATTTTTTGTGTGGATCCATGTTACTTTCTCGTTATTTCAATTCGAACCTCGAAGGCTTCGTCCCCGTCTTGGAAACTGCAAGCTGGATGTCCAGGAAAGGTTCGGGCTCGTAGAAGATTCAAAAGGGCCCGAGTGGTTGTTGTTTCATTTAGATCAAGCTTACTCGCTGGTTCTAGTTCCGAAGCGAGGTGAAATGAGCCCACATTTCGTTCTTGTTCGATTGCAGGTAGCTGACCAGCACGAACTGCTTCCCAAGATCTGCAAACCAGACCGACCATTTCAACTTGGGCCTTTTCATAGAGCGTACCGCCGGTATCGGTCCACCCATATGGTATTGACGATTGAGCAATGATTGGACCGTCATCAATTCCGGGAGTGACTCCGTGCAAAGAAACTCCGAAGGGTGCTTCTTCCACGATTGCCCAGAAATTGTAGTGCTTTCCTCTGTTGTACGGCAGAAAGCTAGGATGAGTATTCAGGAATCCCCTACGGGCCCTAGACAGCAAATTTCCACTTACCAAATGCGGCCACCATGCCAAAAGACCGAGATCGAACTCATCAGCTCCAAGCCACTCTAGTAGCTCGTCCTCGCCTAGGAAGGTGGTAGTGTTGATTCCACAACTACTTGCAACATTAGAGATTTTGTTTTTATCGGTCGTGATAATAGCGGCAATGTCGTCGAGGTAATATCGAGTTAAGTGCTTGGCGATACGATACCCTACCTCGCCATCGGCCATCAAAAGAGTTTTGCAGGTTGCTAGTTCCATTGTGTACCCGAGCACTGGATGGTTCTAGAGATCACACTAACGACTCTCTCAATCTGCTCATGGTTTATATCGTGATAGCTCGGCAAATTTATCGCACGGCAAGGGATATCCCATGCATGAATATTCTCAGAACAATCTGAGAACATTTCAAGCGAACTCAGGGGCCAGAAAAACACCCGAGCATCAATGTTGGCTTCAGCAAACGCGGCCTGCAATATCTCGCGAGTGACCCCAGTTTCTTTTGTAAAAACGACAGTCGGCATCCATGCGCCATTTATGCCATCGGATGGTTCTGGATTTAGTGAAATGCCTGTTTCATTTATTAACCTTGTCTTGTAGCCCGCCAGAATTTCCTTCTTTCGCGCCGTAAGCTCGTCGATGCGCTGAAGCTGGGCACAACCGATCGCTGCCTGAATATTGGACATCTTATACTTGAAGCCAATCATATCGGCCCAGAACTGGCGGCTTTGCCCTCGCACGCGCCCATGATTAGACAGCGTCAGAACCTTTTCGAACAGCTTTGTGTCATTGGTTGCGAATAACCCGCCCTCGCCGGTTGTCAGGGTCTTGGTGCCATGGAATGAGAACGTGGAAAACAAACCCATCGAACCAGCTTTTTTTTCCAACCACTCCGATCCGATCGCCTCTGCTGCATCTTCGATCACTGGAATTCCATAACGCTCACCAAGCGCCAACAAGGCCGTCATGTCTGCCAGATTACCATAAAGATGCGTCGCGATAATGGCTCTAGTACGAGGGGTAATTGCCGCATCAGCCCGTTCAGGATCGATGCACCATGTGACCGGGTCAATATCAACGAAGACCGGGCTTGCACCCAGATGCTTCACTGGAGCCACTGTGGCAATCCAATTGGTGTCGGCCAGAATTACTTCGTCGCCAGGTCCAATACCTAGCGCAGCAAGGCCCATATGCATCGCACCCGTACAGCTAGAGGTGGCGATGGTGTGTTCCACACCAAGATATTTCCCAAACTCGTTTTCGAACCGATCAATGTACTCATAGCATTGGGCACCCCATCCATGCCGCGCTGCATCTGCAGCGTATTCGACCTCAAGTTCAGTAATTGATGGCTTTGTATATGGTATCCGATTGGTCATCTGATGCATAACTCAGGCACAAATGTCACGAAGGCTGAACCTGCATCAGCCAAATCCGCCAACTGAGCGGTAATTTCACCCGCGATATTCCATGGCAGTATTAAGATGTAGTCAGGCCGGCTGTCGTTCAGCTCTTGGGGCGGGCGGATGGGAATATGGCTACCCGGCAGGAACTTGCCTTGCTTGGATGGAGCCGCGTCCGATACGAATTGAATCAGGTCTCTGCCGACGCCTGCAAAGTTAAGCAACGTATTGCCTTTTGCGGCCGCTCCATACGCGCTGACGGTCTTGCCGCTACGCTTGGCCTCCAGTAGGAAAGAAAGTGCCATGTCCTTAACCGTTTCTACGCGAGATTGGAAAGCAATGTATGGTTCCTGGGTCTCTAGACCCGCGGCTTGTTCCTTAGCCAAAACGCTTGCAACCGAGTCGGTTAGAAGATGTGACGCATCATGCAAACATCCGTATACTCGCAGGCTGCCACCGTGGGTTGGGAGTTCTTCGACATCGAAGATACGCAATCCCGCCATTTCAAAAATCCGCCGCGCCGCGCCTAACGAAAGATACGAGAAGTGCTCATGATACACAGTATCAAATTGACATTCATCTAGAAGCCGGAGCAAATGAGGGAATTCCAGAGTAACAACACCCTCTGAATTCAACACTGTTGCCAACCCAAGAGCAAAGTCATTGATGTCGGGCACATGTGCAAATACATTGTTGCCGCACACAAGATCAGCCTTGTGGCCTTGGGCTACCAGTTGCTGCGCCAGCGTTTCACCGAAGAAGGCCCGCATTACTGGAATGCCAATGCGTTCCGCAACTTCTGCCGTGGCATCAGTAGGCTCGATACCCAGGCAAGGTATTCCTGCCTGCACGAAATTCTTCAGCAAGTAACCATCGTTGGAGGCAACTTCGATCACATAAGAGTCAGCACCCAGATTTAGCCTTTGGGTGATTGTGCTTGCATACTCAGCGGCATGCGAAACCCAGGACTGTGAAGTCGATGAAAAATATGCGTAATCCGCGCGAAAAATCTCATCTGCTCTGGCGTAATCTTCTGTTTGGACCAGCCAACACTGTTCACACACACGTAACCGCAAAGGAAAGGTGACTTCAGGTGCATGCAGATCGGCCTGCGTAAGATAGGCATTGGAAGGTGGTGCAAACCCGAGGTCAAGAAAGGCCGGGCCGAGCGGATGATAGCAGTGACGGCATTTCATGACTCTAGCGGCTCCAGTTCGGCAAGTAGTGGCAGAGCACGATCTCTAGGTGAGATCACAGTTTTTGACAACGGCCAGCCGATACCAATCTCAGGATCGTCGAAATGGACTCCACCGCTGTACTCAGGACTGAAGGGAATCGAGTGCAAGTACACCATCTCGACATCATCTGTCATGGTCTGGAAACCATGGGCAAATCCCTCCGGAATGTACAACGCAACGCGGTTGTCTGCGCTGAGCTCCTGAGCGATCCAATGTCCAAAGGTCTCTGATCCGGATCTCAAATCAACGGCAACATCAAAAATCGCGCCCTGCACGACGCGCACAACCTTTGCCTCTGCAGCCGGGGCTCGTTGAAAGTGAAGCCCCCTGATTGTGCCCATATGCCGAGTATAAGAAGTGTTAATCTGTGCGATTTCCGAGAACAAGTGTCGCGACTGAAACTCTTCGCTACAAAAAGAACGCGCAAAAAAACCGCGATCATCCTCAATACGATTTAAGTCGATACGCAGCACATCACTGATCATCATCGGTTCGAATTTCATCACTCGGCCTTTTCGAACTCTTCAATATCAGCATCTACTAGGGTTTTTGCATCGACGCCTGAGCTGAATTGCCGATACCAATCGACTGTGCGGGTTACTGCCTGGTCAAAGTTCCAGCGAGGCGCCCACCCCAGCAGGGAATTCGCCTTGTCTATTGACAGTGTCAAGCGGCCAGCCTCGTGTGGTGCATTTGTTTCGCTTTGATATCTGACCTCACCCGGCCAAGCGTTCAAGCTGGTTGATACCAAATCTTGAACGGGACGTTGATCGGAAACCACAGGACCGAAATTAAAGGCAGTTTCCAAATCACTACGACCATCAAGCAAACCATCAGCCAGATCCATGTATCCCTTCAAAGGTTCCAGAACATGCTGCCAAGGTCTTATCGCGTGCCGGTTGCGCACGACCAAAGCTTGACCATCTCCAAACGCGCGGGCCAAATCGGGCAAGATGCGGTCTTCGGCCCAATCCCCGCCACCAATTACGTTACCCGCTCTGGCCGTCGCAACTCGAACTGGCGAACCCGAAAAAAACGATGATCGGTAGCTTGCAATAGCAATTTCCGCTGCCGCTTTACTGGCGCTATAAGCATCATGACCACCAAGCTGGTCATCCTCGAAGTAGGGCGCATTCTGTTCAAGATTCTTATAAACTTTGTCGGTAGTGACGATCACGACCGCAGTGGGCTTGTCTCTCTCTCGCAAGGCATCAAGAACGTTCACCGTCCCCATCACATTAACATCCATCGTGCCTTGCGGCTCGCGATAGGATCGGCGGACAAGTGATTGGGCTGCGAGGTGAAACACAATGTCGGGATCAGCATCGGCAACACGTGCGTTGACATTCGCCGAATTGCGGATATCGCAAATCGAGTGATCCATACGCTCGGCCAACTCGAGCTCATCAAAAAGACAGGGTGAATCTTCGGGCGCCAATGAAAGACCAAAGACTTTGGCACCGCGCGATAGCAGCCAATGCGACAACCAGGCGCCTTTGAATCCTGTGTGTCCCGTGAGCAGGACACGGCGTCCCTTCCAGTCGGTCGTCACCTCCAGACTCTCCACGGCGGCTTCCCACTAGCCCAAAGATCTTCCAGAAAGTTCTTGTCTCTCAGCGTATCCATAGCCGACCAGAAACCATTATGTTTATAGACTGCCAGTTGTTTGTCAGCCGCCAGCGCCTCCATTGGTTCACGCTCCCAAAGCGTGTCATCACCGTCAATACGATCCAGAACGGACGGCTCACATACGAAGAAACCACCAGATACCCATTGTCCGTCACCTTTCGGTTTCTCTAAGAAACTTTTGACCCGCGCACCTTCGACCTGAATTGAGCCGAAGCGTCCGGCCGGTTGAACAGCGGTCACGGTCGCCTCCACACCTTCTGCCTCGTGGAATGCTATAAGTTCGCTGATATCAATGTCGCTAACCCCATCTCCGTAAGTAAGCAGGAACCGATCGTCCAGATGCTCGCGCACACGCACGATTCTTCCACCCGTTTGTGTCATCTCTCCCGTATCAACAAGTGTGACACGCCAAGGTTCCGCATGGCGTTGATGTACCTCCATTCGATTTTCCTGAATATCGATCGTGATGTCTGACATATGCAGAAAATAATTTGCGAAATACTCTTTGATTATGAATCCCTTGTAGCCGCAACATATTACGAAGTCGGTTATCCCATAAGCTCCGTAAATCTTCATTATGTGCCACAGTAGTGGACGGCCACCGATCTCAATCATCGGTTTAGGCTTCAAGTGAGATTCCTCACTAATCCGGGTACCGAGTCCACCGGCAAGCAAAACAGCTTTCATCTAGTTCCTAAGACCTTCTGTAATTTTGCTATGATGCGCTGACTTGCGCAAAGATATACCACCTAGCCACCCTATGCTTCCCTAAAACCGCATAGCTTTATACCCAGTATTCATCCAGTAGCGGCGCACTGTTCGATCGCCTAAGCCTAACCCCACAATCACATCTTTTTACTACAAGCGAGACGAGTCCAAACAAAGGAAGCTTGCACACGCCAACCGCTCGCCAACAGTAAATTCGGGAACTCTAAACCAGTTTCCAACTACAAATGCAACTGAGCCGGGATGTTGGCTTAAGTCATGAAATGTAGCGTGAAGCCGCTGCTTCAATCCGTTAAAAAGCGTTACAATCATACCTGCCTGTAACATTGAGGCGATCCTTTGCCGCAGTTTCTGTTCCGGCAGTGCAAATCCCAGTTAAGGAAGGTGCTGCATAACGATGGCGATCCAATCTCGCGGCCTGCACAATACAGTTGGTAGTGTCGCGAACAAGCACAATGAAGTAGTTTCTGTCAGCTGTAATTTTGCGAATAGAAGGAAGGTTGCAGTCGTCTAGGTTTGCTGCAAGAACCGAAGCAGTCAAACTAGGTTTAGTATCAAGCTTGGACGCATAATACGATGGTATGTTTTGAAGATCTAACTCTTGTCATCCCAACTTTTGAGCGACAACAGCTAGTGCTGTTAGCAATGTCATATTGGAATGAGTTAGGTGTCGAGCTGCATGTGATCGACGGATCGGAGAAGCCAATTCCCACTGAAGCACTGCCGCAGAGTCAAAAAATACATTACTATCATATGCCTGCACCTCTGTTCGACCGATTGAGTTTCGCAACAGAAATAGTCCAGACGCCATTCTGCAGTCTGATCTCAGATGACGAATTTTTCTTACCAACCGGCCTGAGAGCATGTTTGACAGAACTTTCGAACGACCCAGAACTGGTCGCATGCATTGGAAGGGCACTTGCCTTTGATGCAACATCCGATCGGGTTGAAGGAGTTCCTGCTTACCCTGAAATGGCCGGGCGCCGAATTGACCAAAAGACTGCTGCCGAGAGGGTGAGAGCACACTTGGGAGACTATCGGCCTTCCACAATTTATGCAGTGACAAGGACGGATGTTTGGAAAAAGGCATTACGTGCATCGGTAGCAAAGTCTTTCCCCGTATTTGCCCTTCCTGAACTCAGATTCGAGGCCGCAATCGCGTACCAAGGTCCAAGCCGAGTGATACCGGTACTGAGTTGGCTTCGAAACGTAGGCGAACCGCCTAAACGCGGACAAGATGAAACCTTAGATGTGCGCAACACATTCCATGAATGGTGGAATGACGAAAACAAATTTGATCAGCGCTGCGAGTTTCTAAGCTTAATGGCCGAGCATCTTCGAACAGATGCCGCGTCAGATGAAGAGCGTCAAATTGTACATGATCTAGAACAAGCGTTCACACATTATGACAATACCATCCAGGAACGAAAGACAGCTTGGCAAACACGAAACTCGGCTGCTCGATCTGATCGGGTAGTAAAAAAGAAACAAAACTTATTGCAAAGGTTTCAAAAACTAATTTTTGGAGCCGGTGACAAAACCCCGCAATCCACTCATTCCACGAAAGGACGGCAAAAACCCATAATGGAGAAAAGCTCATCAAATCAAAAGTCAAATGCTCCTAGAAGAAAAGATATCTTTCTCGCCGTTGAGGATTTGCGAGCAGAAGGTGTGCTTGTTAACTTGAATGAAATAGAAAAAGTAGTGCAATTGATGGGGTTTATGGCAGATCGATCCACGTTTTCAACGCGCGATGACGGAAGTCAAAACCACCCTCGCCAGACTAGCTAACAAATTCTGATATCTTGCTGTGATCCTATCCTCCCTTGAAGCGTTCCTCGTTAAGTAAAGGAGAACGTAGGAACCACAAGGCCATTGACCCAGCGCCTTTGAACCGGGCATTTTGGATGCTGGCGTCTGCCATCAGAGACTTTCGGACAAACTGCGCTCTGATCTAAGAAAGAGTGCGGTTCATCTGGATGGATTAACTATGCAGCGGATTTACGGCGAAGCAAGTCCCGGTTTTCGATGGTCTTTCGTTTGATCACTTGTCGTTGTTTCAGAATGGTCTGTCCTCGTCCGATATATACGTCAGCGGGTATAAGAGCTAGCCGGCTTTCGAGGTGGCGACGGTGACTGTAGTAGTCGACGAAGGCGTCGATCTGCTGCGTGAATTCGCCAGGAAGCAAATAGTTTTCCAATATAATGCGGTTCTTGAGGATCCGATGACAGCGCTCGATCTTGCCTTGGGTTAAACAATGGCATTCGGTGGTTTTATCCATAGTTCTGATTCCATATACCAAGATATTCCATCAGAGCAGTATCAGCTTCCGACGCTTTACCTGTCACGTGCTCAAAACTGTGAAGTCATCATTTATGACAAGCGCCGCGAAGTCACCGACAAGAAAAAGCTGATCTGGTGGGAAATCTGGAACGCCAGTCTTGAACGGGTTGGTTTGCCTTCTTTGGATCATACTAACGCGTCTCAGATGCATGCTCGACTGTCAAAGGTTTTTGGAACCAGAACGCAACTTACTCGCCTGCGTAGAAAAATTAGTGACAGTTTGCGAGACCTCCACAATGGAGTTGCGCAGTTTGGAAGAGCGCTCGACGAGCAGGATCGACGTCAGACTAAATGGCTTAGTACAGTGCATCGAGCTACTGATGAAATGACTTCTAAAGTCCGTCGCTACATTGATCGACTTGCTGACCGAAGAACAAAACCACACCACGCTGGAAGAGAACTTGCAGACCAGTTTGAAGCTAGCGAGAGCCGCCGAAACTCTGCTGCAAGAGAGCTAGACGAGCAGTTGATAGAAAAAGACCGCGATTACGGTTTCCATCTTTAGTCTGGGATAAGTCATGCTGTTTCAACACGAACGCTTCACCATGAGTTTTCGTCTAGCTCTTGATTATGGAATCGACTATCGAACTTTTGAAAAAGTGCTATGCTTGCAACCCAGCATCCCGCTTACCGCTGTTGCCGATTTTCGCGATGTCCCATCCCTGATTGAGAAGCAAAAATATACGGTCCCCGATCAGGAAGTGCGACATGCATCCGGCAGTTCCGCAATAAAGAGATACGGCGCTTGAACACGCGAAACCAGACTCATTCAGAACCCAGTCGTGTTTTAGATCTCCGTCGAGATCGACCCTCTCAACCGCACCCCAATCTAAGTCAAACTAACCGTCGTTGAACGACGCGCAGGCCTGTGCGGCCAGATCAACGTTTATCCGCAAACCGGTTGGAAGCTGCGAAACGTCAGCCGCGAAAGCTGTTGAGGTCCAATCTAGGCCCGAAACCAGTACAATACCGGAAGCCAAACATTTCATCTGACGCACTATTTGGAAGCTGATTGGAAGGAGGTATCAATTGCACTGATCATACCTGTAGTCCCCATATTCCAGCCAATTTACCGAGCCTTCGCTAAATATCAGAAACTCGGACCTTTCTTCCCCTAGCAGGGCGACGACAAATCCGGCCGGTGGCTCAGAGTTTCCGAAGTAACTGTAGGCCGTCATGGCTCTAATTGACTCACCGTTGACCGTTACTCGCGCGTCCCACTCTCCCTCCGGATTGTCGAAAACTACGGGTTCGATCACGCGGTTTATCGCTCCGCCACCACAATAGACGATGCCTTCGGGTGCTTCGTAGGAGGCCCCCTGGCCAGTATCTGAATCGCAGGCGGAACGAAGGGACCGAATTGCCGCGCTGGAACCTTTCAAGTCAAAGATTCCGTAGCTGACATCTTGATCAATCATCGACAGGTTAACCGATGCATTGGCCGCAAGCTGGCCCAGTACAAAACCATAGTCCTCTTGACTATTGAAACTGACCTCGACGGGATAGTTATCAACGATCTGTACGGCAGCGTTTTCTGCGCCAACCTGAAATGCTCCAACTTCGGTGGCTCCGTTCTTCAAGAAACGAATGGAAAGCCCCTGCTTGTCCGTAATGTCCTGGCTGTCCTCATATCCAGCCGGAGCAAAGCGAATACGGTTACACTGAAGTTCCAGCGTCATGTTTCCGGTTTGAATAAATGCATTGGGAATAGGCCCAGAGTTGAACGACCACTCCGCTGATGCAGTTGTCGCCATAACCATCATTAGAGTCCCAGTGGAAATCGTTTTGAAACTCATTTTCTCTCTCCATGGTGTCACGGTTCGCACTGTCATTCAGCCTGAGATTCCGGCCAATTGCCCCGGCAACCAGGTCAGGAAACAGGTTCGCCGTATTCGTTTGCGCCTTCTTCCGAAGGGCGCGTCAACCACCAGATCATCAGAATGGACAGAACCAATTGAAGAATTGAGACAACAACAATACCGGTCACGCCCAGGACTGCCGCGGGTCCTCGTAATGCGTCAGGGTTCTCGGTCCCTTGCTCCAATACCGAAAAGAACGCCACGCCACCCAGCATAACAAAAAGCGTTGTAATGCTGAGCGCCATCGGCAGCAGCAAATACCAGCCAGGTCGTCCCGTATCATGCAGCCTTCGCCAACCGGCGGCCAGCATAGGTATGAGAACAGCCAGTTGAAAAACAGAGGACAGAACCCGAGATCCTTGCCCTGTCTCGGGGTTAGTCCCGAATAGGATCGTATCCAACACAGCCAAAGCAGCACTCACGAGAACCACAAACAAGAAGAACCACCAGTATTCTGAACGTATAGCCCGGCCGGAGAACTGGAAGTATTTTGAAAAACACGTTTTAACGGCCTCAATAAATCCCATTTTCATTCCTTTCTTAATCTCTGTGCGGCCTCAAAACGTTTCGCCACCTAGAAGAACAAACTCGCCTGTATGGATGCTCTCACTTACCTTTTTGTTTGAATGCAGAGGCCTATCGTACGAGAGCGTAGAGAAATTTACGCGCGGAAAAAATGTTGATTTATGAAAAAATAGATTCAAACATGCGAATTCGACACAACTTTCATTTTACCTCCGTTGATGTCGCTGTCGCCCGATTTGTCGGGCCCTTCCGACTGCTGGAGTGAGTGCTGGCGGTCGGAGGCCCTCAAACAAAGATCAAGCATTGGGAGGACGCGATGCTGCAGCTTAACGTACTCCCCCTCTTTCCAGAGTTTGCTCTAGCTTTCGCCAGTGTCGTCATTCGGCCTTCACACGTTGTTGGCGGCCCCGATGGTCAACGAAATGTTGTTCCGCCGAGCAAGCCCCACGCGGCAAGTTTTGGGAAAGATAGTCAAAGGATCGAGGTAAGTTCTATTGGCTGCGCAGACGCGAGAGCTTCAAATAAACGCATCCAATTTCACTAATTTCAACGGACCCAGAGGGAGAAGAAAATGACCAACAAGATGGTGATGATTTCAGGCGCAACTTGTTTCGCAATGCTTGCGGCCTGTGACGACGCGAGTACATCCAGTGCGTCCGCCGAGCTCACACCGGCTCAGCAAGCATGTTTGCGAGATGTAGCCAAGACGACGAACAATTCGCAAGTCGTTGTGCTCTCATCCGCGTTCAGCGAGGCTGGAACACAAGTCACTGTCGGTGTTGGCGAGGATCGTGCTCCTTGGAATTGCATTGCCTACAGTGATGGCGCGACCGCTGGTATCGAGTTCCTGGGCGACGAAGGCGCATTGTAGTCTGTTTGCTGTGTATCTCGAAAGCACCAGTCGTGATCAAATTTGAATAACGGCAAGCTCAGACATTCAAACCTCGTAATAGGATTAGGCTCTAACATTCTCAATCATGCAAAGGTTGTAGAAAATGCCCGTGACCAACTCGGTTGTAATTGCGATCATTTGCACTTTTGTGGCCATTGTTTCGGTTCCAAAATACAGCATTGCACAAACCTGGGACATAGCATCACAGCACTCAGTCAACGGCGTAACGGTGTATGATACGGATGAGCTGTTAACTTTTGCCGGTCAATTGGCCTTCAATCGGTCAGGGCGCATCACAGCGGTGGAGGTCGCATCAACGATCACTCAGATCTACCGAGAAGACGGTTATTTTTTGGCTGAAGCCTGGCCCGGTCCTGATGGGCAGAGCATAATTGTTAATGAAGGGCGCATTCAAACCATCGAAATTGAAGGTGTAGATACGCGTACGTTCCAAACACTAGAGAAGATTTTTCAGCCCCTCACCACCTCCTATCCCATAACGCTGAAACGATTTGAGCGGGCAGTGATGCTGGCCGAGGACATACCTGACTTGGAATTGTCGACCGAACTTGATTACCCGGATCAGACTGGTGCTCGGCTGAGAGTATTGGGAGAGCCACTGCGAAAACAAGCCGGTAGTGCGACACTCGACAACCCTCCGCGTGAGCTTGGAGAAGCGCTTAGTTTTTATGTCGTACAAGAGTTTTATTCGACGCTGACCGTCGGAGATTTGCTGCGATTTGAGGGATCAGGCAATTACAATTGGGACAAAGACGATGAACACTCATTGTGGGGCGCGCTTACCTATCGCACGCCGCTGAACAGCAATGGTCTATACGGTGAGATTTTTTATGGGAACGTCAACGCAAAACGCGACATTTCAGGGGACTTTGCCAGAACAGATATTGACGGCGAGAACTTCACCCTTGCGTTGGGTTATCCTGTGATCCGCGATGTTGCTCGTTATGGATACCTGCTTTTGGATTATCGCCTTTCAGAATCGGATTCTGTTAGCGGTGGCGTTCCATTGTCCAGTGACGCAAGTGTTGTTGGCCTTACCTATCTGTACGGGCAAAACTATTCCAAAGGGCAAGCCTTTGAAGCCGGGTTAACACTGTCTGTTGGCGACAATGACAACGACACCACAGACGCAAACTTTGACGACGGGGACTCTTCGTTCTGGCACCTACGAGGCGGCGTCGGATACGAAAGCCCACTTACGGGCTTGTCGCCCAACACAGCTTGGCGCACCGAGATTTGGGGGCAGTACACAACAGACCGGTTGCCCTCTGTTGAAGAGTACTTCCTTGGTGATCGTTATGCTTTGCGCGGATATCGATTTGACGAAGTAGACGGTGATTCCGGGATTTCTGCGATATTCGAAATATCTCACTCCTACTTCCCCAGCTCTCAGAGCATTCATCGGCTAACGCCCTTTGCCTTTTTCGACGTGGGTTACATCTCGAACAATGACCCTGCGAGTTTTGAAGTTGATAATGCTACACTGGCATCCACAGGTCTGGGTTTGGACATCGAGTTCAAGCGAAACCTATTTCTGTCCGGATACGTTGGTGTCCCTTTGAGAGACGGCCCTTTAACCGAATCTGGCGATCCTGGCGCGTATCTTGCTCTGACAACAAGTTGGTGAGGATGTTATGAAACGGAACCGCATTGTTTTACTTACTGCAGCTTGTTTGATCGCAGAACTGGCCGCTACCCAGGTCGTTGCCCGCGGAAATCACTACGGGTGGTGCCGAGGCGTAGGGAACCCGCACCAGTCGAGCCAAGGATGCGGGCAGTCTGGTGGGCAAGGGGCAGGTAATCAAGTTACTGGCCCTACTCAGCCGGTGGCAAATCAGTTGCCGCCTAAGGGAACGCAGCAAACACCCACTTCCGTTACTGTTCCAGTCCTTGCGCCGGGCGCGGTACCGAACGCAATTCCCGGTCAGGTTCCTATTGCGACGCCAATAGCGGTTCCTGGTCAGGTTCCCACACCGATAGTAGCGCCGACGCTAACTCCGCCTTTGGCACCAAACGCGACACCAAACCGGGTTCCGACAGCCGTTCCCAATCAGGTTCCACCATTGGCTACCGGTCCTACCGCGGTGCCGCCGCAAGTTCCGACTGCAACTCCTAATCAAGTTCCGATAGCTATCCCTGGCCAGGTTCCGCCTCAACCTACCGACCCAACAGCGGTACCGCCACTTGTGCCAACCGCAACGCCAAACCAAATACCAGTCGCAGTTCCTGGTCAGGTCCCACCTCAGCCCACTGGACAAACTGCTGTGCCACCGCTCGTCCCGACTGCAACACCAAACCAGATTCCGGTCGCAGTGCCCGGCCGTGTTCCGCAACCCAGCGGTACTACGGCGACACCACCGCTTGCCCCAACCGCAACCCCCAATCAGGTTCCCACGGCGGTTCCTAGCCAGGTTCCACAGTTGACGCCGAAACCGACGGCAACTCACGTGGCCGTCCCAGGACATCTGAAACCTCAAGGCGTCGTGACAATCATGCGCCCCAAGCCGAGGCCGACAACCGGTAGTGTCCAGCAACCTAGCACAACACAAGTGACCCACCATTTAACCCACCAAAGTAATGCGAAGAAACACGATCACGTCGCAGCAACACCTGGACGACATGACCCGCACGACCTACCGAGATTCCGCAACGCGGCGGCCAAGGAAGACTGGGAATGCGTTGCCAGCGGATTTGGACAGCGCCGGTATGATGCCGGGCGAGGCGTGTTGCTGAACAACGGAGCGTTGCGGCACCTCGGAAACGTGGACGCAATGGCCCGGGATGTACCTGCTCGGCATCCAAAACACTCTGGGTGCATTATATCGGTTAAACGAAAGCAGCGCTGAAGCTCGCTTGGTAGGTTTTGCGCGGACAATGAGATTAATCGACCACTAGTTTGTCAATTGTCATCTGGTTAATCGGATTTCGCATTACCCTTATTCCCTGGCGTTTACGTTGACTGACGTAGCCCAACAATGCTCCGTACCTAAATTTACTTCACATAGGCCAACACTCTAAAGTGCCGCACTTCCACCAAGAGCCTCCGACCATCTGGGCAGTTCAGGTTGGGCAAGCGAAACTTTGAACGGCACCTTTGCAAAGTCAGATTTCGGCGCCTTGCTTTTATGGGAGCTTCGAGCAGCATCGGTCAATTTGGTTCAAAGTAGCCATTCGTTGCAACTCTCACCAACGCCCGCTCCGCGAGACAAAGTGACCTTTCGCTGCATGTGCGCCAGGGTCTGTTTTTATGAACGCAGTAAATCGGGTAGCTAGGACTAGCATCATCAATCGCGGTAGAGATTGACGCCGTTGACGTACAAAGCAGCTCGAAGGGCAAAATTGGTTGACGTTGAGCCGATGTTGCGACTGCCTAAAAGGCTTGGGCACAATTCTGTAGGCAAGAGAAGCTTAGCTTTCTGCCATCCAAATCACAGTTGAGGATCGCTAGAGGCTTATTTTGTGTCTGGCGACAGCGCCCTCTGTGGGGTTAAACATCGAAGCCAGAACGAGCTTTCCGAATGCAGGAGCCAATACTACTACTACCTTATGCGTTGATAAGTGTATTCCTTAAAACAGCTTATAAGTCACCTCATCGCAGAGTCGGTTCAGGTGGCAAGCAGTCTTTATTCTGAAGCGGACCGTATCGTGTCAACGAAATAGCTTCTTCCGCCTTTTTCGCAGCATTGCAATGGTTTCGCTCTAGAACAGAAAAAAGGGAATACGGATCACCTCTAGTGGCCACTTAGAGCAAGAAGTCTCTATCGGCGTAGAGATTACTTCGAAGGTTCGCAGTTTTAGATGAACCTGCGCATGAAGACATTCGCAAAGAAGCTTGAAAGAGTGATGGGCTTTTAATACTCGTATCTAGAAAAATACTCGAACTCTTCACTAAATACGATCGTCGGCTTCGATACGCTCGGTTCTGTAGTTGGGACTTTTGGCATCTATAATGTTGCGTGATTGCCTTACTATCGAGACGGGCGAGCCGGAGCGACATGCTTCCGGGAAGCAGTTGACTCCCAAAAATGGCATACGGTACTTCGTATAGGTATTTGATTTAATTTGAAAAGTGGTGAGCCGTGCAGGATTCGAACCTGCGACCCACTGATTAAAAGTCAGTTGCTCTACCAACTGAGCTAACGGCCCACTCTTTTAAGGATCTCTTCGATCCGCAGCACTCTTTAAGGTAAATACCCGACCGGGTTCAAGACCTTATTTCGTACTTCAGTTCGCCGTCATTCGTATGAGTTCGGCGCCCCGATAGGCGGCCTAATTAGGCAGGTGGAACTGGGGGGTCAACCCCTTTTTTCAGGAATCTACGCGACAGGGTGGATTCATGTCTGGACCGGCGTTATATGCCCGCCATGCAACAGATACTCGACACCGGTTTGGCTTTCATGAAGATGCACGGGTTGGGCAACGACTTTGTCGTTGTCGATGCGCGCGCGCATGCCGTGCCGGTCACCCCGGCCCTTGCCAGGGGAATCGGGCACCGGCAGTTCGGCGTGGGGTTCGATCAGTTGGCGGTTATCGAACGCGGCGAAGCGGATGCGCATCTGGTGTTCTACAATGCCGACGGGTCGACTTCGGCTGCATGTGGCAACGCCACGCGCTGTATCGCCCGGTTTTTGATGAACGAAACAGGCAAATCCGAACTCACGCTCACAACTGAACGCGGCACACTGCAGGCCCGCGACGCTGGCGATGGGCTGACGTCGGTGAATATGGGGCACCCCCAACTTCTTTGGAACGAGATTCCCCTGGCGGAAGAGATGGACACGCTGGAACTGCCGATAGAAGGTGGTCCAACAGCGACTGGCATGGGCAACCCGCACTGCACTTTCTTTGTCGACAACGCCGAGGCCATTCCGATGGAAGAGTTCGGCGCGCGTTACGAATACCATCCACTCTATCCCGAACGCACCAATGTTCAGGTCGCACAAATAGTCGCCCCCGACCGCATCCGCATGCGGGTATGGGAGCGAGGAGTGGGGATCACTCTGGCCTCGGGGTCATCATCTTGCGCCACGGCTGTTGCTGCCTCACGTCGAGGCCTCACTGGGCGTAAGGTGCAAGTGGATCTGGACGGCGGCACGATCTGGGTCGACTGGCGCGAGGATGGGGTCTGGATGACGGGGCCCACAGCCCATGTGTTTTCGGGCACGCTGACGCCTGAATACCTGAGGTCACTGGAATGAACCCGCCTAAGTTCAGCACTCTGGGCTGCCGCCTGAACGCCTATGAGACCGAAGCGATGAAAGAACTGTCGCAGCAGGCTGGCCTAACGGATGCTGTGATCGTCAACACCTGCGCGGTGACCGCCGAGGCCGTCCGCAAGGCGCGGCAGGAGATTCGCAAGCTGCGCCGCGAAAACCCCTCGGCACGTCTGATCGTCACCGGGTGCGCGGCGCAAACCGAGCCGCAGACCTTTGCTGCTATGGACGAAGTAGACGCGGTCATCGGCAACACCGAAAAGATGCAACCGGATACCTGGAAAGGCATGGCCGCCGATTTCATCGGTCAGACCGAGGCGGTTCAGGTTGACGACATCATGTCTGTCACGGAAACCGCCGGGCATCTGATTGATGGCTTCGGAACCCGCTCACGCGCCTATGTACAGGTTCAGAATGGCTGCGATCATCGCTGCACCTTCTGTATTATCCCTTACGGCCGGGGCAATTCTCGCAGCGTCCCTGCGGGTGTTGTGGTGGATCAGATCAAACGATTGGTCGATAAGGGTTACAACGAAGTGGTTCTGACCGGGGTCGATCTGACCTCATGGGGTGCGGATCTGCCCGCTCAGCCGAAACTAGGCGATCTCGTGATGCGTATCCTTAAACTGGTGCCCGATCTGTCTCGTCTGCGCATCAGCTCAATCGACTCGATCGAAGTCGACGAGAACCTGATGCATGCCATCGCGACCGAGCCGCGCCTGATGCCCCATTTACATCTGTCCTTGCAGCATGGCGACGATCTGATCCTGAAGCGCATGAAACGCCGCCACCTGCGCGAAGATGCGATTCGTTTCACTGAAGACGCCATCAAACTACGACCCGACATGACTTTTGGCGCGGACATCATCGCTGGCTTCCCGACCGAGTCCGAGACTCATTTCGAGAATTCCCTCAAGCTCGTCACCGAGTGCAACCTGACCTGGCTGCATGTATTCCCCTATTCCAAACGCAAAGGCACTCCGGCAGCCCGCATACCGCAACAGATCAACGGCAATGTCATCAAAGAACGCGCCGCGCGCCTGCGTGCAGCCGGCGATGCACAGGTCATCAAGCATCTGACGGCACAGATCGGCAAAACCCACAATATCCTGATGGAAAATCCCACAATGGGCCGCACCGAACAATTTACCGAAGTAACCTTCGGCAACGCCCAACCCGAAGGCGAGATCGTAATCGCGACGATACGGGGGCACAGCAAAGCTCAATTACAAGTGTGATCCGTTCTTCATCTGGCCAAAAATACCTCGGGGATGAATTGGCCGCAGGCCAAGAAGGGGCTGGCCCCTTCCACACCATCGCAACAAAAAAACCCCCGTCACCGTGATGGCGCGGGGGTTTAGTTTTTAGTTATACGTCGACCTTAGTCCAGACGTTTGCCCTTTATCGGTGCCCACAGGCGCTTGTTCACAAGGTACAGCAGAACAGACAGAACTGTCAGGAACAGAACACCGACGAAACCGGCATTTTTGCGCTCCATCATTTTCGGCTCGGCGCTCCACATCAAGAAGGCTGCTATGTCTTCGGACATTGCCTCAACGGTTGCAGGATGTCCGTCGGCAAATTCAACCTGATCTTCTGCCAGCGGCGGAGCCATGGAAATCCAACCACCGGGGAAGGCCTTGTTCTCATAGAGAACAGTACCGGCTTCTTCCTTTTCTTCACCGGTATAACCATCCAGAAGCGAGGCAATATATTCCGCGCCCCCCATGCCTTTGACCAGCTGGTTGATGCCCAGACCGTAAGGACCATGGAAACCGGCACGGGCCTTCGCCATCAGGCTCAGGTCAGGCGCGCCGACACCGTTGTTGGCCGGGAAGTGGTCGGTCGGGATTGCCGGGCGGAAATCATCCAGCTCGGGATCGAACACCTCGAAGTTGTCGGCCGCGTAGGTGATGACTTGCTCTTCCGAATACCCCAAATCTTCAAGGGTCCGAAGAGGTACATATTGCAGACCATGGCAGGCTGCGCAGACCTCGGTATAGATCTGTAGGCCGCGCTGAAGCTGGTTCTGATCCCAGGTTCCAAACGGTCCCTCGAACGAGAAGTCGAAATCTTCGATGTGCTGCTCACCGCCACCTGCCGCAAAAGTCGAGGCGGGCGCAAGGGCCAAAGCGAACGCGGCACCGATTGCAAGTTTCTTGAACATGTTTCCGGTCCCTCTTCTTACTCGGCCGGCGTGGCGTCGGCGTTTGCCTTGCCATAATGCGCGTTGAAGTCTTCTTCGATGGTTTCCGGCTGCGCCTCGGGTTTTTCGATGACACCCAGAATCGGTAGGATCACGAAGAAATAGGCGAACCAGTAAGCCGAAGCGATCAGCGAGAAGGTCGCATAGGGCTCTTCCGCGGGCATCGCACCCAGCCACATCAAAGCAAAGAAGTCGATGATCAAAAGGTAGAACCACCATTTGAACATCGGACGATACTTGCCCGAACGCACGGTCGAGGTGTCCAGCCAAGGGGCTAGGGCCATGGCCAGGATCGCACCAAACATCGCAATCACACCAAAGAACTTGGCGTCGATGATGCCGCCGGTGATGAAGCTGGCGAACTGAACGACCCAGACTTCGCCAGTGAACGCACGCAGGATCGCATAGAATGGCAGGAAGTACCATTCAGGGACGATGTGCGCAGGAGTAACCAGCGGGTTGGCTTCGATGTAGTTATCCGGGTGACCCAAGTAGTTCGGCATGTAGCCCACGATGGCCCAGAACACGACCAGAATGACCGCCAGCGCGAACAGGTCCTTGATCACGAAATAGGGCCAGAACGGCAGCGTGTCTTTCTCGGCCTCGGCTTTCGAGCCACGGCGCACTTCAACACCTGTGGGGTTGTTGTTGCCAGTGGTGTGGAAGGCCCAGATATGCACGATCACCAGTGCCGCTATCACAAACGGCAGCAGATAGTGCAGCGAGAAGAAGCGGTTCAGCGTGGCATTATCCACCGCAGGTCCGCCCAGCAGCCAGGTCTGGATCGCCTCGCCCACAAACGGGATCGCGCCAAACAGGCCGGTGATCACGGTCGCACCCCAGAAGGACATCTGACCCCAGGGCAGAACGTAGCCCATGAACGCAGTGCCCATCATCATCAGGTAAATGAGCATCCCGATGATCCACGTAATCTCACGCGGGGCTTTGTACGAGCCGTAGAACAGGCCGCGGAAGATGTGGATGTAGACTGCTACAAAGAACAGCGATGCGCCGTTCATGTGCAGATAGCGCAGCATATAGCCGCCGTTCACGTTGCGCATGATGTGTTCGATGCTAGCAAAGGCCAGATCAACATGCGGGGTGTAGTGCATCACCAGAACGATACCGGTGACGATCTGCAACGCCAGGCAGAATGCCAGGACGATGCCCCAGATCCACCACCAGTTCAGGTTCTTGGGGGTTGGGATCATCAGGGTGTCATAAAGCAGGCCGACGATGGGCAGACGGCTGTTCAGCCACTTCTCGCCATTTGTCTTCGGCTCGTAATGATCGTGGGGAATTCCGGACATAAGTTAGGTCTCCCTTAGCCGAGCTTGATGGTGGTGGCGTCTACCCATTCAACGGGCGGAATGGGCAGGTTTTCAGGCGCGGGGCCTTTGCGGATACGACCGGCAAGATCGTAGTGCGAGCCGTGGCAGGGGCAGAACCAACCGCCAAAGTCGCCAGCATCGCCAAGCGGCACACAACCCAGGTGTGTACAAACACCCATCTGAACGATCCACGCCCCTTCTCCTTCGCCTTCGGGCGAAGGCATGACGCGATTGGCGTCGGTCGCTGGTGCGTCGGCGTTCAAATTGAAGTTGCGAGCCAGCGGGTCAGGCAGCGCGTCGACACCTTCAGCGTCCTGCTCCTGAGCTTCCTGAATCTCGGCACCTGTGCGGTGACGGATGAAAACAGGCTTACCCAACCACTTTGCAGTCAGCTGCGTACCCGGCTCTACCCCGCTTACATCCACACGGATCGAGGACAGCGCCTGGACGTCTGCCGATGGGTTCATTTGATTTACCAGGGGCCAAACGGCAGCCCCGGTGGCAACGACACCTGCGCCGCCAGCGACGTAGTAGAGGAAATCTCTGCGGGTGCCTTCGTGGTCTTCAGCTTGGGACACGAGGTTATCTCCGATTATCTGGCGCCCGCGAACGGGCATAAAGCTCGCGCACCGCACAAGTGCGGCGTCTTAAACGGGGTATCTATCGGGGAGAATAGAGTTCGTCCAGCGCTCTTAAACGCGCAATACGCCGCATCTAAGCATTCATGTCACGGTGAAAGGGCAAAATTTCAATCTCAAATGCAGATTTTAACCCTCAGAGCGGCGAATTGGCGCCAGGCAGGCGGGACGTGATTCGGCATCGACCCGCGCTGGTAGATCCCCAAATTGAAATCTCCTCACCCTATGCGAACGCCGCCGATTTCACGTGCATCTCTACCTTAGGAACACTGTATTCCTTCTATTTTAGCGCGATACGATTCCTCTTAAATTATTAATATAAAATAGATATTTCAAACACGTGATTATCTACCAGAATTCGATTGCACTCTAAACGGGAATGCGTGAAAGGCCATAGGCGCAATATTCCCAGCCGGAGATGTTCAATGCTCAAGATAGCAGCAACCGTAGTTTTTGTTTCGTTTCTGACTTCAGTACAGGCGATCGCAGCCGGCGATCCGGCGAAAGGCGAACAGCTCTATAACAGATGCTCTTCGTGCCATGCGATCATCAAAAATGGCGAGGTTCTGGTCAAAGGCGGCATCACCGGGCCGAATCTCTTTGGCGTAGTTGGCCGCACCGCCGGAACTGAGAACGATTATCTTTATGGAAGTAAACGTTTGCCCATCGGGATGTTCACCGACGACATGATCCGCGCCGGGCAAGAAGGGCTTGTGTGGACTGAAGAAAACATCGCCGCCTATTCTCGGGATCCGATTGGGTTCATCAAGGAATATCTGGATGATGACACCGCCCGCCCGAACATGAGCGTCAAGCTGAAAAAAGGCGCAGATGACATCGCTGCTTATCTCGCCACATTCAGCGCTCAATGAATGGAAGGCGAGAACGCGTGCCTCAGGCCTTGCGCATCAACGAGGCCAAGCGCGCCACCTCGCTGCCAAGTCCTGCTGAGTGCACGTGATCAGCCGCGCGATGTCGCGCCTCATCGGGTTTGTTCTGATTCAGCTTCCAAGTGCCGTCGATATCCGAGATCATGAGTCGGCAGGGAACGATCATGCGCATCATTCTATCCAGCGCGTCTGGTGTCATCTTAGACGCCAACCATGGCGGCTTTGGCAGCAGGCGATTTTCAAAGTCTGCCGCCTGCCGGTCGAGCAGATTTCGCAGGTCGTCCGTTGGCCGCATCTCAAGCACTCCAGTCAGATGCACCGCTACATAGTTCCAGGTCGGCACCTGATCATCGACTTCGTACCAGTCAGGCGAGATATACCCATCCGGCCCTAACACAGCGATCTTCGCAGGTTGCGGCTTTTTCAGCGCCCTAACAATCGGATTTGACCGGACCAGATGCAGGTCAGCCAATGAAGCATCCTCGTTCAGAAGAAAGGGAACGTGGCCTAACAACGGTGCATCCGATGTCGACACCGCCAGAACACCAAAGGCGCGGTCACGCGCAAACTCGATGTGACGCTCGCGCGTCTCGGCGCGAAAGGTGGGATTGGGATGCATATTCGTCCTCCTGCCAATTTCTCTTGCAGAAGCGATATCTCCTTGGCAAGGTCCCACTCGTTCTCAGGGCGGGGCGAAATTCCCCACCGGCGGTATGCGGGCATGACCCGTAAGCCCGCGAGCGGCCCCGGTCTCCGGGGTGTCAGCAGATCTGGTGAGAAGCCAGAGCCGACGGTTACAGTCCGGATGAAAGAGAACGTGCAGCACGCCGGTAATGCGGTGTGCCTGCTCGTGATCGCCTTGGGTGACGTGTCTGTTACGAAAGGAGATCATGATGACACACACCCGCTATGCTTTTGTCAAAGCCAACTGGCATTCAGATATCGTGGATCGCGCGCTGGATGGGTTTCTCGAACTAATTCCAGCCGATCAGGTTGATGTATTCGACGTTCCGGGCGCTTTCGAGATGCCCCTGCTGGCCCGTGACCTGGCGCAAACGGGGCGCTACGCCGCCGTAGCCTGCGCTGCCTTTGTAGTAGATGGCGGCATCTACCGGCATGACTTCGTCGCACAAGCGGTTGTCGATGGCTTGATGCGGGCCGGGCTCGATTCAGGTGTTCCGGTCCTGTCGGTCTCGCTGACACCGCATCAGTATCAGGAAACGGATCACCACAACGCCATCTATCGCGCGCATTTCATCGAGAAAGGGCGCGAGGCGGCACTTGCAGCGCTTAAGATCAACGCAACCCGCGCCGCGGTGGCTCAAGCCGCCTGATTTATTCCAATCGCGCCGCCCACAGGGCGGCGCTTGCTTCTCTGCAAATGCAAATCCGCTTGAGGACCAAGGCACTCCCCGCTAATCACATCGCTCAAAGGAGCATGCCCCATGTCGATGAACAGTTTTGGCCACCTCTTCCGCGTTACCACCTGGGGTGAAAGCCACGGGCCCGCTTTGGGTGCGACCATAGATGGCTGCCCTCCGGGCGTCACGATCGATGAAGGCATGATCCAGCATTGGCTGGACAAGCGCAAACCAGGTCAGAACAAATTCACCACACAGCGGCGCGAACCCGATCAGGTCAAAATCCTGTCTGGTGTTTTCGAAGGCCAGACCACAGGCACACCGGTGCAGTTGATGATCGAGAACACCGATCAGCGCTCGAAAGACTACGGCGACATCATGGACAAGTTTCGTCCGGGACACGCCGACATCACATACTGGCAGAAGTACGGGATCCGTGACTATCGCGGCGGCGGGCGCAGTTCGGCGAGGGAAACGGCATCACGTGTGGCAGCCGGAGGACTCGCGCGTGAGGCTATCCAACAGATCGCTCCGAATGTTCAGATCACTGGTTACATGACGCAGATCGGTCCGCACAAAATCAGTCGTGACAATATCGACTGGTCTCAGATCGAACAGAATCCGTTCTGGACCCCCGATGCCAAGGCTGCCGAGGATTGGGCGGCCTATCTGGACGACCTGCGCAAATCCGGCAACTCGGTCGGCGCAGTGGTCGAAGTGGTCGCGCGCGGCGTTCCGGCGGGGCTCGGCGCGCCGGTTTATGCCAAGTTAGACACTGATCTGGCTGCAGCCATGATGTCGATAAACGCCGTTAAAGGGGTCGAAATCGGTGAAGGCATGGGCGCCGCCGAACTGACCGGCGAGGCCAATGCTGACGAGATATTCATGGGACAGGACGGCCCTCAATACAGCTCGAACCACGCAGGCGGTATTCTGGGCGGCATTTCGACCGGCCAGGATGTTGTGGTGCGCTTTGCGGTCAAGCCGACCTCGTCCATTCTGACCACCCGCAAGACCATCACCAAATCCGGCGAAGAGACCGAGATCATTACCAAAGGCCGCCACGACCCCTGCGTCGGCATCCGCGCCGTTCCGGTAGGTGAGGCAATGATGGCTTGCGTGATACTTGATCACCTGCTCCTGCACCGTGGTCAAATCGGCGAGAACCGTGGACGGATTGGCTGATCTGCGCGCTTCGCTGCGCGCTGTCGTCAGGCAACGGATGCAGACGGATCCGGCGCATGATCTGGCGCACCTGGATCGGGTTTGGGTTAATGCGCAGGCGATTGCGGATGATGAAACCAACCCGCGTGTCTTGCTGGCGGCGTGTTATCTGCATGATCTGATCAACCTGTCAAAAGATGATCCGGATCGGCATCTGGCCTCGATGCGATCCGCCGCTGAATCAGAGCCTATTCTTCAAGAATTCGGCTATTCCACCACTGAAATTGGAGCCGTGCAGCACGCGATTGCCGCCCATAGCTTTTCGGCTAACATCCAGCCCGAAACACCCGAAGCGCGAATATTACGGGATGCCGATCGTCTGGATGCGTTGGGTGCTATCGGTATCGCCCGCAACTTTTCAGTATCGGGCGCCCTGGGACGCACCCTTTATGACCCGTCAGATCCGTTTGCCGAAAACCGTTTGCCGAATGACCTGATTTTTTCAATCGATCACTGGCAAATAAAATTGCTGCGCTTACCCAATGATATGCTGACGGAAAAAGGCAGGGCCATCGCGCAGGACCGAGCCGCGCGGATGATGAGGTTTCTAAAGGACCTGTCAGAGGAAATTGGAGCTCAGCTTCCACTAGACTGGTCCAATCTCTGATCCGGCAACTTTGGCCAGTTGATCTTTCCGCCTCAAAGGCGCAGGTTCGCGACCATGGCGAAATCCTTAACATCGCATCGTCCGGCATTGGCCGTGGCGCTCAAGCTTAGTGCGCTCGTGCTGTTCACGACGATGTCTGCATTGGTCAAGGCTTTGTCAGATGATTTCCCGCCGGGAGAGATGGTGTTTTTCCGCTCGCTTTTCGCGATTCCGGTTATCATCGCCTGGCTGGTCTGGCGACGAGAGCTGGTGCATGGCTTTGTCGTCAAGAAGCCGATGGGCCATTTCTGGCGCGGGGTTCTGGGAACCTCGGCCATGGGGCTGACCTTTACTGGTCTTAGCCTTTTGCCGCTGCCCGAGGTAACCGCCATCGGATATGCAACCCCGATCTTCACGCTGATTCTGGCTGCAATCATGTTGGGCGAGCGGATACGAATGATTCGTATCGGGGCCGTCGCGCTTGGCCTTGTCGGCGTTCTGATCATGATCTGGCCCCGGCTGGGTTCAGGCACTGCCGAAACCGCCGCAACAATAGGTGCGCTTTGCGTGCTGGCTGCAACCGTTGCCCGTGCCTTTGTGCAGATACATATTCGACAACTGGTACAGGTGGATCATCCCGCCGCAATCGTGTTCTATTTCTCTCTCACAGCGACCTTGCTTTCGGGTCTCACAGTGTTTTGGGGCTGGGTTATCCCGACATGGGAGCAAGCCGCATTGCTGGTGACAATCGGCCTGATCGGCGGAGTGGCGCAGATTCTGGTGACCTCGTCCTACAAGTTTGGACAAGCGTCAATGCTGGCACCTTATGACTACACCACAATGCTGTTCGCCATTGTCATTGGTTATTTCTGGTTCGATGAGTTGCCAACCCTTGTGATGCTGGGCGGCGCGGCATTGGTAATTGCAGGCAACGTCGTGGTGATCCTGCGTGAACGACAACTTGGCCTTGATCGGACCAAAGCGCGATCAGCAACGGATCCCAAAGCCTGACTTTACCTTTCGCAATCTTTCCCTAGGTTGGGTCGCGATACACCTATGAGGTTTCCCGATGAGCGACGCACAGAACCACAAAGAAAAGATGCAAGAGGTGCAAGCCAAGCACCGCAAGAAAGTCTCGGAAGCGGTCGATCCCGGCCGGGGACTGGTGCTGATCAATACAGGTAAGGGCAAGGGAAAATCCTCGGCTGCGTTTGGCGTGGTGATCCGGGCATTGGGCTGGGGCCAGAAAGTGGCTGTGGTTCAGTTCATCAAGGGCAAGTGGAAAACCGGTGAGCGCAGGTTCTTTGAGGGACGCGATCTGGTCACCTGGCACACGATGGGCGAAGGGTTTACCTGGGATACGCAGGACCGCGAGCGCGACATCGCGGCAGCGACTTCGGCCTTCAACAAGGCCTGTGATCTGATGAAAAGCGGCGACTACGATCTGGTTGTCCTCGACGAGATCAATATCGCCCTGCGCTACGAATACCTTTCAGTAGACACTGTTATTGAAGGGCTTCAGACCCGATCAGACAAAACCAGCGTGTTCCTGACTGGCCGGGATGCCCCGCAAGCCCTAAGGGACTATGCGGATCTGGTGACCGAGATGACCGAAGAAAAACACCCGTTTCAAGCCGGCATCAAAGCCCAACGTGGTGTGGATTTCTAGGCCCGCGCACCACCCTCATTCAGCGCGCGCATCGAATCGCGCCTGACTGCGTACATCTTTGCGGCTGAGCGTTCTTCGAGCGCCCGGCAGCGCTCGGCGTTGCAGGTCTTGTGATCGAGATAGGCCGCGACTTCTGAGGTTAGCGCGTCGCAATCACACGATGCACAGCAGGGGTCGGCCATCAGTTCTTCAAATCGATCACGCAATCGCGGGCTCCTTTGGTCGTTCCCGGGGCGATGGCGGGCTTTCACATCTGCTTTTGCTGAGCCCACAGATCGCCCCGGAACCAGTTGCTTGATGGTGTCATCTGGCGTTGCGTTATATCTGATGGTTTTTGTCGGAAAATTCAAGCCTGAAAATCTGATGCAAAAGGGGCGACCTATTGGGCAAATTTGGCCTTATTAGTGTCTAAAACAAAAAAGGGCCATCCGGATGCCCGCATGGCCCAGCTGATCGCTACGGTTCTGACTCACTTCAAGCAATAGCGCTCTGTTCGGGCGCGCTGAGCGAGATCACCACAACGACTGCGGCCCCGTTCACCCAGTAGAACAACGCATCAAGCCCAGAAAACCCAAACAGGCTGGGTGCCAAAAGGAACGTGACGCCGACAAGCAGATCAACAGCCAAGTGAAACTTGTATGGCAGAACCCGCCAAATCCCAAGGTGATGGTCTGTCAGAACGGTCAGTACGAATGCGGCAATGCCGGTCACAACGGACAGCCAGAGTGCCAGCGGGTTGGACTGGCCCAACCCCAGTACAAAAGGCAAAACCATCAGCGCAATCGCAACCGGGTAGTCAAGATAGGCATGGACAGAGCGGGTGACAAAACGCAGGGACATGTGAACTTCCTTTCTTCAATCAGTGATGATCAAAGATTAGGGGCGCGCGATTGAACGCAACATCCCAGTTCGTTTTGCATTTATTGCAGATCGTTCAATTGATCAGTACGATCAGTGCATCGCACGGTACGCGGCGGGCGACAGTCCGACCTGCTTCTTGAACACGCGTGAAAACGCAGCCTCGGACGCGTATCCCACTTCTGCTGCAGCATCCGCAACGTTCCAGCGATTTTCGGTCAACCCATGGCACGCGATCTGCATCCGCCAGTCCGTCAGGTACTGCATCGGGGTAGTCCCCATCTTTTGTGAGAAAAGCTGCGCAAATGCGGTGCGTGACATTGCTGCTTCTCGCGCGAGCATCGCAACGCTCCACTCCTGCGCCGGAGACTGGTGAAATGCTGTCAGCGCCCGCGAGATGCGCGGATCGGCAAATCCGGCAAGTGCGGCATCATGAGGACTTTGATGTTCAAGGTATGCCCGGATCGCTTGCGCAAACAGCACTTCGGACAGTTTCAGCGCGATCAGGTCACCGCCGATACGAGCACCGGACACTTCAGATCCGATCATACGCAATGTCGCCTCGATCCAGGCACCCGCTTCTTCACCGTAATTCTCGATCAGTATAAAAGGTGGCAACCGGTCGATCAGCATATGACCGGTTCCGTTTCGCCCGGCTGGCCCGGTGAATGAGAAATGTCCGCAAATCAGTTGCGTATCGCGCTCGTCTTCCTCACCGCCATAGACCAGGACACCATCGCCTTTGTAGCCTGACAGCTCTAACACCCGCTCAAGGGGCAAGGCATCATAGGGTTTGACTTCATTACACAGCAGCGCATGCGGCGCACCGTGGGGAATAAGAATCAGATCACCCTGCCGCAACCGCAAGGTCTCGCCGGTTGTTGGCAGGTGCACCTTCAATTCACCGCGTTGCACAAAGTGAAACCGGGCCACGTTCTCGAAGCCCGGCACCTGTATCCCAAACGGCGGAGTAAAGGATGTGCGGAAATAAAATGTGCCACGCAGAGAAAGGCGTGTAAGGATATCGCTGAGAAGATCTAACATGAGCCAACGATACGGCTTGGCCCGGCAGCGTCCATACCTTCGAACAATCTGCATGCATATTTGCATGATCTGCAATCAAAACCCCCGCCTGAGCGGGGGTTCAATACGGTGTTAACTTACGCGCGGACCAATTTCTCATAATCTTCGGCGATTTCGCGGGTCAGATCGCCAACCTCGAAGGTATATTCGCCGATCTGCCCGACAGGTGTAACCTCGGCTGCAGTGCCAGTCAGCCAGCATTGCTCGAAATCGGCCATCTCCTCGGGACGGATCCGACGTTCATGAACAGTGATGCCCTTGTCTTTCAGCATCTGGATCACCGTCTGACGAGTGATGCCGTTGAGGAAGCAATCGGCCAGCGGGGTGTGCACTTCGCCATCCTTAACGAAGAAGACATTTGCCCCCGTCGCCTCGGCGACGTTGCCATTATAATCCATGAACAAAGCGTCCGAGCAGCCTTTGGCCTCAGCTTTGTGTTTGGAAATGGTGCAGATCATGTAAAGACCTGCTGCCTTGGCATGGACTGGAATGGTTTCCGGGCTTGGTCGTTTCCACTCGGCGATGTCCAACTTGGCGCCTTGCATCTTAGCGTCACCGTAATAGGCACCCCAAGGCCAAACAGCGATGGCCATCCGAACCGGGTTTTTGGCGGACGCCACACCCATATCCTCGCCCGAACCGCGCCAGACCAGCGCACGTACATACGCATCTTGAAGACCACTGGCTTTGAGCGCTTCTTCCTTGGCGGCCTCGATCTCATCGACCGAGTATGGCATCGGCATATCCAGCGCCTCTGCCGACGCGATCAGGCGTTCGGAATGTTCGCGGCTTTTGAAGATCTTGCCGTTGTAAGCGCGCTCACCCTCGAACACCGAAGACGCATAATGCATCGCGTGGGACAGGATGTGCACATTGGCCTCACGCCAGGGCACCAATTCGCCATCCATCCAGATGACACCGTCGCGATCGTCATATCCAGCCATGCGAAACCTCCTGAACCGGTCGATATTTCCGAATGTTGCGCCGCTTAGGTCCGTATCGGACACAATGTTGCGCAAAAACTGCGATTCGATACCTGCGCGCTCTTGGAATGTCAATAAGGCTGACATAAAGTCAGGTTATATTGCGAATGAGGCCCAACATGACCGACATCCGTCCCGCCCCGGTCTTTGGCGGAGAAAGCCTGTTGTTTCTGACAGATGAACAACTGAGGCAGGGCATCGAGGCCATGTTTTTTGCCTATCGAGGTTTTACCGCTGATCCTGATCGCATCCTGACTGAATTGGCCTATGGCCGGGCGCATCACCGGGCCATCCACTTTATCAACCGAGCGCCGGGAACGACGGTGAACAATCTGCTGGCCATATTGGGTGTCACGAAGCAATCGCTGAATCGCGTCTTGCGCAGCCTGATTGAAGATGGGTTGGTAGAAAGCCGGGTCGGAACAGTGGACAAACGCGAACGCCACCTATTTCTGACGGATAAAGGAAAGGCACTCGAGGCCAGACTATCTGACGCCCAGCGCGCCCGGATGCGTGCGGCCTACAAAGATGCGGGCCCCGAAGCGGTGGCCGGGTTTCGCAAAGTGCTTGAAGCGATGATGGATGCTGATATGCGTCGTGCATATACGAAACTGCGGGATACGACTTCATGAGCGAAATGGACGCCCATCTTCTGATCGTCGACGATGACGAGCGTATTCGTGATTTGCTCAAGAAATTCCTGATGCGCAGCGGTTTTCTTGTAACCGCGGCGCGGGATGCAGCGCACGCACGGCGGGTTTTGTCGGGGCTCGATTTCGACTTGATTGTACTGGATGTGATGATGCCCGGCGAAGACGGCGTTAGCCTGACCCGATCCCTGCGCGACACCCATTCCACCCCGATCCTGCTTTTGACGGCCAAAGGCGAGACCGAGCATCGGATTGCCGGGCTTGAGGCAGGCGCAGATGACTATCTGGCCAAGCCATTCGAGCCGAAAGAATTGCTGCTGAGGATCAACGCCATTCTGCGTCGGATGCCAGAGACGCCCGCGCAAGACACAGCAGCAAAAATTCTGCATCTTGGACCCATTCGCTATGATATCGAACGCGGTGAGATGTGGCAGGGCGAAGACCCGGTGCGCCTAACCGCGACCGAAAGCCAGTTGATGAAAATATTCTCGGCTCAACCCGGCGAACCGATCAGCCGAGCCAAGCTGGTCGAAGATCTGGGGCGTGACAAAGGTCAGGCACAGGAGCGCGCTGTGGACGTACAGATCACCCGCTTGCGTCGGAAGCTTGAGCAAGATCCGAAGCAACCCCGGTATCTGCAGACCGTACGGGGTGCAGGGTATATGTTGGCACCGGATTGATTTTGCCGCTGCGCGGCGATTTTAAGCCTTCGGCGAAGGTATTTTTAGCGAGATGAAGATGGGATCCTGATGAAAACCGCCCTTTTGACCCATGCAGATTGTTTGCACCATGTGACACCTGAGGGACATCCGGAACGGGTGGCGCGGTTGGAGCATATCCTGCATGCGCTTGAGAGGCTGGATCTTCAGCGTGTGACGGCGCCGTTGGCGGCGGATGATGATCTGCTAAGGGTGCATCCGCAGAACCATATCAGCGATATTCTCGACCATAGGCCCCCGGATGGGTTCAAGCAGATTGATGGGGATACGTTCATGTCTCCGGGATCTGTTGATGCGGCCTATCGTGCGGCGGGCGCGGTGGTGCGGGCCGTTGATTTGGTACTGACCGGCGAAGCGCCGAACGCGTTTTGCGCTATTCGGCCTCCGGGGCATCATGCCGAGACCGAGACGGCCATGGGGTTCTGCCTGTTTGGGAATGCCGCGCTGGCTGCAAAGCACGCGTTGGATCATCACGGGTTGAATCGCGTGGCAGTGGTGGATTTCGACGTGCATCATGGCAATGGCACGCAAGACCTGCTGTGGGATGAGAAACGCGCTTTGGTGATTACCAGCCAGCAGATGCCCTTGTGGCCGGGCTCGGGCCGCCCGGATGAGACCGGGGCCTATGAGACGGTTTTGAATATTCCTTTAGCCCCAGGCACAGGCGGAGCGGAGATGCGGGCCGTTTATGAAACGCAAGCTTTTCCACGACTGCGGGAATTCAAACCAGAACTGATCATTATCTCTGCCGGGTTCGACGCGCATCAGGATGATCCGTTGGCCAATCTCAACTGGTCCACCGGCGATTTCGCCTGGATCACGGCGGAGCTGTGCAAGATTGCTGATGAGGTGTGTGATGGCCGTATCGTCTCGACTCTGGAAGGCGGGTATGATCTGAACGCACTGGCCGAGGCGACACGCGCCCATGTGGAAGAACTGATAAAGGCAGCACGATGACCGATACCCCAGTTGAACAGATGACGTTCGAACAAGCGATGAAAGAGCTTGAGGCCGTGGTTGGCCAGTTGGAACGTGGTGATGTGGCGCTGGATCAATCGATTGCGCTGTACGAACGTGGCGCCGCATTGAAGAAGCGCTGCGAGGATGAGTTGAAGCGTGCTGAGGAAAAAGTGGCCGCGATCACTCTGGACGCAGATGGCCAGCCAACCGGGACGACGCCTGTCGAAGGTCAGTAAATGTTTCGTGAAAAGCTGGCACAGGATGCCGCGCTGATTCAGAGCCATTTCGATCTGGTTCTGAGCGCGCTGGATGATCTGGATGTGACACGGGCCATGGCCTATGCCACCGAGGGCGGCAAGCGTCTGCGAGGGTTTCTGGTATTGGAAAGCGCGCGGTTGCTTGGCGTCGATACAGCTCGGGCAATCTGGCCAGCGACAGGTATTGAAGCGCTGCATGCATACTCTCTGGTCCATGACGACCTGCCTTGCATGGATGATGACGACCTGAGGCGTGGACGCCCGACGGTGCACGTGAAATGGGATGAGGGCACCGCCGTTCTGGCCGGGGATGCGCTGCAGACACTTGCGTTTGAGCTTTGCGCTCGACCAGAGGTTGGAAACGCTGAAATACGCGCTGAACTGGCTCTAACGCTGGCAAAAGCGAGCGGCGCACAGGGTATGGTTCTGGGTCAGGCGCTGGATATCGCCGCTGAGACGGCGGCGGAGCCGCTGACACTGGATGAGATTACACATCTGCAAGCGGGCAAGACCGGTGCGTTGATCGAATGGTCCGCCTGCGCGGGTGCGCGATTGGCGCAGGCCGATCCCACCCCCTTGCGCCAATATGCCCAGGCGCTTGGGCTTGCCTTTCAGATCGCGGATGACATTTTGGATGTCGAAGGAGATGCCGAAAAGGCCGGAAAGCGGCTGCAGAAAGACGCCGAGGCGGGCAAAGCGACCTTTGTCTCGCTACTTGGTCTGGACGCCGCCAGATCCCGTGCAATTGAGCTTGTGGATCAGGCTTGTGCTGCGCTGGACGAACATGGCCCCGCTGCAGAAACCTTGAAGCAGGCTGCCCGCTTCGTTATTGCCCGGGACAGCTAAGCCAGGAACGCCAAATGTCTGACCGCCCGAATACGCCCTTGTTGGACCTTGTGAGCCGCCCAGCGGATCTGAAGCAGTTTTCAGATGCGCAGTTGCATCAGGTCGCACATGAGTTGCGGGCCGAGACGATTTCAGCAGTTTCGGTGACCGGAGGGCATCTGGGCGCGGGTCTGGGTGTCGTCGAGCTGACCACGGCGCTGCACGCGGTATTCGACACGCCACGAGACAAGATCATCTGGGACGTAGGTCACCAGTGTTATCCGCACAAGATTCTGACAGAACGCCGGGACCGAATTCGCACCCTGCGCACAAAAGACGGCCTAAGCGGATTCACCAAGCGCAGTGAAAGCGCCTATGATCCATTCGGCGCTGCACATTCCAGTACTTCGATCAGTGCCGCGCTAGGCTTTGCTGTCGCGCGTGATCTGGGCGGCGTTACGCCTGAAGGGCTGGGCGATGCGATCGCTGTGATCGGCGATGGCTCTATGTCCGCCGGCATGGCCTTTGAGGCGATGAACAACGCAGGCCACCTGAAGAAACGCTTGATCGTAATTCTCAATGACAATGAGATGAGCATTGCACCGCCGGTGGGTGCCCTATCGAACTATCTATCGCGCATCTATGCCGAAGAACCGTTTCACGATCTGAAAGCTGCTGCCAAAGGTGCGGTGTCGTTGCTGCCGGAACCCTTCCGCGAAGGGGCAAAGCGCGCCAAGGATATGCTGAAGGGCATGGCCATGGGCGGGACGCTATTTGAAGAGCTCGGCTTTTCCTATCTCGGCCCCATCGACGGGCATGATCTGGACCAGTTGCTGCCGGTTCTGCGTGCGGTCAAGGCGAAGGCAAGCGGACCGATCCTGATCCATGTGCTGACCAAGAAAGGCAAGGGGTATGCCCCCGCCGAACAGGCCCGCGACAAGGGTCACGCGACCGCCAAGTTCGATGTGGTGACGGGCGAGCAGAAAAAGGCGCCTTCGAACGCGCCTTCCTATACCTCGGTCTTTGGCACGACACTGGTCGATGAAGCAGCGCGGGATGACAAGATCGTCGCGGTTACAGCCGCGATGCCGGACGGGACCGGGCTGAACCTGTTTGCCGAGCGCTATCCGTCGCGCTGTTTCGACGTAGCGATTGCCGAACAGCATGGCGTGACCTTCTCGGCTGCGTTGGCCGCCGGGGGAATGAAGCCTTTCTGTGCGATGTATTCAACCTTCCTGCAGCGTGGCTATGATCAGGTTGTGCATGATGTGGCGATCCAACGCCTGCCGGTGCGATTTGCCATCGACCGTGCGGGTCTGGTTGGGGCAGACGGTGCGACCCATGCGGGGTCGTTTGATATTGCTTACATGGCCAACCTTCCGGGTATGGTTGTCATGGCGGCTGCAGATGAGGCCGAATTGATGCACATGGTCGCCACTGCGGTGGCACATGACGATGGCCCGATCGCTTTCCGGTATCCTCGCGGCGAAGGAGCGGGCGTTGATCTGCCCGAGCGCGGAGAAATATTGGAGATCGGCAAGGGCCGATTGATCCAGAAAGGTGCCCGGGTGGCGCTGCTGTCTTTCGGTACGCGGCTGGCCGAAGTGCAGAAAGCAACAGAGGCGCTGTCGGCGCGCGGGATCAAGCCCACCATCGCCGATGCACGCTTTGCCAAACCGCTGGATCGGGACCTGATCCTTGATCTGGCTGCCAATCACGAGGCACTGATCACCATCGAGGAAGGGGCCATCGGCGGCTTTGGCAGCCATGTTGCGCAATTGCTTGCGGATGAGGGCGTGTTTGACGAAGGGTTGAAGTATCGCTCGATGGTGCTGCCGGATATCTTCATCGATCAGGCGAGCCCGGCGGATATGTACGCCGTCGCAGGAATGAACGCAGAACAGATCGAGGCAAAGGTGCTTTCGGTTCTTGGCGTTGCTACAATCGGTGAGAAACGCGCCTGATATTCGGGTGTTGCCGCCCCTGGATGCTGATAAAATAAGCAGTTCAAAAATGATCTAGGTCAATTCCTTACACGCTGTGCTACGCTAACACCCGAGTCAGGCAGGCCAACCCCTGTCGATCACTCAAAGGTCGCGAGCGAATGAACAAGCTAGCCAGCCGACGCGCATTCCTGAAAGGGAAAGTGCTGCGCGAGGATACATCAGCCATCCACCCACCGGGTGCGGTGACCGAGTTTCTTGAGCTTTGCACTCAATGCGACGAATGCCGCGAGGCCTGCCCTGAAGATATCATCCGTTTCGACGCGCAAGGCTGGCCTGTTGTGCAATTGGACGCAGGCCCATGCACATTTTGCGGTGATTGCGCCAATGCTTGCCCGACCGGGGCGCTGAATCCTGAACACGTGGCTGATTGGCCTTGGCGCGCTGCGGTGTCGGCCTCTTGCCTGTCGATGAATGGTGTCAGCTGTCGGGTTTGTCAGGATGTCTGCGACCACAACGCGATCCGCTTTCGGCTGCAAACCGGTGGTCGTGCTGAACCTCAACTCGACACCGATGTTTGTACCGGCTGTGGCGCTTGTGCCAGCGCCTGTCCTGCCGGTTCTGTCAGCTTTGAACGCCACACCCCGCCCACTCAGGAGGTAGCCTTATGAATATCTGTGGATGCCTCGTCCATGTAACCCCCGAAACCACGCAGAGTGCACAGGCCGCGATTGCAGGTACAAACGGGGCAGAAGTTCACGCGGCATCCGAGGATGGCCGCATTGTTGTTGTGGTCGAGGATACGCCGGAAAAAATGGCGTCCGAGACGATCATGGATCTGCACCAGATCCCGGGTGTGATCTCTCTGACCCTGACCTACCACCATTTCGAAGACCTCGCGGAGACCCGTCCGCACCTTAACGCTTCTCGCCAGATCTAAAGCCGGAGACCCATGTCATGACCATCTCTGAATCCCGCCGGACCTTTTTGAAATCAACCGCCGCCGCTGCGACAGCATCAGCCGCAGGACTTCCCCTTGCGACCGGACAAGCCAGCGCTCAGGTCGGCAACCCTGATATCCGTTGGGACAAAGCCGCCTGCCGGTTCTGCGGCACCGGATGCTCGGTTCTGGTTGGCACCAAAGACGGGCGCGTGGTCGCCACGCAAGGCGACCCGGATGCGCCGGTGAACCGCGGTCTGAACTGTATCAAGGGCTATTTCCTGTCCAAGATCATGTACGGCAAAGACCGCCTGACCACGCCGATGCTGCGCAAAACCAACGGCGAATATGACAAGAATGGTGAGTTCGAACCCGTCAGCTGGGACGAAGCCTTCGACGTCATGGCTGCCAAGTGGAAAGAGGCCCTTGCCAAGAAAGGCCCGACCAGTGTCGGCATGTTCGGTTCGGGCCAGTGGACCGTTTGGGAGGGCTACGCTGCTGCCAAGATGATGAAAGCCGGTTTCCGATCCAACAACATCGACCCCAACGCGCGCCATTGTATGGCCTCGGCGGTTGTCGGCTTCATGCGCACCTTCGGCATTGATGAACCAATGGGCTGCTATGACGATTTCGAGCACGCAGACACATTCGTGCTCTGGGGCTCGAACATGGCCGAGATGCACCCGATTCTGTGGTCACGCCTGACCGACACGCGTCTGACCAAACCGGGATCCGAAGTGCATGTACTGTCGACCTATGAACACCGCTCGTTCGAGTTGGCCGACAATGGAATGGTCTTTGCGCCGCAGACCGATCTGGCGATCCTGAACTATATCGCCAACTACATTATCCAGAACGGCGCGGTGAACGAAGAGTTCGTCAACAAACACGTCAACATCACCAAGACCGCCACCGATATTGGCTATGGACTGCGCGATAACAACCCGCTGCAGGAAGAGGCAGAGAATCCAAACTCTGGCAAGATGGAGCCGATCAGCTTCGAAGAATATGCCGAAGCGGTATCGGAATACACGCTGGAATACACATCGGAACTCTCCGGTGTTCCTGCCGCTCAGCTTGAGCGTCTGGCCCAGCAATATGCCGACCCCAACCGCAAGGTGATGAGCCTGTGGACCATGGGCTTCAACCAGCACACTCGCGGATCGTGGGTGAACTCGCTGATGTACAATGTGCACCTGCTGGTGGGTAAGATTTCCGAACCCGGAAACTCGCCCTTCTCGCTGACCGGTCAACCTTCGGCCTGTGGTACGGCACGTGAGGTCGGAACCTTCGCTCACCGTCTGCCGGCTGATATGGTTGTGGCAAACGACAAACACCGCGAGATTTGCGAGACCGCGTGGAAAATTCCTGCGGGCACCATCCCACCCAAACCCGGGTTCCACGCCGTTTTGCAGCACCGCAAGCTGAAGGACGGCGATCTGAATGCCTATTGGGTGCAGTGCACCAACAACATGCAGGCCGCGCCTAATATCAACGAAGAAGGCTATCCCGGCTATCGCAACCCGGAGAACTTCATTGCCGTCTCCGATCCCTATCCTACTGTAACAGCCCTGTCGGCTGACCTGATCCTGCCTACCGCCATGTGGGTCGAGAAGGAAGGCGCCTATGGCAACGCCGAGCGTCGCACCCAATTCTGGCGGCAACAGGTCAAAGCGCCGGGCGAAGCGAAATCCGATCTGTGGCAGTTGATGGAGTTCTCCAAACGCTTCACCGTTGAAGAGGTTTGGGGCGAGGAACTGCTGGCGACCATGCCAGAACATCGTGGTAAGACCATGTATGACGTGCTGTTCGCCAATGGCACGATCGACAAGTTCCCGCTGTCAGAGACCGCAGAAGGATTCGACAACGACGAGTCCGAGCACTTTGGCTACTACGTGCAAAAGGGCCTGTTCGAGGAATATGCCGAGTTTGGGCGCGGCCACGCGCACGATCTGGCCCCATTCGAAACCTACCACCAGGCGCGTGGCCTGCGCTGGCCAGTCGTGGATGGTAAGGAAACACTGTACCGCTTCCGAGAAGGCTATGATCCGTATGTGCCTGAAGGCGAAGACGTGAAATTCTATGGCCATAAGGACGGCAAGGCCAAGATCATCTTCGCGCCATACGAACCCGCCCCCGAGGTACCGGATGAGGAATTCAACCTGTGGCTCTGCACAGGGCGTGTGCTGGAACATTGGCATTCAGGTTCGATGACCCGCCGCGTGCCCGAACTACACCGCTCCTATCCCGCCGCCGTTGTCTACATGCACCCGGACGATGCGCGCGACCGCGGTCTGCGCCGCGGGCAGGAGATCGTTCTTTCCACCCGCCGCGGCGAAGTTAACAGCCGGGTCGAAACCCGAGGCCGGAACAAAGTGCCGCGTGGCCTGGTGTTCATGCCATGGTTCGACGAAGGCCAGTTGACAAACAAGCTGACTTTGGACGCGACCTGCCCGCTCTCGAAAGAGACCGACTTCAAGAAATGCGCCTGTAAGGTCGAGCGCGCGTAAAAGGCTGGCAAGGCAAAGGTCGTCCCCATGTCTCGTGTTGGCACACCCCTTTCGCCGCAGCGGCGCCGGTTCCTGCAGGACTCGGCGCGCGCAGCGGGTGGTTGCGTAGCAGCCGGGTCTTTGCTGGCCTGGCTGGCGCGGGACGCACGGGCGTTGCCGGCCGAGGCGTTGCGCCCCCCCGGTGCCTTGCCGGAAAAAGACTTTCTGTCAGCCTGCATCCGCTGTGGTCTGTGCGTGAGAGAGTGTCCCTATGACACGCTGAAACTGGCCGAGCTGGGTGTCGATGCGGTGGCCACCGGCACGCCGTATTTCACCGCCCGTGATATCCCTTGCGAAATGTGTGACGACATCCCCTGTGTCGCTGCCTGCCCGACCGGGGCGCTGGACCCCGGCCTGGACAATATCGACGACGCCAAGATGGGTGTCGCCGTTCTGGTCGATCAGGAAAACTGCCTGAACTTCTTCGGCCTGCGCTGCGATGTCTGTTACCGCGTCTGCCCCGTCATCGACGAGGCCATTACGCTGGAGACCGAACACAACGCCCGCTCGGGCAGTCATGCAATCTTCATTCCAACCGTTCACGCCGATCATTGCACCGGCTGCGGCGTTTGCGAGAAAAGCTGCGTTCTGCCCGAAGCGGCGATCAAGGTGCTGCCCGCCCGATTGGCTCGGGGCAGCAGCGCCGATCACTACCGCAAGGGCTGGGAAGAGAAAGAAGCCAAAGGCGCGCCCGTCGTCGAAGGTATCATCGATTTGCCTGATCGCCTGCCGGGACCGGGCACCGATAACCTTGTCGCACCGGGCGGGTTTGAGCCCAGATTCAAATTGCCGGAGGTCACTCAATGACCGTCCGCACAAACATGCCGCTGGGGCATGAAGCTATCGCCGCCAAAGGTTGGCTGAGTGCCCATAAATACCTGCTGCTGCGCCGCGCCAGCCAAGTGTTCTTCCTGGTACTGTTCCTGTTGGGCCCGTGGTTCGGCATCTGGATCGTGCAGGGCACTCTGGCCGGGTCGCTGACCCTAGGCGTACTGCCCCTGACCGATCCGTTCGTCTTGCTGCAAAGTCTGATCGCAGGGCACTGGCCCGAGCTGACCGCCGCCATTGGTGCCGTCATCATTCTGGCGACCTACGCGTTGGTCGGAGGCCGCGTCTATTGCTCGTGGGTCTGCCCGATCAACCCTGTAACCGACGGCGCGCACTGGCTGCACCGCAAGCTGGGTCTGCAAAAAGGCTGGCAGCCCAAACGCGGAACGCGGCTGTGGATCATGGCCACTGTGCTGATCGTCTCTGGCCTGACTGGCGCAATTGCTTGGGAACTGGTCAACCCGATCACCATGCTGCATCGCGGGTTGATCTTTGGCATGGGCTTCGTCTGGGCGATGGTCGCCGCGATCTTCCTGTTTGACTTGCTTGTCTCGCGCCATGGATGGTGCGGCCATGTCTGCCCCGTAGGCGCATTCTACGGACTGGTGGGCAGCAAGGCGATGCTGCGGGTCAGCGCCGCCAATCGCAACGCCTGTGACGATTGCATGGACTGCTACGCGGTTTGCCCAGAAAACCATGTGATCTCTCCGGCGCTGAAAGGCAAAGACAACCCGCTGATCCTGTCGCCCGACTGCACCAATTGCGGTCGCTGCATCGATGTCTGCGCTGAAGACGTTTTCAAATTCACCCATCGGTTCGACGCCCTGACCGTCGCGCCGCCGGAATCAACCGCCGCGCCCCAGCCGCGCGCCTCAAGACCTTTTTGAAGGAGTGAGAAGATGAAAAAGCCGATCCTAGTGGGCCTTGCCCTGATCCCGCCGCTGCTCCTCGGTGGCCTGGCCCTCGCGCAGTCTGCCGGAGTTAACAGCCTACGCGGTGCCGAAGTCGATGAACCCGCCGTCCTGGATCAGGTGCATCGGACAGTCGAAGGCCGTATGCAGCGCAATTATCGCCAGCAGCCGCCGCTGATCCCACATTCGATCGAACAGTACCAGATCGACCTGCGTACCAATCAGTGCCTCTCCTGCCATGACTGGACCAAGGCTGGTGAACGCAACGCTCCGACGTTGTCGATGACTCACTATCTGGACCGCGAAGGGCGAGAGTTGGATCAGATCGCCGGCACACGGTATTTCTGCAATCAGTGCCACGTACCACAGGCCGATGCGCTGCCTCTGGTCGATAACACTTTTGAACCTTCCTCCGGAAACTGAACACAGGTCGAAAAGGAGAGCGCGACATGTCCGACTCCCAAGAAAAACAAGGACTCATCCGGCGCCTCTGGACCTGGTTCTGGAGCCCGATCGCCGTCCTCAGTGTCGGCTTTACACTACTGGCCGGGTTTCTGGCAGGCATCCTGTTCTGGGGTGGGTTCCACTGGGCACTGGAATTGACCAACACGGAAGAGTTCTGCGTATCCTGCCACACGATGGAAACCAATCTGGGCGAATATCGGGAAACGGTCCATTACAATAACGATTCCGGCGTGCGGGCCATCTGTTCCGATTGCCACGTCCCGGACGAGTGGAACCACAAGATCAAGGCCAAGATCATGGCCGTGAAGGACGTCTACCACGAACTGGCAGGCACCATCAGCACGAAAGAGAAGTATGAGGACCATCGTCTTTCCATGGCGTCGGCCGTATGGAAGAAGATGAAGGAATCCGACAGCCGCGAATGCCGCAACTGCCACAACTTTGACTATATGGACTTCACCCTTCAGGAAACCCGCGCAGCCAGCGAACACCAGCGCGCAATCGACACCGGCATGACCTGCATCGATTGCCACCAGGGCATCGCACACAGTCTCCCACCCAATTATTTGGAAACGTATGAGAAGATTGCGAAAGAGGTAGATGGTGAGGTTCTGCAGGAACACGCTGCAGCATCAGGGGACGACATCCGCGCGTTCCTGAACAAAAGCTCGGAACAAGGTGGGGACTGAGATGTTAGAGATACTTGGAACCATCGGCGGTAACGTACTGGGTCTGCCCGGCATTCTGGGTCTGGCACTGGGAATGATGACGCGCCAATACTGGTTGGGCGCACTGATGGGTGGATTGGTTGGCCTGATCGCGCCTCTGCTCTTTGCCGGTTGGCAGATTTCCCACGTTGGAACGATAGCGCTGCTGATCGCAATTATCGTTGGTCTCTGCGCCGGAAGTCTGGGCACCGCCATTCGCCGCAAGGGCGCAACCGTCTGAAGTGGTTGGTCGGGCCCGGCGGCAATTCCGGGGTCACCGCCCCCAGTTTTCCGCCGGATCGCTTTCCGCATAGTCCCGCAAAAGCGCGATATCCGAGATTTCGGCATGGTTGCGGTTGATCTTCACACCCACCGCCTTGAGCCGCGAAAACGCCCGGCTCAGGCTTTCCGGCTTCATCCCCAGACGGCCTGCGATGAGCATCTTGTCGTAGGGCAGCAAAACCTCGCATCCGCCTTTGTCGCTGTCGCAGAGATTCAACAAAAACTCGGCCACGCGTTGCGCTCCGGTCTGAGCCTTGAGTTGCTCTAGCTGCGCCACCAACGAGTGAAGATGGGTAAAGGTCGCGGCCAGAATAGAAATACCGATCTCAGGGTCCTCTCTCATCAATGAGATCAGGATCGGACTGGGGATATGCATGACATCACAGGCCGATACGGCCTCGGCGGAAACAGGATAGGGAACGTTACGCAGAGCTACGGCCTCACCAAAGCTGTCACCACGTTTGAAGACGCTCACGACGGCTTCGGCCCCGGTGGGGGTCATGCGGAACAGCTTGACCCAACCCTCAAGCACGACGTGGATGGCCTGCGCTTTTTCCTCCTGCAGGAATATTGTCTCACCACGGTCATACTGACGCCAGATCGCGTGGCTCAGCAGTGTTTCCACATGCTGTTCCGGTAAACTGCGCAGCAGCAGCGACTGACGTGCGATCGCTTTTTGTGCTTCGTGAGACAAGAGAATACCCCTGTTATTTCCTGCCGGCGCATGGGCGCGGTCTGTCCATCCCTGTTCCACGCTATGCCAGAGCCGGCAGTTGTGCACCATAGTTTTATGTTGTCTAAACTTGACTATTGTCATGTTGCGGCTTGGTTCGCTGCCCTATTCTCGGCTCAAAGCCAGTATTCCGGGGAGCACGTAACATGGACTACGAGCGTTATTTCAATCAAAGCCTCAGTGACCTTCGGGATGAAGGGAACTATCGTGTTTTCATAGACTTGCAACGTCGCTGTGGTTCTTTCCCGAACGCACGTCAGACGGATGGATCTGTCCAGCGAAATGTGCGGATCTGGTGTTCGAATGACTATCTTGGCATGGGTCAGCACCCATCTGTTATCGATGCAATGCATGACGCATTGGATCGCTGTGGCGCGGGGGCCGGGGGCACGCGAAACATATCAGGCACCACTCACGACCACGTGCTGCTTGAGGCCGAACTGGCCGATCTGCATGGAAAGGAAGCCGCGCTTCTGTTTACTTCCGGGTATGTTTCGAATTGGGCAGCCCTTGGCACTCTCGCCGCGAAAATCCCCGGCCTGATCGTATTCTCTGATGCACTGAATCATGCCTCGATGATCGAAGGCATCCGCCACTCGCGGGCGCAGAAGGTGATCTGGAAACACAACGATCTGGATGACCTTGAAGCGAAACTGGCCGCAGCTGATCCCGATGCGCCGAAGATGATCGCGTTCGAGTCGGTCTATTCGATGGATGGTGACATCGCCCCCATCAAAGAGATTTGCGATCTCGCCGACAAATACGGCGCGATGACCTATCTGGATGAGGTTCATGCCGTTGGCCTCTATGGGCCACGCGGCGGTGGTATCGCTGAACGAGAAGGCCTCATGGATCGCCTGACGGTGATCGAAGGGACGCTTGGTAAAGCGTTCGGTGTGGTAGGCGGGTATATCGCTGCATCGGCTGCGCTGTGCGATTTCGTGCGCAGCTTCGCCAGCGGGTTTATTTTTACCACCGCCCTGCCACCATCGATCGCGGCCGGGGCCGCGGCCTCGATCCGGCATCTGAAACAATCGAATGCTGAACGCGACCTGCAGAAAGCCCGTGTAGCGCAGGTTCGGGCCCGTTTGGATGCGGAAGGTATTCCTCATATTCCTAACCCCAGCCACATCATCCCGGTGATGGTTGGCGATCCGGTGAAGTGCAAGTTTATCTCGGACACGCTGCTGGAAGAGTTCGGCATCTACATTCAGCCGATCAATTATCCCACCGTACCTAAAGGGACCGAGCGTCTGCGGATCACGCCGTCTCCGGTACATACGGATGAGGATATCGAGCATCTGGTTGGCGCGCTGTCCACCCTCTGGCAACGCTGTCAGATTGCGCGCATGCCGATGGCAGCCCAGTAACCAAGAAGCGCCCCCTAGCGTAATACTTCGCCGTCTCCCCGGAGGCGGCGTTTTTTGAGTCAGATCAGGTAGAGGGCGAAGACAATGATGGCAAAGCCCGTCAGCACCATGGTGAAACCTCGCAGCCAGGCCGGGCTGTTTACGAGATCAAGATAACAAGCCAGGATAACGCGACATTTCGCCAGTGCGAGGACCAGAATACACCCCGCCAGAACGGATGGCGGGATGGGCAGCACAGTCAGCAGTGCTGATGCGACGCTGAGCACCAAAAGGGTCAGCCATGCACGTGTGAGCGAATTATGGAGCGCCCTTCGCCAGTATTTGGGAAAAGATGGTGCTGCAGGCATCGGAATTATCCCAGCAGGTAGATCACGGGGAAAAGCATGATCCAGACCAGATCGACCATGTGCCAGAACTGCGCACCTGCCTCAATGTTGCGTGGATCGTCACGCCAGGCGACCAGCAGCAGGATACCGACCCCTGCCAACACATGTGCGGCGTGAAACCCGGTCAGCAGATAATAGAACAGGAAAAATGGGTGGGTCTCATAGGTGATCCCCTGTGCGGCTTTGCCCGCGTATTCCGCACCTTTGATGATCAGGAACACGACACCCAGCACGGCGGCAGTGATCAAGGCCATTCGAGCCACGCCCCGGCGCGCGATTTTTCGCCACTGCAGCGCCTGCGCCGCCAGATAGCCCGAGGTGACCAGCACCACCGTGTTGAGCGCCGCCCCTGTCCGGTAAAGGTGCGATTGAGCCTCGGCAAATCCTGTCGGGTCGGTCAGGCGCACGCCCATAAAGGCAATCAGGCCCGCACCGAAAACCAGCAATTCCGAGATGATCAGAACCCACATCAGCAGCTCGCCCGGAAGCTCATCGATCAATGAGGCGTCACTCATGCTCCAACCAGTTGGCGGTAGATCTGAGGCAGGGCCATGAACAGCCGGTGCGGGTCGGGGATGACGGCGAAGCCGCCTTGACCGAACATGCGCGGGAACCAGCTTTTGCCGGTTTTGTCGATGGTAACGCCAAAGACCGATTGCCCTGCCCGACGCGCCTCGCGCACGGCCATGCAGGTGTCTTCGATACCGTGGCGACCCTCGTAATGGTCCAGGTCGTTGGGTTTGCCGTCAGTGATGATCAACAGCAACCGGCGTTTGCGCGATTGGCAGGCCAGATCGGCGGAACAATGGCGGATTGCGGCGCCGAGGCGGGTATAGTGGCCGGGGCGCAGCGAGGCTATGCGCTGTTCCACCAAACCACCCATCGGCTCATCGAAGCGTTTACAGCGCTGCACGTAAACCCGCTGGCGTTTCAGCGAGCTGAAGGCGTGGATGGCGAAATCGTCGCCGCAGGCGTTCAAACCCCAGGCGAGTGCCGCAAGAGCCTCGCGTTCAATGTCGATCACGGCGCGGCCTGTGACGGCGCTTTCGGTCGAGCGGCTGACATCCAGCAGGATAGACACCGCCAGATCGCGCGCCTCGGGGCGCGATTGCATCCAAATGCGTTCGGTGCCTTCGCCATTGGCACAACGGTCTACCTGCGCCCGAACGGCTGCCTCGATATCCAATTGGTCGCCATCCAGATGACCGCGTGTCATCACGCGGCCCGGGCGCAGCGCCTCGAACTGGCGTTTCACGGCGCGGATGCGGCGGGCAGTGGCGGGGTCTTTGCCGAACTCGGCGGCATCTTCGCGAATCTCGGCATCCGAGGTCAGAACGTTGACATGATCGGGCAAGTATTGGCCGATGCGCACGTCCCATTCGGGATACAAAACCCGTCCCGACAGGCGTTCGCGGTTCACGTCCTCCGGAGCGAGGTCCAGATGAAGTTTCAGTTTGGTCGGCGGCGCCTTCGAGATCTGACCCAAGCCAATCTCTTCCTGATCATCGGCGGCTTTCTTGGCGTTATCAGGATCGTCATCGTCGATGCGCCGGTTGATGTTCAGGAACTCGGCCCAACTGAGGATCGCTTCGAACTTGTGCAGGATGAAACTGTCGCTGCGGTTGGCCTGATCCGATTTGCGGCGGCGGGCACGGTGAGTTTTTTCGCCGGATTCCTCAGGTGGTCCTTCGGTTTCGGGGTTCTCCACTTCGTTATGTTCGGAGAACCCGACCGGGCGCAACTCGGGCCACAGCGGGACAGGCCGGAAATGCTGATAGCCGCGCGGGGCAGTGAGGTCGTCATCCAACGCTAGAAGATGTTCAGCCTTTGGCGACAAAGGCGCGGGGTCACCCAGCATGTGGCGGACCAATTCTTCAACCGCTGCCTCGACGGGTGGCAGCCCGGAAATGTCGCGTTGATACAGCACGCCCTTACACAGTTCCGCATATAGCGGGCGCAGGCCGGGGGCGTTGTGCAACGCCGCCTCGACCATCTGTCGGGCGGCAACAAGCGCATGCAGGTCGGCGCGCAACGGGTCGTCTTCGTCGATACGAGTTCCGGCATGTGCAGCGGCGGCGGCCAGCCAGACATAAAGCGCACCGTTGGCTTCACGCGCGGGAAACACCGCCAGCCGATCCGGCAAACGCAGAACTTCGCCATCGAACGACGCACGCGGCATCATCTCGGCCTCGGTTGCCAGACGACGACGCCACCCCAGACGGTGGCGCGAAATCTCGGGCGAGACCGGGCGCAATTCTACGCCCGGACTACCCCCAAGTCCTCGAAAGAGGACTGCCAGCCGCCCTGCGACCTCTGAGAGGTCGACCGCGGCTCCATCATGCACTTCAGGTGCATCAAGGCGACTGGCAAGGGTGTGCCACAGTTTCCCGATCGTTTCTTCGGGTTCCCATGGCTCAAAATCGATCCTGACCATCGGCCGGCCTCACCCAAAGACAGCCGTGACAAGATCGAGGAGCCCGCGTTTGATATCCTCATCATCAGTCAGAGGTTCGATCATTGCGGCGAGGATGGCGCGGTCGGTGGACATGCCCTGTGCGATCAGCGTCGCGGCATAAACGACCAGCCGGGTGGACACGCCTTCCTCAAGGTCCTGACCCTTAAGCCCGCGCAACTTACCTGCAAGGCGTACCAGCGGTTTACAGCGTTCAAGCGGCAGACCGCTTTCTTGCGCGACGACTTCGGCCTCCATCTCGGGCGAAGGAAAGTCGAATTCCAGCGAGATGAACCGCTGCCTGGTCGAGGGTTTCAGGGTTTTCAGGATATTCTGGTATCCGGGGTTGTACGAGGCCACCAGCATGAAGCCGGGCGCGGCCTCAAGCTCTTCACCGGTGCGGTCGATCGGCAGGATGCGCCGGTCATCGGTCAGCGGGTGCAGCACAACGGTGACGTCCTTGCGGGCTTCGACCACCTCATCAAGGTAGCAGATCGCGCCTTCTCGCACCGCACGAGTCAGAGGGCCATCAACCCAGACGGTTTCGCCGCCCTTCAAAAGGTAGCGACCGATCAGGTCGGCGGCGGCGAGGTCATCGTGGCAGGCCACGGTGTAAAGCGGGCGGCCAAGCTTGGCGGCCATATGGGCCACAAAGCGGGTCTTACCGCAACCTGTTGGACCTTTCAGCAAAACCGGCAGGTCGTTGTTGTAGGCGGCGGTGAACACATCGCATTCATCGCTTTGGGCGAGGTAGAAGGGGGCGTTCGCCGCCCCCTCATTCAGTTTCATGGAGCCATCCATATCCATTACTCCGCCGGGGTTTCAGAGGCACCGGGTTCAATCACCTCTTTCCGGGGCACCCAGATCGAGTAGATGAACAGCAGCGCACCAAGGACCACGACCACACCAGAGCCAAGACGCATCCAGTAGAAGATCGCGATCTGGTCCTGCACGTCCATGAAGTAGTCACCGACCACACGTTGCATGTGAGTCTGCACGGTACCACCGAAGGTCAGGACGAAGGTCATGAAGACCATGCCGCTGGTCATAAGCCAGAACGAGCCCATGTTCAGAACCTGATTGTAGGGATCACGGTTCTTCAGGATCGGCATCGCATAGCTGAAGATCGCCAGGTTGAGGCAGACATAAGCACCGTAGAAAGCCAGGTGACCGTGGGCTGCGGTAATCTGCGTGCCATGGGTATAGTAGTTCACCCCGTGCAGCGTGTGCAGGAAGCCCCAGACACCGGCACCGAAGAAGGCAAGCGTTGCACAGCCCAGTGACCACAGCAGAGCAGCCTTGTTAGGGTGGTCACGACGGCCCTTCCAGACCATGACGAAGGCAAAGGCCATCATCGCGAAGAACGGGATCACCTCGAGGCTTGAGAAGATCGAACCGATCCACTGCCAATAGCCGGGTGTACCGATCCAATAGTAGTGGTGACCTGTCCCAAGGATGCCCGAGAACAGCGCGGCGGCGACGATGACATAGAGCCATTTCTCGACCACCTCACGGTCAACGCCCGTAAGCTTCAGCATCAGGTAGGCCAGGATCGAGGCCATGATCAGCTCCCATACGCCTTCGACCCATAGGTGGACGACATACCACCAGTATTGCTTGTCGAGCGACAGGTTGCCCGGGTTGTAGAAAGCAAACAGGAACAGAAGCGCCAGACCCCAGAGGCCCAGAACAAGGATGCTCGAAATCGCCGTCTTCTTGCCCTTCAGAACGGTCAGTGACACGTTGTAAAGGAACATCAGCGCGGCCACGACGATGCCCGCCTTGACCCATTTGGGTTGTTCAAGGAACTCGCGCCCCTCTTTGCCCAGCAGCCAGTTGCCTTCGAACAGGTTGAAGACATAGGTCACGACCACGCCCAGCGTACCAACCACAAGAATAATCAACTGCAGATAGGCCAGCTTGGTCGAATGAATCTCGCGCTCGGTCTCTTCGGGGATCAGGAAGTAGGCCGCACCGAAGAAGCCCAGCAGCAGCCAGACGATCAGAGAGTTGGTGTGCAGCATCCGTACGATATTGAACGGCAGAAGCTCACTCAGGAAGTTCGGGAATACATAGATGAAACCGGCCAGCAGGCCGCCGATTACCTGTACCGCGAACAGGGCCATCGCTACTGCGAAGTAGGCGTAGGCGATTTTTTGGGATTCGTATTTCATTGCTCCGTTCCCTTTCTCAGCCTGCCTCGTTGGGCGGCCAGCCCTGCGCATCGATGTTGTCCGTCCAGATCAAGAAGTTGGTCAGATCGCGGATCTCTTCGTCGCTGAGGTTGAAATTGGGCATCTGCCGACGACCGGGAATGCCGGTCGGCTGCGCCTCCATCCAGCCCTTGAGCGCTTCAAAGGCCGATTCCGGGTCGTCCAGCACACCCCAGCGGGTCATCACATTCCCGACTTCCGGCGCGTAGTAGGCGCCCTCGCCCAGGATCGTGTGACAGTTGATGCAGGCATGTTTTTCCCAGACATGTTTGCCCCGAACCACACTGTCATCAAGCTTCGCCGAATTCTCGGAGTTGACGATGTACCAGTGCGAGTGGGCCGACAGGGCCAGGAAGATGAGGATGAAGAACAGTGACCCGCCATAGAATATGTTGCGAGCCATGCTCTTTGTCATGACTTCTCGCATTGCGCTCTCCTTTGCGCAGATTAGCTAGTCTGATGACAATGGCGGGTGGGTCGCAGGGCTGCCTTAACGAAAGTCAAGCATGCCAAAGTAAGCGCGGAATTGGACACCTGTGGTCATAATTGCGTCAGTATCACTAAAATGCCCTCAGATTGCCTTGAAAAATAGTACTTAGAACAGCATGTTTCCGGACGTTCGAACAGTTGAAGCGAGCGTTCTCGATATATTGGTGAATAGAGGTGCGTAGATGGCACCTGAAGCGTGGTGGTTAAAGAATGGCGAACTACTCATACATCGGATACGCACCCGGCGTCATTACGGTGAATACAATTGGGCCTGATACGATCACCCTGGACGCAAGCTATGACCCCGCGACGGACCGAAGGGTATTCAATGTTGAGGACGAGGCCGGTGGTTTCATTCGAAATGGGTTTGGCCCGCCAGTTCCCGATACCGGGGATGTTTTCAACGGCGACAGATTCAACAACGAAAATGGCGACGACGATACACAGATCGGAACGGTAACAAACCTTGATGGTTCGACAACGTTTCTGAGCGGCGACATCTATCTGGAAGAATCCTACATTCTGACGAATCCCGGCGGTGGGACAATCACTGTGTACCTTGTCGAGGTTGAAGGAACCAACGCTGGCTACATAACCTCTGAGCCCCTAGATCCCGGGGTGACGTATTCGATGAGCGTCGTCAACGTTACACCGAGCAACGCACCGGACACGACTGACCCCGGTTCCATCGTTGATGTTCCTTGTTTCTCCGCCGGAACGCTTATCGCGACACCTGATGGTGATGTCGCGATAGAAACGCTTTCCGCTGGTGACAAGGTTGTCACCTTGGATCATGGACCACAACCAATTCGCTGGATCGGCGCGCGCGCTCTGGATAGGTCTGAATTTGCGCTCAATCCCAAGCTGCGCCCGATCCGAATCACAGCGGGCAGCCTGGGAAGCAACCTGCCGCGACGTGATCTGTTGGTCTCGCCGCAGCATCGCATGTTGATCCGTTCGAGTATCGCCGTTCGCATGTTCGACAGCGAGGAGGTTCTGGTCCCAGCCCATAAGCTGGTCGGCATACATGGCATAACCGTCGACGAGACAGCTCAGGGCGTGGTGTATTTCCATATTCTGTTCGACCGGCATGAGATCGTGCTTGCGGAAGGCGCGCCGTCAGAAAGCCTATTCACAGGCAAGCAAGCCTTGAAAGGAATACAGCCCGAGGCGCTGGCCGAAATTGTTGCGCTCTTCCCAGAGTTAGCTTTGCCAGACCATCAACCAATCGCAGCCCGCCAGATTCCAAAACGCGGAAGACAAATCCATACTTTGCTGCAACGGCATATTAAAAATGACAGGGCGTTGCTCCGACCTTCTTAATCTAAGAACCGTTGCTCAGGCCGCTAGACGTGGCCCGGTCAACGCGGGCCACATCGCAACCAGATACAAGACGATGGCGCAGATCCACAGCCCATCTGAGGCCAGCATCGCAACCAGATATCCCTGGTCAAACGCCGACCCGACCCAGCGCAAAACTGCGGCTGCCGCCATCAAACCGTAAGCGATCGCCATGGGTGGCGAGGCCACGAGGGCACGGCCACTATGGCCGAGGGCGGCCCGACTCATCACGGCAAGGGTCATGCCGCCGACGCAACCAATGCCCAAAATATGCAGCGCCCCGATCTCGCTGCCGAACCCCAGCACTGCCAGCCCCCACAGGATCAGGCCCAGCGCCAGCATGCCCAGCCCCAGATGCAACGCGATCAGGATCGGCTGCCGCAGTGCCCAGCGTGCGCGCCAACGTGCCATGCGCAGGATCTGAGCAACGCCAAGCATCAGCGCGATAGCGCCTGATACAGGTCCGATTCCAAAGACGAGCACGCTCAGCGGCAGTGACAGTGCAAGCCCCATGGCGGCTTTATCAAACGCTCCTACCGAAATAGGCCAGTTGGATTCGGGCTCTCCCGCGCGTTTCATCGCATTTCGGGTGAAAGCTGGCGTAATGCGCCCACCAAGTATCGCGATTAGGCTACAGAGCGTCAGCAACCCCGCCCGCAATCCGATGTCCAGCGTATCGCTGGTCACACCGATCCACTCTAAATGGGTTAACAAGTTGGCAATCCAGATCGCACTGAGCAGCAAAAGGAATACCATGTTCTGCGGTTTGGGGCGTCGGATCAGCTGAGTAGCAATCTTTGCCGCCAGAATTGGAACAAAGACCAGATCGAACACAGCGACCAGAACAGGCGGCAGCGCACCGGAGAACCACATCGCTACCCGCCCGGCCAACCAGAGACCTGCAGCCAGCATGATGAACCGGGCGCGCGCCTCTGGGGTCCCGGTCCAGTTGGGAACAGCCGTCAGAAAGAACCCGCCCAGAGCTGCTGTGGCATAGCCAAAGATCATCTCATGCGCGTGCCACATTGGGGGACTCATGGAATAGGTTGGGTCTTCGTATCCGACCAACCCGGTCTGCGTCATCAACCAAAAACCCCACGCGCCTCCCGCGAACAGACCAAAAAGTCCGGCGGACAGGAAAAAGATGCGAAACCCCTCGCCCAATACGCGCGCGATCACTGCCGACATGCCTGTTCTCCTCGGCCTCAATGGCTGTTGGAACAGGTTTAGCAAGGCCGACCAGTGATGGACTTAACCGAAATCAAGCATCCGAAAAACATGTCCCTGAAACTCAGGTTTTCCCTTTGTTTTATGGCTCATTATAGCCCGTCAATTTCCAATTTGCGCGCGTTCCGTTGACTTTCGTCAAGGATGACAAACGCGTGATGTTTCACCCTAGGACCTGCCTCACCAGCAAATGGAGAGTGATCATGTCACTTGGAATCAGCTACAACAGAACTGGCCGCGCCTTAGGGGTCGGTTTGGCAATGTTGCTGGGCAGCGTCGCTGCGCCAGTCTTTGCCGAAGAGCCAACCCTGAGCAAGGAAGCCTTTGAATCATCAAAACAACTTTACTTTGAGCGCTGCGCCGGTTGTCACGGTGTGTTGCGCAAAGGGGCAACCGGCAAAAGCCTTGAGCCTCTGGTTGAAACGAAGAATGACGATGGTACCGTAACCGAGTCTGGCACCCTGAAACTGGGGCAGGAGCGACTGGAAAAAATCATCGCATGGGGCACCGAAGGCGGGATGAACAACTTCTCGGACGTGATGTCCGAAGAAGAAATCCGCGATATGGCGACCTACATCCAGATGGAGCCGCCCCAACCGCCGGAAATGTCGCTTGAACAGATGATGGCGACCCGCAAGGTCTATGTCGAACCCGAAGATTACCCGACCGAGCCGCTGCATGGCCGCAACTGGGAAAACTTCTTTGTCGTCATCGAACGTGACGTGGGCAAAGTGGCCGTGATCGACGGCGACACCAAAGAGGTGCTGGCGCATATCCCGACCGGTTACGCCGTGCACGTCCTGAAAGCGTCCGAGCACCATAAACTGGAAGAACCCGAAAATCCGGGCCGCTTCTGGTACACCATGGGCCGCGACGGGAAGATGACCAAGATCGACCTGTGGCAGAACCCCGAGAACATGCTGGTTGCCGAGGTTACCATTGGTTATGACGCGCGCGACGTGGCGGTATCGGGTGACGGTAAATACGTCATCGGTGGCGCCTACTGGCCCCCTCATTTCGCCATCGTCGACGCCGAAACCATGGAGCCGAAAAAGGTTGTCTCGACCCGGGGTTACAACGTGGACGGGGATTATGTGGAAGAGGCCCGCGTGGCCGCCATCTACACCACCCCGAACGAGCCCACATGGATCGTGGCCGTCAAGGAGCTCGGTCAGCTTTGGCAGGTGGACTACTCCGATCTGGACAACCTGCGGATCGACAAGATCGACAGCGCAAAGTTCCTGCATGACGGGTTCTTTGATCCGACCGGCCGTTATTTCCAGATCGCCGCTAACGCGTCGAACAAGATGGTCGTGGTCGATACCGAGACTCACAAGCTGGAAGCTATGATCGATACCGCGCCGCTGCCGCACCCCGGCCCGGGCGCCAACTGGGATGACCCGAATTGCGGTCCTGTTGCCGGTACGACCCACTTGGGCGAAGGCACGGTTACCGTTTGGGGCAACGACCCCGAAGGCCGCCCGGACGATGCCTGGAAGGTCTGCTACGAGGTGGAAACCGACGGACCCGGTCTGTTCATCCGGACCCATCCGAACTCGGACTACATCTGGGCCGACCAGACCAAGCACCCCGAGCCTGAGATCCAGCAATCGGTGCAGGTCATCGACAAGGCAACCGGTGAGATCGTGAAAACGATCCAGATCACAGAAGAGGAAGGCAACGTCGCCGTCCACTTCGAGTTCAACCAAGACGGATCCGAGGTCTGGGTGTCCAAGTGGAACCGCTCGACCTCGAAAGAGCCAAATGGTGAGATCGTGATCTTCGACGCCAAGACGCTGGAAGAGATCGGCCGCGTGAAAGGACTGTTTGCACCCACCGGCAAGTTCAACGTCTACAACCGTTCGAACCACGTCACCTGACGGGTTTTGTACTCAGCACCGGAAAGGGCGGGCCCCTCGCCCGCCCTTTCCTCGTTTGACTCATCAGCCAAATCCACAGGCCTGACATCCAGGGCCAGAAAAAGAAGCCAAAACGGAGACCGGATATGACCTCCGAACCGGAAAAGAAAAAACCAATCTGGCGCCGGTATTTCCTGTGGGGAATGCCCGTGGCCGGGATCGCTGCGGCCTTTGCCGCCGGCATCATCTTCTGGGGCGGGTTCAACACCGCTATGGAAGCTACCAACACCAAGGAATTCTGCGTTTCGTGCCACGAGATGCGAGATTTCGTTTACGAAGAATACACCGGCACAATCCACGACGTGAACCGTTCGGGCGTAGGCGCGGTCTGTTCCGACTGTCACGTGCCCAAGGATTGGACTCACAAGATCATCCGCAAGATCAAGGCGTCCAAAGAACTGTATGGCAAGGTGGTCGGCACCATAAACACGCGCGAAAAGTTTGAAGCCAAGCGCGTACATCTGGCTATGAACGAATGGGAGCGGATGAAATCCACGGACTCGCGCGAGTGCCGCAACTGCCATGACTTCGAGTCGATGATGCCCGAGTTCCAGAAACCCCGCGCCCGTCAGCAGCACCTAAACGCGATGACCGTCGGTCAGACCTGTATTGACTGCCACAAGGGGATTGCGCACTCGGACGCCCGCGACCGGGCCGACGAAGAGTATCTGGAAAAGCTTGAAGCGCCGAACCCAGATTTCATTCGCGAAATCCCGGCCGAATACCTGGCAAGTCTCGAACGCATCGAAGCCAAGGAAGCTGCCGATGCCGAGGCTGAGAAAGCCGCGCGTGTAGCCCAGCAAGAGGCCGTACAGGCCCAGATCGCAGCAGCGGTTGACGCAGCCGTCGCGGAAGAGCGTGCCAAAGCTTCTGGCGAAGATGCCGCAGCCCCGGCAGGTGGCGGCAGCGATGTTGGCACAAATATCGATTGGGCCGCAGTCCCCGGTGCAGATATGAAACTGTTCTATCCCGGTCAGGCCTCGTTTGAATGGGTTCAGAACGGCAGATCCCACGGCGGAGCACGTCCTTTGACCAAGGGCGGAGACAAGTGCACCACCTGTCACGCTGCCGAACTGGACGCGATCGGCAACAAGATCGTGGCCGGTGGGGATCTGGAACCAACCCCGATCCCGGGCAAACGCGGCGTGATAGACGCCACCGTTCAAGCCGCGCATGATGATGAGACCCTGTATATCCGTCTGCAATGGCCGGATGCGGGCCACAACCCCGCCCCCTTTGTCGATGGCGGCAAGATGGACCCGGACAACCAGATCAAGGTGGCCATGATGATCACCGGCACTGGGATTGAGCTGGGCGATCAGGTCGGCTGCTGGGCCTCGTGCCACGCGGACAACTCCTATATGCCCTTTGATCCGGGTGCCGATGCGATTGCCGCAAACGGCGATGTCTCGGGTCGGCTGAGCACGCAGGACACTGTGACCAAATACATCAGCGAAAGCCGCACCGAGGTCGAGATCAAAGGCCGCCGCGGTAAGGCGCTGGGTGGCTGGGACAAGCTGCAGGCCGCCGATCAGATCGAGCAGTATCTGGCCGATGGCACCTATCTGGATCTGATGCGCGTCTACGCGGACGGCAGCGCCACCAACGGCTATCTGCTGGAACAGCGCGTGGTCAATGACGGTGAGATCGCCGCCTCGGCCAGCCTTGATGCAGGTATGTGGACCGTGGTCTTCACGCGCCCATTGAACTCGGGCGCAGCTGGTGACGTGCCGCTGGAGGCCGGTCAGACCTATACGGTGGGCTTTGCCATCCACGATGACTTTGCCGCCGCACGGTTCCACCACGTGACGCTGGATACCAGCCTGGCATTGGACGACGACAATGCCTTCATCAACGTCGTCAAACAATAAGGAAGAGGGGCCGGGCAATCCGGCCCCTTCCGCTTAAAAGAGGAGACTTGGACAATGAAACCCCAACACCTTCTCCCTGCGCTGCTGCTTCTGGCCGCGCCCGCATGGGCAGAGGACACCGCCGCGCTGTGTGCCGAAGCCGAAGAGCGCTATGTCGAGCTGTTCGGTCAGCCCTCCTCCGCCGTTGAGGATGCCGATGTGGTGCTGATGTACAAATACACGTTCTGCCCAGCCGAGCTAACCGTGAAACCGGGCACAACCGTGCGCTGGGTGAATGTCGATAAGCGCACCAGTCACTCGGTCCTACTGAAAGACGGCAGCGAGCCCGAAAGCGATCGTTTGTTTCCTGAGGAGACGGTTGACCTGACCTTCCTCACCCCGGGTCCGCAGGACTATCTGTGTGGCCCACATTGGGAGACACAGAACATGATCGGCATGATCACCGTCGAACCCTGAGCCGAGGCAATCATACAGGCAAGCCGAAAGGAGCGCGGGGCAATTCCCGCGCTCCTTAACTTTAGTCAAGGAGGTTCCTTTCCGATTACGCCAGTCTGGCCGCATGACACGCCCGGCTCACCCAGCAACGTCCCCTGATCGCGCAGGAATTCCGGGCTCCGAAGACATTCAGACCAAGCGAGTTTGCACATGAGCGGTAAGGTTTTTCTGATTGGCGCAGGCCCCGGTGACCCCGAACTGATGACCCTGCGCGCGCTGCGGATGCTGCAAGAGGCGGACGTGGTGGTCTATGACCGTCTGGTCTCGGCCGATATCCTCAATCTGCACGCTGATGGCGCACGGCTGATCCCGGTTGGGAAGGCCCCCAAGTGTCATACCGTGCCGCAGGATCGCATCAACGAAATCCTCGTCGAGGAAGCCAGCGCCGGTCACACCGTTGCTCGCCTTAAGGGCGGCGATCCGATGATCTTCGGACGCGGCTCGGAAGAGGCCGCGCACCTGATGGCAAACGGCATCCCAGTCGAATACGCGCCGGGCATTACCGCAGCGCAGGGGGCATCCTGTTCGACAGGTGTGCCGCTGACCCATCGCGGGTTGGCGACATCGGTGCAATATGTCACCGGGCACCGACAGGCCGACAAGGTGCTGGATCTGGATTGGAAACGTCTGGCCGACCCGGACTCGACCTTAGTCGTCTATATGGGCGTCGCCAATATCGGCCAGATCGCCATGGGACTGATGACCGAGAACCTGCCCGGCTCAACTCCGGTTTTGGCGGTTGGCAAAGCGACCACACCTGATGAGCGCCGGATGGTATCCCGGCTGGATCGGCTGGCCGCTGATGTGCGCAAGGCCGGGCTAAAGGCGCCCACGCTGTTCATCATCGGCAAGGTAGTTTCACTTTATGCAGAACGGCCTGTGGCCGACCTTTTGGAGCAGGCGCATGGCTAAGTTCGGTTCCGGAAGGCCGGCACAGCAACCGGCTGTGAGAGGACGCAAAGGATGGGCAGCACGTGCTGTTCTCACTTCCGCAGTGCTTGTTGCCACCACGGCCTTCGCTGCTGACACGCTTGACCCCAACGCACTGAAACGCCTTGTCCATCAGGATTGCGGCTCATGCCATGGGTTATCGCTGAAAGGCGGCCTCGGCCCCGATCTGCGGTCCAAAACACTGGAACACTACGATGCCGAGGTACTGACCGGCGTGATCCTCGACGGCATCCCCGACACCGCGATGCCCCCATGGCGGCCCTTGATCAGCGAAGAAGAGGCCGAATGGATCGCCCGTTACCTGCTGGCACAGGAGGCACAATGAAACAGCTCATCCTTACCCTCGCCGCCACTTTGCTCATGACCACCGCCCAGGCTGAACCCACGGCGACCGGCGACCTAGGACTTGTGATCGAACGCGCCAAGGGTTCGGTTCTTCTGGTGGACCAATCCGACCGCGCAGCGCTGGCGCGGATCGAAGGTCTGGGCGATCTGTCCCATGCCTCGCTGGTCTATTCACCCGATGAGCGCTTTGCCTATGTATTTGGACGAGACGGCGGCCTGACTAAGGTGGATATCGTCACCCGCCAGATCGTGAACCGGGTCGTGCAGGCGGGCAACGCCATTGGCGGTGCCATTTCGGATGACGGCGAGCTGGTCGCTGTATCGAATTATGAACCTGGCGGTGTACGCGTCTTCGATGCGGAAACGCTGGAGATGGTCGCGGACATTCCTACCGATAGCAAAACCATCGGATTGGTCGATGCACCCGGCCGCCGGTTTGTTTTTACCATGTGGGACACGGGCGAGACCTGGATTGCTGATTTCTCCAACGGCGCACCCGCGATCACCAAGATTCCCGAAATGGGCAAGAACCCATATGACGCGCTGATCACCGCCAATGGCCGCACCTATATCACCGGCTTGTTTGGCGAGGATGGCCTGACCGCGCTGGACCTTTGGGCCGAGACGCCCGAACCCATCCGCGTGCTGCCCAACTATGGGCGCGGACAAGAGGAAATGCCGGTCTACAAGATGCCCCACCTCGAAGGCTGGGCGCTGACCGGGCGCGAATTTGTGCTGCCCGCCGTCGGCCATCACGAGGTGCTGTGGATCGACGCCGACACTCTGACCGAAACCGGACGTACGCAGACCCATGGTCAGCCGGTCTTTGCCATGGCCCGTCCTGACGGGCGGCAGGTTTGGGTGAACTTTGCCCACCCTCTGAACGACACCATTCAGGTTATTGATTCTGTGACCAAGGAGATCATTCACGAATTCAAACCCGGCCCTGCCGTACTGCATATGGAGTTCACTCCGCGAGGGCATGAGGTCTGGATCAGCGTGCGCGACGCCAACAAAGTAATGGTCTACGACACGCAAACGTTTGAAAAACTGCGCGAGATCGACGCCGACAGCCCATCCGGCATTTTCTTCACCGCTCGGGCGCACAGAATGGGGCTTTGACATGCAACACATCACCGATCCCATCGACCGCCGTTTGCTGGACGAGTTTCAGCGCGACTTTCCGATAACAGAGCGTCCGTTTCAGGTGTTGGCGTCTTTGCTAGGGCTGGACGAAGCCGAGGTGATTGATCGCCTTACTCGCATGCAGGCCACCGGGCGGATTACACGCGTGGGTGCCACCATCGCTCCGGGCGCGGTTTCGGCCAGCACCTTGGCCGCTGTTGCGGCCCCCGAACATCGGTTGGAAGAGATTGCAGCCCTGATCGACGCCGAACCGGGCGTGAACCACAACTACCAGCGGGAGGATGACTGGAACCTCTGGTTCGTCGCAACCGGCCCGGATCGCACCCATGTCGATGACACCCTTGCACGGATATCGCAGCGTTCCGGACTGCGGGTTCTGGACCTGCGCCTCGTACGTCCATTCAACGTCGATTTGGGCTTTCGTATGTCGGGAAAAACACGCAATGTTCCTGGCCTTCGTAAGGTGGATCGCTCAGCCATGCAGCCCGGAGATCGCGAGTTGCTGCAGGCGCTCAGCTCGGGCCTGACCCTGACTGAGATTCCTTATGCCGCATTGGCACAAACGCTGGGCAGAGATGATTCCGACGTAATGGGGCGTATCGAAGCGCTGCAAACAGCAGGTATAATCTCTCGTCTCGGGGTTATCGTGCGCCACCGGGCGCTCGGCTGGTCAGCCAATGCGATGGTTGTTTGGGACATGCCGCCCGAACAGGTGGACACGGCTGGACCGGCGCTGGCGGCCTATCCCGGCGTGACGCTGTGCTATGAGCGCAACCCGGTCAAGGATGTCTGGCCCTATCGCCTCTATTCCATGATCCATGCACGCTCGCGCCCCGAAGCGATGGAGGTTCTGGCCGCAGCCGCCGCTCTGCCCGAACTGGCAGGCGCACGGAACAAAGTGCTGTTCTCGACCCGTTGTTTCAAACAGACCGGCGCGTTGATCCAACCGAAAGAGGCAGCAGCATGATTATGGACGCAACCGACCGCGCAATCCTGAACCGGATGCAGGATGACCTGCCGCTGACCGCGCATCCCTTTGCCAGTGTAGCCAAGGAACTTGGGATTGCCGAAGACGAACTCCTAACCCGTCTCGCACGAATGAAAGAGCAGCGGATCATCACACGTTTCGGCCCGTTTTTCGACGCCGCTGCAATGGGTGGAGCGTTCTGCCTGTGCGCCATGGCAGTGCCAGAGGATGAATTCGATACCGTCCTGACCAAAGTCAATGCGCACGCCGAGGTTGCCCATAATTATGAGCGTACGCACCGGCTGAACATGTGGTTCGTGCTGGCCACCGAAACGCCTGAGGGGATCGAAGCCGCCGCTGATGCGATCGAACGGGAAACGGAGATCGAAGTTCTCCGTTTCCCCAAACTACAGGAATTTTTCATCGGCTTCCGGGTGGCAGCATGATCGACGTTCAGGATAGAGAGATTATCGAAGCGCTGCAAAGCGGTCTGCCGCTTGTGCCTGCGCCTTACGCAGCCGTTGCCGAAACGCTTGGGTTGGACGAGGATGCCCTTTTGTATCGTCTGGCAGAGCTGAAATCCCATGGTGTTATCCGCCGCATCGCCGCCGCTCCGAACCACTACAAGCTGGGGATGACGGCAAACGGGATGACTGTTTGGGATGTAGACGACAGCCAGATTGCGGAATTGGGCACTCAGATCGGGGCGCTGCCCTTTGTCACCCACTGCTACGAACGTCCCCGCGCCCTGCCCGATTGGCCATATAACCTGTTCGCCATGGTCCACGGTTCTGACCGGGACGAGGTCGAGGAAAAACGCGCCGAGATCACCGCAATTTTGGGTGGTGCCTGCCGGGCCAAGGACATCCTCTATTCCACGCGCATCCTGAAGAAGACAGGGCTGCGGTTGAAAAAGAAAGGCTGAGACATGTTCCGCCTGACCGAATACATGCAGCAGCTCGTCAAACCGACACCGGTGCGCAGACGCCGTCCCGGCCCGGTGAAGCCGGTAGTAATCTGGAACCTGACGCGGCGCTGCAATCTGAAATGCCGCCACTGTTACACCGTTTCAGCAGATGTCGCGTTCCCCGGTGAGCTCAGTCACGAGCAAGCCATGGTAACCCTTGAGGATCTGGGCCAATTCCGCATCCCGGCCCTGATCCTCTCGGGTGGGGAACCGCTGGACCGGTTCGATTTCTTCGACATCGCCAAACGCGCCCGCGATCTGGTGCCGATGCTGGCACTGTCGACCAACGGTACGCGGATTTACGACGAAACCGCCGACATGATCGCCGACGTGGGCTTCAACTATGTCGGCATTTCGCTGGACGGGATCGGGGCCACAAACGACTGGTTCCGGGGCGTCGAAGGGGCCTTTGCCGACGCCCTGCGCGGTGTTCGCGAATGTAAGAAGCGCGGCATCAAAGTGGGTCTGCGTTTCTGCCTGACCGAGGGCACACAGCACCACCTGCCTGACCTGCTGCAACTGTGCGACGACGAGGGTGTCGACAAGTTCTACCTGTCTCACCTCGTCTATGCCGGGCGCGGTGACAAGAACCGAGGCGAGGATGCCGAGCATTTGCGCACCCGTAAGGGTTTGGATTTGTTGTTGGAACGTGCGTGGGAAGCCGTCTCGGGCGGTCGTTCGCTGGATATCGTGACTGGCAATAACGATGCCGATGCCGGGTATTTCCTGAACTGGGTCCGGGCGCATTTCGACGACGATAAGGCAGCGCATGTGCGAGAGCATCTGGCGGCGTGGGGTGGAAACTCCAGCGGGCTGGGCGTGGCCAATATCGACAATCTGGGCCGCGTGCATCCCGACACCTATTGGTCCGATTACACGGTCGGCAATGTGAAGACCAAACCGTTTTCCGAGCTGTGGACCAGCGATGACCCGATGCTGGCGATGCTGCGTACCCGTCCGCGTCCTTTGAAGGGGCGTTGCGGGGCCTGTCAGTTAAAGGATGTCTGCGGCGGCAACACCCGCATCCGTGCTCTGCAACTGACCGGCGACCCGTGGGCCGAGGACCCGGCCTGCTATCTATCAAACGAAGAAATCGGCGTGCAGGGCGCAGGCGAGCGTCTGCAGGTCACGCCGTTCCGAGGGAAAAGCCATGATCCGGCGCATCAATTCTTTTGACACCTTGAAAATCGGCACATTCTGCTCGCTGCTGCTGACCGGCGCAGCTTGGGCTGATGCACCTTCGGATTATGCTGAATTCTGTGCCTCATGTCATGGCGAAAACCGTCTGGGTGGGGTCGGTCCGGCGCTGATCCCCGAGACGTTGAAACGGATGCGTGGGCCACGCGTGGCGGCGGTGATTGCCGAAGGGCGTACGGCCACCCAGATGCCTGCGTTTTCGCACGAGTTGGACGCGTTGCAGATCGAGGAACTGGCGGGATGGTTGAAATCTCCGCTGGAGACCGATCCCGAATGGGGCGAGGCCGATATCATGGCCAGCCGGACTCTGGATGATGAGTACGTATCGGTTGACGCGCCTGTCTGGGACAGCGACCCGATGAACATCACGCTGGTGGTGGAAACAGGCGATCATCATGTCAGCGTGCTGGACGGCGATACGTTCGAGGTTCTGGATCGGTTCGAAACCCCGTTCGCCGTGCATGGTGGGCCGAAGTTCAGCCCCGATGGGCGCTATGTCTTCATCATGTCGCGCGATGGCTGGGTGCAGAAATATGATATCTGGGCGCTGAAACAGGTGGGCCGCGTGCGCGCGGGGTTAAACAGCCGCAACATCGCCATGTCGGGTGACGGCAAATGGGTGGCGGTAGCGAACTATTTACCGAACTCGCTGACCCTGCTGTCGACAGAGGACTTGTCGGTCGCGAAAGTCATTGAAGTCAAAAGCAAAAAGGGCGTTCCCAGCCGTGTTTCCGCCGTTTATCAGGCACCGCCGCGCGAAAGCTTTGTTCTGGCGCTGAAGGATGTCCCCGAGATTTGGGAGGTGTTCTACGGGGCCAACCCGCCGCAATCCGGTATAGGCCACGATTTCCGCATCGAGGGGCAGTTCAAGAACCCCGACCCGTTCCCCGTGCGCAAGATCACCACGCCTGATTATCTGGACGATTTCTTTTTCGATCAAAGTTATGAATACGTTATGGGCGCCTCGCGTGATGGCAAGGGCGGGCAGGTGATTGATCTGGTGATCGGTCATAAGATCGCAGATCTGGACCTGCCGGGTATGCCTCACTTAGGTTCGGGGATCACCTGGCAGCAAGGCGACACCACCGTGATGGCTACGCCGCATCTGACCGATGGCACGGTCTCGGTGATCGACATGGGAACATGGGAAACCGTCAAGCGGATCAAAACCGAAGGGCCAGGATTTTTCATGCGCAGCCATGAGAACTCGCCTTACGTCTGGGCCGATGTGTTCTTTGGCCCGAACAAGGATGCCATGCACGTGATCGACAAGCAAAGCCTTGAAATCGTGAAAACTTTGCGCCCCGCGCCGGGCAAAACCGTGGCGCATGTAGAATTCACCAAGGATGGCAGTCACGCGCTGGTTTCGATCTGGGAAGATGACGGCGCGGTGATCGTCTATGACGCGCAAACGCTGGAAGAGGTCCGGCGCCTACCGATGCGCAAACCGTCTGGGAAGTACAATGTCTGGAACAAAATCACCTTCTCGGAAGGCACCAGCCACTGAAGGCAAATGGCCGGTCTGGAAGCTGGCCATCCTGCTTTATCCGGCCACGGCTCTGACCGTGGCCATCAACCTGTTTCTGGCTGGGCTGATCCTGCACAGCGCGGGGTTTGGTGCCATTGAACCAGTACCTGCGATCTTATGGTCCATCCCCTTGGGCGTGCCCGCCTCATGGCTGGCAGGGCGCTGGGTGCGTGGCCTGATGGATGAGGCAGACGATTGATTTGAAAAGAAAATCAGAAATTTGCTTCACCTAACCTAAGTCAAGTCGCGACTCGGTAGAATCCAATACCCCAAAGGCATAGCTTTCCGAGTCGGAGACTCCATGCCTGCCCTGATCCCTCTGCACAATCTCCCTGTACGCGCAACTCGCGCGGCATGTGGGTTGGCAGGCATATTCCTTCTGTTGTTGCAGGCCTTTGGACCGGCGCTGGCGAGTCCCGGTGAAAGTGTCTGGATGGAGATCTGCTCGGAAGGCGGCGCGGTCTGGGTTGAAGTTGATCTTGAGGAGGACACCGAAGACCCGACCGCGTACTGCCCAAAATGCGCCGATTGCGCGCTGTGCGCTGTCACCAGTGCAGCGCCCGCACCCGAGCTGGTGCAGATACCGCAAATCGGAAACTTCCGTGTTGTACAGCTTCAGAACAGCAAATCTTCCATGTTGTACAAGTCGCATAAGCTGTGGCCCGAAACCCGGGGACCTCCGCGCCCGACCCAAGAAACTGCTGAACGCGCCCTGCGCGCGACCATGGTGTCCACCCTAAGTATCGGAGGTGCGCCGTGGTCGTAAGTCGCGCAATCCATATAATGCTGGCCCTTGCCCTGTCCTGCCTAATGGCGATCAGTGCCCATGCCGACAGCCTTGCCAGCTTCCTGCCCGAGATTGAACCCGCCGATCTGGCCCCCGGTGCTGATGCCATTGGGCCGGTCCGCGATGACGTTCCGGTTGCACCCGTTCTGAAGGCCGGCGAGACCGTTGCCTGGGCCTTCCTAACCTCTGACTTCGTTGGCACCACCGGCTATTCCGGCAAACCGATCCATGTGGTCGCCGCCATCGATGATCAAGCGGTGCTAACCGGTGTGCAACTGGTCAAACACTCGGAGCCCATCGTTCTGATTGGCATCCCCAACGCGCGCATGGTTGAGCTGACCGAAGGCTATGCCGGTCTGGACTTGAAGGTTGAGGCTGAAACCGGCGGTGAGGGGCATGACCTCGATATCATCTCGGGGGCCACCGTCACGATCATGGTGATTGATGACAGTCTTGTGCGCGGCGGCATCAAGGTGGCGCGGGCGCTGGGGTTGGGCGGTTTGTCTCCGCTGCAGGCCGATGGGCCGAAACGCGAAGTCGATCTGGCGCAGGATGCGGTATACGACTGGACCACCCTGTCCGGCGACGGCTCGGTCCGGCGACTAACGCTGGATATCGGGCAGGTCAACGCTGCGTTCGAAGCCACCGGAGATCAGCGCGCCATCAAACGCCCTGAACCCGGCGAACCAGATGACACCTATATTGATATGCATATGGCGTTGGTATCCGTGCCGTCGATCGGCAAGTCGCTGCTGGGTGAGGCCGAATATCAAAACATGGTCGACTGGCTGGACGAAAGCGAGCAGGCCATTCTGGTGCTGGGGCGTGGGGCCTACAGCTTCAAGGGCTCGGGCTATGTCCGGGGCGGTATCTTTGACCGGATACAGCTGATCCAGGGCGACAATTCGGTCCGGTTCTTTGACAAGCAACAGCGCCGGTTGGGCAAGGTTGCGGCAGCGGATGCGCCCACCTTTACCGAGTTGGACATCTTCAAGATCCCCGCTGAGGCCGAGTTTGATCCGGCCGAGCCCTTCCGCCTGCAACTGTTGGCGCAGCGGACTGTGGGCGCGGTTGAGAAGACCTTTCTGACCTTCGATCTGGGCTACAAACTGCCCGAGCAGTATCTGCTGCCCGTTACGGCCCCTGTAGTCGTCGATGACGCCACCGGCGAGGCAGCAGCCAAGGCCGCGCTTTGGAAACGCATCTGGAAGGATCGCACGGTTGAGATCGGGGTGCTGGGCGTCATGCTTTTGGTGCTGACAGCGACATTCTTCTTCCAGTTCCACGCCACCATGAACGCCCGCGTCTTCTATTGGTTCCGCATCGGATACCTGACCATGACGCTGTTCTTCATCGGCTGGTACGCCAATGCGCAGCTGAGCGTGGTGAACCTGATGGCGCTGGCAGGCAGCTTGCGCACGGGATTCTCTTGGGATGCCTTCTTGCTGGACCCGTTGGTCTTCATCCAATGGTTCGCTGTCGCTGCCGCGCTGCTGTTCTGGGGTCGGGGTGCTTATTGCGGCTGGCTGTGCCCGTTCGGCGCGCTTCAGGAACTGACCAACAAGATCGCGCGGGCCTTCAAGGTGCCGCAATGGACACTGCCCTGGGGCCTGAATGAGCGGCTCTGGCCCGCGAAATACATGATCTTCCTCGTGCTGTTCGGGATCAGTTTTGTCTCGATCCCGCTGGCTGAAACCTATGCCGAGGTCGAGCCGTTCAAGACCGCGATCATTCTGAAATTCATGCGCGACTGGCCCTTCGTGGTCTTTGCGCTGACCCTGCTGGGGATCGGGCTGTTCATCGAACGGTTCTATTGCCGCTATCTCTGCCCCTTGGGTGGTGCGCTGGCGATCCCTGCCCGTATCCGCATGTTCGACTGGCTGCGCCGCTACAAGGATTGCGGCACCCCCTGTCAGACCTGCGCCAACGAATGCCCCGTTCAGGCGATCCACCCAACCGGTGAGATCAATCCGAACGAGTGCGTCACCTGCCTGCATTGTCAGGTGCTCTACCAGTCCGAGGACAAATGTCCCGTCGTTATCCGCCAGTTGAAACGGCGGGCCAAAACAGGGTCGGTTCAACCGAAAACCCCCCTCGGACAACCACCGGCGAACCATCCGAACGCCAAACCGCAAACCGTTTCCTAAAAAGGAGGAACGATCATGTCGGAACACGATAAGAAACTGAACGTCACACGCCGCGGACTGCTGGGTGCATCTGCAACCGGCGCCGTGTTGGCCGGGACCGGTCTGGGCAGCACCCTGATGACTGCGAAAGAGGCCAGCGCCGCCGCCAATGCCGCGCTGGAGCCCGGCGAGTTGGACGAATATTACGGCTTCTGGTCCTCGGGTCAGACCGGCGAGGTGCGTATCCTCGGCGTGCCGTCGATGCGCGAGTTGATGCGCATTCCGGTATTCAACCGCTGCTCGGCCACCGGCTGGGGCCAGACCAACGAGTCGCTGAAGATCCTGACCGAAGGGCTGCTGCCAGAGACCAAGCAGTACCTGGCCGCCAATGGCAAAGTCACCTACGACAATGGCGACCTGCACCACCCGCACATGTCCTTCACCGATGGCACCTATGATGGCCGCTATCTGTTCATGAATGACAAGGCCAACACACGCGTCGCGCGCATCCGCTGCGACGTGATGAAATGCGACAAGATCATCGAAATCCCGAACGCGCATGACATCCACGGTCTGCGTCCGCAGAAATACCCGCGCACCGGCTATATCTTCGCCAATGGCGAACACGAGGCCCCGCTGGTCAATGATGGCGAGATCCTCGATGATCCGTCGCAATATGTGAACATCTTCACTGCCATCGACGGTGACACGATGGAGATCGCATGGCAGGTGATGGTGTCGGGCAACCTCGACAACACTGACTGCGACTATCAGGGCAAATACGCATTCTCGACCTCGTATAACTCGGAAATGGGTATGAACCTGGCCGAGATGACCGAGAATGAGCTGGACCACGTGGTCGTGTTCAACCTGAAAGGCATCGAAGACGCGATTGCTGCTGGCAACTATCAGGAGCTGAACGGCGTCAAGGTCGTGGACGGGCGCAAAGAGGCGGGCGGTAACCTGACCCGTTACATCCCGATCCCGAACTCGCCGCACGGAGTGAACGCAGCACCCGACAAGAAACACATCATGATCAACGGCAAGCTGTCCCCGACCGTATCCGTGATCGATGTGGAAAAGGTCGATGCGCTGTTTGCCGACAATGCCGATCCACGCTCGGCCATCGTGGCGGAACCGCAGCTGGGTCTTGGCCCGCTTCACACCGCGTTTGATGGCAAAGGCAACGCCTACACCACCCTGTTCCTGGACAGCCAGGTGGTGAAGTGGGACATCGCCAAGGCCATCGAAGCCTACGGTGGTGCGGATGTTGATCCAATCCTCGACAAAGTGGATGTGCATTATCAGCCGGGCCACAATTCGACCTCGATGGGCGAAACGGCTGAGGCTGATGGCAAGTGGCTGATTTCGATGAACAAGTTCTCGAAAGACCGCTTCCTGAACGTCGGGCCGCTGAAGCCGGAAAACGAGCAGTTGATCGATATCTCGGGTGATAAGATGAAGGTGGTCCATGACGGGCCGACCTTTGCGGAACCGCATGACTCGATCCTCGTGCACCGGTCCAAAGTGAACCCGGTCAATGTCTGGGATCGCAACGACCCGATGTGGGAAGATGCCCGCAAACAGGCCGAGGCTGATGGTGTAGATCTGGAAGAGGGTGCCGAGGAGCCGATCCGCGATGGCAACAAGGTGCGGGTCTACATGACCTCGACCGCGCCGGTGTTCAGCCTTGAGAAGTTCACCGTCAAACAGGGTGACGAGGTAACGTTGTATGTCACCAACCTGGATGACGTGGATGACGTGACCCACGGGTTGTGTCTGTCGAACTTCGGCATCGCGATGGAGGTTGCGCCGCAAGCCACCGCGTCGGTCACCTTCATTGCCGACCGTCCGGGCGTGCATTGGTTCTATTGCCAGTGGTTCTGCCACGCGCTGCATATGGAGATGCGCGGCCGGATGTTCGTTGAGCCGCGGAGCGCATAACCATGCGTTGGTCCCTGCTCATACCGCTCCTGCTCGGCTCGCCCCTTTGGGCGGCGGATTGGGATGTGCCCAACCGGGCAGGGGCCATCAACGAGATACTGGCGCAGGCGGCGGATGGGGACACCCTCCGCCTGAGCCCCGGCGTTTACACAGAAACGCTGGTTCTGGACCGGCCCGTCACGATTGACGGGCTGGGACAGGCCACCATCGACGGACAAGGCGAAGGCAGCGTCATCACCGTGACCGGGCCGGGTGTGACGGTGCGCGGGCTGACGGTGATCGGATCGGGCTCGGACCATGACGGGATCGACAGCGGCATCCAGTTGACCAAGACGGCCCATGCGCCGGTGGTCGAAGACAATGTGCTGCTGGGCAATCTCTATGGCATCGACATCCATGGGGCCAAGGACAGTATCGTCCGGCGAAACCGGATTGAAGGGCGGCAAGACCAGCGCATGAACGAGCGTGGCAATGGCGTCTATGTCTGGAACGCGCCGGGTGCGGTGGTTGAGGACAACGATATCCGCTATGGCCGCGACGGAATCTTTGTAAACTCGTCGAAGAAGAACACCTTCACCGGCAACCTGTTTCGCGATCTGCGTTTTGCCGTGCATTACATGTATGCCGACAATTCGGTGGTCAGCGACAACGTCTCGATCGGCAATGATCTGGGCTACGCGGTGATGTTCACGACCAATGTGACCGTGGCCGATAACGTCTCGATCGGCGACCGCGAACATGGCGTCATGCTGAACTATGCCAACAAAAGCACCATCACCGGAAACGTAGTGAAAGGTGCCAAGGAAAAATGCACCTTCCTCTATAACTCGAACAAGAACGAGTTCACTGATAACTGGTTTGAGGGGTGCGGCATCGGCATCCACTTTACCGCTGGCAGCGAGCGCAACCGCATCGTTGGCAATTCATTCATCGGGAACCGGACGCAGGTGAAATATGTCTCGACCAAATGGGTCGAGTGGTCCGGGGACGGGCGCGGCAACTACTGGTCCGATTTCGCCGCTTATGATGTGGATGGCAACGGCATTGCCGATGCCCCCTATCGCCCCAATGACAGTATGGACCATGTGCTGTGGACCCAACCCTCAGCCAAATTGTTGCTCGGCTCCCCTGCCGTGCAGCTGGTGCGCTGGTCTCAATCGGCCTTCCCGGCGCTGTTGCCGGGGGGTGTGATTGACAGCAACCCATTGATGCAAGCCCCTGAACCCCCAGCTATGAAAAAGGTGCCTCATGACGGATAAGGCCCTGTCAATCGACCATGTTCTCAAGGACCGTGGAAAAAACCGCGTTCTTGACGATATCACCCTGTCTCTTGCCCCCGGTCAGCGCGTTGCGCTGTTGGGCCATAACGGTGCGGGCAAGTCGACGCTGATCAAATCTATCCTCGGCCTGACGCCGATCCATGGCGGAGCCATTCGGATCGGAGATGCCACCCCCGGCAGCGCGCAGGCGCGTCGCGAGACGGCCTATCTGCCCGAAGCGGTGTCGTTTCATCCCGCTTTGACAGGGCGCGAGCAGTTGACCCTGTTTGCGCAGCTTTCAGGTGCAAAGGCCGACGTGCTTGGCCTGTTGGAGCGCGTTGGTCTCAGCGACGCATTGGACCGCCGGATCGGTACCTATTCCAAAGGCATGCGGCAACGTCTGGGTCTGGCGCAGGTGCTGTTGGGTCAACCGAAAGTGGCTTTGCTGGATGAGCCGACAAGCGGGCTGGACCCGATCTCGCGGCAGGACCTTTATGCCATCATCGACGAGCTGGCTGCCCAAGGCACCGCCGTTCTAATCGCCAGCCATGCGCTGACCGAGGTCGAGGCCCGTACTGATCGCATCGCCATCATGCGCAAGGGCCGGATGGTCGCTGATGACACCCTGAACAATTTGTCGGCTCTGGCCGGTCTGCCGATCCGCCTGAAGGTGCGCGCCAGTGCCAATCCTGATGTGCTGGCCGCCGAACTGGGTGGCAACCGGATCAATTGTGCATCCGTTGAATTGCTCTGCGCACCCGAAGACAAGATGGAGGCGCTGCGCCGGATCGCCGGGTTGGGCGACGCGGTGGCGGATGTGGAAATGACCCCGCCCAAGCTGGAAGACCTCTATCGCCACTACGCACAGGAGGATTTGCAATGACCCGCTTCCTCGCCATCACCCGCACTGAAATGCTGATCCTGCGCCGCAACCGCTGGCTGCTGGTCGCCACGCTGATCATGGTTCTGTTCGCCTTGGCGCTGACCTTTGCGGGCAGCGCACCAACCGGCACGTTGGGAGTCGACATGCTGACCGTCTCGGTGGCCTCGATGACCACGCTTTCGGTCTATCTTGCACCGCTCTTGGCGCTGATGATCGCCTTTGACGCCATCGCGGGCGACGTGGATCGCGGCAGCCTGTCACTGCTGCTGTCTTACCCGGCCGGGCGCGGAGAAATCCTGTTGGGCAAGTTCACCGCCCATCTGGCCGCGCTGGCCTTTGCCATGACCATCGGTTTCGGCACCGCTGGCGCAGTGGCCGCCTTCTTTGGCGGCGCGGGTCCGGAAAGCCTGATGGCTCTGGTCCGCCTGATCCTCACATCTATCCTGCTGGGCGCTGTCTTTCTGGCGCTTGGATACTTGCTGTCCGCCCTGGCAAAGGGGGCCACGGCGGCGGCAGGTTTGTCGGCCGGGCTCTGGCTGGTTTTTGTCGTCCTCTATGATCTGGGCCTGTTGGGGGCCGTCGTCATGGACAAGGGCGGCACCTTCACCCAATCCGTCTTTCCGTGGGTGATGGTGGCCAACCCGGCCGACGCATTCCGTTTGTGGAACATCGCCGCAACCGAGGGCGTCGCGATAGCCTCGGGCATGACCGGGGCGGCGCAGGCCCTGCCGGTCTGGGCCGCGCCTGCCTCGCTGCTGATCTGGCCGGTGCTGGGCTTTGCCCTCGCGCGTCTCGCATTTCGGAGAGTTGAGCCATGAGATACCTTGCCCTGATCGCTCTGGTCGCGTTGACGGCCTGCAAAGAAGAGGTGGCCGAGGCCCCCGACCCGGTTGATCTCACCCCGGATGCGCTGAGTTATTTCTGCCAGATGAACATCGCGGAACATGGCGGGCCCAAAGGGCAGATCCATCTGGAAGGCTATCCCGCGCCTTTGTTTTTTGCGCAGGTGCGCGACATGCTGGCCTATCTGAAAAGCCCCGAACGCGATGCGAAGATTACCGCTGTTTATGTCAGTGACATGAGCGTCGCGCCCAGCTGGCGGCAACCGGGGATTTCCAACTGGATCGCCGCCGATGGTGCGACCTTTGTCGTCGGCGCCGATGTGGCCGGCGGCATGGGTGCGCGCGAAATCGTGCCCTTTGGCGACCCCGCCGCGGCAGAGGCGTTCATTGCCGAATATGGCGGCGTCGCCCTGCCACTGTCTGATATTCCCGATGCCGAAGTGCTGGGCCCCGTCGATTTGAACCTCGCGCTGGAGACGCCCGCATGACCATTCTGACCCGCCGCCGTTTCCTGGCCATCTCAGCCGCCTGCGCCGCCGTACCCGCTGCTGCTGGCAACGTCGCCCAATGGCGCGGTATCGCGCTGGGCGCACCCACCAGCCTGAGGCTGGAAGGCTCGACGGGCGCACAGGCCGCGCCGATCTTTGCTGCGGTCGAGGCAGAGCTGAATCGGCTGGAGGATATATTCAGCCTCTACCGGACGCACTCGCAGATCAGTCAGCTTAACCGGATCGGCCACCTGGTCACCCCGGCGCCTGAGCTGCTGGAGGTGCTGAGCCTGTGTTCCACGCTTCACGACGCTTCGGGCGGGGTGTTTGATCCGACGATCCAGCCTCTGTGGCTAGCGCTCGCCAGTGGCGCGGCGGGGTCGCAAGTGGAACACGCGCGCCAGACGATTGGTTGGGACAAGGTTCACGTAAGCGCCGGTGAGATCCGCCTGCCGCAACCCGGACGCTCGGCGATTACCCTGAACGGGATTGCTCAAGGTGCGATCACTGACCGGATTGCCGCTTTGATGCGATCCTTCGATCTGCGCGATGTGCTGGTGGATATGGGCGAGGTCGCCGCCCTTGGCCAGCGGAGCAATGGCGAGCCGTGGCGCGTCGGGCTGGCCAAGCCCGACGGTGCTGTCGCCAAACGGATCACACTGCAGGACCGCGCCGTCGCAACCTCGGCCCCCGAAGGCACCATGCTGCAGGGCGATCAGGGGCATATCCTGAACCCGAAAGGGTTGGGTGCGACCTATCAGGCTGTATCAATCTCAGCCCCGCAGGCAGCATTGGCAGACGGGCTCTCAACCGCCCTATGCCTGACCCCACGTGCCAAAACAAACGCGATGGTATCGCGGTTTCTGGGCGCGCGTATCGAGCTGAGTATCTGAGCGCGGGTAAGACTTTTCGCAAGAGGATGGTGCCTCAAGAGGGCATCTAATCCTTGTTTCAGGGTGTTTCACCATGCCCCAGAATTTCACTGAGTGATTGTTTTTCAGTGATTTAACTGTACCACTGTGTTCCACTATGCCCCACCGTATACTATATATAGAGGGTGGATAGAGAGGTGGATGAGTGTCACACCCTTTGAACAAGCTCAGCGCATCGACGCTAAAAGCGGTACCGCCGGGGAAATACTCCGACGGCGGCGGGCTGTGGTTCCATCGGCGTGAGGATGGCGGGGCTCAATGGTTTCTAAGAATCACAGTACATGGTCGCAGACGTGAAATGGGTCTTGGCTCCTTCCCAGACGTCTCGCTCAAAGAGGTGCGTCAGGAAGCCGAGAACTGGCGGGCTGTTGCGCGAAAAGGCACTGACCCAATCAAAGAGCGCGAGCGCCACAAGCGTGAGGAGGCTAGCAAACTACATCTTCTGAAGGATGTTGCCCTAGACGCCTTCGAAAGCCGAAAGGCGGAGTTGAAAGGCGACGGTAAAGCAGGGCGCTGGTTTTCACCTTTGGAACTTCATGTGTTGCCAAAACTTGGCAAAGTCCCTGTCGTGGAAATAGACCAGAAAGATATTCGGGACACGCTTGCTCCTATCTGGCACGACAAAGCGGACACGGCACGAAAGGCCATGAACCGGTTGTCTATCGTGATGCGCCACGCAGCAGCACTTGGTTTGGATGTGGATCTACAAGCGACGGATAAAGCCAAGGCCCTATTGGGTAAGCAGCGCCACAAATCTAAGAACATCCCTGCTATGCCTTGGAAGGATGTTCCTGCGTTCTATCAAAGTCTCGATGGCGGAACGACAACGGAGCTTGCTCTGCGTTTGCTGATACTCACCGCAGTTAGATCCTATCCGCTTCGTAACCTGCATCTGGATCAGATTGACGGCGATGTTTGGACCATCCCGGCAGCAGCGATGAAGGGCCGCAGAGATGCGACACAGGATTTCCGAGTGCCACTATCAGCAGAGGCCCTTGCGGTTATCGAGCAAGCCAAACCGATGGCGCGAGATGGTATACTGTTCCCAGGTGTCCGGCGCGGCGTGATATCGGACATGACGATGGGGTCGTACATGAAACGGAGTGAACTGGTTGAGCGTCCACATGGGTTCAGGTCATCGTTTCGGGATTGGGTGGCAGAGACGCAGAACGTGCCATTTGAGGTTGCCGAAACTTGTCTCGGGCATGTCGTCGGTGGGTCAGTGGAGCGTGCGTACAAAAGGACGGATTTCTTAGAACAGCGGAAGCATCTGATGGAGCGATGGTCTTTAATCCTCATCATGTCCAGTAGAGAAAAAGTGGTTCAGTTGACGTCATGAAAAGCACATCAGATGCCATTGATAGAGCCAAAGGGTTCTTCGTTCGAAGACCTGATGAACCACTAGTGACATCTGAGTTCGTGTTGTTGAGAGAAGTTATTCATGCGCTGGAAATCTTGTGGTCATACACTGATGAAGAATTGCAATACGGCATCGACAACACATCACAAATGACGGTCCTATCTGCACTTCGAGAGGGCGCGTTGATCGCACGGGTCTATCGCGAAGGTGCCGAGCCACGAGCATGCCCGATAATACCTCGTATCTCATGGCCTACAGAGAGCGATGATAAGTACAGCGACGTAAGCTCCAGTTACTGGATTAGTGACATCAGGTACGACCAGGACTGTCGTGGCTATGTTGGCGAACTTCCTTTCGTACCCCACCCAGAGGCAGTTTCGTGGCTGACATCACAATCCTCTGAACCAACACGTGTCGGTCGCCCAGATGTTTCCAGTAGTGCTGCGGACGCCTATTGGTTGCTCTATCCTCAGGGCCATTCTTCAGCAGGCAAAAGTTGGAAGGAAGCAAACAGGGCCGTCAACGAGAAACTCGGCAAGGCAGTTTCCTTGAGCACTCTCAAGAGGGGAGTTGGCGCAAAAAAATAGTCCAAAACCCCTATCCAAAAAGCTGAAACCATTCTGGCCTTTCTGGACATATTTCAATTTATTTTCAATCGCTTAATTCTCGGTGCACCACGAAGCAACACGGTGCACAGCTATGAAACTGCTTTCCTTCCCAGACCTGCAAGTCAAACTAGGTGGTCGCAGCCGGTCCAGCGTCTACCGCGATGTAGAACTAGGCCGCCTTCCTAAGCCAATAAAATTCGGTCTGCGCGTTTATTGGAACGAAGCCGATATCGACGCTGCAATCGAGAAACAGGTTGCTGCCTAAAAGAAACCCCCACCCGAGGCACGGGCAGAGGCGAATTCTTTTAGGTGGTACTGAGAGAATAGCCGAAAGCCCGATGTCTTTCAACAACAGAAGGACAATAAAAGATGGTTTTCAAACAGGACCAAACAATAGAAGCCGAGCTCCCTCCAGCAAACGCATTGCGCGTGTATCGCTGGGCAGACCTTCCCAACTTGACAGCCCCGGCGCTCTACAGGATCAATGATCCGGGTCAGGAACCGCGCGAAATCTATGCGTCCAAGCATAAGCGCCAAGTCCTTGAAGGCCTGATGCGGTCGCCTCTCTATGCGGCCAGCTACTGCCGCCTCTCGGACCAAGTGCTGCCGCTGCGGCGCGATGATGGCGTGAACATCGAATGCAAGATGTATCGGGGCGATGCAGACACCGGACGCCAGAAGTTCGGCATCTATTTCCTCGTCAGCAAGGTGGAACTGATCCAGGTGAACGAGGTGGCGGCATGAGAACCGTAGACCTCCAAGTCCGCACCATTCGCCGCAAGCACGGCCTCTCAGAAGCCGCTGCTCGCCTTGTCGCAACCCTATACTATGGGGAGGGCCGCTAATGGCCCTCATCACCCAGATCCCAAAGAACAGCCGCGAGGAATTTCGTGTCAGTCGGGATGACTTCCAGGGACATGACCTCATTGGTCGGATATATCCGCACGATGGTGAAAGCCAAAGCGAATTCGAGCTGCGTGTTTTTGCCATCAAAGCAGGTGGAAAGCTAATCGAAGACATGACCAAGGAAGAGCGGGAAGCAGCATTCGCTGCGGCGGACATCGAAATGGAAGGAAGCAGTCGTGACGATAAGTAAACACATCAGCAAACTGGAGCAGGACTCATGAGCGTAAAAAGCAGAATTTCCAAACTGGAAGCCAAAAAAGGCACGAAGAAAAAAACGGCTATGATTTACTTGCCGCGAAACATGAAGGATGAGGATGATGTACGCGAATGGGTCGAGCGTCTTACTTCCCACATCACCGAACCTTTCGAGGAGATGGTCATTAACGAGCTAAACACCAAAGAACCAAGACTTGCGTGGTTCGGGGATCTGGATGAATTGCTTGCGTACATCGCGGCCAACAGCAAACGGATTGGTGTGGATAGGTGACCCTGGGTCTACGACGCGTCTTGAAGGCTAAAAACGGGAACGGGTATCCGAAGATCCCGGCACACTAACTTCGTGTCGGGTTTTTTCTATTCCGGGCATCCATAAGTTCGTCTGTGAACCTGCTTGTCATTGCAACAAGAGTTTCTTCCGTGCCGCGAATGTCGTGCAGCGTCTTGGTCGACTCCTGAATTCTGTGTTGCAGATTGAACCTTGCACCAATCATCGACCCTAGAGCTTGCAGTTGTTCTTCCGTGAATTTCTTGACTTCTTTTCCATGCTTCTCGTACCTGTCTAATTCTCGATGGTATGAATCTCGCAAATCTGATCCAGCCATTCCCGCAAGTGAGAAAACTGCGTCTACTGTTGGCCTAAGTTCACAAACCAATTGCTGGCACCTTCTGGCCCGCGCAGATGCCTCTGCCGCCAACGCCACCGCCTCCAATCGCCATTCTTTGCGCCGAACGCCTGCTGTTTGAACTATCGCACTGAACGACACTATCAGCGCGAGACACGCAATGAGTATCGAAGCGTCATCGACACTAATCCCGGCGTTCTCCAATGTGGTTCTGAATAGGGACTGTTCATCAGCCATTATCAATCCTTCAAAAGGCCAAACTCAGGTACAATCACACTAAAGCTTAGATTACACTAGGGTGTGAATTGCTGACAGCGCGTCATAGCGGAGCGCTAAATTGCTGGTTGGCCGATTCTCAGCACAAGACTACCGACACGGGGCGGCTAGAACCATCACCCAGGTACTATCCGCCGCCTCGTACAGCGCAAACTCCTGGGCCTTGGATGACAGCATATTGGCACGATGCCCCCGTGACTGCGCCCAAGCCGACATCACAGCTTCCAGACCAATTTGACCTTTGGCAATGTTTTCCGCCACAAAACACCATTCGTAGCCTTCATTGCGCACTCGCTTACCCACGTCAGAGCCGTTAGAGCCGTTAGAGCCGGTATGCGAAAAGAAGCCCTTCTTCACCATGTCTTCAGCATGAGACTTGGCGGCTTTCTCCAACTTCCGACTATAGACTAACCCTTGAAGACCTTGGCTTTTTCGAAACGTGTTCAGTTCGTCAGTCGCCGTGGGGTTTGCAGCGAGTCGCGCGGGCAAAAGAAACGCCAGTATTAACAACAAACGCGTCAGCATTTTTCCACCAGGTTTTTCCTATAATGGTTCACACGGATCCATAGATAGCATGTTGATTTCCCACCGGTCTTGATGAAACAACAATATCGCACCAAGGATTCTATTTGCATAGAAAATAGCTTTGCTGGCTGGAGATACGACGCGCCGAACTCGTACCCCCTCATTGAAATCGTTAATCCCCATGATGGCGCGCCGCACAAATCATGTATATTGAATTCATGAATAATGTGTGGCGGCTTTATGAACTATTTCGGCTACGGGAATCCCCCAATTTCGGACAAGGCGCCAACGGGGTAGATTGGGTTTAACGGAACAACACTACCACTCCGGATACCCCCTCAAGAGAGAGGGGCTGGCTAAGACCCCCTCATCCAGCCCCTCACCACCTTCACTCTCAATCATTTGTGAGATGGTGGGTTCTTCCCCTTCTCCCGAACCGGGAGGCCTGCACAGTATAGCTCAAAATCCCCGCCATATTCAGCCCGCTATAAATGGGGGGTATTCGGCACGCCAATTGTCAGAACGCATCGATATCTGCGCTATCACTCCGGTATAGTCGGATGTCGGCTTTGAGCCCAAAGTACATAATGCTGCGTAGGGCTTGAATGGCGGATGTGCGCAGTTATTTGACGGCCTAACAATGGACCATCATCGCGATAGACGTTGCCGCAGCAAATCATCCCCTGAACCAGCATTCATCGACGGAACAAGCCGAAGTTACCGCATGCAGTTTGGTCCAAACACTTGGCCGGGACTTATTGAAGCTTGCGCCATTCCGAGCAGGTCAGTTGAATTGTCCACTGTGAATCGAACGGCGGACTATCCCATGGGGCCGCTGCGGGAGCGGTTTTGACAACAGGTTTTTTGCCTTGTTTGTCCACATACTGAAATTTGTGGTTCAGCTTGATTTCACCCTTGGGACAATAGGTTGCCCGCAGTACGGACTGGGCCAGTGAAATTGCTTGAGACTTATTCTGCGCCGCCGCGAAAGGTGCATAAAACTGCGTAGTATAGGTATCTTTCAAGCGTGCATGGAACTTTTTAGTAAAGAGGTTTTTACTGCCTTGCGTGCACAAGTTCTCTGTAACGGCAACAGTCACAGGAAGCGGGTCACCTGTTCCAGTGCGTGTAAACAAGCCCTTTGCCCCGCGTTTTGCGTATATCTTAACTTTGGAGATGCCGCCGCTATGACGAACAACGATATAGCGTCCGTTATTCGAGCTCGGTCCCGAAAAATTCGGCTCACCGGTCGCATGCTTTTTGTAATTAAAGACGGGTAGACGCTTCATGTTGGTACATGCAGTAGCTGCCGAATGGCTCATAAGAACAAGCGCCAACGCAGATAGGACAATTCTCATTTACAACTCACTTTTTTTGCGTGCGCCAATCCCTTCGGCAGGTCGCAGCGCTCTCTTACGTAGGGAAGGCTTCCAGACTTTAGGTTAAAAATATCGCCCTGCTGATACGCGGTGACGCGATACCCCAGAATTCCGGCATACTCGCAGTTCCACGACCCGCCGCGTTGTAGTGTTTGTGGATTGAAGGTGTTCGATCCGTAGCGATAGCAGACTTCATCTAACAGGGTCTTCCACTCACCAATTACTGATTTCCGATTACTTGGATACCAAAGATAAGCACGTCCGTCGGGGCTGAGATATTCGACCTGATAACCGTGGCCGGTGTCGAAGCTGGCATATGTGAAACCTGGCTTTGGAAAAGGCGTGATGACATCGCGCTGTGCTCTCAACTCATCAAACATTCTTTCTCGGGGTGTTCGACTGTCGCACGCCATTTGACCAACTGCGAGCAAAAAAATCAAAGTCAGCTTTTTCATTCGAAACGGGTAGTTTCGAACTGGGGCAAAAATTTGGCATTTCGCTCACGCGCCGCTTTACGAATATGATTCACCGACGGCCGCATTGGGCCGTCTTCAGTCTTTTTTTGGGTTGCGGTTAAATGGCAGCAATATCCTACGTAGCGGACACTCTTTCCTTTGTTAGCCTGGACGGAGGCCAAACCCAAGATAAACTGATCCACAGGAACCGACCATGGAAATCACAACTGAATACCATGATATAACTGATGACATCATCGCGATGTTTTTGGACGCATTCTCTGCATCGGAAGGACCCGAAGCTGGCGGGGTGATAGAGGCGTTGGTCGCCGAAATGCTATCTTCGCTGACCATTAACGACATGCGCGTGTTCTCAGTGGTCGAGAATGGGGACATCTTGGCCTGCATCATCTTCACACGGATGACATATCCGGAAGATGATCGAACGGTTTTCGTTCTCGCACCTGTCGGGGTCTCAACCGGTCAGCAGGGTAAAGGACTTGGGCAACGCCTGATTGGTCACGCGCTTCAAGCTCTAAGAGACAGTGGGGTGGATGTTGCTTTGACCTACGGTGACATCAACTTCTATTCGAAGGTGGGCTTCGCTCACATCACAGAAGCCGATGCTCAGCCGCCTTTGCCACTCCAGTATCCGGAGGGATGGCTTGGTCAATCCCTGTCTGCAGAGCAATTCAAACCACTCAAAGGCCCTTCTCGATGCGTTGGTCCACTTGATGATGCAAACCACTGGTAGTGCGTCAGTCGGTAAATGAAGGCTCCTGCTTAAGAGCTGGGGTGCCTTCTCTTTGAAGCAATTGAAAACCCGTAGGTTTCATTCACTGGCGGAAACGAAGGTTTCGCGCTGGAACATTTCCAAAAGTGGGCCTTTGAGCACGCGCAGCGCAACGGTGGTTTGTCTGCTAAATGACATTCAATCTCAAAACTCCTGATGGGTTTCCGCATTATTAAAGACCACCACCCGCGAAACCAAACATGTCAGAGGCTTTGAGCGGAGCATTGCCATATTACACGGTTCAGCTCGGGCATTAATTGCCTAGCTATATTAGGGGATTTTTGCCCAGCAGACCTTTGCGCGAGCGACTCATGAAAACACGCGGAGATTGGCGCATAATCTATCGATTCACGTATGGCGGGTGACGCTGCGTGCACAAGTGTATTTCTAGTTCGTGTCTGGACAGAAACACCCAATTCTCGCTTAGGAGCGAATACAATGAAAACCAAACAAGTCGCAGTTCTTGCAGCGGTCGCCTTTGCATTACCCACATTGGTCGCCGCACAATCTGCAGACGCCAACGGAGATGGTGTACTGACCATCGAAGAGGTGCAGGCTGTCGCCCCGAACGTTGATGCAGAGACCTTTTCTGCCATGGACGCCAATGGCGATGGCACATTGGATCAAAACGAGATTCAGGTTGCAGAAGAGGCAGGGGTCTTACCCCCCAGCAACGGCTAACCTACAGAGTGAGAATGGCGGCCCAATCCTCCCGGGGTCGTCATTCTGGTTGATTTTCATGCAAAGCTTGGTGGAATGGCGTGAGAACCCGTCAAACTAGTTTCTTGGCTTGAACAAACAAAAAATGTTCACTAAACGTTTCTCCGCTCCGCTATGCTCACCGAATGTGCGGACGACTCGGCAGACCCGAAATGACATGGGCAGAGCTTTATGATCTGCAGAACTGGATCGTGAACGGCGTTCCTATCCCAACTGAGCGCGATCCAAACGCCAAAGACCTGTCCATGAGCTGGAACGTCAAGCCAACTCAGATGTTGGATATGGCGTTCATCCACGACGACCGGCTGATAAGCTCTACGGCGCGCTGGTGGCTTGTACCGCACTGGTTTAAGGAAGACGTGAAACAATGGAAGCCCACCACTTTCAACGCAAAGATAGAAACGGCGCATAAACTGGGTTCGTTCCGAGTCGCTTGGAAGAGCAGCCGGTGCATTATCCCCGCCAGTTTCTACTATGAATGGACAGGCCCCAAGGGGGCCAAACAGCCATGGGTTATCAAGACAGATACCAATGACCCCTGCATGTATTTCGCAGGCCTCTATTCGCGCCTCTCGCCTGGTCTGAACACCTGCACAATTCTCACCCGCCCTGCGTTGCATCAAATCGAACACATACATGCACGGTCACCGGTAATTCTAACGAACGAGAACCTGGTGCCGTGGATGTCAGGCGAGATTGACCACGACGAAGCGCAGAACTTGGGCACGGAATGGGATGGACGGATGCGCTATCACAAGGTCGCGCCGATTGGCCGCGATGATGACGGGCCCGAGTTAATCGACGTTATCGAGGCTTAATGGCAACTCGCAGCAGATCCCCGAAGAAAGCAGCAGATGAGAAGTATTTCCCTATCAAGGTGCGTGTGCTCGTTCCCGAGGAGGGGTTCGGATATCGGCTTCATGAGATCCACAATTGGCTTGATGCCCATGCAGGTCGGGGACGTTGGGGCTGGAATGCGGATAGTGTGCTATCGCGCGGATCTCGGGATGCGACGTCATTCTATATGCTGGACGAGCAATTGATTGCGCCGTTCATTGAGGCATTTGACCTAGAGCTTGCGCAAGGTGAAGCGGACCTGTGCGGCGACGAGTCATTCAAGCTCACTGCTTGCCTCCGTGACGATACTTGCCTTTAATCAAACTTGTTATTTTTTCGCAACAATAAATAATTTGAGGATGAGTCGCTTGAAGGCGACCTGTTGACTTTTAAAGCTATAGCTTTAGTTTGGAATTAGAGAAAATGCGTCATGTTCGCCTTAGACATCACTGTTCACTATGTGAAGCTATTGAAATGTTGGGAAAAAAAGAAATCCCGGTAATAGATAAGTTGGAGGCGTATAACCTCTTGAAAGAGGTCTCAAAGCAAGAAGCCGGGGCAATAGACTGTTTTGAGCGGGTCGTCGGCGAAGAGGACGTTTTTACTTTTCTTAGTGATAGCTATCGGAATGGAGGATCTTCAGCATCTATCTTTATGACGATTAAGTACAAAACTACTTTTGACGGAGTACTGCATGTGTTGCCTGCGTTTACTTCCTCTCAAGTCGAGTTGGATAGTGCATTGCGACAGACACTAGAGCGTCGAGATAATGGATCATATCATGACCAACACGAACCACACTGAAACCGACTTGTTTTCCTTGAACTTGGATGAGCTAGCGGAAGTTCTAGGCTCCACGAAGGATGAACTGGCTGAAGCGCAGGCAGTATTGGATGCCGTAAAGCTTTTTTCATATCGGATCAAAGAGATGCGAGCTTCAAGAGGTATTACACGCGCGGAGCTGGGTAGGTTGATTGGGGTATCTGAACAACGTGTTGCTCAGCTTGAAAGTGGTACACTTCGGAACGCGCCAAACATAAAGAACTTTGCAACAATTACTCATGTTTTGAAGCATAATTTTGCGCTTGATACCAGCGCTGAAGAGCTTGCGACGGCTGAAGCTACCGTGGCGGTTGGAATTGAGAAGCAGCGCGAGCTCGAGGAAAAAAATGCAGAGCTAACAGCCCTGTTATCAGAAAAAAACATGATGATACTGCGACTTAAGAGACAGGTGGTACAGCTTACCAATCTAGTAACAAAGCTAAGGAGGAAGCTGGGATACAGTGCGCGCAAACCGCAGTTGCAAGAAGGACCATTACTTAAAAGAAGTCTTCGAGGCACTACGAGTGCAATGACGTCTGTATTAGCGGTGAAAAAGCTTTGAAATTCTCTTCGATGACAAAAGAAATCTTGTCAAATTATCGGCTTAAAACAGCGAAATGCGTACATGGCCCAGTATAAAAAAATTCAGCGGCCAAGCGTCTCGTGGTTTATTGGTCTCATAGTTATCGCACTATTTGTCTTCAGCGTGCTTTTGGCCGCTTCAAGTAGTTGGCCCGGTATCCTTGCAATAGGTTCAATGCTTTCATCTGCTTTAGGCGCTTTTCTTTTACTTTCAGCAACATGGTCATCGATCAAGACAAGAGAAGAGTTGTGCTTGCTGACAATTTCAAGAAGCGATCCGGGAGACTTTGCGAGCGTTCTTGCTAACATGCAGGGCGAGGTCGATAAAAAGGTGTTCGACGACCTGGGACGCGAATGGAAATTCAACCTGACAGGAGTTGTCCTGATAATGATGTCGCTAGGATTATTCTGGATAGACGTGATAGTCGTGGAACGTAGCTTGAAAACTTGCCAATCCGAAACTACGACTAACGAGTGTTAACTCATCACTTTGAATCAACACTAAAACGCCCTAGACTTCAAATTGTGGGGCCATTTCTTTCATCGTTGAACGTTTGCAGATTTATTAACCCCCTCAACGCTACCTACAATACTTGGCTCGTCTGAGCCGTGATTTAGCCGCTGGTGTCTCCAGGTGGCGATACCTTCCACCAGAATAGCGCTTACAATCGAGCGCATGTCCTGCGGCGATTACAGCGGCACCTATGTCTTGTCCGTCGGCGAAGCAAACCCCAACCCAGCGGTCATGGGTGCGTTCGCCGTTCAGTTTGCATTCTATGGATTTGCCGCGAAGATAGTTGACCATCCAGCGCTTGGCTTTCTGACCCGACTGTGTGCCGAGTTCGGGCGCATCAACGCCGTTCAATCGAACAGGTGTGCCATCTACAACAATGGTATCAGCATCTCGGACATGCAGCCCACCTGCGATTGCTGAGGTGGCGAGCGAGATGGCCATGAATGCGAAAAATGTTCTTATCAAAATATCCGTATACCCTTGCTACTGCAAATCACTGACTTTTCTGATAAGATGATCCGATAGAACGACCGAATTTAGAACCTATGAACTTCCTAAAATCTTTGTAGTCAAACATTCTAGTCAAGCTGGAGACATACAATGGACCGGCGAAGCACAATAAAACAATTAGCAGCTTTTTCTGCATTCGGACTTTCAAATTCAATTGGAGCAAACGAGGCCCACGCAGAGTACATTTGTGGTAACGCATTCCCGTATAATGGAGGGATGGTGCGACAATGTAGTGTCGGGTTCCGAATCAATCGCGTTACTGCTCTACAAGAATGTGACCAGTGGTGCTGGGCTGCCTGCATCGAATCCGCATTCGAACTTTACGGCTTTAGAGTTTCCCAAGAAGATATTGTGCAGAAGGTCTACGGGCCAAATGTTCCCTGTCTTCCGAGTGTTGGCCCAAACATCGCTAAAGCTGTAGAGGGATACTGGACTGACGAGCGCGGTGATGAGTTTTACGCTGAACTTGAAACGCACACCGACGTTCAGTTTGGGATCCATGACCCCTTTGCCCTTCAGAACGCATCACGCTATCTAGCAGATGATATTCCAGTAATAATCGGTTCTCTCGGGCACGCTACGCTTTTAACAAGTATGACCTGGCTTGAGGACAACTTCGGGCAACAAAGACTCACGGAGATTGTCGTTCGAGATCCTTGGCCCTACCGACAAAATAAACGACTGCTTACTGCTCAAGAGCTTTACGGCGCTACCTACCTTGCTGCAGTTTTCGTTGACTACTAGTCAGAGCATATCGCTTTCCCAATAGCGGCGTTGTCTATCATCCCCAACCCGGAATTGTTCCACTTCACGGTGCGCCATTGCGGTACGGCAGTAAGTCACCAAGTCTTCCCACGACGACACAACATCCCGTTTCATTATCTGTGCCTGCGCCATTCTGTGCCCGAAGGCTTCTACAACGCGCAGGTGGTAGAAAACCCAGTCGTTAGCACCATCCACCTTGAGAATTCGGTGCTTTGAGGCTGCAATGATCCCATTCAGGTCACCGAACTCAGCCAGTAGACGTTTTGCTAAAGGTTTGACGTCGATCCTCGGAATTGCATTGAACAACAGCAGCTCCAAAAGCTCATATTCCGGCATTGGATCGTGACCGCCTTTGAGAAAGCGTTGCCGCAGTCGCTCACGATGCCCCCAATAGTGAGGCCGGTTAACCCCATCCTCGTCTTTAATCAGGCCACCACCAGCAGCATTCTTTCGTGAAAGTCGGTCTCGATACACATACGATGGAGAGTGTGCTGGTTCAGTGATAGCGTCGGGCGGAGCGGAGCGCGCATTCAGCTCTTCTAGTCCCTTCAATTCTTCCTCTGAAAAGCCACCTTGCCCATCGTGCTTAACTAGCTTACCGAACCTCTGCTTATCGCGGCCTATGACCTCTTTGAGATTGTCCAGTATCGCCGACTTTTTCATGGCTACCGCTCCATGTACCAATCCTAGGACCATGCCCAAAAGTTGGTTAACGAGTGGTAAAAACGTCAGATGTGGTCTGAAATGGAACCCATGTCTCAAGCACGCTGATTAAAGATAAACTCATCCACCAGCATGAATGGCTTCAGTTCGAACGGCCCGCTATCCGTCGCCTTTTTTGCATGCGATTTCCGGCGCTCAATCTCGTTTAACAGAAAGAAGACACCGGCAGGCTTACCAACGAGGTCGAATGGAACCTCGATCCCTTTGAGCGTTGACCTTGCTTCAGAGTACGCCGCCACAGTAGCCCCCGTTGCTTCGATCCTGCACCATTTCATGCGCAGTATCGCGTGGGAATGCTACGCAACTCCCAAAGAAAAAAGCAATACCAAGCCCTTAGTCGGCAAAACCAATGCGCTAATTTTGTCGCTATTCGGAATACCACCCTAAGATTACCCTAAGGTTTGCGCCGCCCTTCCTTTCCACAATGCAGGAAACAAGTTTGACCTTCCACAGGTTGTTGTTGCGTTTCGTGGGTCCGACAGCGAAGGTCAGGTCGTTTCTCACAGCGAGGGGCGCTAAACAAAGTAATCAGCACGGATGACGACAACCTGGCCACTCCGTCAACTTACCCGAAGCAGTCCCGTTCATGGGCTCCTCACCAGGCCAATGCAATCAGATGTGAGCGTCTCTCTCAAAAGTCGCGGCTTCTCTTTTGAGATAGCGGCAATGGCTTATGAAGGCCGCTACGAATAAGAGCAGTGAAAACGCAACCAGGTAGCTGTTTGATTCTGTTGCGGAAAGGTTCTCCAATCTGGCTACCCCAATTGTTAAGAGACCTAGGACGGATGAAACATACATGAAGTGAATTTGCGATGCCCATTCAGATAAGTATTTCTGCAAGTTTCCATTTTTGGCGAGGTTTTTCCATCGAGTAATATCCATATCGAGTGGCGTCGAGTCGCTCCCCACAATGCGCACGGCACAATAAAGTAAGACGGGGTAAATTAATGCGCGATACATGGAATATGAAGCAGAGCCGATTAAGAAGGAAATCAAAAACATACCCGCCAGAGCTATGCTTGGGGCATTCTCTAGTAGCAAGTAATTTAGAGGTTCTTTGAATCCAATCACCAAATAGATTGGAGGAATAGCGCCCGTGGCCAAGTACCTCAGAATTTCATTTAACTTAAGTGAATCCATAGTGTTCGCACCTAGTCAGCTTCTTAAGGTTTGGCCGATGCCCCAACTTGGATTTATTCAACAGCAGGCTCAACGGAATCCTGCCTCAAATTTGGTTCGTACCGGCCACATCCTGTTTCCCCGAAACCTAATTAAACTTCTCGTTGAAAACAAAGGTAAATTTCTAAAAGTCGTTAAGTGCTATTTTACCTCACGTTTGCGTGGATGTTCCTTTCCTGTTCTTACTTTCTGAGAGGTAATATGGTACCTCTATTGCAAGCAACCAAGGACGGACAAAAGGCGATGTTTGACCCAGTACTTAAGGGAAAGCACAGAGCAGAACCTATCCAACGTTCGCTGGACCATCACAGACCCCAATGTTGATGCCAGATAGGCCATGCAACTGGTCAAGGAGATGTCCAGGCGCAAAGTCACAAACGAGCGATGTTTTGTGAAACCGGCACTTGGCGAACCGACAAAGCGTCAACCAATTCACCAACAGATTTTTCACCTTCGGAAAGGTGGTAAAGAATGTGCAATCGCCCATCGTGTGCGAAGGCTTTCAGATAATCAGAGGCCTCGCTCATGCTATCTGAGGTGCGTGTTTTCATCTCTTTGCCGTGGAAAGAGGATCTCGTGTCTTGAGCTTTTCGGCCCACATGTCGGCATGTTCCTGCAAAAGCACCGAGCGCGTATCGTAAAGCGCCATGAGTTGACTACCCGCCCACATTGCCATGCTCTTTTCCCATTCGTTGGCAGCCAGCTCGTACGCGTGGACGACGACTGATTGGGCGGTTGCGGGGATAAACTTCATCTGGAACTTGCCTTGCTACTCATTCACTGCACTCAACCAACTTAGTCGTTGAATCACAGTGAATTTTGTCACTCAGGAGACGTTGTTGGGGCAGAAACCTAAATTCTGCTTACGCCGTTTAGCAGGTTTAGCGGTTATAGTAGAAGTCAGGTCCAAATCTGAGTTTTTAGTTGACCTTTCCCTACGGCACGTTCCAAAGCAGCCTCGGTACCGTAACAGAGCTTTATCTTTTCTCCATTAGGTTGCATTCTTCCAATTGAGCTATTGATTGGGTTGTACATCGAGGGATAGCGCTTTGGCTTTCATTACGATTCTTGAAATTGACAATGATCCGTTAAGCTTCACAGACGTCACCGTGCTTAACTCTTATCAGGTAGAGATTGTTGATAATGATGATACGCTTGAAGATCCTGATGCAGATGGAAGCCAGCAGCTCGACGTTTCGGGGGTACCTAATTTCTTAGGTGACTCTACCAACTTTCAAACGTTTGAAACCTATAGCGGTGACATAGGCGGGCAGCCTGTAACATTCACACTGGTTCAGTTTTCCAACCCCCAGTACATCATTGTTACATCTGGCGATGTGGATGTCGGTGACACGATAGAAAAAACAAACAACAGCATCGTTACTGCACCTCCTTCAGATTACGACACTTTGCCATCCTTTGTATGCTTCACACTGGGGTCGAAGGTTTTGACACCTCTGGGCTCACAACCAATTGAGACCTTGCAACCCGGCGACCTAGTGACAGTTTTCGATGGAACAGCAAAGCCTGTTCGCTGGATCGGAAAACGACGCCTCACCGTTGGCGACTTACAGCAAAGTCCGCATCTCTGTCCGGTTCGTTTTCGTGCAGGTAGTTTCTCACGCAAATGCCCGACACGGGATCTGACGGTTTCGCCACAACATCGGATTGCTGTTACCTCGCCAGACATGCAGCTGTGTTTCGGCGAAAGCTTAATGCTAGCGCCTGCCAAGGGCTTACTGGATGGTGAAATGGTTTTCCAACTCCCACCCGACCAAGAAGTTCATTACATCCACGTACTCTTTGACCAACATGAGCTAATTTGTGTTGAAGGCGTGTGGTCCGAGTCCTTTTTCCCCGGCGATACTTCTCTAGACGCGATGGATCGCGCAACACTGCGCGAGGTTTTCGAGTTATTTCCCGAGCTGCGTCAGAGAAGAGGACGATTTGCCGAAACCATCCTGCCCACACTGAAACCATTTGAGGCAATTTTACTGCGCGAAGGTCTCTATTCGCCCAATGAGATGCCATGCACTGTCAGACCTGAGAACAGGGGTCACCAGTTTAATCTATGAATACCAGGAAAAAAATGTTTCTGAACAACATGTGCAAGTTAGAATTCTGGTTGTTTAGTACTTCCTTTGAAATTGGTTTATCCAACCAAGCCGGGACGTCGTCAAAGAACTCCAGGTGTTCTTTTCATCAGTCACCTTTATTGACCAAAACCACTCCAACCCCATTGGCCGTATCACCTGCATCCAGGAATTGAATGCCTTGGGCTTCGTACCATGCTTTAACCGCAGCAATTGTCGCGGCATTTGGTCCACGCACGCTTTGAGGCGTCTGTGCTTCGGTTCGTGAACGCCGTGTGATGTGGGCCTTAGACTTGCCACAGGATTCAGCGCTAGGTAGCGCTCAACGTTTCGGCATATATCTTGTAAGTGATGCTATCGAACTATGAGATTTGTCCCCCAGCAACATTGACCGTTACAAGGTGAACAAGGTGGATGAAAGGGTGGATCAAAGAGCTACATGAACATGCAAATAATTGATAAGATTAATTTTTCATAGATTATATGGTGCCTCAAGAGGGACTCGAACCCCCGACCTTGTCCTTACGAAGGACCTGCTCTACCAGCTGAGCTATTGAGGCGATGCGGAAGCTCGTTTAACGGCAGCGCGCGGGTCATGCAAGCGTGGATTGCCGGGCCGGTGCGCGGTTGACCACTACGCATTCATCCCGCATCCTGACGCCAACATGATCCGCCCGGCGGGTTACGATGGTTTATCAGATATTTGGCAAGGTCATTTGGATGTCCGGGAATTCGCAGAAGTCTTATGTGCTAGACACCCACCGGCTGCGCGACCCGGAAGAGACCCTGGCCATCGTCAAACCATTCCTCAAGCAGATGGGCATAACCCGGATCGCCAACCTGACGGGACTGGACCGGGTTGGATTGCCGACAGTGATGGTGACGCGGCCAAACTCGCGCTCGGTCGCGGTGTCGCTGGGCAAGGGGCTGTCGCTGAGCGCAGCCCGGGCTTCGGGCGTGATGGAAGCGATTGAATCCTGGCACGCAGAGCGGATCGAACTGCCGCTACGGCTGTCCAGCTTTGCTGATCTGGCGGTGGAGTATGTGGTCGATGCCGACCGTCTGCCCAGCGTCACCGGCGGGCAGTTCGACCCTCATCAGGCGATACTGTGGGTGCTGGGGCGCGATCTGCCCTCGGGCCAGCCCTGCTGGGTGCCGTATGAGATGGTGGACACCGATTATACCACCTCGCCCGTGGCTGGGCAGCGGGCGTTTCCGCGAACGACAAACGGGCTGGCGTCCGGTAACAACGTGACCGAAGCCAGTTGCCACGCGATCTGCGAGTTGATCGAGCGTGACGCCACAACGCTGTGGCACCATCAGGGCGCAACCCCGCGTGTTAATCCCCGTACAGTGGACGACCCGCGTTGCCTTCAGGCGATGGAACAGATTTCTGCGGCGGGGCTTGATTTGGGAATCTGGGACACGACCTCGGACATCGGCATCGCCAGCTTTCGCTGCGCGATCTGTGAGGGCGGAGGCACGACGGGCCATATCGGCATCGGCGACGGCTGCCACCCGGATCGCGCCATTGCCCTACTGCGGGCGCTGACCGAAGCGGCGCAAACACGGCTGACCTATATCTCAGGGGCGCGCGATGATCTGGACCCGGAAGAGTTTTCAGACACTGCCCGGAACTGGCGCAGCGGATACATCCGCGAACTGATCGATGGCTCGGCGCCCATCGGTGATTTCACCGAATGCCCAACCTACGTGACCGGATCTTTCACGGATGACCTGTCTTTGTTGCTGGCGCGCCTGTCCGAGGCAGGCATAGATCAGGTGGTCACTGTTGATCTGTCGCGACCCGAAATTGACATCGCAGTGGTGCGCGCGGTGATACCGGGCTTGGAAGCGCCCCATGACGATCCCGACTTTGTCGCAGGCCCCCGTGCGCGAGCGGTGATGTCATGAGTGTGGTTGTTTTTGTCGGGCCGACGCTACGGGCCGAAGCCGTACGCGAACATCTGAACGCCACTATTCTACCCCCGGTTCAGCAGGGCGATGTGTATCGGGCAGTGCGGGAAAAGCCGCGTGCGATCGGGATTATAGACGGGTATTTCGACGGGGTGCCCTCGGTCTGGCACAAGGAAATCCTGTGGGCCTTGGAGCAAGGTATACCGGTCTTTGGTAGTGCCAGCATGGGTGCGCTGCGCGCGGCAGAGCTGGCGGATTTCGGGATGATCGGGATCGGCCAGATTTTTGAGGGTTACCTGAATGGTGCCATCGAAGATGATGACGAGGTAGCGGTGCTGCACGGCCCTGCCGAGCTTGGCTTTCCACCGCTGAGCGAGCCTATGGTCTCGATCCGCGCCACCATTGCGCAAGCCAAGACAGCGAGTGTGTTGTCGTCTGAGACGGGCGACGCGTTGCAGCAAAAGGCGAAAGACCTGCACTACCGTGACCGGGTTTGGGATCGCATCCTTGAGGGCGTTTCGGACCCGCAACCCTTTCAACGATGGTTGCCCGAGGGACAGGTGGATGCGAAAGGGGATGACGCCCGCGCGATGCTGGCTGAGATGGCCCGCTTTCTGAATGCTGGAACGAATGTGTCAGACTCACATCGCACCGAACGGACGCTGGTCTGGCGTGACCTCTGCGCTCGTGTGGATCGGGAAGCCGCACAACAGGATAGCGAGGCGCGGGCGCTAGTGGATGAGCTGCGGCTTGATCCGGTTCTCTACGCGCATCTGCGTGATCGCGCAGCGTTAGGCTTGCTGTCTAAGGACGAGACCCGCCGACAGGGGTTGGACCCGGATAAAGACGCCGTGGTCAAGCAGATGACCGAACATCGGCTGGAGGCCCGGCTACCCCGCCATGCGGATTTGCTCGAATGGCTGGAAGAAAATGACCTGACCCTTGTGCAGTACGAGGCGATGCTGGCCGACAAATCCCGTGTCGATATCGCAATCCAAACGCTGGCCGAGACAATGGATGCCGCTTTGCTAGCCGAGCTTCGACGCTCGGGCGACTACAGCGCGTTGCGCGACCGGGCCCAGCGCAAAGCGGCGCTGCCGCTGGACCCGAGCAACGCCGCAATTCGAACGCGTGCCTTGGTCTGGTATTTTGAAACACGTCTTGACCAGAGGGTGCCGGATGATCTTGACTCCTACGCGATCGGGCATGGCCTTGAGGGGCGCGATGCCTTGGTCGATCTGATTGAAGCCGAGTTCCTGTTTTGCCACACCAGCGGCGATCAGGTTGATCAAGAGCCAGGCTTGGCAACAGGTCTGCGCGCAGGCGGATAACGGGAGGGAAAAATGGCAATCTGGCCCGACTATTCAGAGAATGACCCCCCCGGCACACGGTTCTTACTATATCCGCAATCGCCCTTTTTAGAGCCGAATTCTAAGCCCGAACTGGTCGAAATATCGGCCCCGCAAGGGACCATAGGCCCAGGCCCATCGGGCCCCCGCATGTATGCGATGTACCCGGTCGACAAAACGACCCCCTATGGCGCGATGATCGAGGGTGAAGACGGCCCCGAGATGTATCTGCCCGCATGGGACGGCTATATCCTGCCGCCGCCCGAGCCCGATGAGTTTGGCAATTTCATCCATATCGATCCCGAGGACCCGGCCTTTGAAGCCGCCCATCTGTTCGGAGCGGCCCATTTCACCATGGATGTGTGGGAGGGCTATTTTAATCGCCCGATCCCCTGGCATTTCGCGCGTGATTTCGAGCGGCTTGAGCTATCGTTGCTGCCAAGTCTAGATAACGCGCATATCGGTTGGGGATTTCTGGAAACCGGTGGCACTCGCGATATCGGTGACGAATACCGCCCCTATAGCCTGAACTTCGATGTGGTCGCGCATGAGATCGGCCATGCCATCATCTACAGCGTGGTCGGCATGCCATCCGAAGAGGATGCGACCGGCGAATATTATGGGTTCCATGAATCGGCGGCCGATATGGTGGCGCTGTTGGCGTCGCTGCATTTCGGCTCGGTCGTGGATGAATTGCTGAAAAACACGCGCGGCAACCTTTATACCTATAACCGGCTGAGCCGCTTTGCCGAGCTGTCGCAGAACTCGCAAATTCGGATCGCCGCCAATGACCGGACGCTTTCTGAATTCTCGCATGGATGGTCCAGCGAACACGCCCTGTCGGAACCATTGACCGGGGCGATGTTCGATATTCTGGTCGATATCTACCACGAACGACTGGTAGCACATGACGTGATCGACCCGGAGATGGAGGAGCTCTCGGACGAGTTGGAAGGGACCGACGAATACAATGCGATCATGCAGGACCTGTTCGACGAACATTACGCAGCCGACCCCGAAGGCTTTCGGGTTGCCCTGATCGAAGCGCGTGATTTGCTGGGGTCCTATCTTGCAGATGCGTGGGAGAAATTGGACCCCGATATGCTGAGCTACTTCGGCGTTGAACGCGCCTTGGTCATGGTCGATCACGAGGTCACCGGCGGCGCATTCCGGCAGATTATCGAAGGCAATTTCCGCATGCGCCACATCGGATTGACAGCGCCCGGCCCCCGTTTGACCAAGCCCGACGGGACGAGCCATGCCGCGTCGGTTCGTACGCTGTCACCCGAGGTGAATGAACCTTAAAGTCTTTGTTTTTCCCCCGCTATTGTGGCAGGTTACGCGCACGGGGTGATAATAGTGACATTCAACGCGCACTGAATGCGCAAACCGGGACAGGCGAGGCAATCGGCAGCGTCGACCCCCGATAGGGAGAAAGTGATATGTCTGAGTCCTTACTCAGTTTTTCCGAGGTATTACTGTTTGGGCGAGAGTTAAGTGATTTAAAACTGAAACAACGCTCGGTCCGGTTGGCCGAAGAGGTTGAGGAAGACTACGACTTCAGTAAGAAATTCACCAAAATCGACGGCGTACATGTCCGGGAAGACGATCGTGTTCTGGTCCAGGTCGGGGATGCGGCAAACGAAAAGTCCGGCATCTACAAGGTCATCAAGGACGGCGACAAGTTCAAGTTCGACAAGCGGAAGAAGGTTCCGCACGACTCGTTTGTCTATATACGCCGCGGACGTCAGTTCAAACATACCCACTGGCAGCAGATCGCGAACCGTCACTCGGAGCAGCTGTTCATCGAGCAGGATGGCCGCCGGAGGGGTCGCGGCGTCAATAATTTCATCGGGGACCAGTTCGGAGGCGATGCACGACTGGCCCGGATTTACGGCTTCGCCTATGACGGCACCTATTACGAGATGCCAGAACCCACGATCTTTCTGGTGCATGGCGAAGGCGAGAGCGCGACGGGTGGCAACCTGCCCCATGGCTTCAAGCTGCAGACCAGCAATGACGCTAACGCGCCGGACACCACACAACAGGCCGCACGCGCGCCGATGAACCCCTCGGTTTCGGGCGTCGCGGCAGCGGATTACCAGATGGCCAATGACATCCGCGTCTGGAACTACGATCAGGCCGATTACACCATCCGCATGGATATCGCAGCCGGTCAGATCGAAGACGTGCTGCTGGACGTCTACTTTGAGTATGACGCACCGATGATGTCCGGAGCCAAGGTCTCGGGCGCCAAGGTGAGCGGGGCCAAGGTCTCGGGCGCGAAGGTCAGCGGGGCCAAGGTGTCCGGTGCTAAGGTGTCAGGTGCCAAAGTCAGCGGCGCAAAGGCACGTGGTGAATAGGAAGGCTGAAATGATCCTGACCGATTGACGTTTGGTTTTATTCCAACGTCTGCTTTGGGTTGGCGGGCCATTTATGCCTGACCCGCCATCCCTTTCGAAGATCAGAACTTGCCGTTTTCGTGCGCCATTTCGGCTGGCGTAGGCGAAACGACGTCCCAATGTTCAACGATCTTTCCATCTTCGACGCGCCATAGGTCGAAGAAGGCCCAAGGGTTCCCGCTGACGGTGGCATCTGAGGCGACAAAGACAAAGTTGCCTTCGGCCACCACAATCTGCGGCTCGAATTTGGTGATCACATTCCCCTGCTCTGCCCAGGCTTTGGTGCCCTCGATCAGGCCATCGATCCCATCGGCAAGCATTGGATTGTGCTGCATATAGACCTCGGAATACATCGGAGCTTTCTCAGGCGCGGCACCGCCCAGAACGTCACGCACAAACCCCAGAACCAGCGCCTTGTTTTCTTCTGTTTTCTCAAGATCGGTGATCTCGGTCGGCCCATCTGTCATGCCACGGCCCGACACTGTTGTTTCGGGAACGGGCTGCAAATTGTCCCAATGTTCAGCAACTTTGCCATTCTCGACGCGGAATATGTCAAAGGCGGCGAGGGTCGGTGCACCAAAAGCGTCCGCGTTGTCGAACGTGCTGTGCAATACAACCATATCGCCCTCGGCGATGACCCGGTGGGTAGTTGCAGTCATCCCGGATTGTTCGACCAAAGGGATCAGGCCGGCCAGGCCTTCGGCTCCGGTCGGGACTTGCGGGTTGTGCTGAATATAGTCCGGGGTAACGAGCTGTAGCGCTGCTTGCGGGTCATGTTCAGCAAAGGCAGCCGTAAAAAGTGCGATTACAAGTTCTTTGGGGGACATGTTGATTTCCTGTGATTCGTATCTACTGGATACGTGGTAGCAAACTCATACTACATTTCAATTACGTACTTTAAAATGACCTGGTATGCTTGAGGCTACTGCCCGAATTTTCAGGGAGTTGTACCGAGGCCAACGTGACGCTATTGTGCGATTAAGTTTTGAAACAATACCAGAGATTGATATGCTACCAATTGGTGTTGCCAACAAGGCAGAAGCTTCCAACTGCTCAATCCGTTCCGTACTGTCCAATGTGACGGGCAAATGGCGGATGATCATCATCCTTGCGCTGGAGGATGAGCCGAAACGCTTTGGCGATCTCAAGCGCTGTATCGGAGACATCACACAAAGTGTGTTGACCGAAAACCTGCGCGGATTGCAACGTGATGGCTATTTGACCCGCACCGTCGATCCCGGACCGCCAGTGGCAGTGTCTTATGAATTGACACCTTTGGGCCGAAGCCTGCTTGAAATGCTGAAACCGCTTGTCTTCTGGTCGCATGAGCAGATGGATGAAGTCAGGCGACTACGCATGCAGTTCGACCGCGAACAGGCGAGTTGATTTTTATAGGCGAGATCGGGCAGCAGCTCAGAACCCGGCCTTTTTGAGCCCCTCGACAAAATGCTGCGTGTCGTCGGACAGGCGGTCTGGCTGAACCTTGGCCCAGCGCGACAATGAGAAATTGGGATGCGCTGCGCGGTGTTTGTCGGCGATCTGGCGGGCCATTTCCAGCTCGCCCTTATGGGCATAGCTGGCAGCCAGCACGCGCTGCCCCTCGGTCGGGTTGTTCATCTTGTTCACGCATGAGATCACGTCGTCATAGCGTTTGAGATTGTAATAGGCCCCGCCCAGATGCCACAGGTACTGATCGGGGAAATAGGGGTTCAGGCGCATCGCCTGCTGCAGATGTTTGATGGCGGTTTCGTTGTCGCCCCAATGGGCCAGCGCATCGGCGTAGTCCGAATGCATGTCCGCATCGTTGGGGTTAAGCTGCAGGGCGCGTTTGTAGGATTCGATCGCCGAGTCATGCTCTTTACGATAAAGCTGCACATAGCCCAGCTCTCCAAACCCGCGCGCGTCTGTGGGGTCAAGCTCCACCGCACGCTGAGCCAGCGACAGCGCCTTGTCCAGCGCGCTGTTTGGGTCTTCGGTCCAGGAATAGCGCCAATCGATGTTGAGCGTGCGTGACAGGGCTGCTGCAGCCCGAGCATAGCCGCCGTCGCGCTCAAGCGCGGATTCGTAGCAATGCTGCGCCTTGCGGTTGTCGTTGCGGGTGTACTTGAAAATATGGTGCTGCCCCTGCAGAACCGAACCATAAGCCCGCAGGTCTGACGGGATTGCCTGCACCATGCGCAGCTTTTCATGCGACTCGATCATGACTGCGGTGGCGGCAACGATGCACTCGGTCACCTCATCCAGGATGTCGAAGATATCATCGAGCTTACGGTCGAACCGTTCACCCCAGATGGTGCGTTCGGTGTTGGCGTCGATTAGCTCGGCCGTGATCCGGATACGACTGGACGAGCGGCGCACACTGCCGCGCGCGATATAGCGCACGTTCAGACGCCGAGCGGCCTCTTGCGGCGACATCGACTGGGTCTTGAAGAAGAACGAGGAATTCCGGGCAATGATGAACAGGTTCCGGAACTTGGACAGGTTCATGATGATGTCGTCGGTCAGCCCTTCGGCGACCCAGCTGTCATCTTCATCCCCGCCTTGGCTAGTAAAGGGCAGCACCGCAACCGACGGGTTATCGGGCCTTTCAAGCACTTCCAGCTGCATTTCTGGACGTAGGGTTGCGGCCATTGTTGCACCCTCGACCTCGGTTCGGACACAGTAGGTCGCGACCGGAGACATAATGTTCTTGAGCTGCTTGGGACCGAGGAATTCATAGCCATAGCGCAGGCGGTTACGGATCTGTTCATAGACGGCTGCGCTGACATAAACCCGTTCTGGCTCAGCAATCTCCTGCAGGCGGGCAGCGATATTGACGTTGTCACCATGGATACCGCGTTCGTCCATCAGAACTTCGCCCATGTGAACGCCAGCGCGGAATTTGATGTTGTGCTCATCATCGCGCGCCTGATTATGTTCCGCAGCGATCCGATGCAGTTCGATGCTGAACTCTACCGCACTGGTCGCCGTGTCGAATAAGGCAAGGATGCCGTCACCGCGCACTTCGATGATTTTGCCCTGATACTTTGAGCAAGCCGATTCAAGCTGCGAAAGCAAAGACTTCAACGCGTTATACGTATCCATCTCGTTCTCGCTCATCAGGCGGGAATAGCCGACAACGTCGGCAAAAAGCACCGCGCCTAGTTTCTGTTTTATTGATGCGTCCGAACCGGTCGTGTTCACTGGCAATACTCAATTGTGTTGTCATGTCGAATCCGACAGGACTGTTTTAGCAAAAAATGACTCAGAATACGTAACATTTTAGGTATCTGCACCGGAATCGGGGGGCCAAGACCACCCAGAGGCAACAAAACTGACCACTGTTTGGGCGCCTAACTCCTGCGCGAGCACCTCTCGACGCGCGATCCAGTCCTGCTGCAACATGCCGACGACAACCATGTCATGGAACTGCCCATCCGCGAACCAGGCCTGACGCATCGTGCCCTCGATCTCGCAGCCGATTCGCTGGATCAGATCGCGGCTGCTGTGATTGTCGGCCCGGTAATACGAGGTGATACGGTTCAGCCCCAATTGCCGGAATGCGAAATCCAGCATCAGCGCAACCGAACGCACCGCCACGCCATGTCGACGGATGGATTTGTCGACAAAAACCGGAACCACCGCATCCCTGTTGACGCTGGAAATTGCTTCAAGCCCGGTCATCCCCACCAGATCACCACTGTCAGATTCGATTGCGAACCAGCATTTGCAGCAGTCCTTTGAGGCGTTTATCGCGTCTTCCCAATATTGCTCGGTCTGTACCAGGTTCTGCGGAATGCGCGACGTACGGTCGAACAGGGCCAGGTCATGGATATCCTGAAACCAGCGCGCAACTGTTCCCAGATCCGCCTTTTCCAAAGGGCGCAATCTGAACAACCGGGGTGAGCTATCGGGCAAGAGAAAATATCCTCCGAGTACAATTCTGAAAATCTATTCGCGGGATACTAGCACGAAAATTTCAGAAACAATAAGAGGTTGTTCACACAACGCAGCCGTAGGCCGCTACCCGCTGAACGGGTGCAACCGACAAACTTGTAATGGGTGGCAGGTCGTAAAGAAGCGTTACGATCAATCAGCGGTTTTCAGCGCGAATAAGGAAGATGTTGCGCAGGTAGATGGACAGGCCCATCGACTGACCCAGAATAAAGACCGGGTCACGGCGATAGATCGCATAGCTCAGCAGGATAAGCCCGCCGCCGATCGACAGGTACCAGAACGCCATCGGGATGACGGATTTCTTGGCGCGCTCGGACGTGATCCATTGCACGATAAACCGGGCGCTGAACATCAGCTGACCGGCCAGACCGATAAAGACCCAGAGCGCCTCGGTCGGGCTGTCGACGTGCAGGATTTCCAGAATGGTTTCTTTCATGACCGGGACGCCTCGGTTGCGGAAACGGATTTGGCGCGGCGGGTCAGCCAGACGACGCCGAACAGATCCCAGATGCCGACCATGGCCCGCCCGAAATTGGTGTATTTGGATTCGCCCGACAAACGCTGCTGATGCGCCACATCCACCAGCGCGATATTCCAGCCATAGGCCTTAAACAGGGCGGGCAGATAACGGTGCATATGATTGAAAAAGGGCAGATCGAGGAAAGCCTGCCGTCGGAACGCCTTGAAACCGCAGCCGGTGTCGCGGGTGCCGTCTTTCAGCATCCAGCCCCGCAGTGCATTGGCAAAGCGCGAGGCAAGCTTCTTTGACGCAGTGTCTTGCCGGCCAACCCGTTGCCCCGCCACCAGGCCAATCGAGGCATCACCACCCGACACCAGCGGCGCCCAAATCTTTGGCAACTCTTCCGGCGGGTTCTGTCCGTCGCCATCCAGCGTACAGCAGATATCCGCGCGTGCTTCCTTGACGCCGGAATGCACGGCAGCACTTTGGCCACCGGCCGTTTTGTGCTGCAGGATGCGCAGTTGCGGACAGTCTTTCTGCATCTGTTGCAGCGCCGCAAAAGTGCCATCGGTCGATCCGTCATCAACCGCGACAATCTCGAACGCGGGCAATTCGGTCGCAGCAGTGCAGATGCCCTGGATAAGACCAGGAACAGCCCCCTGTTCGTTATGCATGGGAATCACGATCGACACAGTGGGTCGATTGTCAGCGTTGGCATCATGATCAGCATGCATAGTGGATAGCTTTACTTGTTTCAGTCTCAGGGCTTTTGCGGGATCAACGGCGAAAATTCAAGTGGTCACCGCATGGCAGGCCAACATCAGCGCAACTTGTTGGGGCATTGTTCAGCGATGGGGCGGATTGCACCGTGTCTCCTATTCAGGGGCGGGCGTGACACCGGTTGCTGACCAATAGACCAAACCGTCAACCGCAGTTGGCTGCGTCTCGAGCCCGATCAGGTCAGGTGCCAGCTCAGACAACTCACCCTCCGAACAGAGCCCTCGCAGAGGGCCGGTGGTATAGCCGAACCTGTCGAGGTATTTGTGCAGCTCCAGCCGTCTGAGGTAGACAAAGCGCCTACCGTTGGAAGCAAAGACCGATGCGGCCCCGGGCGGTACGCGCAACTTGCGGTCATAGGCGCAGAGCAGCAGGGTTTCATCCGGCTGCAGCATTGCACCCAAAGGGGTCAAAATCTCGGCCTCGGGCACGCCCAAGCGTACGCGGCCCTTGCCCAGATCGGTGGCATCGCGGTCATAGAACAGGCCGCCTGCAACAAAGACCAGACCCAGCGCGGCCACCATCCCGGCCCAGCGCAGGCGCTCGACCGAAAACAACAAACCGGTTGCGGCGACCATCAGCATCGGCAGGATCAGCAGGGTGTAGCGTGCATAAACCTTGCCGGCTGCGGCCCACATCATGATAATGAAGAACGCGGCTATACCTGTTGCAGCAAGAAGTCTGGGCCGCTTTTGCAGAAATGGCAGAGCGCAGATGCCGACAAAACCCAGCAGCCGCAACCACGGCTCGCCCGCGATGATCAGATCATAGAGCTTCCCGAAGCCGCGATCGCTGAGCGATGGGCGAAAACGATCCAGCATCTCGCCTTTGATGTTGCCATCAAGCGAGTCGCCAAAGAGGAACCGAAGCTCTTGCAGGATCGGCCAGGCGAAGGCCAGCGGGATCGCAATTTTGAGCGTCCGGCGAAACGTTCTGTTCTGCCAGATCTCGCTGAACGGTTCCGTCTGCCATCTGTTGGTCAACTTCAGCGTCAGTAGTGCCAGCGCTAGAAAGGCCAGCGGGGTTGGGCTTTTCTGCAAGGCGGCCAACACCAGAGTTGCGCCGAAATAAGGCCAGTATTTCGGCTTTTCCAACGCTGCCAACAGGGCTGCAATTCCAAGGGTCGAAAAGAAAACCGCACCGGTATCAAGCATCGCGGATGTGGCGTGTTGCCAGAACTGAAGCGACGTGGCCACCAGCAGGACCGAAGGCAGCATAGCCCAGGGGCTGTCCGGGATCATCACCCGCGCCAGTACGGCCGTTGCCATCAGCGCGCCCAGCGCAAAGATCATCGACGGCAGGCGCAAGGCCAGAATATCAGATACGCCAAACTCCATCAGCAGTGCAGACATCCAATACTGCATGGGCGGTTTTTTCAGGCTGGGTTCGTTGTTGGAATAAACCGCCAGCCAGTCCCCATTGCGCGCAAAGCCTGTACTGCGGTCATAAGTGTAGAATTCATCGTAGTGATAGATGTTCCCAACACCCAGATCAGTCAGATACCAGGACCAGACCAGGACCATCACCAATGCGGTGGCGAAGTAAGGAAGCAATCTTAGCCAATTTGGGGAGGTACCGGTCATGCTTTCCGTGGTCCTATCGCGTCATAGAAATATGTGGTGTTGATCCCGCCGGGCCTTGTTTGAAACTGCCGCGCGTCGCGCTCCCATTATTGCGTCGCCCGTCCAAGAGCAAGAAGTTTAGAAGGGCGACCGCGCTTGTCAGACTGCAGGCTCGGCCTCGTCGGGCAACATCAGGCTCAGCTCACCCTCTTTGAAGCCATCGAAGGACAAGTCCCAGCTGGCACCGGGCCAAAGCAGTTGCAACTGCTTCTTCGCAGGCCGATAGACCGCAGTATAGAGCGTGCCGAAACCTGATCTGAAAGCCGTTGAATAAAGCGGCGGACGCAGGAACGCATCGATAAACCGCTTCTCGCTTTCCGGGTGCTGGTTGAGACGGTTGAGCAAGAACCTTTCGCGTTCCACGGTGGCCGTAAAGCGCGCATGGGTGGACCATTCGACATGGCCCTGATGGTTTGTCGCCACTGGTTGGTCCGAGATTTGCGGGTGCCGGTCCGGGGCAAGGTACACCGTGCTGTGATTGTGTTTCGCATCCAGAACGGTGACGTTATAGCTCATATGACAAGGGATGCGGCACAGGCAGTCAACCGCTTGCGCAGTGGTCTCGCAGGTTTGAAGGACATAGCGCAGGATCAGCGGCACGCCAAAGCCGTCGCCGACCTCGCGCCGCCCGCCAAAGGTGAGCGAGACCGTCAGACCGGCATCGTTGATGCCATCAAGCAGACCCAGAACGCCGTCGCTCATCCCGATGATCCCGCGCCCGCCCCATTGGGTTTTCAGCAGAGCAGCGTCAAAGGTTTTTGGATGGTAGTCGTAATTGCGCACCAGAAACGGTGTCTTGCCACGCCAAATCGCCTGGCTGCAGCCCGAAAGATATTTCGGCGGGCAGTAAAAGCTGAGAAACCGTGCCTGGCTATCGCTGCCGCCGACCAGTTCGACGATCTCTTCGTACAGCGGCAGAATCTCGGGCATGTGTTTTTGCAACGCGCGGAGGCATTCGCGATAGGTGGGGCGGGCCGAATACCCCTCTTGCGCCCACCATTTGCGGTAGGCGGGCCAGTATTCGGCAAACAGCCCGGCCAGCTTGGGACCGGGCTGTTCCTCGTCAATTGAGCGAAAAACAAGCGCCATAGGGCTTTCTACATAATTTTGAACGCGGGGTCTTCCATCGGCTGTGCCGCGGGCAGCGGTTCAGCCGTATAAGCCGAAGTGATCCCATGAATCCACTTCTTCGATTTGTCCGTCAGTTTAAAGCCCTTGGTCATTGACCGCCCGCGAGTCACGAGGATACCCAAATCAGCGCCCTCATAGCGGTAATCACCGACATTCGAGATACGCAGGAAGAACGCTTCGTTCTCGCCCACCGCGCGGCGGTGATAGTCGAACCGGTCGAACACGACGCGGCCATCTTCCAGCATCTTGTAGATGCCCGATTGTGGGGCCTGCGTGATCCGGTCGACACTGTCATCGGTGTGTTTGATTACCATTTGCGACCAGCTGTCGATCATGTCCGGATCCGCCCAGCGGGCATTCAGTTCCTCGACATCCAGCTCGAAGGGCTTCTTTGAAAACTCAAGTAGATGGAACAGAAACAGTGGCGCATCTGCGTGCGCAAAGGCCGCGTGGTTGGTCATCGAGCTGGCGCCAGTGATACGGGGGTTCAATTCGCCCAACCACAGTTCGTCGGTTTTCTTATCGATCAGGAAGTCGAGTTCGAAATAGCCGCGATAGCCTGATTTGCGCAGCTCTTCCCCGAATTGGAAGGTCAATTGCCGCGCCTGTTCACGTGCTTTCGGTGGAAAGGCGGTTGAGAAAATCTCATTCCCGCACCAGCCGCCGCGATAGGGGGTAAGTTCCTTGAAGCCCACAAGCTCAGTCATCAGCGGGCCAACGATGGTACCCTCCGAGGTCGCACAAGCCTCGATCGCCGCCCCGCGACAGTCGATCCGCTTCATTATCTTGATCTCGCCTTCGCCGATGATCTCGTCTTTGTGCTTGTTGAAATCGGCCTCGGACTTGATGAAAAACGTCGTATGGCCACTGTCGCCGAAGGCGGATTGTAGCACCAGATCATTCCCCAATCCGGCCTTTTCGCAGATCTTTTTCAGGTGATCATAGCTTTTGACAACGCTCAGCGTGTTGGGCACCGAAGGCACACCCGCCTTATTGCCGATACGGACAGTTTCGATCTTGTTGTCACATTTGGTGCGCAGCTTGGCTTTGGGGAACCACAGCTGACCGCCCAGCTCCTTGACCAGCTTCTCGGTCGTCTCGTCGAACATCAGGAAGACAAACTTGGGCTTGCCGCCGCGCCGCTTGACCAGGTCGATGACCTCTTTGTGCTGCAGCAGATAATTGTTGATGTCTTCGATGGACTGAAACTCATCATGCGGCATTTCCGAAGGCACAAACACGTTCGGATGTCGCCCGTCAAAGCAATCCATGTAGCAGATATAGGTGAAGTTCATCACCCATTCATCCAGCCCCAACAGGTTGAAATTGGTTGCCGATACAAAATAGATCGGGTCCTTGTTGGTATGGAAATACCGGCGGATTTCCGAGATGTTTTTCAGCACCTTCTTTGGCATGATTGTTGTCCTCCCTGACCCCTTAGGGGTTCTTTACTGACTTCAAAGCGTCTTCGGTAAAAATGCGCAGGCCCAGATCGGCACGGAATCCATGGATTTCCGAGACGTCCAGTTCCTGCATGAATTTGAGGATTTCGGGGCTGATCACCTGCCCCGGTACCAAAATGGGAAAGCCCGGCGGATAGGGAATCACGAAGGTGGCCGAGACCATCTCTTCCCCGGCTTCGAGCCGTTCCAACATCTCCTTGTCGGGTTCGACATAGTCGCAATTGTCTTCGTCATAGGACAGGAAAAACGCCGTACGGATGTCACCGGCTTCGGTACCTGCCTCACAGCGGAACGCATCGTGGAACCGACTAAAATCGGGCAGAGGTGGGACGTGTTCGCTCAGGTTGCTGACGCGCTTTTCGAAGGCCAGCTTCTCCATCTTGGACGCATCGTCCATCAGATCGTCGAGTTCCTTGGCGATCTCGACCAGCACCTCGATCAGATAGGCGACCGAACTGCGCGTGGTGCCGATATTGGTCATGAACAACACGGTATTACGCGAGGTTTTGTTGATCTGGATGCCGTATTTATCCATCAGGATCTTGGTCTTGAAGGTATCGCCATCCCAACCGGTCGCGCCCACATGCAGCGTGATACGTGTGGCATCCAGAACAAATTCGTCCCGCGCCCAGCAATCCCAGACATCGGCCCAGCCCTGATCGGGATCGAAATAGCTGGTCATGCCGCTTTCGCGATATTGCTCGGGGATCATGTCACCCGCTGTGACCAGCTTGAAATACTTCCTGAGCAGCGGATGGGTCGTCACGGCCCGGCGGATCGCCATCGCGCTTTCGACCTGCCGCTGGACGAACTCGTACCCTTCGATCTCGACCTGCCTGCGGCCCACATCCAGCGAGGCGATGATCTGATAGTTGGGCGAGGTCGAGGTGTGGGTCATATAGGCCTCGTGAAAGGCCTCTTCCACCGCGCCTTTGAACTGCTGGTCGTTGACATGGATCATCGAACCCTGCCGCAATGAGGTCAGCGTCTTGTGGGTTGATTGCGTCGCATAGACCCGGACCCGCGCGTCAGGCGGCGCGATCAGGCGGGCGTTTAGCAATGTTTCGTCATCTGCACCTTCGAGAGCCGCCTGTTGGGCCTCGTAGGCCTCGGCATGTTCCGTCGAACGGAACTGTTCGCGCAGGATATTGGCCGACCGCATTGCCGTGCGCACACGAGAATTGGGCGCAAACCTTGCATAGGCGAACCACGCCTCATCCCACAGGAAAACCAGGTCTTTCTTGATCGCGAGACATTCCTGCATCACCCGCTGCACATTGTAGACGATGCCATCGAATGTACAGTTGGTCAGCAGCACCATCCGCACACGATCAAGCTTCCCAGCAGCGCGTAGGGCCAACAGTTTGTGCTTGATCTCTCGGATTGGCACCGCGCCATACATCGAGTAATCGTGCAGCGGATAGCTGTCCATATAGACGACGCTCGCCCCAGCCAGCACCATGCCGTAGTGGTGCGATTTGTGGCAATCGCGGTCGATCAGCACGATATCTCCGGGCCGTACCAGTGCTTGCACAACGATTTTGTTGCAGGTCGAGGTGCCGTTAGTCGCAAAAAACGTCTGTTTAGAGCCGAATGCGCGTGCGGCAGCCTCTTGCGCCTCTTTTATCGGGCCCTTCGGCTCCAGCAGCGAATCCAGCCCGCCAGACGTGGCCGAAGTTTCCGCCATGAAGATATTTGATCCGTAGAACGCCCCCATGTCCTGAATCCAGTGGCTGCGACTAATCGATTTACCCCGGCTGATCGGCATCGCGTGGAACACGCCCGTGGGCTGTTTTGAGTATTCCTTGAGCGCCGTGAAGAACGGTGTCTTATAGCGCCGCTGCACCCCGCGCAGGATGTTCAGGTGCAATTCCAGAAAGTCTTCCTGATTGTAGAAGACCCGCCGGCACAGGCCCAGATCGAGACCGGCAATATCTTCCGCCGAACGGTCGGTGATTAGATAAGCGTCCAGCTCGGGGCGCAGCATGCCGATCCTGCGGCAGGTTTCAGGGCCGTATTCCGAGGGGGACAGCGCATCAAGATCGGCGCCCTCGCCATAGAGGCTGATATAGCGGCCCAAAACATTGGTTTCGTTCTTGGACTTCAGGCTAAGGCCCGGGCGAACAATGACCGCCTGTACATTCTGGTTGAACAGAACCCCGATCAGCGCATCCTCGACACTGGGAACGACAACGGTTTCATAAATAAACGGATCTTCGCTGCGGCGCATCCGTTGCAGGCTGGTTTGCAGGAACCGTTCCTGATGTTCGTTGACCTTGTCAACGATCATCACTTCGAAATAAGGTCGGCCCAGCGCGCGGGCTTCATGGCTTTGGGTGGACTCGTCCTCGAACTCATCAACCTCGGTCTCATCCGCGATCAGCGGGATCGAGCGGCGACGATAGGCCCCTGAGGTCAGCGCCCGCGACACCCGGCGCACGGCGGTTGAGAAATCGCCAAAGTTTCCATGGTCCAGCAAACGACGCAGATAGTCGAACGCCGATCCGCCCGGAAAAGCGAAATACACCTCGATCGGGGCCAGCGCCTGCAGCAACTGCCGTGCCCGGTCCCGATCTTTTTCGTTACCGCCCTGATCCAGAGACTCGGCCGTTTCCCGCAGCGCGCTCCATCGGTCTGCCCTCAGTTGCGAGGCGCTGTAGTAGTCCGAGATGGTGTGGAGCTTTTCGCTATCGGAAATGCCGTGCATGAAATTTTTCCTTTCTGCCGATACCGAAAAGCTGGGCCGGTATCAGTCTGTGCCAGAGCGCCCTTTGTAGAGATACAGATTGTCGGGCTTGGTCGCGGCGTCTTCAGTATATCCCAGCGCCGTTCTGGGGTCGGATGCAGCGACGCCCGCAACGTCGCCTTTCTGCGGAATGCGCAGCGGGCCTAGCGTGTGCAGATAGGCATCCGCCCCGCTGGTACGGTCATAGACCGGGAACTCCGCCTCGCGGTCGCGGAAGCTTTTGAGAACCTGCCCCAGACCTTTCAGTCCGACCTCGCGTTGGCGGCGGACCTGATCAAGATCGATCTCGATAGGGAAGATATCCTCCTGTCCCGCAGACTGGTGCAGCACGGTGGCCGAGGGATCAACGACCAGTGAGCGGCCCACGCCCCCGGCGGCCAGCCCGTTCACGTCAAACACATAGCATTGGAACTGCGCAGCGGTCGCTTTGGCGATCGACAGCTCGGCCTCGCGGTCGGTTGTGCCGGTCAGAACCGGGTGCAGCAGAACCTCGACCCCTTGGCTAGTCAGGTGGCGGGTGGTTTCGGGGAACCAGATATCGTAGCAGATCGACAGGCCAAACCGGCCCACATCCGGCACATCAAAGATGCAGAATTCGGTACCCGAGGCGATGTTCTGTTCATAAGGTTTGAACGGGAACATCTTGGAGTATTTTGAGACGATCTCACCTTCGGGGTTGATCACCACCGAGGTGTTGAAAATCCGTCCATCTTCGTGCTTTTCGAACATCGATCCGGGGATCAGCCAGATCCCATAACGCCGAGCGGCATCCTGAAAGCGCGACAGGTCGTCATTGGGAAAGGGCTGGGCAAACCGGTCGAGCGGACCATGAGGCGCCAGTTCGCTGAACAGGGCCATCTGGGTCCAGGGGAACCGTGCCATCATAATGTCGATCCGGTGCAGCATCGCGTCGACATTCGACTGCAACGCACCGACATGCATCTGGATTCCGGTTATCGCAAAAGGGGTCATTTTTCGTTTCTTCTCATTTTCTTGCCGATTGCGACCGCCGATTTGATCCGGCGTTCTTCATCGGAACATAAAACCGTGTGGTCACGCAAGCCTGCTGTCCTCAGGCTATGGTTTTCCGAGGCGACTGCCTTCATACTGCGGCTTCCTCGGCGGTATCTTCTGCCTGCGGTTCCACAAAATCGATGTCGTTGCGAACCCAGAAGAACCGGAATCCGCAACTGCGCAGCCATTTCTCAAGCCGATCAAGGCTGGACCACTCCCGCCGCAGCCCGCGCGTGGATTCGACCAGCGCCCATTGGCCATCGACCAGAAAGTATACAGTCCAGGTATTGGGATGCGCCGAGTGGTTGGCAAAGCCGCCGCTGATCACCTCACGCGCCGTGCGAACGGCGACCGGATAGTCGCCGATGCGACCCTCAGCCGCGAGAATGGCCAGATCGTTTTGACGGATCGTGAATGTGGGAAGGGGGGCGTCGTTCATGCAGCCTCGATCTGCGCCGCGTCCAGCAGCGCTTTGCGCCGTTCACTGATATCCGCTGGCTTCAGGTTTTCGACGCGGGTCGCCAACGTCCAGACATGACCGAACGGATCGGCAATCGTGGCGCAGCGTTCGCCCCAATAGGTGTCCGCCGCCTCAGCGATCAGGCTGGCACCGCTTTCCAACGCGGCTGCAAGGGCAGTGTCCACATCTTCGACATACATATGATGCCCAATCGGAGTGACTGTGCCCGGAATGGCGGGGCCGTGCGCACCCCATCCGGCGGTGACAAACAGCATCGAGTTGCCGATCTTGATCGAGGCAAAGCCGGGGGCCTCATCCGCGTCATAGGCCTGTATCTTCGCATCAAAGGCACTTTCGTAGAAAGTTAGCGCGGCATCGACGTCGGCGACGGCAAGCGATGCGGTGCAGGTGCGATAGCCACGTGGCAGAGTGGCAGGTTTCTTTTTCATTCCGGTACTCTCTGAATTGGGCGGCGGACACCCTGGATTATCTGCAGGAATTTCCCGCACTATGCATCATACTGTGGATCAAACCAGGAGATACTGCAACACTATGATGCATAGTGCTGAAATTTCTGCCGTGATGCTTAGAATGTAGGCGGAGTACAGGCGCTGATGACCCGGCAAACTTCGGGGCCGACCTGCCTGAACCGGTGCGGGGTGCGACTGTCGAAATAATAAGCATCGCCTGGTCCCAGTACCTTGCGCTTATCGCCCACGGTCACCTCCACCCGACCCGAGATGACAATACCGCCCTCTTCCGCCTCATGCCCGTACATCACGCGACCGGTGTCAGCCCCTAACTCGTAAGTTTCCTGCAAGATCATCATCGCGCGACCATGCAGGTTTGATCCTACCTGCCGCAGAGACAGCCCACCCTTTCCGATCTCAGTAAGTTCTTCTGAGGCGTAAAACACGGTCTGCTCAGATTCGATTTCGAAGGAAAAGAAATCGGACATGCCAATCGGTATGCCTTGCAGAATACGCCGTAACGCACCAACCGATGGATTCATCTTGCCCGACTCGATCAGCGAGATGGTTGAGTTCGGCACATCCGACTTCTTGGCCAGCGCCCGCTGAGATAAGCCTGCACGCTCTCGCAAGGTTCGCAGGCGCAATCCGAGGGTCAAATCCTCTTGGCTGGTGTTCTTCATGTTCAGTATCCGCAACACTTGATCCTGCCGGGACGGTAAATCAATGGCTTATGAATCACAAGAAACAGGCTTTCGCTTGCAGGCGCAGATACTACAGTCGCGCAGTCAAACATACGGGCACTGCGCCCGGAAACGGGAAAGGACGCAAGATGCTGAACGCTCAGATTGCTGAACGCCGGAATACCTCGATCGCGCAGGGCGTGGGGATGCAAACGCAAGTCTATGTGGACCGTGCCGTGAATTCCGAGGTCTGGGATGTCGAAGGCAAACGCTATATCGATTTCGCCGCAGGCATCGCCGTTGTGAACACCGGGCATTGCCACCCCAAGGTGATGGAGGCTGTTCAGAAACAGGCCGCAAACTTCACCCATACCTGCCATCAAGTTCTGCCTTATGAGAATTACATCCGTCTGGCCGAGCGCCTGAACGAGAAGGTGCCCGGCGACTTCACTAAGAAAACCGTCTTTGTCACAACAGGTGCCGAGGCGGTCGAGAATGCCGTCAAGATCGCGCGTGCTGCCACTGGCCGCCCGGCTGTAGTGGCCTTTGGCGGCGCTTTTCACGGCCGCACCTTCATGGGCATGTCACTGACCGGCAAGGTTCAGCCCTATAAAGCGGGCTTCGGCGCGATGATGCCCGATACCTATCACGTCCCGTTCCCGATCGATCTGCATGGCACCTCGACCGAAGATTCGCTGGGTGCTTTGACTAAACTGTTCAAGGCCGATCTTGATCCGGGCCGGGTGGCCGCGATCATCATCGAACCGGTTCAGGGCGAAGGTGGCTTCTACCCCGCTCCGGCTGAGTTGATGCGTGGTCTGCGCGCGCTTTGCGACGAACATGGCATCGTTCTGATTGCCGATGAGGTACAGACCGGCTTTGCCCGCACTGGCAACCTGTTCGCGATGGACGCTTATGACGTCTCTGCTGATATCACCACTATGGCCAAAGGTCTGGCCGGTGGTCTGCCGCTGGCCGCCGTCACCGGTCGTGCTGAGCTGATGGACGCCGCGCACCCGGGTGGTTTGGGCGGAACCTATGGCGGCAACCCGCTGGGGATCGCCGCCGCCCATGCTGTGATGGATGTGATCGAGGAAGAAGACCTGTGCACGCGCGCCAATGAGCTGGGCTCGCGCTTGAAACAGCGTCTGGAATCGATCCGTTCCCGCACGCCCGAGATCGTAGATATTCGTGGTCCGGGCCTTATGGTTGCGGCCGAGTTCAACACGACCGACGGCAGCGCCCCGAATCCCGATATGGCAAACGCCATACGGGTCGAGGCATTGAAGCGTGGATTGATCCTGCTGACATGTGGCGTATATGGGAACGTAATTCGTTTCCTCGCGCCGTTGACGGTGCAGGACGAAATCTTCGCCGAGGCCATGGATATCCTCGAAGCCTCGATCGACGCTGCCAAAGGAGCCTGAACATGCTGGATACCAAAGTGACCAAGCTGGAGCTGAAAGATCCCAGCCTTCTGGAACCCCGCGCCTATATCAACGGTGAATGGGTCGAAGGAGAGGCAACGTTCCCTGTCTACAACCCTGCAACCGGTGATCTGATCGCCAATGTGACAGATGTCAGCATCGAAGGCACAACACAGACCATCGATGCAGCTTACGCTGCGAAGAAGGAATGGGCTGCTCAGACTGGCAAGGAACGCGCCGCCATTCTGCGCAAATGGTTCGACCTGATGGTCGAAAACGCAGACGATCTGGCGACCATCCTGACCGCCGAGATGGGAAAACCCTGGCCCGAAGCGCGCGGTGAAATCCTATATGGCGCGTCCTTTATCGAGTGGTTCTCGGAAGAGGCCAAGCGTGTATACGGCGACGTCATCCCCGGCCACCAGCGCGACAAGCGTATCGTGGTGCTGAAGCAGCCCGTGGGCGTAGTGGGATCAATCACGCCTTGGAATTTCCCAAACGCGATGATCGCGCGAAAAGTTGGCCCGGCGCTGGCCGTGGGCTGTACCTTTGTGGCGCGCCCAGCGACGCTGACGCCGCTGTCGGCGACGGCGATGGCGGTTTTGGGTGAACGTGCAGGTATACCGGCGGGCGTGTTCAACGTGATCCCGGGCACCGACAGCTCAGGCGTCGGTAATGAGCTTTGCACCAACGACAAGGTCGCCAAGATCACCTTCACCGGCTCGACCCGTGTAGGACAGATCCTGATGCGTCAGGCGGCGGGCACCATCAAGAAGATGTCGCTGGAACTGGGCGGTAACGCACCATTCATTGTCTTTGACGATGCCGACGTGGATGCCGCCGTGGATGGCGCGATGATCGCGAAGTTCCGCAACAATGGCCAGACCTGCGTCTGTGCCAACCGCATCTATGTGCAGGCGGGCGTCTATGACGAGTTTGCTGCCAAGCTGGCCGAGAAGACAAAATCTTTGAATGTCGGCGACGGCTTTGGCGAAGGCATCACCACAGGTCCCCTGATCAATCAGGCGGCGGTCGACAAAGTTGAAGAACATATCTCGGACGCGGTTTCCAAAGGGGCGACTGTAACGCTGGGTGGCAAACGCTCGGATCTGGGTGGGACATTCTTTGAACCCACCGTTCTGACTGGCGTAACCCGCGACATGGTTGTGGCAAAGGACGAAACCTTCGGCCCCGTCGCTCCGCTGTTCAAATTCGAGGAAGAAGACGACGTCGTCAGCATGGCCAATGACAGCGAGTTCGGCCTGGCCTCGTATTTCTACAGCCGCGATTTGGCGCGCGTCTGGCGTGTGGCCGAGGCGCTGGAATCGGGCATGGTGGGCATCAACACTGGCCTGATCTCGACCGAAGTCGCCCCGTTCGGCGGTGTCAAACAATCCGGTCTTGGCCGTGAGGGTTCGAAATACGGGATCGAGGATTTCCTTGAGATGAAGTATCTCTGCATGGGTGAAATTCAGTAAGCGCCTCGTGCCTTGAAAATTCAACGCACTCGCAGTCCGCTGCGGGTGCGTTTTTCGTTTCAGACCGATGCGTGCCCGCGCAGACGGAACACCAACGGCATCATCACCAAGACCAGAGCCGCCGAGAAAAAGAACGGTGCGCCGGGCAGATAAGTGCCTTCGCCATCGACCGACGCCTGAAAGATGCCGGTCATCACCAAAGGCGACAGAACCGCAGCGACAGAAGACAGTGACGCGATGACTCCCTGCACCACGCCCTGCCGGTCTTCGTCCGCCTGGTTCGAGGCCATAGCCGTGATCAAGGCAGGCACGAGGTCGGACAGCGCGGCAAGCAGAATAAAGATGACAAGGGCCGTAACCGTTACGGTAAACCCAAAGCCGATCATTCCGACCAATGCCGATACCATCCCCAGCAGCAGGGTTCGGTAATCGCCGATCCAGCGAATGAAGACCGGCATCAGTCCGGCTTGGACGAAGGCCAACAGCACGCCGTATGCGGCCAGCGACAGGCCGATATACAGCGTGGACCAGCCAAACACCTCTCGTATCCAGAAGGCCCAGAGGGTGGGGTAGACCATGTTGGCAAATTCAAAGATGAAAATGCACAGCAGCGGCACTGCCAGCCCCGGAAAGCGGAAGGCGTCAAAGATCGATTTGAACGGGTTCAGGTCGCGCTTGCCAAAGGGGCGGCGTTTTTCTGGTTTCAGGCTCTCGGGCAGGACGAAGACTCCGAACAGGGCGTTGGCGGCGGACAAGACCGCAGCGATCCAGAACGGCGCAGTAATGCTGATCCCGGCAGCGATGCCGCCGATGGCCGGGCCAAGCACAAACCCAATCCCGAAGGCCGCCCCGATCAGACCGAAATTCGCCGCCTTCTCGGTCGGTGATGATATGTCAGCAATGTAAGCCGTTGCGGTGATATAGGTCGCCCCCGCAAGCCCCGCGAGCGTCCGTCCCAGAAGAAGCAGCCAAAACGTTTCGGCCAGCGCCATGATCACATAATCCAGCGCCAACATGGTCAGTGCCGCGATCAGGATCGGCCTGCGCCCGACCGCATCTGAAATGCTGCCGACAATAGGTCCGCACAGGAACAGCGCCCCGGCATAGGCGGCCATCAGCAGCCCACCCCAAAAAGCTCCTTGTCCGGTATTGCCCGCACCGACGCGATCCATCAGGTCGGGCATGATCGGGAACACGATGCCAATACCGATGGCATCGATCATCAGTGTGATCAGAATGAAGGTTATTGCGCGGCTTTTGAACATACCGCCCTATCGGACGAGTACGCTGTTAAAGCAAGAGAAAAGGGCTGCGTGGTACAATTGTCCAACAGCCCTTTTGCAGTTCGCCTTTATTGGCCTAGTGCCACGCCTTCGCGGCGCGGATCAGCCGCTCCGATCAGCTGGCCATCCTTGATCAGGATGGCGTGAAGCCCACTGTTGAGATCGACCTGTTTGACCTCATGCCCCTTGGCTGTCAGAGCATCAGCGAATTCAGCAGCGGATGTCCCCTGCTCCAGATCCATCGCAGACCCGTTGCGATGCACGAAATGCCCGGTTTCGATGGCATCCTGCGGGTCCATTTCCCAATCCAGGATCGCAATGATCGTTTTGGCCACATAGTTGATGATGCGGCTACCACCGGGTGAGCCGATCAGCAGATAGGGCTCACCATCCTTCATCACGATGGTTGGTGACATCGAGCTGCGCGGGCGTTTGCCACCCTCAACGCGGTTGGCCACCAGACGGTCGCCATCCTTTGGTGCGCGGTCGAAATCGGTGAGTTCGTTGTTCAGCAGGAAACCCCGCACAAAAACCCGGCTGCCAAAGGCGGTCTCAATAGTGGTCGTCATCGACAGCGCGTTGCCGTACTGATCTCGGATCACGATATGGCTGGTGCCGGGACGACCCGGGTTTTGCGAGGGCGCAAACAGGGCGGTGTGATCACGTGGCGGCTCACCTGCCTGACGCTTCTCGCTGGCTGCAGCAGGGTCGATCATCTCCGAGCGCAGCTTTAGATAGTCCGCGTCCAGAAGACCCTTGACCGGTACATCGATAAAATCGCCGTCGGCCATGTAAAGCGCGCGGTCGGCATAGGCCAGCTTGGCGGCCTCGGCATAGAGATGCGCCATCTCAGCGTTCCACCCAGTGCCTTCGAGGTCGAAGTTGCTGAGTATCCCCAGAATCTGCCCTACGGTCAGGCCGCCGGAGGTTGGCGGACCCATTCCGCAGACATCGTAGCCGCGATAATCGGCGCAGACGGCGGGGCGGATTTTGACGCGGTAGTCGGCCAGATCCTCAAGCGTGATATTGTTTTCCACCTTGGATGTGGCATCCACTGCCGCCACGATATCTTCGGCGATGGGGCCGCTATAGAAGGCGCCTGCGCCCTGATCGGCCAGAATGCGCAGGGTTTCGGCAAACTCGGGGTTCCGTAGTAAGGTTCCAGCCTGCAGCGGCGTGTCATCTTCGTTGAAGAAATACGCTTTGCCCGCCGGGAACACACCGACTGAGCGCTCACGTTCAATCGTGCTTTGGATCGAGTTTGCCATGCGGGGCGAAACCTCAAACCCCTGCTCGGCCTGATCGATGGTAGACTGGAACAGCGAGGCCCAGTCTTTCTTGCCATAGAGGTTATGGGTCACTTCCATCAGGCGCAGAATGCCCGGAACGCCAACAGATTGTCCGCCTACAACAGCTTCGGGCCACGGCATCTTTTCCCCGTCCGGCAACAGGAACCGTTCAGGCGTGGCTTTCGCGGGGGCCTTTTCGCGCGCATCAAAGGTGGTCAGTGTCTTGGCCGACGCGTCCCAATACAGCATGAACGCACCACCGCCGATGCCCGATGATTGCGGTTCAACCAGATTGAGCATCAGCTGCACGGCAATCATCGCATCTGCGGCTGTGCCACCTGCGGCCAGCACATCATATCCGGCTTTGGCAGCAATGGGATTGGCGGCCGAGACCATGAACTCGGTGCCAGTCACCGAGTTTTTGTCCTCCCAACCATAGCCATATTCCGGCGCAGGGTCCTGCGCATTGGCCGCGCAAGCGACAACACCCAACGCCAGAACGGCGCCGGTTTTCGTGAATGTCTTCATCATAGAAATCTCCCGGTAAGGATCTGCGAGATTGGCTACTGAGTAACAAGCTTCAAATGGCAGATTCTCAGCTTAAATCCGATCGATTTACCGCACAACATATACTGACGTGTGCGAATGCCTCACGACGCGCGCCGCATTCGGACCAAGCAAATAGTCTTTCAAGTCAGGCTTATGCGCGCCGATCACGATCAAATCCGAGCCCGCGCCTTCCGCGGTTTTGAGGATCTCCTGATAGGCGCTGCCAGTTGCCACCACATGACGGACCTTGGCGTTGCGCTCTTCCCCCAGCGTGGCGGCGCAGAGGGCGACCAGCTTTTCATGAGCCTCTTCAATCACCTTTTCGTGGTGGTGGGGCTCAAAAAAACTGCTGACGAAACCTTCGCCATAGTCGGGTGTCACGGTCACGACATCCAGCCGCGCGCCATCCATTTCGGCCAGCGCTGCGGCGCGTTCAAGGACAGCAACATCAAGATCGCCATTGCTGATATCCACGGCGCACAGAATTGCTTGGGTCATGCGGGTTCTCCCTGTTTTGCGGCACGGCCACGCTGGAGGAAGGCGACAAGACCCAACAGGATCAGCGCCGGGATAAAGATCAACTCTTTCGCGGGCTGGCTTTGCGGGGCCTGAATGCTGGTGATGCGAACGGCATCGTCAGCATAATAGTCGAACATGTCCAGCTCATCCGCGACCGGCGTACCGAACATCGGCTCGTCGAGCTTGACCAGACCATCCTCTTCCAGCGTCATCAGCCCTAGGGCGTCGACACGCGCTGTGCCGTCGGCCCCTTCCGGAATGTCCAGAACCACGGTGGTTTCGGTCATATTGCCGGTGTCAAAGTCAGGACCTGCAACCTCGATCCGCATGGTGCTGCCCGGTGCGGCCTCACCCACGGCCTGCGTCAGCTGTGCCGGTTCGATCTGCGCAAAGGGCGGTGCGATGCGGTTCATGAAGAAATCCGGACGGAACAGCGCAAAGGCGATCAGAATCAGCGCCACGCTTTCATAGATGCGGTTCTTGGTCAGGAACCAGCCCATGGTGCCGGCAGTGAAGATCAGGATCGCGATGGTCGCAGAGACGGCCACCAAGATTCCCTGTACCCAGCCCACATCGATCAGCAACAGGTCAGTGTTGAAGATGAACACGAAAGGCAGTGCCACGGTGCGCAAGCTGTAGAAGAAGGCGGTAAAGCCCGTCTTGATCGCGTCCCCGCCCGAAACGGCGGCGGCGGCAAAGCTCGCCAGACCAACCGGCGGTGTCACATCAGCCATGATACCGAAGTAGAACACGAACAGGTGCACCGCGATCAGCGGCACGATCAGCCCATCCTGCGCGCCCAATTCCACGACCACACCCGCCATCAGCGAGCTGACCACGATATAGTTCGCCGTGGTCGGCAATCCCATCCCGAGGATCAGGCTGAGCAGACCCACCAACGCCAGCATGGCGATCAGGTTACCGCCTGACAGGAACTCGACCAGATCGGCCATCACTTGGCCCACGCCGGTCAGCGTCACGGTGCCCACGATCACACCCGCAGTGGCGGTGGCCAGCGCGATACCAATCATGTTGCGCGCGCCGTCGATCAGCCCGTTCCACAGGTCGACGACACCGGCCTTGAAGGCATTCGCTGTGTCACTTTCACCCCGGAAGATCGACTTGAGCGGTTTCTGCGTCAGCAGGATCACGAACAACAGCGAAGTCGCCCAGAAGGCTGATAGGCCCGGTGATTTCTGTTCGATCATCAGGAAATAGACCAACACGATGATCGGTAGCAGGTAATGCAGACCGGCCTTGTAGATTTCGGCAATTACCGGCAGTTCAACCTCTTTGGCATTAGGATCGTCAGGCACCAAGTCCTCTACTCCGGAAGCCAGCCAAAGCAGGATCAGATAGGCCAAAACGATCAGCGCCGACAGGACCAGACCCGACGCATCGGGCATGAGCGCGACAATCGCTTTGATCGGGTACTGGATGCCATAGCACAGCCCGGCAAAGCCCACGAAGAACAGCGCCATTCCACCGATTGTGCGCCCCATCGAAACGACGCGGTCGCCCAGCGTCGGCATGTTCCGCTTCACCGCTTCAAGGTGTACAATGTAGACCAGCGCGATGTAGGAGATCGCAGCGGGCAGGAAGGCGTGGGTGATCACCTCAACGTATGAGATGCCCACATATTCCACCATCAGGAAGGCAGCAGCGCCCATCACCGGTGGCATGATCTGGCCGTTCACGGATGAGGCGACCTCAACCGAGCCCGCTTGTTCGCTGGAAAAGCCCACACGCTTCATCAGTGGGATAGTGAAGGTGCCGGTCGTGACAACGTTCGCAATGGACGAGCCCGAGATCAGGCCGGTCGCCGCAGAACCAACTACAGCCGCTTTGGCCGGGCCACCGCGCAGGTGCCCCAGCGCGCCAAAGGCCATCTTGATGAAGTAATTGCCCGCGCCCGCCTTATCCAAAAGCGCGCCGAACAGCACGAAGAGGAAGACGAACTTGGTTGAAACGCCCAGCGCGATGCCAAAGACGCCTTCGGACGTGATCCACATATGGCTCATCGCCTTTTGCAGGCTGGCACCTTTCCAGCGGATCACCTCGGGCACCCACTCGGAGGAACCAAAGAAGACGTAGGCCAGAAAGATCGTGGCGATGATCGCCATTGCCGGGCCAAGCGCGCGACGCGCGGCCTCGAACAACAGCAGCAGGCCAACAAGGGCAAACCACTTGTCCGTATCGTCTGCGAGACCGCCCGCATCGACGATCTTTTGGTAGAAGAAATAACCATAGAGGGCCAGAAATGCGCCCACGATCCCCATGATCCAATCCTGAATCGGGATGTAGTTCCGCGGGCTGGATTTCAGCGCCGGATAGGCCGAAAAGGCCAGGAACATCGCAAAGGCCAGATGAATCTGGCGTGAGTTGTTCACTACACTGCCCGGCAGCAGATAATTCGATACGGGAGAGGCCAGAACGACCTGAAACACCGACCACAAGACCGCAACGATCGCCAGAAACAGCCCGACATTACCCGCCGGATCACGCGCGCCTGCGTCTGATGAGGCAACCAGTTCCTGAAGCTCTTCTTCGGAAAGAGGGCGATTGCCCTGTGTGTCGGAACTCATGTTGGTATCTCCCTGTCCTTCGGCCTTGGTTTTTGCGGCCGTCTTGTCTCCGGTTTAGCCCGGATATGAATCGGGGCGCCCCGAAAGGCGCCCCGTGTCAGGTCTGGTTACTGAATCCAGCCTTTTTCTTTGTAGTACTTCTCAGCGCCCGGATGCAGCGGTGCCGACAGGCCGTCCGCAATCATCTCTTCTGGTTTCAGGTTGGCAAATGCCGGGTGCAGCTTTTTGAAGTCATCGAAGTTCTCGAAGACCGAGCTGACAACCGCATAAACCGCGTCTTCCGACACGTCAGCCGAAGTCACGAAGGTTGCACCAACACCAAATGTCGAGGTGTCACCATCCGAACCGCGGTACATGCCACCTGGGATGGTTGCGGTACGGTAGAAGGAGTTGTCACCAACCAGCTTGTCAACCGCGTCGCCGCTGACGTTCACCAGAACCGAGTCACAGGCGGTGGTTGCTTCCTGGATCGAACCCGAAGGGTGACCCACGGTGTAAACCATCGCATCGATCTGGTTGTCACACAGAGCAGCGGATTGTTCAGCCGCTTTCAGCTCGGTCGCCAGTTCGAAATCATCGGTGGTCCAACCCATTTCGCCCAGCAGCACTTCCATGGTGCCGCGCTGACCGGAACCGGGGTTGCCGATGTTGACGCGCTTACCCTTCAGGTCTTCGAAATTCGAGATACCCGCGTCGGCACGCGCCACAACCGTGAACGGCTCTGGGTGTACCGAGAACACGGCACGCAGGTTCTCAAACGGGCCGGCTTCTTCGAATTTCGAGCTGCCGTTGAATGCGTGGTACTGCCAGTCCGACTGTGCCACCCCAAACTCAAGCTCGCCTTCGCGAATGGTGTTGATGTTGTAAACCGACCCCCCAGTCGACTCCACCGAACACCGGACCCCGTGCTCTTTCCGGCCCTTGTTGACAAGACGGCAGATCGCGCCACCCGTCGGGTAATAGACACCCGTAACGCCGCCAGTTCCGATCGTGATAAATTCTTCAGCATATGCCGCTGGTGCCATCAGGGCCGCCGCGGCAAATGCGGTGATTGAGGTTTTCTTGAACACTTTGACACTCCTGTTGTCAGTCTTTTTTGATCTGTGGGGTGCCTGAAACCTTTCAGAACACAACAGAAAAAATCGCACTGGAATCAGGCCCCCCGATGATAAAGAGGAAAGCGAAACCAAACAGCAGGTGTCTATACGGTAGATTACGTATAGGCTTGGATTCAGATATAGGGGAAAGAGGGTAACTGATCACATTCTGTGACTGTGATACCGACCCGTGCAGAAGGTCGTTTGGACAAGAATTGAACTACGCAGGGCAACAAGAAATACGCCAGGACCACACTGAGCCAGCCCGCAGGCGAAGATCGCTGCGCGCCACGCTTGCGCTGTGTTTGGGTGGGCTGCAGTTCATCGCCATCCTTTCGGTGATCCTGTCGACCTTTGTCAGCTCGGAGAACGCGCTGTTGCGGCAATCCCGAACATCGCTGAACGAAGTCAGTGTCAATGTCATCGGCCAAGTCAAAAGTTTTCTGAACCCCGCCCGGCAGGCCTTGGATGCAACTCGGCGACTTGCTGAAAATGACGTACTGGATATCAGCGATCCTGGAGTATTGGAAAGCCATTTTTTTCAGCAGCTACAGGTCGCGCCTCAACTCGCAGGGATGTATCTGGCCGACGCGACGGGCAGGTTTGTCTACGTCATGCGCGCGGAAGAGCCCGGACGTTATCGCACCAAGTTCGTTCCGCCATTCCTGCCCGGCACCGCGGAACATCCCGCCGATTTCCAATGGCGCAACGATCAGTTCACATTGCTGGAAACGGCCACTACCCAGACTGACACCTATGAAGCGCGCACCCGGCCTTGGTTCAGAATGGTGACCGAAGCCAAAGCACCGATCTGGACAGAGCCTTATATCTTCTTCACCACGCGCCAGCCGGGGATCACCTATAGTGTACCCATATTGGACGATACCGGAGATATCCGTGCCATTTTGGGTGTCGATATCCAGATCGACGCCCTGTCGGGGTTCCTGCTGGACATCTGGTCGGAACGACGCGGTGCCGCGCTGGTTCTGAACGAAAATGGCGCGGTGCTGGCGCATCCAACGCTGGTGCTGATCCGGCAGGAAGCACATATGGAAGCGCCCGAGCTGACGCGTGTGGACCAAATCGCAGACCCCATCGCGCAAAAGGCGTTCGGAGATGTCGTGCAAACCGGTCTGAGCGACACGGAAGGACCGGTTCATACCGATTTCCAGCTGAACGGTCAGGACTATGTGGCGATGCTGATCGAGGTGTCCGAGCCGGGGCTGCGTTGGTTGATCGGGCTTTATGCGGCCGAGGACAACTTTATCGGCGAGATCAAGAAGAACCGGACGCAAGGCGTCTGGATCGCGCTTGCCATTGCCATTCTGACGGGCGCAATTGGTTTGGCCATGGCCGACCGGATCTATGCCCCTGTGCGGACCTTTGCCAGCCAGAGTCAGCAATTGCGCAGCGGAGAGATCACCACCGAAGAAGGCCTGCACAGCCCCTATCGCGAGCTGGAAGATACCGGTGCGGCTCTGACTCAGGAAGTTCGGCAACGGCAACGGTTCGAAACCGCCTATGGCCGCACCTTCGATCTGGCCTCGCGCGGGATGGCGCAGATCTCGCCCGAAACGGGGCGGTTTCTGCGGACCAACGAACAGCTGTGCGATATCATGGGATATCAGCCGGATGAATTGGAGAAGATGACGCTGGCCGACATCCTGCCGGAAGATGAACAGCAGATCGCGGTCAAGTTTCGCGAAACCCTGCTGCAGGATTCCGAGTTCATCGCCGAAAACCAGTTTATCCGAAAAGACGGATCCCCCATCTGGTTGCGGGTCAATGCCATTCTGATCCGCGATGAAAGCGGTACCCCTGATCATGCGGTTGCCATTATCGACAACGTCAGCGATCGAAAGCAGGCCGAGGATGAAGTAAGCCGCCTCAGCCGCGATCTGTCCCATGTGGCACGGGTCAACCTGATGGGAGAAATGGCCTCGGGGCTGGCGCATGAGCTGAACCAACCGCTAAGCGCGATTTCCTATAATGTCGACGCCGCGAAGATCACGCTGGATGAAATCGGCGATCCCGATCCTGAGGTGATAGAAATCCTTTCGGATATCGACCGCCAGTCGCGCCGTGCGGGCGACATCATCCGCGCCCTGCGTGATGTGGTGCGTAAGGATCGCGGACGTCAGACTCCGTTTGAACTGAACGGGTTGATCCGGCAAACCGTCAGCCTGATGGACGCCGAGGCGAAGTTACACGAGATCAAGCTGCTTTATGAAGAAACCGACCTTCCTCTTGTCATCGGAAACCGGACGCAGATCGCTCAGGTTCTGGTTAACCTGTTGCGCAACGCGATCGACGCCCTGGCCCTGGATCCGGATGGCAAGGGTAAAATCACCATCACTACAAAGACCAGCGATGAACTGGTCGAGGTGCGGGTTGAGGATAACGGGCCCGGGATTAGCGATGGTGTCACCTTGTTCAACTCGTTTGACACCCAGAAGACCGACGGGATGGGGCTGGGCCTGTCCATTTGTCGGACCATCGTCAAAGCCAATGACGGAGCCATTTGGTACGAGCCTACTGAGACGTCCGGGGCGCGCTTCTGTTTCACCCTGCAGCGCCGCGATCAGCCCAAGGAGGATCACGCATGACCTTTGAACCGCTGGTCGTCTATATCGTCGATGACGATGAAGATGTGCGCATCGCCTTATCTCGGTCGCTCAGCAAACGCGGACTACGGGTCGAGCATTTTGCCGATGCGCAGACATTTCTGAATCAAGTGCATGAGGACGCAAAAGGTTGCCTGATCCTGGACTATGGCATGCCCGGCATGGACGGGCTGGAATTGCAGGAACATCTGAACCGGCGCGAGTCGACCATACCGGTCATTTTCATCTCGGGTCATGGCGGCATTCCGGAATCCGTGCGGGCCACCAAGGCAGGTGCAATTGATTTTCTGGAAAAACCCTTTGACCTGCAGGTGCTGATCGAACGGATACAGGCCGCGTTTGAAATAGGCGACCGTCTGCGCGCCGAGAAATCGCGACGTCAGATGCTTGCGGACAAGCGCAGACTTTTGACCGACCGCGAGGAGCAGGTCTTGCAACATATTCTGACCCACCCCGCGCGCACGTCGAGCAAAGAGATCGCAACTGCCTTGGGTATCAGCCCCCGCACGGTAGAAATTCATCGCGGGCGCATCCAGCAGAAGGTCGGGGTGAAAACCACGATAGAGCTGTATGAACTGTTCGGGCAGATGCAATGATCGCAAGCCTGATGATGTATGCCCGCCCTCAGCTTGATGAGGCACATCTGCGATACTGGAGCCTCATCCGTGACAATCTGAACCGCGCCGGGATCGAGAGCCCTGAGCATCTGTCGCAGGACGTCGAGGAATTCTCGGTCTGGCAGCACCCGGAACTGGTGCTGAGCCAGACTTGCGGCATGCCGTACCGGACATGGCTACACGATAAGGTCGCGTTGGTTGGCACGCCAGACTATGGTCTCGACGGGTGCCCGCCCGGCTATTACCGCAGTGCTCTGGTCGTGCGCGCCGATGATCCACGCACAAATCTGATGGCGTTTCGGGAAGCGGTGTTCGCTTACAACCAGACATTTTCGCAATCTGGCTACGCCGCGCCTTATTGGCATCTTGAGCCGCATGGCTTCTGGTTCAAGCACCGTGTGCAAACCGAAGGTCACCTGAAGTCGGCGCAGTCCGTTGCGGAGGGTCACGCAGATATCGCCGCCCTTGATGCGGTTTCTTGGCGATTGATGGCTGAGTATGAAGAGTTTGCCGCATCTCTGCGGGTGTTGGAGTGGACGGACCCGACCCCTAGCCTGCCATTGATCACTGCGGAGGGTAACGATCAGCAAGCGATTTTTACAGCGGTTGAACGGGCAACTGCGCAGTTGGATGACGCGGACCGTACTGCCTTGGGGATCAAAGGTCTCGTGAGGATTCCGGCCGAACGTTATCTGGACGTGCAAAACCCGCCGGGATCGGTTTAGTCGTCTTGTGTGCCGGTGTCGCCGACGACAGCCGATAGCACATAATGGCTTTGGTCGCCCTTGATCAAAATCGGTGGGCCGGGCTGTTTAAGCTACGGAACGACGCTTTCAACGCCGAGACCGCGCGTTAGGTCTGTCGCGCGACTTCCTCCGTGACCGGCTCGACCTTTCCCTCGATCATGTCCTCTTCGACCGGCTCTTCAAGTGACTCTTCAGCACTTTCTTCAGGTTCCTCTGCCTCTTCAGCCTCTGATTGATCCTCAAGCGCGCCAACGATCAGAGGCAGCATGTGCACACCCGTCACACTAGCAATCTCGGGCGTCTGAGGCGTCTGCCAACTGAGCGTATCGAAGCTGCCGCAGTTCTGGCACACCGGTCCCCATTCAGGCTGAATGTCGTGGCAATTGGTGCAGACCCATTGCGGCCCGCGCGGTGCGTTCAACGCCTTGGCCAGCCAACCCTGAACCACCGCGTCCGAGGCGCCCTCGCCCCGTTCAATCGCAGCCATCAGCGTGTAGGCCCGTGCATCCCCCTGCTTTTCGACAACATCACCCAGCGCGCGTCGCGCTTCGGGGAAGTCTTCGGCTACGATGTTCAGCTCGGCCAAAATCAGGCGTGTTTCCATATTATCTGAATGAATGCGGGTCAAAGCGGTGAACCGCTTGATCCGCTGTTCAGGTGTTTCGTCTGGCACAATCTCGGCAAAGGCATGGGCCAGATCGGGGTGAGGTTGTACTTCCCATGCCTTTTTCAGAATCTTGGTGGCTGCACGCGGTTTGCCCTTTTCGATATAGGCGCGCGCGGCCATGGCGGCTGCCGGGACAAGATCGGGTGAAAGGCGGTTTGCCTCAATCGCATGTTCCTGCTGTTCGACCGTCGCCGTGTCGTCCAGCAGCACTTTGGCCTCGGACAAAGCCAGGACTGCGTCGCGCCGTTTGAACACGTCGCGCGGCAAATACCCGGCCTTCAGCTTCGAGGTCAACGTGGACCGCGCACCGGCCCAATCCTGCGCTTTGGTCTGCAGGTTCAACAGCACATCCTGCGTTTCTTCATGCCGGGGTTTGAGGGCCAGAGCCTTCTCGGCCAGCTTGCGCGCGGTTTCATCATCGCCCTCGGCCAGCTTTTGCTTCATGATCCCGCGCACACCGACAAATCGCGTGGCGTTGTTGGTGACCAGCTTCTTGTAAGTCTCGGACGCTTTCTTGGTATCACCGGTCATCTCGGCTGCCTGCGCCACCAGCAAATTGGTCAGTTCCGGATTGTTCAGCAGCTTCTCGGCCTTATTGGCCTTGGTCATCGCCACGCGCCCCTCACCCGAGGCCAGCGCCATCAACCCGTCCGCCAGCGCCTGATATCCCCGCTTTTCCCGACTGCGATCGAAATAACGTGAAAGGGCGGTTTCATCACCGTTTAGGAATTTCAGCGTGGCGATCAGCAGCGTAAGCAGCTTGAAGAACAACCAGACCGCAAACACCAGCACGCCCAGCGCGATCACTGATTGCAGCGGGCCCAGTGTGTATTCGGTGCCGGCGACGGTGATCTGCACGCCGCCGGATGATTCCATCAAGAACCCAGCACCCATGGCCAGCAGGCCGATAATCGCAACAAAAACAAGGATCTTAAACAATGACCACAGCATGGCAGGTCCTTCAGTTCGAGTTCAGGCTTGAAGCAAGCGTATTTGCGGCCTCGACGGCAGAGGCCCGTGTCTGCGCCGCCTGCTCCCAATCCGCCAATGCAGTCTGCGCCGCTTCGGGCAAGGATTTCAGTTCGGTCAACGCCTTAGTGACATCACCATCCGCCAACGCCGCTTGAGCGCGTGACAAGACCGCGTCCGGATCTTCGCCCTCTTGCGGGGTCACCGACCGCGCGCCTGTCTGGCGCTGCAAGAAAGCAACCAAGCCGGTGCCTTTATCGGCATCACGGGCATCCGCCAGTGCGGCGCGGGCTGCGGGGGCAAATGAGCTGCGCAGCGCCGAAAGGGTCTCAACTCCGTCCTTCGAAGATGCAGCCAAGGCATCGGGTACATCGACACCACCGGCTTTCAGTTCAGAGACCAAATCTTCATAGGGTTGACCGGCATCCAATTGACCATGCAAACGCGACAGGATGGCGGCGTTGGTCGCCGCGCGCGCCTCGGCCGAAGCTTTAGCCTCTAAAGCCTGCGCGTCTGAGACCATCTTTTCCACTTCGCTACGCTGAGCGGCCAGAGAATCCTGTAGTTTCTTCAATTCTGCCTCGAACGCGGCTGTGGCCTCGGGCGAGACATTTGCTTCAAGCGGCTGCTTCTCAAGCGCGGTCAGGCGTTCCTCAAGCGGGTCGACCTTACCGGTCAGGCCATCAACACTGCTCTTCACGGCAGTAAGATCGCTTTCGACCGGAGCAAGCTTATCCGACAACGCCTTGATCTGATTTGACAAGCCCGAGACATCGGGGCCTTCAGCAAGAGTTTTTGTCAGTTGGGCAATCTGATCGGATTGTTCCGCCAGCTTCGACTCGAGTGCGGAAATTGCGTCCGAGCTATCTGCTCCTTGAGACAATAACCCGCTGTTGCCTGCAGCAAATCCGAGGCCTGCAGCAATAACCCCGCCCAACAAAGCCGGAACAAACCCACCGCGTTTTTCGACTGTGCGTTCGATCACCTTTTCTTCGGTCGGCTCGGCCCTGTTCAGGGCTTCGGCTTCGGCTTCGGCTTCGGCTTCGGCTTCGGCTTCGGCTTCGGCTTCGGCTTCGGCTTCGGCTTCGGCTTCGGCTTCGGCTTCGGCTTCG